>NZ_JBXAJP010000003.1:0-623762 GCF_058797375.1 Prescottella sp. GW823-FHT02E09
AAGAGACAAACACCGGGCCGGTGTCCGCCGCCGGTGCGAGCCTGCGCTAGCGCGGGCCGAACTGACGGTCGCCGGCGTCGCCGAGCCCGGGGACGATGAAGGCGTTCTCGTCGAGGCCCTCGTCCACGGTCGCCGTGATCAGCCGCACCGGGTGACCGGAGTTCGCGAGCGCCGCCACACCCTCCGGCGCCGCGACGACGCACACGGCGGTGACGTCGGTGGCGCCGCGGGCGACCAGCAGGTCGATGGTGTGCACCATCGAACCTCCGGTCGCGAGCATCGGATCGAGGACGTAGACGGGAACACCGGACAGGTCGGTGGGCAGCGACTCGAGGTACGGCACCGGCTGGTGCGTCTCCTCGTCACGCGCCATCCCGACGAACCCCACCCGGGACTCCGGGATCAGCGAGCTGGCCTGCTCCACCATGCCGAGACCGGCCCGCAGGACCGGGACCAGCAGCGGCGGCTGCGCCAGCCGGATGCCGGTGGTGACGGCCACGGGCGTCTTGACCTCGAACTCCTCGACCGGGGCGTCGCGGATGGCCTCGTAGATCAGCATCTGGGTGAGCTCACGCAGCGCGGACCGGAACGTTGCATTGCTGCTGCGTTCGTCCCGCATCGTCGTGAGGAGTGCAGCTGCGAGCGGATGGTCGACCACGTGCGTTTCCATGACTTCACAGGATAGTGGGGCGCGGACACGGGCCGAACTCGCCCGGAAACTTGCCGGAACCGAATCCACCGGCCGTGCGTCCAACCTTGCGACGGAATCAGTTTCGACGGGGCATGCAACGGGGGGATGCGATGAGCGAGTTCTCGGAGTTCTCAGCGGTGACGGAGGGGATCGCCGCGTTCGGCACGACCGCCGCGACCTTGGCCGCACAGTCCGAGGCCGCGCGGGCGGGGGCCGCAGCGGCAGGTCCGGCTCTGCTCGGGCCGGTGTTCGGACTGATCGGCGGCGAGTTCGTCACTGCGTTCGGCGCCGCCCAGGCCGCGCACGCGACGGAACTGGGACGCCTCGCCGGCGCCTGGTCGGCGATGAGCGCGGCCGCGGCCACCACCGCCGACGCGTACGACACGACCGAAGGCGCGACGGCGGCGTCACTCGGGGCGACCGGAGTCGCGCCGTGATCGACCTGCTCGCGCGCCCCGTCCTCGATCTCCTCGGCGCCTTCGGTTCGGGCACCCTGCCCGGTGGATCCCCCGCCGACGCCATCCGGGCCGCGTCCGATGCGGTCGACGCCGTCCACGCACTCGGTCGCACCGGGATCAGCGACCTCGGCGGCGTCTGGACCGGAACCGCCGCCGACGCGGCGATCGGCAAGGCCGAGGCCACGCAGGCCGCGTCGGTACAGCTGTCCGACCGGGGCCGGGAGATCGCGGCGGTCGTCGAGGCCGCGTCCGAGTGCGTCCGTGTCGGCACCACCGAACTGCAGGGCATCCTCGACTCCTTCCTGTCCATCGCCTCCTCCGCGCTGCCGGTGCTGGCGACGCCGGCCGGACAGGCCATGCTGATCGGCGCCGCGATCGAGCACCTCGGTCGTGCCCTCGCTGTGGTGGAACGGGTACGCGGCGAGCTGGCCGTGCAGACCGGCAGGATGGTCGAGCTCACGGCACCCGACCCGGTGCCGAGCGACGCCCGCACCGTGGCGGCCTCGGTCAGTGCTCCCGCACCTGTCGCCCCGCTATCGGCCGCGTCCCCGACGGTCGCCCCGCAGTCCGACGCCGCGGGCCGCCTCGTGTCGGCGTTCGCCGGGTCCTACGGACGACCGGCGCCGTCGCCGTCGCCGTCGCTCGGAGGCGCACCCGCGCGCACCGTCTCCTACGGGTCGGGATCGTCCGCCGGCTCGGTCGAGACCGGCAGTGCCGGCGGGTCCAGCTCGTACGACCCGCGGTTCGGTGGCAGCGGCGTCGAGATCCTGCTGCCCGACGGCAGCACCGCCGTCGCCCCCAACGAGGAGGCCGCCAACGCCGTCCGCAACGCCCTCACCCAGCAGGGTGTCCCCTATCAGTGGGGCGGCACCACGCCGGGGCAGGGCCTGGATTGCAGCGGCCTGACCCAGTGGGCGTACGGCGAGGCCGGTGTCGAGCTGCCGCGACTCGCCCAGGAGCAGGGGGTCGGGATCGCTGTCGACCAGGAGAACCTCATGCCCGGCGACCTCGCCGTGTGGGACGGCCATGTGGCGATGGTGATCGGCAACGGCCAGATGGTCGAGGCCGGCGATCCGGTCTCGGTGAGCTCGATCCGTACGACGAACAGCGGCATGGGCTTCTACGGCTTCTACCGCCCCACCGAGTGACCGGAGGAACATGACCTACGAACCACCGTCCCCGCCGGCCCCCGAGGTCGCGACCGCGGTCAACCGGTCCCGGACCGTCGCGGTCCGCGCCACGGAAGCCGGCCTGCCCGTCGACATTCGCATCGACGAGCGCGAACTGCGCTACGGCGGCGAGCGTCTGGCCGACGAGATCCTCCGGCTCTGCCGGGAGGCCGCGCGGGAGGCGGGTACCCGCCGACGCGAGCAGCTCGCGGACGACGGCATGCCCGACGACGTCCTCGACCGGCTCGGGTTGCCGACCCGCGAGCAGGTCGCGGTCGCCCAGCAGACCGAGGACGAGAACCACGCCCCGACGAGCTGGATGCGACCGGTATGAACGGACACGACATGGACGCCATCGTGCGGCGGGCGACGGCGCAGCTGAACCTGTTCGACGACGCACTGTCGGGGCTGCGGTCCATCCGGGCCCACGCGGTCAGCGACGACGGTCACGTGCGCATCGAGGTCGACGGGACCGGCAGCCCGACCGGGCTGTGGCTCAGCGATTCCCTGCTCGGACTCGACGCCCGCGCCCTCGCCCGGACGATCACCCACACCGCGCACCGGGCGGCGGCCGTCGCCGCGGAGGAACGGAATCGGATCACCGCGGCCCTGTTCACCGACTTCTCGAACAGCTGACCGGTGTCCGGCTATATCTTTGCGCGCGAGCTGGCTAGGCTTCCGGCCATGGCTGGAGACATCGTCCCGATCGAACTCGGTCTCACCCGAGGCGACCTCGTCACGCTGTGGGCTCCTCGCTGGCGCGAGGGCGACGACGAGTGGGAGGCGTTCCTCGGTCACGAGGACGACCTGTACGGTTTCCCCTCCGTCGCGGAGCTCGCCGCCTTCATCCGCACCGACGACGACAACGACCTGGTCGAGCACCCGTCGTGGGCAGTCGTCTCCAAGCTGGCCGCGCCCGAGCTCGAGCCGGACGAGAACTTCGCATTCGATCTGATCGGTGTTCCCGAACTGGCCGCCGGCGATCCGGAAGGCCTGACCGTCTCGGAGCTCGAGAGCACGCTGGCGATGGTGCGCAACATCGGCGAGGTGTGCGATCTCGAGCCCGTGATCAAGTTCTTCGAGAACCACCCCGAACTCGCCTACCTGCGCGGCGGGGTCGACGAGTTCGCCGGCCGTGAGGGCGAGGCACTGTGGGACCGGATCGGGACCGCGGTCGCCGAAGACTGGGACTCCGTGCTCGACGCGATCGATTCGATCGTCACCACCCCCGTCGTCGACGCCGAGGCCCTGTCGATCGCGGAGGCGGAGATCCTCGCGGCGGAGGAGAACGTCGTCGACGCCGACGACGATGCCGAATCGGACGAGGACTACGAGGAGTACGACGGCGACGACGAGACCGAGGAGGCGGAGGAGACCTTCTGGACTCTCGTCGGAATCGACCCGATCAAGATCATCACGTCGGAGACGACGTACTACTCGCTCCGCTGCTACCTGAACGATCACGCCGTGTTCCTCGGACACGGCGGCAAGATCTCGGTGTTCGGTTCCGAGCGCGCACTCGCCCGCTACCTCGCCGACAACCACGACCACGACCTGGCTCGGGTCAGCACGTACGAGCAGGTGCAGACCGCCGCGGTGGACGGATCGCTCGACATCGAGGTCACCGACGAGAACGTCTACGTCCTGCCGGGCCTGGTCGACGACCTCACTGCGGGCCCCGACAGCGTCGACGCCGATCAGCTCGAGCTCGCCGTCGAACTGTTCACCGACGCGGCGGATTTCGCGAGGGACGACGCGACCGATGCGGCGCTGGCACCGTCGACCCCGCTGGGCTGGTACGTGTCGTACATCATCGATCCCACCCCGAGCCGGATGACGCCCAATCCGCCGTTCCAGGCCGAGGCCGAAACGTGGCGGGCGCTCGAGAACGAGTTCGAGAGCCGGCTGCGTCCGGAGTAGGCCTGATCGGCCGGTTCAGCCGATCAGGACCGCGTAGCCGGGTTTGATGACGTCGTCGATCAGCGCGAGCCGCTGGTCGAACGGGATGAACGCGGACTTCATCGCGTTGATGGTGAAGCGTTCGAGGTCACTCCAGCCGTACCCGAACGTGTTCACCAGCGCCGACATCTCGCGGCTCATCGAGGTATCGCTCATCAGGCGGTTGTCGGTGTTGACGGTGACACGGAACCGTAGTCGTGCGAGCAGGTCGAACGGGTGCTCCTCGAGGGTCGCGACCGCCCCGGTCTGCACGTTGGAGCTGGGGCACAGCTCCAGCGGGATCCGCTTGTCGCGCACGTAGTCGGCGAGCAGTCCGAGGGTGACGTCGCCGTCCGGCCCGACCGTGATGTCGTCGGTGATCCGGACGCCGTGCCCCAACCGGTCGGTGCCGCAGAACGCGACGGCCTCGTGGATCGACGGCAGCCCGAACGCCTCACCGGCGTGGATCGTGAAATGGGCGTTGCACGTCCGCATGTACTCGAAGGCATCGAGGTGCCGGCTCGGTGGGTAGCCCGCCTCGGCCCCGGCGATGTCGAACCCGACCACGCCGCGGCCCCGGAAGCGGACCGCCAGCTCCGCGATCTCGCGCGAACGTGCCGCATGCCGCATCGCGGTGAGCAGGCACCCGATGCGAATGTCGTGCCCTGCCTCACGGGCGACCGCCGTGCCCTCCTCGAAACCGGACAGGACGTGCTCGACGACCTCGTCGAGGGTCAACCCCGCCTCGAGATGCTGCTCGGGCGCGAAGCGGACCTCGGCGTAGACCACCCCGTCGGCGGCGAGGTCCTCCGCGCACTCGCGCGCGACCCGGCGCAGACCCGACGGCGTCTGCATCACCGCGACGGTGTGAGCGAAGGTTTCGAGATAGCGCTCGAGCGATCCGCTGTCGGCGGCGTCACGGAACCATTCGGCCAGTTCGTCGGGAGTGTGCGCGGGCAGTTCGGTGTATCCGCACTCGGCGGCCAGTTCCGCGACGGTGGCCGGCCGCAGACCACCGTCGAGGTGGTCGTGCAGCAGCACCTTCGGCGCGCGGCGGAGGTAGTCCAGATCCAACGGCGCTGTCATGACTAGACGGTAGCCGCGGCGGGTGTCGAGCGGGCGGCATCGACATGCCGGGTGTCGGAACGCGGGGTGTCCGAACCGCGACTCCGACGCCCCCTCGCCGGTCCCGATTCGGAGCCTCCGGTAGCAGCCGTCGGCGGGCGTCGAACGGCCGCCACCACGCAAAATCAAGTTACCGGCGAGTAGCTACTCGAAACGCGAACTTCATCCGCGTGAGACATTTTCCACATTGCATACCGCGGCGATATACCCGTCGTTCACCTACGTCGCCACCGCCGACACAGCCCGGCCAGCGACCGGACGGCACCCCCACTTTCCCGATGAACATTGTGGCGCAACAACTTCCGACCCACCAGGGCCGAAGGTCCCCACCCCGCGACCCCGGCTGAATGCATGCAGAGAATCGACAGGCGTCACGAAACCCGTTATGGGAAGGCAAACCTAACAAGCATTTTCGACGCCGTACGAACCGCACGGGGAATTAGTTCCCGGATTCGGTTGGGTTTAGAGTTCACAGAAGTCGGTTTAGGTTCTCGTCGAGCCCGAGCTGCGGTACTCCCGAACAGTGTTGCAGGCTCGACGCGCCCACCAAAGACGTTGGAGGCACAGCACTCGATGAGCAGCACGACGGAAGCCGCTCCCGCGAAGGAGCGCACCCGGTCGCTATACCGGGGCGACCCCGGAATGTGGTCCTGGGTTCTACACCGGATCACCGGCGTCGCAACATTCTTCTTTCTCTTCGTCCACGTTCTGGACACCGCACTCGTGCGCGTCAACCCGGACACCTACGACCGAGTCATCGAGACCTACAAGAACCCCCTTGTCGGTCTCATGGAGCTCGCGCTCGTTGCCATGGTGCTGTACCACGCACTGAACGGGCTCCGGGTGATGCTGGTGGACTTCTGGGCGAAGGGCCCCCAGTACCAGCGCGTCATGCTCTGGGTCATCCTCGCCGTCTGGTTCGTGGTGATGATCCCGGCCGCAGGGCGCATCTTCTACAACATGTTTGCGGGGCACTGACATGACGACAGAAGCCAAGTCGCTGGGCACGGCGTACGACCGCCCTGCCAGCCTCGACAACCCCCGCTCGCCGCGTCGCGCCGCGAAGAACAACTTCGAGCTCTACGCATGGCTGTTCATGCGGTTCTCCGGCCTGGCACTCATCGTGCTGGTCCTGGGCCACCTGTTCATCATGCTGATGCTCGACGACGGCGTGCACCGCATCAACTTCGCGTTCGTCGCGGGTCGCTGGTCCAGCCCGTTCTGGCAGATCTGGGACCTCACCATGCTCTGGCTCGCCCAGCTGCACGGCGGTAACGGCCTGCGCACGGTCATCGCGGACTACTCGCGTAAGGACTCCACCCGGTTCTGGCTCAACACGGTTCTCGTCGTGTCGATGATCCTGATCATGGCTCTGGGCACCTACGTCATCTTCACCTTCGACCCCAACATCTCGGCGAGCTAGGGGAGCAGAGACTTCATGCAGGAACATCGTTATGACGTCGTCATCGTCGGCGCAGGCGGCGCAGGCATGCGCGCAGCCATCGAGGCCGGCCCCCGCGCCCGCACGGCCGTACTGACCAAGCTCTACCCCACCCGCAGCCACACCGGCGCGGCCCAGGGCGGCATGTGCGCCGCACTGGCGAACGTGGAGGAAGACAACTGGGAGTGGCACACCTTCGACACCGTCAAGGGCGGCGACTACCTCGCCGACCAGGACGCCGTCGAGATCATGGCCAAGGAAGCCATCGACGCGGTGCTGGACCTCGAGAAGATGGGTCTTCCGTTCAACCGCACCCCCGAGGGCAAGATCGACCAGCGTCGTTTCGGTGGTCACACCCGCGATCACGGTAAGGCCCCGGTCCGCCGCGCCTGCTATGCCGCCGACCGCACCGGTCACATGATCCTGCAGACGCTCTACCAGAACTGCGTCAAGCACGACGTCGAGTTCTTCAACGAGTTCTACGCGCTGGACATCGCGCTGACGGAGACCCCCGAGGGCCCCGTCGCCACCGGTGTCATCGCGTACGAGCTGTCGACCGGCGAGATCCACGTCTTCCACGCGAAGTCGATCGTGTTCGCCACCGGCGGCTCGGGCCGCATGTACAAGACGACGTCCAACGCGCACACCCTCACCGGTGACGGCATGGGCATCATCTTCCGCAAGGGCCTGCCGCTCGAGGACATGGAGTTCCACCAGTTCCATCCGACGGGCCTGGCCGGACTCGGCATCCTCATCTCCGAGGCCGTCCGCGGCGAGGGCGGCATCCTCCGCAACGCCGACGGCGAGCGCTTCATGGAGCGTTACGCCCCCACCATCAAGGACCTCGCGCCCCGCGACATCGTCGCCCGCTCGATGGTGCTCGAGGTGCTCGAGGGTCGCGGCGCCGGTCCGAACAAGGACTACGTCTACATCGACGTCACGCACCTCGGCGAGGACGTGCTCGAGGAGAAGCTCCCCGACATCACCGAGTTCGCCCGCACGTACCTGGGCGTCGACCCGGTCACCGAGCTCGTCCCGGTGTACCCGACGTGCCACTACGTG
Organism: Prescottella sp. GW823-FHT02E09; assembly: GCF_058797375.1. NCBI lineage: Bacteria > Bacillati > Actinomycetota > Actinomycetes > Mycobacteriales > Nocardiaceae > Rhodococcus > Prescottella sp. GW823-FHT02E09. Next base: position 7,885 of record NZ_JBXAJP010000003.1, read on the forward strand.
ATGGGCGGCATCCCCACCAAGATCCGCGGTGAGGTGCTCCGCAACAACGAGGACATCGTCCCCGGCCTGTACGCCGCCGGCGAGTGCGCGTGCGTCTCGGTGCACGGTGCGAACCGTCTGGGCACCAACTCGCTGCTCGACATCAACGTCTTCGGTCGCCGCGCCGGCATCGCCGCCGCGGAGCACGCCGAGAACAGCGACTTCGTGCCGCTGCCGGAGAACCCGGCGAAGATGGTCGAGGAGTGGCTCGAGGTCATCCTGTCCGACCACGGCCACGAGCGCGTCGCGGACATCCGGACCGAGCTGCAGCAGACCATGGACAACAACGCGTCGGTGTTCCGCACCGAGGCCACGCTGACCCAGGCGCTGAAGGACGTGCGTGCGCTCAAGGAGCGCTACAACCACATCACGGTCCAGGACAAGGGCAAGCGCTACAACAGCGACCTGCTCGAGGCCGTCGAGCTCGGCTTCCTGCTGGAGATGGCCGAGGTCACCGTCGTCGGTGCGCTCAACCGCAAGGAATCGCGTGGCGGCCACGCCCGCGAGGACTACCCGGATCGCAACGATGCCGAGTACATGCAGCACACCATGGCCTACAAGGTGGGCGACGGTCTGCTCTCCGACATCCGTCTCGACTACAAGCCGGTGGTCCAGACCCGCTACGAGCCCATGGAGCGTAAGTACTGATGTCCGCACCTGTCATGGACAAGGACGCACCCGCGCTGCCGCCCGTTCCCGAGGGCGCCGTCATGGTCACCCTCAAGATCGCCCGGTTCAACCCGGAGGACGGCGAGGGTCAGCGCTGGGAGAGCTTCCAGGTCCCCACGCTGCCGACCGACCGTCTGCTGAACCTGCTGCTGTACGTGAAGGGCTACCTGGACGGCACCCTGACGTTCCGTCGCTCCTGCGCACACGGTGTGTGCGGTTCGGACGCGATGCGGATCAACGGCGTCAACCGTCTGGCCTGCAAGGTCCTGATGCGTGACATGCTGCCCAAGGACGGCAAGCCGATCACGATCACCGTCGAGCCCATCAAGGGTCTGCCGGTCGAGAAGGATCTGCTGGTCAACATGGAGCCCTTCTTCGACGCGTTCCGTGCCGTGAAGCCGTTCCTCATCACCACGGGCAACGAGCCGACCCGCGAGCGCATCCAGTCGCAGTCGGACCGTGCACGCTTCGACGACACCACCAAGTGCATCCTGTGCGCCTGCTGCACCACGTCGTGCCCGGTGTACTGGAGCGACGGCAGCTACTTCGGCCCGGCCGCGATCGTGAACGCACACCGCTTCATCTTCGACAGCCGTGACGAGGGCGCCGCCGAGCGTCTCGACATCCTGAACGACAAGGACGGCGTGTGGCGCTGCCGCACGACCTTCAACTGCACCGACGCGTGCCCCCGTGGCATCCAGGTGACGAAGGCGATCCAGGAAGTCAAGCGCGCGCTGCTGTTCGCCCGCAAGTGATGCTCCGGTAAGCACACGCACCACCACGTTTTGCGCACTTGCCGCTGTTCCCGACCAGTTCGGGGCAGCGGTGAGTGCGCAAAACGCGTTTCAGGGCATACCCTGGATTCTCGTTATGACTGCTCTCGACAAGACTGCGCGGCGCAAGGTCCTGCTCACCGCCACGGCGGCCACGCTCGCATTCGGCGCCGGGGCCGCCGCTCCTGCCGCCGCACTGCCCGTGGCAGCGCAGCAACCGACGGCCGCCGATGCGGACGTCACACCCACCACCACTCCCCCGTTCAGCACGCCCAACACCGACGCGTGCCCGCACCGGCAGTCGCCGCCACCGGCGATCGACCTGTCCGAGGTGCCGCGCCCCGGTGAGACGGCGCCCCCACCGGTCCCGGTGCCGGACGACCCCGTCGGCGGCGACGCGCTCGGCAGCTGCGGCATCGTCACAGCCCCGGGCACCCCTCCGCTGCCCGCCGAGATCTCCGCGACCGGCTGGCTTCTCTCCGACCTGGACACCGGCCAGGTGCTCGCCGCGAAGGACCCGCACGGTCGCTACCGGCCCGCCAGCACGATCAAGGTGCTGCTCGCGCTCGTCGCGCTCGACGAGTTGGATCTGAGCACGAGCGTCGTCGTGGACGCGGCGGCAGCGTCCATGGAGGGCAGTTCCGCGGGTCTGGGCGCCGGCGGCACGTACACCAACCTCCAGCTGATGCAGGGCCTCGTGATGCGATCCGGCAACGACACCGCCCAGGCCCTCGCACAGCAACTCGGGGGCGACGAGGCCACCGTGGCGAAGATGAACGAGAAGGCCGAATCCCTGGGCGCGCTGGACACCCGGACGGCGTCGGTGTCGGGGCTGGACGGTCCCGGGATGTCGACCTCGCCGTACGACCTCGCGTTGTTCTTCCGTGCGGCGATGCAGAATCCGACGTTCGCGCAGTTGATCTCCACCGAGCAGGTGATGTTCCCGGGGCATCCCGCGGATCCGACGGTGCCCGACAGCAAGCCGGTCGAGCCCTACCCGATCTACAACGACAACCTGCTGCTCGCGAACTATGCGGGGGCACTCGGCGGCAAGACCGGCTACACCGATGACGCCCGCCAGACGTTCGTGGGTGGCGCCGACCGCGACGGCCGGCGGCTGGCGGTGACGCTGATGGCCGCGGACGTGCTGCCCATCCGGCCGTGGGAGCAGGTTGCCCGACTTCTCGACTACGGCTACGCCCTCGACCCCACCACCACGGTGGGCACCCTCGTGGATCCGGCATCCGATGCGGACGGCCCGGCGGTGGTCGTCGCGGGACCGGCCAGCTCCGGTCCCGGCGGGATGGACCTGGCGTCCGGGTCGGATCTGCCGAACAAGGACGCCGCCGGTCGGGTCGCGGTGGGGCTCGTCGGATCGGGTGTGGTCGTCGGTCTCCTCGGCTGGGCCCGCGCGCTCACCCGTCGCCGCCGCCGTCGCTGAGCGACGTTCAGTCCCCCCGGCGCTTCCACAGGCCGGCCAGTCCGATTGCTGCGAGGGCCCCGGCGCCGGTGAACGCCAGCGCCTCCTTCACGGACGGCCCCTCCCGGAGCTGCACACGGGGCCGGATGACCGCCGAGTCCGGCGGCGGCACGAACACGTTCTTCAGGTTCTCCCGTGCGGTCGCGGCCCACGCGGTCGCGAACAGGATCAGGCGCGCGGTGAGGTTGCTGAACACGAGCAGACCCAGGATCGGGCCGAACGCGACACCGGCCGGTCCCTGGCTGACGGCCGTCAGATAGATCGCACCGACCTGACGGAAGATCTCGAACACGATCGCCGCCGCGAAAGCCGCCCGGGCGGCGCTGCGCAGCGTCACCGGTTCGCGGGGCAGGCGCGCGATCACCCAGGTCAGCACCGCCCACGTCGCGAGCAGGCCGACCACGAGCGACCCGATCCGTATCGCCACCCCGACGCCGGTGACGTTCTCGGCGCCGAGCCATTCGACGAACCTGCCGGCCAGCGGCCCGTTGCTGAGCGCGGACAGTCCGAACGAGACGAGCATCGTCAGGCCCAGTCCGAGGAGGGCCGCGAGGTCCTTCAGCTTGGTGACGATGAAGTTCCCGGACTCGTGGGTGGTCTCCCACATCGCGGTGAGCGCGTCGCGCAGGTTCGCCATCCACCCGAGCCCCGCGTACGCGGCACCGAGCAGACCGAGCACACCGACACCGGTGCGGGCCGAGATCGCCGAGTCGATCAGCGAGTTGACGGTGTCGCCGAGACCGCCCGGCATGTTCTTGCTGACCTGCTCCTGGATGTCGGTGATCCACTCGGGGTTACCGGCGAGCACGAACCCGGCGACGGCGAACGCCACCATGAGGATCGGCACGATCGCGAGGATCGTGAAATACGTGATCCCGGCGGCGTAGTAGTCGCCCTTCTGCTGCTGGTAGCGCCCGCCCGCGCGGACGAGATGATCCAGCCACGGCCGCGCCGCTCGCTGCTTGTCGAGGAAGCTCGGCGCGCCGTCGGCCATGTGTGGATTACCTCCCGGTGGTCAGGAATCCCACCTTCTCATAGACCTGGCCGAGCGTCCGGGCAGCGACCTCGCGGGCGCGTGCGGCACCGGCCGCGAGGATGCGATCCAGCTCCGCGCGGTCGGAGAGGTAGCCGTCGACCTTCTCCCGCAGCGGCGTGACGAACTCGGCGAGCACCTCGGCAGTGTCTGTCTTGAGGTCGCCGTACCCCTTGCCCGCGTATCCAGCGACGAGGTCGTCGATGCTCTTGCCGGACAGCGCCGACTGGATGGTGAGCAGGTTGCTGACGCCCGGCTTGCTCTCGGGGTCGAAGCGGATCTCGCGCTCGTTGTCGGTGACGGCGGACTTGATCTTCTTGGCGGAGACCTTGGGGTCGTCGAGCAGATTGATCAGGCCGGCCGGGGTGGGACCGGACTTGCTCATCTTCGACGTCGGATCCTGCAGGTCGTAGATCTTGGCGGTGCCCTTGATGATCTGCGGCTCCGGGATCACGAACGTCTTGCCGAACCGGGTGTTGAACCGGCCGGCGAGGTCCCGGGCGAGCTCGAGGTGCTGGCGCTGGTCCTCGCCCACCGGCACGCGCTGTGGGCGGTAGAGCAGGATGTCGGCGGCCATCAGGACCGGGTACGTGAACAGACCGACGCTGGCGTGCTCGCTGCCCTGGCGCGCCGACTTGTCCTTGAACTGCGTCATGCGGCTGGCCTCACCGAAACCGGTGATGCAGTTGAGGACCCACGCGAGCTCGGCATGCTCGGGCACCTGGCTCTGCACGAACAGCGTCGCGCGCTCCGGGTCGATGCCCAGTGCCAGCAACTGCGCGACGGCGCGCAGCGTCCGCTGCCGCAGCTCCTTCGGGTCCTGCGGCACGGTGATGGCGTGCAGGTCGGGGATGAAGTAGAAGGCGTCGAAGTCGTCCTGCAGAGGCACCCACTGCTGCAACGCACCGAGGAAATTGCCGAGGTGGAACGAGTCGGCGGTGGGCTGGATTCCCGACAGGACGCGAGGCTTCGCGGTCGGAGGGGTCGCGGTGTTCTCTGCAGTGCTCGACATAATCCCCGATACTGTCACGCGCCGGTCTCGGCGATGCGAGGGAGGTGTACGCCGAGGGCCCGGCATCGGGCGACCACGGTGTCCGCGTGGCCGGGCCGCACCTGCAACACGATCGACGCCGCAACGGCACCCACGGCGTCGCCGAACCAGGCCAGCTCCGAGCCCTGCTCGCGCAGCAAGTCGTCGGCGTCGAGAACGAACACCACGGGGTCCGCGCCGACGGTGTCGCCGATCTCGCCGAGGCACTCGTCGAACGCATCCTTGTTGCGGCCGAAGTAGTACGGGAACTGCAGTGCGGCCGCGAACTCGTCGAACAGCGCCGGGACGGTCGGCATCCGACGTCCGCGCACGTGCCGCACCGGACGTCCCGCGTCGCGCAGGGCCTCCTCGATACCCGCCGCGCGGCCCCTGTCCGCCACCAGCAGGGACAGTCCACGCGGGAACTCGGGTGTCATCGCAGCGTCCTCGTCATCAGCGCATCCTCACGAACGTTTCGTAGTGGTCCGAGGTGTACCACGCGGAGCCGTCGTCGCCGGTGACGATGCGTTCGGCGTCGCGCCCCCGGCCATTCTGCTTCCGATTGACGTCCCACTCCTGGTAGCGGACCTTCTGCCCGCCGTCCGACGTGGCGGGCAGCCGGCCCTCGTGGTTGCCGAACGTCCGCCCGCCCTGCGTGCCGGGCGCGTCGTCGGGCGGCCAGCCGCCGGCATCGATCGCGGCGAGGGTGGTCCACACGTAGTCGGGGACGGCGCCGTTCTTCGCCGTGCCCGATTTCGCCGCACTCGACGCGGGCGCGGCGGGCTTCGGCGCGCTGGTCTTCGAGGCGCTCGCCGCCGTGCTGGTCACCGACGTGACCGGGGCGGCGGCCGGGGACGTGTCGTCTCCCCCGCTCTGGGTGCCGACGAACACCGCGACCGCGAGACCCGCGAGGGCGACCAGCAGCGCCAGGATCGAGTTCCGGGGCTTCGGTGACGCCATCAGCGGAACTGGACCGTGACGGGCGCGTGGTCCGACCAGCGCTCGGCGTACGTCGCGGCCCGCTCGACGCGGGCCTCCTTCGCCCGCCCGGCCAGGCCCGGCGTCGTGAGGTGGTAGTCGATGCGCCACCCGGCGTCGGTGTCGAAGGCCTTGCCGCGGTACGACCACCACGAGTACGGGCCGTCCACCTCGGGGTGCAGCGTCCGCACGACGTCGACCCACGCACCGTCGGCGAGGAGGGCGTCGACCCAGGCACGCTCGCTCGGCAGGAAGCCGGACTTCTTGACGTTGCCCTTCCAGTTCTTGATGTCCCGCTCGGTGTGGGCGATGTTCCAGTCGCCGCACACGAGCACCTCGCGTCCCGCCGCGGCGGCAGCGGCGGCACTGCGGTTCAGGTGCGCCGCGAACGACGCCATGAAGCGTTCCTTCTGCTCCTGCTTGGGGGTCTCGGCCTCACCGGTGGGCAGGTACAGGCTGCCGACGGTCAGCGCGTCGAAGTCGGCCTCGATGTAGCGTCCGGCGTCGGCGAACTCGTCGTCACCGAACCCGATCCGCACGGCGTCGGCGGCGCGGCGGGACAGCACCGCGACACCGTTGCGGCCCTTCGCAGACGGCTCGGCGGAGGCCAGGTGCCAGCCGGCGTCGAGCGCCGGCGCGAGAGTCTCGTGGAGTTGCTTGTCCGACGCGCGGGTCTCCTGCAGGCAGACGACGTCCGCCTGCGAGCCCTCGATCCACTCGAGCAGCCCCTTGCGGGCGGCCGCGCGGACCCCGTTGACATTGACCGTGGTGATGATGTGTGGCACGCGAAGAACCGTAGCCGAACGGACCGACGCTATCGCCGAGCCGTCACGACCGCGACGCCGAGGACCGCGATGCCGGACAGCGCGAGCGCCGAGCCCACGAGGGCGGGGGCCGTGTAGCCGAATCCGGCGGCGATGACGACGCCGCCGATCCACGCGCCGAACGCGTTCGCGATGTTCAGCGCGGAGTGGTTGAGGGCGGCGGCGAGGGTCTGCGCGTCCGCCGCGACGTCCATCAGCCGGGTCTGCAGACCGGGCACCAGAGCCGATCCGGCCGCAGCGACGAGGAACAGCACGATCATCGCCGTGTACGGGTTGTGTGCGGCGACGGCGAAGAGCGCGAGCAGCGCCACGAGCGCGCCCATCATGGCGAACAGCCCACGGGTGAGGGCACGGTCGGCGAGCCGGCCGCCGAGGATGTTGCCGGCGACCATGCCGAGCCCGTAGACCATCAGCGCGAGCGGCACCAGCGACATCGGCAGCCCGGCGACCTCCGTCATGGTCGAGCTGACGTAGGTGTAGACGGCGAACATGCCGCCGAAGCCGACCATGCCCACGACCAGGGTCAGCCACACCTGGCCGCGCCACAGGGCGCCGAGTTCGGTCGCGGGGTTGCTGGTGCGGAGCGCGTGCAGTGGCGGAACCCACACGGTGATCGCGGCGACGGTGACCGCGCCGATGACGGCGACCACCGCGAAGGCGCTGCGCCAGCCCAGCGCCTGCCCGATCCAGGTGGCGGCCGGCACGCCGACGACATTGGCGACCGCGAGTCCCGACATCACCATCGCCACCGCCTTCGCGCGGTGGCCGCGTCCCGCCAGGTGCGCGGCCACGAGGGAGGCCACCCCGAAGTAGGCGCCGTGGGGCAGGCCGGCGACGAAGCGGGCGACCATCAGCCCGCCGTAGCTCGGGGCCACGATCGCCGCCGCGTTCCCGACGGTGAACGCGATCATCAGGCCGATGAGCAGCGCCCGGCGCGGCATCCGCGCGGTCAGCGCCGCGATCAGCGGTGCACCCACCACGACGCCCAGCGCGTACGCGGTGATGACGTGCCCGGCGGTGGGCTCCGAAACACCGAGACCGCCCGCGATCTGCGGCAGCAGGCCCATCGCCACGAACTCGGTGGTGCCGATGCCGAAGCCGCCCATCGCGAGCGCCAGCATCGCGCGGCGGCGCCCGGAGGGTGAGAGCGACGCGCCGGTGGGCGCCTGGGCGGGGGCCGAGATGGTCAAGAAGGAATGCCTTTCGGGGCACGGTGGAGACAGCAGACGGTCGACGGTACCGACCGAAAGAAAACGGGACGTTCCCACGAGGGGAACGTCCCGTTTCAGCTGAAGTCAGCGACGCATCAGCGTGACGCGCGAGCCTTCTGCAGGTTCTCGTCCAGCGTGGAGAGGAACTCCTCGGTGGTCTGCCAACCCTGGTCGGGTCCGATCAGCAGAGCGAGGTCCTTGGTCATCTGGCCGTTCTCGACGGTCTTGATGACGACGTCCTCGAGCTGCTGCGCGAAGTCGATGACCTCGGGGGTGTTGTCCAGCTTGCCGCGGTGCTCGAGACCCCGGGTCCACGCGAAGATGGACGCGATCGGGTTCGTCGAGGTGGGCTTGCCCTGCTGGTGCTGACGGTAGTGGCGCGTGACGGTGCCGTGTGCGGCCTCCGCCTCGACCGTGCGGCCGTCCGGGGTCATCAGCACGGAGGTCATCAGGCCCAGCGAGCCGTAGCCCTGCGCGACGGTGTCGGACTGGACGTCGCCGTCGTAGTTCTTGCAAGCCCAGACGTAGCCACCCTCCCACTTGAGCGAGGAGGCGACCATGTCGTCGATGAGGCGGTGCTCGTAGGTGAGTCCCGCGGCGTCGAACTCGGCCTTGAACTCGGTCTCGTAGATGTTCTGGAACTCGTCCTTGAACATGCCGTCGTAGGCCTTGAGGATGGTGTTCTTCGTGGAGAGGTACACCGGGTAGTTCTGCTGCAGGCCGTACGCGAGCGAGGCACGGGCGAAGTCCTGGATGGACTTCTTGTAGTTGTACATGCCCATGACGACGCCGCCGTCCTCGGGAATGCGGCACACCTCGTGCTGGATCGGCTCGGAGCCGTCCTCGGGGGTGTAGGTGATGGTGACGGTGCCGGCGCCGGGGACCTTGAAGTCGGTGGCGCGGTACTGGTCACCGAACGCGTGACGTCCGACGATGACCGGCTTGGTCCAACCGGGAACCAGACGCGGGACGTTGGAGATCAGGATCGGTGCACGGAAGATGGTGCCGCCGAGGATGTTACGGATGGTGCCGTTCGGGGAACGCCACATCTTCTTCAGGCCGAATTCCTCGACCCGAGCCTCGTCCGGGGTGATCGTCGCGCACTTGACGCCGACACCGTGCTTCTTGATCGCTTCTGCAGCGTCGATCGTCACCTGGTCGTCGGTCGCATCGCGATGCTCGATCCCCAGGTCGTAGTACTCCAGGTCGACATCCAGGTAGGGATGGACCAGCTTGTCTTTGATGAACTGCCAGATGATGCGAGTCATCTCGTCGCCGTCGAGTTCGACGACCTTACCTTCGACCTTGATCTTGGACATGGGGGCTTCGTGTCCTCCTAGGAAGTTTCCCTGGTTCCACGTGCACGGACCACTTTGTGGGCGGGTCCGCCAACGGTTCAATTATCAAACGTATACGGTCCGAATCTCCCGTGTGAGGGCCGACCCAAACATGACGAGCGTACTGCTATCCGCCCGGACCGCAACCACCGGGCCGGAAGCCGCATACCCTACCGCTGGGTAACTTTCCCCACCTCAGGGCCGTGAGCGGGGTCGCGGCCGACGTCAGAGGCGGTCGACGGCCTCACCCTCAGGAGCGACGGGCCTCGACACGACCCAACGTCGGTAGGCCAGGGCCAGCAGGGCCAGCCACACCGCGCCGACCACGAGCGCAACCCGGGTGTCGGCGTCGAAGGCCAGCACGACGACCACGAAGAGCAGGAACCCGATCGCCAGCAACTGCCCGTACGGCCAGAACGGCACCGGGAACTTCAGGGCCGCCGCCTCCTCGGACGTCATCTGCTTCCGCGAGCGGTACTGGGCGAACAGGATCATCAACCAGACGAAGATGGTGGCGAAGGTCGCAATCGACGCGATGACGAGGAAGACCCGATCCGGGATCAGATAGTTGAGCAACACCCCGACCAGCAGCGTGGCGATCATGATGACCACCGTCATCCAGGGAACCCCGTTGCGGGACACCCGCCGCATCACCGCGGGCGCCTGACCGCGCTGCGCCATGCCGTACATCATCCGGCCCGCACCGAAGATGTCGCTGTTGATCGCCGACAGCGCGGCGGTGATCACCACGACGTTCAGCACCGCCGCGGCCCCGCCGATGCCGAGACTCTGGAAGATCTCGACGAACGGGCTACCCTCGGATCCGATGTCCTGCCACGGGGTGATCGCCATGATCACGGCCAACGTGAGTACGTAGAAGAGGATGATCCGGACCGGCACCGTGTTGATCGCCTTGGGCACCGTCCGCTCCGGGTCCTCGGCCTCACCCGCGGTGATACCGATGATCTCCGTGCCACCGAAAGCGAACATCACGATCGCGAAGCAGCCGACGAATCCGCCGAACCCGGTGGCGAAGAACCCGCCGTTGTCCCACAGGTTCGACACGCCTTCGCTGGTGTCGTGGAGCCCGAAACCGAACACCAGGACCGCGACACCACCGGCGATCATCGCCACGATCGCCACGATCTTGACGATCGTGAACCAGAACTCCACTTCACCGAAGACCTTGACGCTGAGCAGGTTGATCGCCCCGATGAAGAAGACGACGGCCAGCACCCAGATCCACCGTGGCACGTCGGGGAACCAGAAGCCCATGTAGACGCCGAGGGCGGTCACGTCGGCCAGGCAGACCACGATCATCTCGAACGTGTAGGTCCAGCCCGTCACGAAACCGGCGAGCGGACCCAGGTGCTTGCTGGCGTACTCGCCGAACGACCCCGTCACCGGGTTGCTCACCGCCATCTCGCCGAGCGCGCGGAGCACGATGTAGATCGCCGCGCCGCCGATCAGGTACGCCAGCAGCACGGCCGGCCCCGCCCGGTGGATGGCCTCCGAGGAACCGTAGAAGAGCCCGGTCCCGATGGCGGAGCCGAGCGCGATGAAGCGGATGTGGCGCGCTGTGAGGCCGCGGGTCAGTGCCGCGGCGGTGTCTTTCACAATCGAACTCTCTGGAACGGGGCGGTTACGGCTGAGGCGCTGCGTCGACCGAAAGACTACTTCTGTGGGCCACGTCACCGGCCGTGCGATATGTCCAGTCCCGAATCCGCATTCGACGCGAGGAGGGGTACGTCACATTCGCCCGACCCGTTTCTCCCCGCCCTCCTTCCAACCGCGCGGTCGATACCGCTACTATCGGCGACAGGTCATGAGTGCCAGCGTCAAGCCCCGGCTCGCTGGTCGGCAACCCTCCAACCGCGGTGGGGTGCCCCGGGTGATGACCAGGTTTCCCGGCGAGAGCCGGGTGACAAGCGCGGGTCCGCTGGGACGGACCCACTGACCGGGCCATGCCCCACCGGAGGTTTCTCATGTGTTGTTGTCGCAGATAGCCCAGTCATTCCGGCGCGCGTATGCCGCCGCGCCGTCTCATCACCTCCCGAAACCTGGAGTAGACGACTCATGACCGACATCACGGACGCCTCGACCACCTGGAGCTTCGAGACGAAGCAGATCCATGCCGGCCAGCTGCCCGACGGCACCACCAACGCCCGCGCGTTGCCGATCTACCAGACCACCTCGTACACGTTCAACAGCACCGATCACGCGGCTGCGCTGTTCGGGCTGGCCGAGCCGGGCAACATCTACACCCGCATCATGAACCCGACGCAGGACGCGGTCGAGCAGCGGATCGCCGCGCTCGAGGGCGGCGTCGCGGCGCTGCTCCTGTCGTCCGGCCAGGCCGCCGAGACGTTCGCGATCCTCAACCTCGCCGAGGCCGGGGACCACATCGTGTCGAGCCCGCGCCTGTACGGCGGCACGTACAACCTGTTCCACTACTCGCTGCGCAAGCTGGGCATCGAGGTCTCGTTCGTCGAGGACCCCGACGACATCGAGCAGTGGCGTGCCGCGATCCGCCCGAACACCAAGGCGTTCTACGGCGAGTCCATCTCCAACCCGCGCAACGACATCCTCGACATTCCGGGGATCTCGAAGGTGGCGCACGAGAACGGCATCCCGCTGATCGTCGACAACACGGTCGCGTCCCCGTACCTGATCCGTCCGTTCGAGCACGGCGCGGACATCGTGGTCCACTCGGCCACCAAGTACCTCGGCGGCCACGGCACCGCGGTCGCCGGCGTCATCGTCGACGGCGGCAAGTTCGACTGGACGCAGGGCCGGCACACCAACTTCACCACCGCCGACCCGAGCTACCACGGCGTCGTCTACGCGGACCTCGGCGCACCGGCGTTCGCCCTCAAGGCGCGTGTGCAGCTGCTGCGCGACCTGGGGTCGGCCATCTCGCCGTTCAACGCGTTCCTCATCGCACAGGGCATCGAGACGCTGAGCCTGCGGATGGAGCGCCACGTCGCGAACGCCAAGGCCGTCGCCGAGTACCTCGAGGCCCGTCCGGAGGTCTCGTCGGTGTCCTACGCCGGGCTGCCGTCGTCGCCGTGGCACGAGCGCTCCAAGACGATCGCCCCGCGCGGCACCGGCGCCATCGTCGCGTTCGAGCTGGCCGGTGGCGTCGACGCCGGCAAGAAGTTCGTCAACGCCCTCACGCTGCACAGCCATGTCGCCAACATCGGTGACGTGCGGTCGCTGGTGATCCATCCGGCCTCGACCACCCACTCGCAGCTGACTCCCGCCGAGCAGCTCGCGTCCGGCGTCACCCCCGGCCTGGTTCGTCTCGCTGTCGGCATCGAAGGCATCGACGACATCCTCGCCGACCTCGATGCCGGGTTCGCGGCGGCGGCATCTTGACCGTCAGCTCCGTTCGCAACGCCCGTCCGGCCGGATTCCCTCCGCCGGACGGGCAGTTGGGCACTGTCCACATCGGCTCGATCGAACTCGAGAGCGGTGCGGTACTGCCCGACGTCACGCTGGCCGTCCAGCGGTGGGGTGAACTGGCCCCCAACCGCGACAACGTGATCCTGGTCGAGCACGCCCTGACCGGCGATTCCCACGTCACCGGGCCGGCCGACGACGAACACCCCTCCCCCGGCTGGTGGGACGGCATGGTCGGGCCCGGCGCGCCGATCGACACCAACGAGTGGTGTGTGCTCGCCACCAACGTGCTGGGCGGCTGCCGCGGCACCACCGGCCCGGGTTCGCTCGCGGCCGACGGCTCGCCGTGGGGCTCGCGGTTCCCCTCGATCTCCATCCGCGATCAGGTGACCGCCGAGGTCGCGCTCGCGGACCTGCTCGGCATCGAGCGCCTGTCTTCCGTCGTCGGTGGGTCGATGGGCGGCATGCGCGCACTCGAATGGGTTGTCGGGCATCCCGATCGGGTCGATTCTGCACTGATCCTCGCGGTGGGCGCACGCGCCACCGCGGATCAGATCGGCACCCAGACCACACAGATGGCGGCCATCGAGGCCGATCCCGACTGGCAGGGCGGGAACTACCACGGCACCGGGCGCGTCCCGACGACCGGACTGCGTCTGGCCCGGCGAATCGCGCACCTGACGTACCGCACCGAGAACGAGCTGGACTCGCGTTTCGCGAACGGTAGCCAGGGTGACGAGAACCCTTGGGACGGTGGACGTTACGCGGTCCAGAGCTACCTCGAGCATCAGGCCGACAAGCTGGTCTCCCGGTTCGACCCGAGCACGTACGTGCTGCTCACCGAGGCCATGAACCGGCACGACGTCGGACGCGGACGCGGCGGTATCGCGGCGGCACTCGCGTCGACGCGCGTTCCGGTGATCGTCGGTGGCGTCGACTCGGATCGGCTGTACCCGCTGCGGCTGCAGCAGGAGCTCGCGGACGGACTGCCCGGCAGCGACCGGCTGCGGGTCCTCGAGTCGAAGGACGGCCACGACGGCTTCCTCACCGAGGCCGACGCGGTGGCCGAATTGTTGAAGGAGACGATGGAGTTGGCGCGCGCGGCGCGCTGATCCGGCAGGGTAGGTCCGGGCGATCCGCTCGGCGCGTCAGTCGGTCCCGAGCGGATCGATCGAGACCGCCAGCGCGAGGATGGTGACGCCGACGACCGTCATGGCCGCGACGTCGAACCCCTTGCCCCGCACCTCGAGCAGCCCGACCCGATCGGGCGACAGCACCCCACGCAGGAATGCCGCGAGCAGCATGGCGCCTCCGAGCACGAAGGCGCCACGCCGCCAGCGGTCGGCGAGAACCAACACGAATGCGGCCGCCACCACGAGGAGGACGGCCAGCATCGGTAGGTTCCGTCGCACGAACTGCATCACCGAGCAGGCCTAGTCGCGCAGACCGGCGAGCTGCTCGGCGCGCTCCACCACATTGGTGAGCAGGAACGCGCGGGTGAGCGGCCCGACCCCGCCGGGGTTCGGGGAGATGAATCCGGCGACCTCGCGGACGTCGGCGGCGACGTCGCCCCGGAGTCCGTCGGCGGTGCGGCTGACGCCCACGTCGAGCACCGCGGCACCCGGCTTGACCATGTCGGCGGTGATCAGTCCCGGCACGCCCGCGGCGGCGACGACGATGTCCGCCTGCCGCACCTGCGCCGCGAGATCACGGGTTCCGGTGTGGCACAGCGTGACCGTCGCGTTCTCCGACCGGCGCGTGAGCAGCAGTCCGATGGGCCGACCGACGGTGACGCCACGACCGACGACGACGACGTGGGCGCCGGCGATCGGGACCTCGTAGCGGCGCAGCAGGTGGACGATGCCGCGCGGGGTGCACGGCAACGGGGCCTCCTTGCCGAGGACCAGGCGACCCAGGTTCACCGGGTGCAGACCGTCGGCGTCCTTGTCGGGATCGATCCGCTCGAGGGCAGCGTTCTCGTCGAGGTGCTTGGGCAGCGGCAGCTGCACGATGTAGCCGGTGCACTCGGGGTTGGCGTTGAGTTCGTCGATGGTGGCCTCGAGCTCGGCCTGGGTGATGTCGGCGGGCAGGTCGCGGCGGATCGAGGTGATTCCGACCTTGGCGCAGTCGTTGTGCTTGCCGCGGACGTAGGCCGCCGAGCCGGGGTCGTCACCGACGAGGACGGTGCCGAGTCCGGGGGTGATGCCCTTCTCCTTCAGGGCCGCCACCCTGGCCTCGAGGTCCTCGAAAATCTCGTCGCGGGTTGCTTTGCCATCCAGGATCGTTGCAGTCACGGCGACCATTGTTCCAGGCTAGGGTGACTGCGTGACATCCGCTCCGGATCTTCGCGGTCCGCGTGTCCTGCTGACGCCCGTCCGGCCCGTCCATCGCGACCGGTTGCGTGAGATCCACAGCTCCCCCGCGGTGCGCCGGTGGTGGCAGGTTCCCGCCGACGACTGGCCCTCCCCCGAGCCCGGCACCGTCGGATACGCCGTTCTGCTCGACGACCGCGTCGTGGGGTTCGTGCAGTGGTACGAGGAGACGGATCCCGAGTTCCGCCACGCCGGCGTGGACCTGTTCCTCGATGCGGCCGTGCACGGCCGCGGGCTGGGCACCGAGGTGGTGCGGGTGCTGTGCACGCATCTGGTGGACGACCACGGCTTTCATCGGATCGTCATCGACCCCGAGGCCGCGAACACGGTGGCGATCGCGTGCTATCGCAAGGTGGGATTCCGGGACGTCGGCGTCATGCGCGAGTACTGCAAGAGCGCGGACGGCGTGTGGCGCGACGGGCTGCTGATGGATCTGCTGGCCCGCGAACTGGTGCGCTGACCGCGCGTCCTCACCACAGTTCGACGACGAGTCCGTGCGCCGCCGCGTAGGCCACCGCCTGCGTCAGCTCCACCTGGGTCTTGTCGAGCTTCGCGGCCGTCCACAGTCCGGCGTCGACGTGCGCCCCGCGCAGGTCGGCGCCCTCGAGACGCGCTCCTTCGACGCGAGCACCGAGCAGGTCCACCGACCGCAGGATCGCGCCGCGCAGGTCCGCCTGCACCAGGTTGGCCTCCCGGAACCGGGAGTCGGTGAAGTCCAGCCCGCGCAGGTCGGCGCCGCCCATCGACACCAACGTGAAGTCGACCTCGTCGATCAGCAGCGGCCGCAGCTGACAGTCGACGAACACCGAACCGAGCAGACTGCAGTTGCGGAAGCTACTGTGCCACAAGGTTGTCCGCGCGAACATGCACGACCGGAACGCGCTGCCGTGGTGATGCGAGTCGGTGAGATCCGCCCCGGTGAAGTCGCACTCGGTGAAGACGGCGAACTCGGTCCGCAACTCGGACAGGTCGGCGTCCCGGAACGAGCACGCGATGTAGTGGTGCCTGCTCCAGTTCTCCCGCGACATGCGGGCATCGGAGAAGTCCTCCCCGACGATCTCGTGGGCTCGGGTGTCCATACCTCCATGGTGCTCCCGACCACCGACAGTGTCCGGGACACCCGCGGCGTCGGCTCCCGCCGGGTGCGATGTGGGCCGCGCTCGCGAAATGCCCCATCACCCGCCTTTGTCGACGCTAGGGTGACGGTGCAATTGCAACACGAGGGGGAGAAGAGTAGATGCCACCTGTCTACGGTCCGCAGGAGTACCCGGTCGAGCCTGTACCGGAGCCCACACCGGATCAGCTCCAACGCGAGGCGTGGATCGAGGAGGGGCGCCGGCAGGCCGAGGCCGCGTATCACGCCCAGCACGGGCAGCCTCCGCAGTACGGGTTCCGCCCGAACGAGCAGTACCCACAGGGATCCCACCCACAGGGGTACCACCCGCAGGCGTACCACCAGCAGCCGCCGCAGCCCCAGTACCAGTTCCAGCCGCAGTTCCAGCCCCAGACAATTCAGCAGTCGGTGGTGGTGAACAACCGGAGCCGCGGCTGCAACCATCCACTCCACCTGCTCCTGACGATCCTGACGCTGGGCCTCTGGCTCCCCATCTGGATCCTCTGTGCCATCTTCCAGCGATAGGACGGCACTCGACCCGACCCGGACGGCGAGCGATAGGGTCCGTGCGTGTTCCGAGTGATGTTCCACGAGCCCCGCATCCCACCCAATACCGGCAACGCGATCCGCATGGTCGCCGGTACCGGCTGCGAACTGCACCTCGTGGGGCCGCTGGGGTTCGATCTGTCGGAACCGAAGCTTCGCCGCGCCGGCCTCGACTACCACGATCTGGCGTCGGTGACCGTGCACGAGAATCTCGAGGCGGCGTGGGCGGCGCTGAATCCGGACCGCGTGTTCGCGTTCACGGCGCACGCGTCGACCTCGTACGCCGACATCGCGTACCGGGTCGGCGACGTCCTGTTGTTCGGGCCCGAGCCGACGGGCCTGTCGGAGGAGGTCCTCGCCGACCCGCACGTGAGCGCGCACGTGCGGATCCCGATGGTGCCCGGACGGCGGTCGCTGAACCTGTCCAATGCCGCTGCCGTCGTGACGTACGAGGCGTGGCGGCAGCACGGCTTCGCCGGAGGCGAATAACAGCACGAGCGCCGGAGGCAAATAAACGGCACGAGCGCCGGAGGCGTCTAGCTTCCCGTCCGGGCGATGTCGAGGAAGTCGCGGGCGGCGCCGCGCAGTCCGCGGGATTCGTCCCACACCGCGAGCAGTCGTCGCGGCATCCGTAGCCCCTCCACCTCGACGGATGAGAGGCGACCGTCGTTGAGGTCGGCTTCGACCGCGAGCGACGACACCACGGCGGGCGCGTTGCCCGCGACGACGGCCGCCTTGACCGCGGTGCACGACGTCAGTTCCAGCAACGGCTCGACGCATCCGGGCACGGCGTGCTCGAGTGTCGTGCGGGTGCCGGACCCCGATTCGCGCTGGATCAGAGCGGTGGCCGCGAGTTCGCTCCGCGCGATCGGCGCGCGGGAGATCCAGGTGTGGCCGGGCGGAACGATCACGACCAGTTCGTCACGCGCCACTTCCACGGACCGCAGTCCGTCGGGGACCACGGGGCCTTCGACGAAGCCGAGGTCGGCGCCTCCCGCCCGCACCTGCGCGGCGACGTCGGTGGAGTTGAGCAGGCGAACCGAGGTGACGACGTTCGGGTGCTTGCGCCGCATCGTGACCGTCCAGGCCGGCACGAGGTACTCGGCGATGGTCATGCTGGCCGCGACGGTGAGGTTTGCCTCCATCTCGTCGCGCAGCGCCGCGACTCCGGACGCGAGTTCCTCGGCGGAGTCGAGGATCGCGGACGCCCATTCCAGGATCAGCGCCCCCTCGGCGGTGGGCTGGACGCCGCCGGAGCCGCGGTCGAACACGCGGATCCCGAGCTGGCGTTCCGCGGAGCGCACGCGCGCGCTGACGGCCTGCTGGCTGAGTCCGTGCTCGCGCCCGGCGGCCCCCATGCTCCCGAGCCGACCCACCGCGACCAGCACGTCCAGCGCGGCGAGTTCGGGTACACGGTTCGAAAGCGGCATACCACCAGGCTAGCCCCACAAAGCGCGTTTGTACCCCGTCTATCCCAAGGCTTCTACCGGGGACAACGATGAAACGGGAGAGTTGGTGCCATGCTCACAGCAACACGTCTGGCCCACCTGACACCCAATTGGTTCGCCGTGGTGATGGGAACCGGCATCATCGCCGTCGCGACGGCGTCGCTGCCGGTCAACCTGCCGGGTCGGCACGCGATCGCCCTCGGCTTCTGGCTGCTGGCGACCGTCCTCCTCGCGGTGCTCGTGACCGCGTTCGCCGTCCATTGGGTGCGCCACACCGAGCATGCTCGCGGCTATGCCCGCAGCGCCGGAATGTTCCCGTTCTACGGTGCCCTGCCGATGGCGGTCCTCACCGTGGGGGCGGGGACGGCCGCGGTCGGTTCGACCGTGATCGCCGCCGACGTGGCCTTCGCCGTCGCCGGCGCGCTGTGGGCGATCGGGACCGCCGGCGGGCTTCTGACCTGCGCGGTGATGGCGAAGCGGTTGCAGGCGGTCGCCGACCGCGGCACACCGGTCCCGGCCTGGCTCATGCCCGTCGTTCCGCCGATGGTCTCGGCGGCGACCGGTGCCGCCCTGGTGAACCACCTGCCGGGGGGCTGGCCGCGGGTGGCGCTGCTGATCGGCTGCTACGCACTGTTCACGCTCGCGCTGGTCTTCGCGCTGGGCATCATGGTGATGGTCGGGGCCGAGTTCCGCGAGCGGGGACTCCCGCCGCTGCAGGCCCTGCCGACGATGTGGATTCCGCTCGGCATCGTCGGACAGTCGATCGCGGCCGCCAATCTGCTGGGCACCGCGGCCGAGAGCGCCGTCGATCACCGCGTCGCGGACGCCCTGCACATCTTCGGGCTCGGCTACGGGCTGCTGATGGGCACCGTCATGATCGTCGCGCTGACCGCGGTCGGCACGGTGACCGCCCGCGCGTTCCGCAGGGGTCTGACCTTCACCATGAGCTGGTGGAGCTTCACCTTCCCGGTCGGTGCCTGCGCGGTCGGGATGGGCGCCTTCGGTGTCGCCGGCGACTTCGAGATCCCGCGACTGCTGTCGGCCGGACTGCTGTGCGCCCTGGTCGTCGCCTGGTGTGTGGTGGCGGTGCGCACCGCACACAAGGTTCGGACCAGGGCGCTGCCGGCGCCGGCGTGAGCCGTCTGTCAGGTGAGGGCGTCGATGGCGGCCCGGAGTCGGACCGTCGCCTCGGCGGCGACGGGCTCGAGTCCGGGCTCGTCGGTCACCTCGACCATCAGGGCCGGGTTCATGGCCTCGACGATGACGCCGTCGCCGTCGGCGCGGACGACGACGTTGCACGGCAGCAGCAGGCCGATCTGCCGGTCCACGCCGACCGCGCGATGCGCGAGCTGCGGATTGCAGGCGCCGAGGATGACGTACGGCTCCATCTCGGCGCCGATCTTCGTCTTCAGCGTGGCCTGCATGTCGATCTCGGTGAGCACACCGAAACCCTGCTCCTGCAACGCGGCCCGCGTCTTGGCGATCGCGTCGTCGAACTCGGTGTTCAAGCGCGTCGAGATTCCCAGTTCCATCACTGACTCCTCACGGTTGTCGGTTCGGCTCCCGGCGATCGGGCCTGGATGTCAGGCCAGTGCCAGGAACAGCTTCTCCAGTTCGGCCTCGGTCAGCGGCTCGGACGCCTTCCCGTCGCCGGCCAGGCACTCGCGCAGACCGGTGGCGACGATCTTGAATCCGGCGCGGTCCAGTGCCCGGGACACCGCGGCCAGCTGGGTCACGACGTCCTTGCAGTCGCGGCCGTTCTCGATCATCGAGATGACGCCCGCCAGCTGCCCCTGCGCGCGGCGCAGTCGGTTGAGCACCAGGGCGATGCTCTCTTCGTCTCCGGTCATGGGACCTCCTAGTTCTCCGTCCAGATTACCCACAGGGGTATCCGGCCGGATCCGGCTGTGACAACGATCATCGGCCGGATCCGGTCCGGAATCACCCGTGCGAGAACGTGATGTTCGGCAGCGCCTTGCGCAGCCAGTGCGGCGACCACCAGGCTGCGTTGCCGGTCAGGCGCAGCAGCACCGGCAGCAGCACCAGACGGATCAGCACCGCGTCGAGCAGCACCGCGACACCGAGCAGGATGCCCATCTCCTTCGGCGGCAGCGGCTCGGCCAGCGCGAAGCTGAAGAACACGCCCACCATGACGGCGGCTGCCGCGAAGATCACCCGGCCGGAGTGTGCCATGCCGCCGATCTGGGCCCGCCGGGCGTCACCGGTCTTCTCGTACTGCTCCTTGACCGTCGACAGCAGGAACACCGTGTAGTCCATCGCGATCGCGAAGATCATCGCGAAGAAGAACACCGGACCCCAACCGTCGAGGAAGCCCTGCGGTTCGAAGCCGAGCAGCCCGGACAGGTGACCGTCCTGGAAGATCAGCTTCGAGACACCGAACGCGGCGGCGGTCGACAGCAGGCTCACCACGGTGCCGATCAGCGAGACCAGCGGGGCCTGCAGTGCCACGAGCAGCAGCAGGAAGCCGAGCACCAGGATGACGCCGATGACGAGCGGCAGGTAGTCGTTCAACGCCTGCTGCAGGTCCAGGTTCTCCGCCGGCGCGCCGCCGACGAGGGCACTGTCGGGCAGGTTCGCGCGCAACTGATCGAGCGTTGCGCCGAGCGCCGGGTCCGACGGGTCCACCGTCGGCAACGCCTGCATCAGTGTCAGGTCGGAGCCGTCGGTCGCGGGCATCGCGGGGGTCACCGCGGCGACACCGTCGACTGTCGCCGCGGTCTCGGCGACGGCCTGCGCATCGGACTCGGGCACCACGATCTGCAGCGCACCCGGTGCGCCGACGCCCATCTGCTCCTGCACCAGTTCGTAGCCCTGACGGACGGGGGCGTCCTCCGGGACCACCTGGATGGACGGCATCGCGACCTTCAACCCGCCGAGCGGGATCGCGAGTCCGATCAGGATCGCGACGGCGCCGACCGCGAACGGCCACGGGTGCCGGTCCAGCAGCCGTCCCCACTTCGCGAACAGCGGCGAGCCGTCCTTCTGGTTCTGCTGCTTCTTGGCGTACGGCAGCGAGCCGGCGTTGACCTTGCGGCCCAGCTTGGCCAGGACCGCCGGCAGCAGCGTCAGGGTCGCTGCGAGCACGAACACGACCGCGAGCATGATGCCGACCGCCATCGTCCGGACCGCGGGCGCGGGCACCAGCAGCACGGCAGACAGGCTCACCAGCACCGTCAGCCCGGACAGCAGCACGGCCTTGCCGGCGGTGTCCATCGTCTCCGCGACCGCGAGCCGCGCATCGGCCTTGGCGCGCAACGCCTCCCGGAAGCGGACCACCAGGAACAGCGCGTAGTCGATACCGAGGGCGAGGGCGAACATCATCGCGAAGTTCATGGCCCACACCGAGATCGGCGTGATCTCGTTGAGCAGCACCAGGCCGCCCGCCGACGCGACCAGCCCCGCAAGGGTCAACAGCAGCGGCAGACCGGCCGCGACGAGCGAGCCGAACGCGAGCACCATGATGCCGAGCGTGACGGGCCACGACATCATCTCGGCCTTGATCATCGCCTCGTGGTTGGCCTTGTTGAAGTCGCTCCACAGCGCCGACGCACCGGTCGGGTAGACCTCGATGCCGTCGCCGGACAACGCGGTCAGGTCACCGCCCAGATCGTCGACCGCGCGCACCATCTCGTCGGTGTTCGCGTTCGCGCCGGCCACCAGGATCCCGGTGTGGCCGTCGGGGCTGATCGTCATGCCGGGCTGCGGCGGGATCACCTCGCCGATGCGGGCGTCGGCCGTCAGGATCGACGTGGCCTCGCCCAGCACCTGTTGCACGGCCGGGTCGTCCAGTGGCTTGTCGTCGGAGTGGACGACGACCTGGACGGCGGACGACGCGTTGCCGCCGAAGTGCTCCTGCGCGAGTTCACGGACCTGCACCGACTCGGAGCCGTTGGCCTGCCAGCCGGCGCCGGCGAGCGAACTGAACACCGACGGTGCGGCGGCGCCGAGCGCGACGACCAGCACGAGCCACGCGGTGATCACCCACTTGAAGTTGCCCGCCATCGCGGCGCCGAGCCGGGCGAGCGGGCCGCCGACGGGCTCGGCGGCTGGCGGCGAGGCTTCTCGCTGCTGTCCGGTGGTGGTCATGGGGATGCCTTTCAGGTTCTGGATCGATGGAAAAAATACGGGTGGGGGTATATGAGCGGGCCAAAGAGAACCCGGTCGAGAACCACTCGGTTTCGACCGGGTTCCGGTGGGGCTAGCTGCCGGACTCGACGGTACGGCCGGACTGCAGCCACGCCATGGTGCCGCCGGCCACGTTGACGGCGTCGACGCCGCGGGCCTCGAGGTACTGCGCGGCCTGGGCGCTGCGGCCACCGGCTGCGCAGATGATGTACACGGTGCCGTCCGCCGGAACCTCGTCGACGCGTGCGACGAACTCGCTCAGCGGGATCAAGACCGCGCCGGGCACCCGCGCCTCGGCGAACTCGTCCGCCTCACGGACGTCGACGAGCGGGGCGCCGGTGGCCAGCACCGCTTCGAGTTCGGTCACGTCAATCTCGCGCATAGGGGTTCCTTCCGAATGTTCAGGGGTTCACGAGACACCGGCCGGCGCCTTCGCGCGCTGCCCTGCATCCCACGTCTTGTAGCCGCCGTCGAGGTTGGCCGCGGGCCGGCCCAGCCCTGCGAGCAGGCGCACCGCGGTGTGGCCGCGCTGGCCCACCTGGCAGTGCACGATCAGGTCTCCGGCCGGCAGTTCACCGACCCGGTCCCTGAGCTCGTCGAGCGGGACGTTCACGGCGCCCGGGACGGCGCCGGCCACGAACTCGTCGGCGGTGCGGACGTCGACGAGCGACGCGCCACCGGCGACCAGGGTATCGAGTTCGTGCCACTGGACCGTACGGGTGGAGTCGGTGCGCAGGTTGTCGGCGATGTAGCCGAGCATGTTCACCGGGTCCTTGGCCGAGCCGAACTGCGGCGCGTAGGCCAGTTCCAGATCGGCCAGGTCCGACGCGGTCAGCCCACCGGCCATCGCGGTGGCGATGATGTCGATGCGCTTGTCCACGCCCTCGCCGCCCACGGCCTGGGCGCCGAGGATGGCGTCGGTCTCGGGGTCGACGAGCAGCTTGATCGCCATCTGCTGCGCGCCCGGGTAGTAGCCGGCGTGCGATTGCGGATGGGTGTGAATCGCCCGGTAGGGCCGCCCTGCCGCGCGCAGTCGCTTCTCGTTCCAGCCGGTCGCGGTGACGATCAGCCCGAACACCCCGACGACGGCCGTGCCCGACGACGACTTGGCCCGCACCGGACGACCGGCGATGACATCGGCCACCAGCCGACCCTGCCGGTTGGCCGGGTTGGCGAGCGGGATCATCGCGGCGCCGCCGCCGACCGCGTCACGCTTCTCGACGGCGTCACCGACGGCGAAGATGTGCGGGACGGAGGTGCGCATCCGGTCGTCGACCACGACGCCACCCCGCTCCCCCAGGTCGGCGCCGACGATCTTGGCGAGCGCATTCTCGGGCCGGACGCCGATCGCCATGACGACGACGTCGGCCGGCACGGTGCGCCCGTCCGCCAGTTCCGCAGTGGTCGCGCCGATCGAGGTCAGCTGGGTGCCCAGTTCGAGGGTCACCCCGTTGTCGCGCATGCGATCGGCGACGGGGGCAGCCATCTCGGGGTCGAGCGGGGCGAGCACCTGGTCGGCGAGTTCGACGACGGTGACGTCGAGATCGCGGTGGCGCAGGTTCTCGGCGAGTTCGACGCCGATGAACCCGGCCCCGACGATGACCGCGCTGCGGGCGGATGCCATCTGCTCGACCAGCCTGTCGACATCCTGGACGTCGCGCAGGATCAGTGCGCGTTCCACGCCGGGCAGCGGCGGCACGATGGGGCTCGCGCCGGTGCTCAGGACCAGCTCGTCGTAGCTCTCGACGTAGACGCTTCCCGTGTCGAGGTCTCGAACCGTGACGGTGCGCGCGCCGGCGTCGATCGAGACGACCTCGCTGCGGACCCGGACGTCCAGCCGGAAGCGCGCGCCGAGGCTCTGCGGGGTCTGCAGCAGCAGCTCGTCGCGGTCCTCGATGACACCGCCCGCGTAGTACGGCAGACCGCAGTTCGCGAACGACACGTGCGCGCCTCGCTCGAAGACGACGATCTCCGCCGACTCGTCCAGACGACGCATGCGAGTGGCCGCGGACATGCCGCCGGCGACACCTCCGACGATGACAACCTTCACGATCTACCTCCTCGATGTTGGAGTCGAGCATACCCCAGGGGGTATATCGCGCCGTGTGAAGTCGCTCTCAGCGGAAGTCCCGGGACTTGGTCGGCATCCGCAGGTCCATCAGCTGGAGATGGTCCGCGACGATCGTCACCGCACCCTCCGCGTTCTGCACACGTCCCCGCACCAGCAGCGCCGGAGCACTGTTCGCGAGCCGGCGGTACTTCGCCCACAGCCCGACCGAGCACACGACGTTGACCATGCCGGTCTCGTCCTCGAGGTTGACGAAGGTCACCCCGGCCGCGGTCGCGGGACGCTGGCGGTGCGTCACCGCTCCCCCGACCAGCACCCGGTCCCCGTCGGGGACGTCCAGCAGACGTGACGCCGGAATCACCCCGAGGGCCTCGAGCTGCGGGCGCAGGAACTCGGTCGGATAGGTGTCCGGCGAGATCCCGGTGGCCCACACGTCGGCGGCGGCGAGTTCGATGTCGCTCATGCCGGGCAGCGTCGGCGCCCGCGTCGATGCCCCCATCCCCGGTAGCCGGTCCGGGCGCTCCCCCGCCGCGGCCCCCGCCGCCCACAGCGCCTCCCGACGCGAGATCCCGAAGCAGCCCAGCGCCCCGGACGTGGCCAGCGACTCGGCCTGCGCGGTGCTCAGCTCCACCCGCCCGGTCAGGTCCAGGAACGAGGTGAACGGACCGTCCTCGTTTCGGGCGGCGACGATCCGCTCGGCCAGTGCGGCCCCGATGTTGCGGACCTCCCCCAGCCCCAGCCGCACCTCGGTGCCGGCGGCCTCCACCGTCGCGTGCGGGAGGCTCGCGTTGACGTCGCCCCCGTGCACCGTCACCCCGTGCCGTCGGGCATCGGCGACGAGGGACTGCGGCGAGTAGAAACCCATGGGCTGCGCCCGCAGCAGCCCCGCACAGAATGCCGCCGGGTGGTGCAGCTTGAACCACGACGAGTAGAAGACCAGCGACGCGAAGCTCTGCGAATGACTTTCGGGGAAACCGAAGTTCGCGAACGCGTACAGCTTCTCGTAGATCCGGTCGGCCACGGCGCCGGTGATGCCGTGCAACTCCCGCATGCCGTCGTAGAGCCGCCCGCGCAGGCGTTCCATCTTCTCGGGCGACCGCTTGGAGCCCATCGCGCGCCGCAACTGGTCGGCCTCGGCGGCGGTGAACCCGGCGACGTCGACGGCCATCTGCATGAGCTGCTCCTGGAACAGCGGCACCCCCAGCGTGCGGCTCAGCGCCTTCTCGAGACAGGGGTGGTCGTAGGTGACGGGTTCGCGGCCGTTGCGCCGGCGGATGTAGGGGTGCACCGAGCCGCCCTGGATCGGCCCGGGCCGGATGAGCGCGACCTCGACGACGAGGTCGTAGAAGTTACGAGGCTTCAGCCGCGGCAGCGTCGCCATCTGGGCGCGCGACTCCACCTGGAACACGCCCACCGAGTCGGCGCGCTGCAGCATCTCGTAGACCGCCTGCTCGGACAGGTCGAGCTGCGCCAGGTCCACCTCGATGCCCTTGTGCTCGGCCACCAGGTCGATCATGTAGTGCAGCGCCGAGAGCATGCCGAGACCCAGCAGGTCGAACTTCACCAATCCCACTGCGGCGCAGTCGTCCTTGTCCCACTGCAGGACGCTGCGGTTCTCCATGCGTGCCCACTCGACCGGGCACACGTCGGCAATGGGTCGGTCGCAGATCACCATGCCGCCGGAGTGGATGCCGAGGTGTCGCGGAAAGCCCTCGATCTGGGCGGCCAACTCCAGTACCGCCGGGGGAATGTCGGTGCCGGTTTCTGCGCCGACGCCGCTCCACCGGCTGACCTGTTTGCTCCACGCGTCCTGCTGCCCCTGCGAGAACCCGAGCGCCCGCGCCATGTCCCGCACCGACGACTTGCCGCGGTAGGTGATGACATTGGCGACCTGCGCGGCGTACTCGCGGCCGTACTTGGTGTAGACGTGCTGGATGGCCTCCTCGCGGCGATCGGATTCGATGTCGACGTCGATGTCGGGCGGGCCGTCGCGCTCCGGCGAGAGGAATCGCTCGAACAGCAGCTGGTTGCGTACCGGGTCGACGTTGGTGATCCCGATCGCGTAGCAGACCGCCGAGTTGGCGGCCGATCCCCTTCCCTGACAGAGGATGTCGTTGTCCTTGCAGAACGAGACGATGTCGTGGACCACGAGGAAGTAGCCGGGAAAGGTGAGGCGTTCGATGATCCCGAGTTCGTGTTCGATCTGCGCGTACGCCGCCGGGTTCGACGACGGTGGCCCGTACCGTCGGCGCGCGCCCTGCATCGTCAGCTCGCGCAGCCAACTCGCCTCGGTATGCCCGTCCGGGACGTCGAACGGCGGCAGTTTCGGCGCGATGAGCCGCAGATCGAACGCGCACTCGAGCCCCAGTTCGGCAGCCCCCGACACGG
Organism: Prescottella sp. GW823-FHT02E09; assembly: GCF_058797375.1. NCBI lineage: Bacteria > Bacillati > Actinomycetota > Actinomycetes > Mycobacteriales > Nocardiaceae > Rhodococcus > Prescottella sp. GW823-FHT02E09. The sequence continues at coordinate 34,743 of NZ_JBXAJP010000003.1, forward strand.
CCTGCGGGTACTGCGCGAACAGCCGCGCCATCTCCACCCCCGATCGCAGGTGCGCACCGCCGGTGGGCGCGAGCCAGCCCGCGGCTTCGTCGAGGCTCTGCCGGGCCCGCACCGCGGCCATCGCCATCGCGAGCCGCCGCCGCGGCGGTCCCGCGAAGTGCGCGGCCGTGGATGCGATGACGGAAAGGCCCTGTCGCGCCGCAATTTCCGCGAGCTGCGCGTTGGTCTCGCCGTCCTCGGGCATCCCCCGATGGGTGAGCTCAACCGTGACCCGATCCGCACCGAAGCGGTCGACGAGGTCACGCAGGGCGGCATCGGCCGCGTCGGGACCACCCGCGGCGAGCGCGCCGCGTACGTGCCCCTTGCGGCACCCGGTGAGGATCTGCCAGTGCCCGCCGGCCGCATCGGTGAGGGCGTCGTAGTCGTAACGGGGCTTGCCCTTCTCCCCGCCGGCGAGATGCGCGGCCGCGATCTGCCGGGACAGTCGCCGGTAGCCCTCCTGCCCGCGGGCCAGCACCAGCAGGTGCGTGCCGTCGGGGTCCGGAGTACCGGTGCGCGGCGCGGCGCCCAGGGACAACTCGGCCCCGAACACCGTCCGCATGCCCAGCTCCTTCGCGGCCTCGGCGAAGCGGACCACGCCGTACATCCCGTCGTGGTCGGTGAGCGCGATGGCGTCCAACCCGAGACGCACCGCCTCCTCGACGAGTTCCTCGGGCGGACTCGCACCGTCGAGGAAGCTGAAGGCCGAGTGCGTGTGCAGTTCCGCGTACGGCACGGTGGCGCCGACCGGACGCTCGGCGCCGTCGGTCAGGTACGCGCCGCGTTTGCGGGACCACGCCGGGCTGTCGCTGCCGTCACCGGGGAACTGCCCCTCGTGCCGCGGGCGCCCCGACAGCACCCGTTCCATCTCCGCCCACGTCGGCGGACCGTTGCCCCAGCCCATCCAGCTGCCACCTTCCCGCAGGACAGAGGCCTGCGTGCACGGGAAGACGCGGAGGGGAAGACGCATCTTTCGAACTCATGTTCGAGTTTGACATGCGCGGGCGGCGGGGTCAATGAGGCCCCGTCAGGTTGCATGTCGCCGCTTCGCTCGATCAACCGATTCGGATCAGCTGGACCCCGGCTTCGTCAAGGGGGCGGTACAGGTCGGCAATGGGGGCGCTGGATCCTCGGCTGTCGCATTGGGTAGAGATGATCTTCTCGGCTGCACGGGACACGCCGACGAAGAACGTCATCGTCGACTCCACCGAAGAAGACGGTGTGATACTCGAGTCCTTTGCTGCGACTTCGACTAGCTCGGCTGCCAGCTCACCCGCCTCGTCCTCGAACAAGCCCTGGCTTCGTTGCTCGGTGTCCGAGTCATCTGTCCCGCACAGGTATCAGCGTGCTCTCGTCCACCGCTCCCACGCGGGCCGCACCAGCGCCGCGAAGGCGCGGTAGCCACCACAGTCCGGGTGTGCGCCGTCGCCGTCACGCACCTGCTGCATCCACACCTCATCGGTGACCAGCGCGTCGAAGACGCTTACGTACTCCACGCCCGCTGACGCACAGACCTCGGCGAACCGCCGATCCAGCCGGGCCGTGCGCTCGTTCTGTTCCACGCCGTCGATCGGCGGCGACCCGACCACCAGCACCCGCCAACCGCTCTGCGCGACCTCCTGCAGGATCGCCTCGAGATTCTCGACCGACACGTCCGGATCCACACGCGGCGCACGGTTCTCGACGGTCGTGTCGTTGACGCCGAACGAGAACACCACCCGACCGTCGCAGCCTTCCGGCAGTCGCGGAGCGCACTCGGCAAGCCAGCGAGCCCGGATGTCGCCCGACGTCTGACGTCGCACCCCGAGGTTGTACGCCGTCAGTGCCATCCCTTCGGAACCCGCCGCGAGCCTCCCCGCCCAACCCAGGAACTCCGAATCCCCCACTCCCGCAACGAAGGAGTCACCGACGAAACACACCCGCACGTCATCCATGCGGAGATGATGTCACGGGCGACACGATCAGCGTCGGCGGCGGAACCAGCCCCGCTCGGGTGGGTTCCGGTCGACATCGAACTTCAGGCGGAGAACGGTGCGTTCCGTGTCGAAGGCGCTCGGGGCGTGGTCGACGACGATCTCGGCAGCTTCGGTGGATCCGATCGTGTCGCCGTCGCCGATGACGGGTCCTTGTTCGACGAGGTACGAGGCGATGCCGATGAGGCGGTCGAATGTGTCACCGGCGGACTCGGGAGTCTCCGGGATCTCGATGTCCGGGAGGTCCAGCATGTCGAGACCTCGCGTGTGACCGGTCATCACACCGTCCGGGCGCTCGCCGACGTTGATCGCGACCCACGCCGGCAACGGCGGCTCGGGCAGCGTGTCCTTCATGAGGTCACGGAACAGCGCGGGCAGGATGACATGATCCGCGCTACCGAAGTACACGGCTCGGACGGCGTCGGTGAGCGCGATGATCGACGCGATGACGCGGGACAACAGCACGGTGTCCGCGGTCGCGTCCGTGTGTGTCGCTCCTGGACGCAAGACGGTGACGATCGTGTGCGCGGTGTAGTCCACCGGCGCCGGCACCGCGTTCGGCCACAACCGGCTGTGCTCGGCGATGTCGGCTACGTCGTCACCCACCCGGGCAGGAATGGTGAGCAGCGCGATCATGCTGTCGCCCAGGTCGAGACGCACCGGCCCATCACCGTCGTCGGACTCCTCCTCACCGACGACAAGGTCGGAGAAGTCGACGTCCGGCCAGTCCCGCCTCAACTGCACGGCCAAGGCTTCCGCAGTGACACCGGCGTCGAGTCGATCCTGGAACAGCATTGCGAGCACGGGCATGACTCCCCCTGAGATTGTGCGCCGACACGGTCGGCCACCCCACCGGTTGCCGCGCGCTAGACCCTATCCTCGGCGCAGTTGTCCTCAGTCCCCGAGTCGGTCTGCCACTCGGTCCCACACGAGGGGAAAGCACCCGATATCCGTCTGGAACGGGCGGTACGTCGCAGACGTCGCGGTGGACGGTACTCCCGGGCCGGGTCATCCGGACATCGCTCACGGAGTGGACCGGATGCGATCGAACCGGTGCGCGGGGGTGCCGCCGCGCGGTCTCATGGAAACGGGGCCGGAGACCCCACGGAAGGGGACGTCCCGATGACCAAGCTGTCCGTCATCTACTACTCGGCGACCGGCCATGGCACCACGATGGCCGAACGAGTATCCGAAGCCGCGCGGTCCGCGGGCGCGGAGGTTCGAGTGCGTCACATCACCGAGACCCGCGATCCCGAGACGTTCGCGACGAACCCGGCGTGGACTGCGAACTACCTGGCCACCAAGGATCTCCCGTCGGCCACCGGCGACGACATCGTCTGGGCCGACGCGGTGATCTTCGGGTCCCCGACCCGGTTCGGCAGCACCGCGAGCCCGTTCCAGGCCTTCATCGATTCCCTGGGCGGCCTGTGGACACAAGGACTACTTGCGAACAAGGTGTACGCCGCGTTCACGTCGAGCCAGACCCTGCACGGCGGCCAGGAGACCACTCTGATGGCGCTGTACACATCGCTGATGCACTTCGGCGGCATCATCGTCCCGCCCGGCTACACCGATCCGGTGAAGTTCGCCGACGGCAACCCGTACGGCGTGAGCCTCGTGACGGGGCCCGACAACCGGAACCCACTGGACGACACGACGAGCACCGCGCTCGATCATCTGGCCACCCGGGTGGTGACGATCGCCGCGAAGTTGCGCGCAGCGACCCCGTCGGCCTGAGCGCCCACTCCTCGCCCCGGTCGGCGGGATACCGCCCCGAACCCTCGGGAAATGGGTGCTCAGGCCGATGTGTCCACCCGTTCACCGGCGTGTGTTTATCCAGAAGCCATGAGCGCAGACCTGGCACCGAGCGAGCGCCGCGTCGCCGACGTGTGCGCGGAGCGTCCGCGTGAGGTGGCGTGGTGGTCCGTCGCAGATCTCGCGGAGGCGGCATCGACGTCGACGGCGACCGTGGTGCGCGCGTGCCAGAATCTCGGCTTCACCGGATTCCAGCACGTGCGGATGCTGCTGCTGCGTGACCTCGGCGCGGAGACTTCCACGACGTCGCAGGACACCACTCCGCCGGGCAGCCTCGGCGTACTGCGGGCGATCGTCTCCGAGGTGGGGTCCGATCTGTCCGGCGGTCTCGCCCCGCTGTCGGAGGACGCCTTCGACGCCGCGGTACGTGCGCTCGCGACCGCGCGACGAGTTTTCGTCGTCGCCAACGGCGGATCGTCGCCCGCCGCCACCGGATTTGCGGTCCGGATGCTGGTCAACGGCAGGATCGCCGAGGCACCCACGGACACCGTCATCCAACTGTTCACCGCGCGGACCCTGACCCCCGACGACGTCTGCGTCGCGGTCAGCGACTCCGGCATGAACGCGTTCACGATCGAGGCGGTTCGGGCCGCCCGCGCGGCCGGCGCGCACGTGGTGGGGGTGACGGGCCACGCCCGGTCCACACTGGTCGACCTGTCGGACTCGGCGCTGGTGATCGGGAACGGGTCGGGACCGTACGCCGGCCACGGGGTGTCGGCGACCATCATCCAGTCGACGTTCCTGCTGGGGCTGCAGGTCGCGGTGTCCGAGGTCGACGGGCAGGCCGCCGACGTCGCGGAGAGGAGCCTGGAACACTTTGCGGCCCTGATGAATCCATCAACCTCCGAGTCCCGGTGACCGAGCGCATCCAGCCCACCAAACCTCATCGTTCGTTGCTGGACCATTCAGTCGACGTTCACCTTCGGCTGGCCGACTACTCGATGTAATGAGAATTCCGAATCGATCCGGTTCGGGTAATCACGTTTCATCGGGAGAGGGTCATGGGCAGTATTCGAATCGAGGGCCTGGGCAGGAGCTTCGGCGGTGTCACCGCCGTCGACGACATCTCGATGGAGATCCGGGACGGCGACTTCCTGGTGCTCCTGGGTCCCTCAGGCTGCGGCAAGACCACGCTTCTCCGAATGATCGCCGGACTGCTGGAACCGACCAGCGGGCGCATCGTCCTCGACGGCGAGGACATCACCTCGGCGCCCGCGCGTAAACGTGACGTCGCGATGGTCTTCCAGGAGGTCTACGACCGCCCCGCCTCGGTGTTCGTCGCCGGCTTCCTCGGCAGCCCCGCGATGAACCTGATCGACGCCACCGTCCGCACCGTGGACGGCGCCGTGTGCGCGCTCGCACCCGGTATGCGCGCGGACCTGTGGCCGGGTGAGACCGAGAACCTCGACGTGGTCCTCGGCATCCGCCCCGAGCACCTTCGCGTCGGCGACGACACCGAATCCGTACACCTCACCGCGACAGTCGATTCCGTCGAGAATCGCGGCAGCGAGGAGATCGCGTACTGCACGGTCGGCGGCTCGACGGTATGCGTTCGTTCCCCGAGGCCCATCGCGATGACGCCCTCACAGACCCTCACCCTGACCACCGATCCGAACCACGTGCATCTGTTCGACCGCGCGAGCGGTCGACGGATCGAGTGGATCGACGTCCCCCAGACCACCCGGTGCTGTTCTACAACGCCACCGCGTTCGAGAAGGCGGGCGTACCCGCCGACGCCGACCTGTCGACGTGGACCGACGTCGCGGCGGCCGCGAAGAAGATCACCGCAGCCACGGGCAAGCCGTCGCTGACGATCTCGTGCGCGGTCAAGGGCGGCAGCTGGTGCATGCAGGGGCTGTTCCGGTCGGCGGGCGGGAACGTGCTGTCCGAGGACCGCAGCACCGTCGAGTTCGCGAGCGACGAGTCGCTCGCGGCGGTGGAGATGCTGCGCGACCTGTACGACCAGGGCATCCTCGCCAACCAGGACTCGGCCGGCCAGATGGAGAGCTTCATGAAGAGCGACACCGCGATCCAACTGCAGTCCTCGGCGATCCAGGGCATGCTCGTGGGCGCGTCGAAGGCCGCCGGCTGGGAACTGCGGGCCGCCGCGATGCCCGCCTTCGCCGGCAGTGAGGCGGTGCCCACCAATTCCGGGTCGGCGCTGTTCGTGTTCGCCCAGGATCCCGCGAAGCAGCGCGCGTCGTGGGAGCTGATCAAGTTCATGACGAGCGATCACGCGTATACCGAGATCTCGTCCGAGATCGGCTACCTGCCGCTGCGCACGTCGCTGACCACCGACCCCGCGGCGCTGCAGACCTGGGCCGACGGCAACCCGCTCCTCGCCCCCAACCTCGGGCAGCTGGACCGCCTCGAGCCGTGGCAGTCCTACCCCGGCAACAGCTACGTCCAGATCGACGACATCCTCGCCACCGCGATCGAGGAGTCGGTCTTCTACGGCAAGGACCCCGCATCCACGATGGCCGCTGCCCAGCAGCGTGCCCAGGACCTGATCGGCTGAGTGACACGACCATGACGACCGACCTCCACCGCACCCCGTCCCGCCGCCTCGCGGCCCGCGGCGTGCACAACCTCCGCGATGTCGGCGGATATCCGACGGCGTCGAACCTGACGACCAAGTGGGGCAAGCTCTTCCGCTCGGACGCCCTGCACGGTATCGACTCCGGCGGCCGCGCCGAACTGGCGGCCCGCGGCCTGACGCTGGTCATCGACCTGAGTGAGGCGGACGAGCGAGCGAGTGCACCGAACGCACTCGACGGCGTCGGGCACCGCGAGGTGCACCTGCCCGTCTACCGCAACGGGCTCGGCGCCCGCGGCGCGACGTACACCGCGGAGACCCTCGACCTCGGCGGGATCTACACCTGGATGCTCGACGACCACGGAGCCGCCCTGACCGACGCCGTCCGTCTCATCGCCGACTCCGGCGACGACCCGGTCCTGGTGCACTGCACCGCCGGCAAGGACCGCACCGGTCTGGTGGTCGCCCTGGCTCTGGCCGCCGTCGGCGTCGGCGATCGCGACATCGCCGCCGACTACTCGCTGTCCGAGCTGATGCTGGCGGGCGAATGGGTCGACGCGATGACGGCGGTGATGGCGACACGCGGTCTGCCCGCCGGGGCCGACATCGCCCAGATCGTGGCGTCCAGCCCGGCCCCGCTGATGCTCGCCACGCTCGCGTCCCTGCGCGAGAGCCACGGCGACGTGCCCGACTATCTGCGCGCACACGGCATGACCGACCCCGAACTCGACAACCTGCGCGCCTGCCTCCTCGGCTGACGCCCACATTCACGAATCCTGCAAGGAGACAGACATGCCCGAGACTGCCACGTCCACGAGCGGACAGTACGGCGCCACCGATCACTTCGTCCTGCACGTCAGCGACACCCATTTCGTCGGGGACGGTGAGTTGCTCCACGGCAGCGCCGACAGCGACGCCAAGCTGGGACTCCTGTTCGACCGCCTCGACCGCGCCGGGCAACGCCCCGAGGCGATCGTGTTCACCGGCGACCTCGCCGATGCCGGCAACCCGCAGGCATACGCCCGACTGCGGGACATGGTCGAGCCGGCGGCAGCGAAGCTGGGCGCCCAGGTGATCTGGGTGATGGGCAACCACGACAGCCGGCCCGAGTTCCGCGCGGGGCTGCTCGGCACCGAGCCCACACAGGAGTCGGTGGACATGGTCCACGACATCGGCGGCCTGCGGATCATCGCACTCGACAGCACCGTTCCCGGCCGTCACCACGGTGAGATCGCCGACGAGCAGATCGCCTGGCTCCGTGATGTTCTCGCGACTCCGGCCCCGCACGGCACGCTGCTCGCGCTGCACCACCCGCCGGTACCGAGCCCGCTGGAACTGCTCGAGTCCGTCGAACTCCGCGACCAGCGCCGGCTCGAGGACGTGCTGCGCGGCACCGACGTCCGCGGCATCCTCGGCGGCCACCTGCACTACTCGACCACCTGCACCTTCGGGGGCATTCCGGTGTCCGTCGCATCGGCCACCTGCTACACCCAGGACCTGTTCCCCACGGGAGGCGGCATGCGCGGCCAGGACAGCGGGCAGTCGTTCAACCTGGTGCACGTGTACTCCGACCGCATCCTGCACACCGTCGTCCCGGTCGAGGAGGGGCCGACGCTGTACGAGTTGACGCTGGAGCAGCTGCGCTACTACCAGTCGCTGTCCCCCGAGGAGCAGCTGGCGGTCATGGCCGACTCGTCGAACCGCTGATCCGTCCCCGAAACCGATTGCGAGTATCCGATGTTCGTCGAAGTCCCGGCGAGCGCCGAGCCGCGGACGGTCGTCTCGGCCCTGCCTGTGCAGGCAGGGCCGGGATGGCGGTCGCGCGCGGCACGCCGCGCCGTCCCCTATCTGTTCCTGCTCCCCGCGGTCGTCCTGCTCGTGATGTGGACCTACAAGCCGCTCGCGGAGACCGTGGGGCTGTCGTTCTACAAATGGAACATGATCCCGACCAGCCCGAAGACGCCGGTCGGTCTGGACAACTACGCCACCGTGCTCTCGCTCCCCGAGTTGCACCAGGCGCTCTGGAACACCGCCCTCTACATCGGCGCGTTCATGGTGTTCTCCCTCGTCCTCCCGCTCGGGATCGCGCTCCTGTCCTCCCGGGTGAGCGGTCGCGCCCGCACGTTCTACAGGCAATGATCTTCGTCCCTTTCCTCGTGACTCCCGTTGCGAGCAGCGCCATCTGGCGCTGGCTGTTCAATCCCGACAACGGCATGATCGCCCGCATCTCGGCGACGATGGGCCACGACCTCGGCAACGTGTTCCGTGACCCGAGACTGGCACTGATCGGCGTGGTCGTGATCGTCGGCTGGCAGATGCTCGGTTTCGGTGTCCTCGTCATCTCCGCGGGGATGGCGGGTATCAACCCCGACTACGGTCATGCGGCCGCGCTCGACGGCGCCGCACCGTCGACCGTCACCCGCCGGATCACGCTGCCGCTGTTGTCCCCCACGCTGCTGTTCCTGGCGATGATGACGATCCTGCTGAGCGCCCAGTGGACCTACCCGGTGATCGACGTCCTCACCCAAGGCGGCCCCAGCGGCTCCTCGACCAACATCTACTACCTGTTGTACGAGTTCGGTTTCCGCAACTTCGATGCCGGCATGTCGGCGGCCGCCGGCACCCTCTTCTTCCTCGGCGTCGGCGTCATCGCACTGCTGTTCGTGCGGCTGACCGAGCGCCTGAGCTTCTACGACAACTAGGAACCACTCATGGCCTTCGTCCTCCTCGACCCGCCCAGGACACCCACCGCGCGCACCTCACCCACTACGCCCACCGACTCGGCCGAACCGCGGCGCACGGGCAGTCGCCGAGTCGCGCTCGGTCATGTGGCGCTCGCGGCGCTCGCCGTGTTCAGTGTCTTCCCGGTGTACTGGATGTTCGCCACCGCGTTCCGCAGGCCGGAGGACACGTTGTCCGGCAGCCCGGTTCCGTGGCCGCTCAGCACCGACAGCTTCCGGTACGTATTCGACACCATCCCGATGCTGTCGATGCTCCTCAACACCTTCGCGATGGCGTTCGTGGTCGCGGTCAGTCAGCTCCTGGTCGCTCTGCTCGCGTCGTACGCCTTCGCGCGCTGGGACTTCGCCGGCAAGCGCCTGCTGTTCCTGCTCTTCGTCGGCTCGTGGCTGGTGCCGTTCCAGGTCACGATGATCCCGAACTACCTGTTGATCTCGCAGATGGGTCTGCTCGACACCGTGGCCGGCGTGGTGATCCCCAACCTGTGCTCGGCGTTCGGCGTCATGCTGCTGCGCCAGCACATGGAGGCGTTCCCGCGCGAGTTGCTCGACGCGAGCGAGATGGACGGGCAGGGTGCGTGGGCGTCGCTGTGGCGCGTGATCGTGCCGAACAGGCGACCGGCGCTGGCAGCCCTGGGAATCATGCTGTTCATCTCGGCATGGAACGAGTACCTCTGGCCGTCGCTGATCCTGCGGAACTCCGACGCCCTGGTCCAGATCGGTATCCGTAGTTTCCTCGGCGCGGAGGGCAACAACTGGGGCGCGGTGATGGCGGCGTCCGGCATCGCGTGTCTGCCGATCTTCCTCATCTACATGTTCCTGCAGCGCCACGTCGTGGACGCGTTCGTCCGGTCCGGGCTGAAGTAGGAACCCGGGGTCCCATCCGAATCGGGTGCGACCCCGTGCCCGCGTGGCACCGGAGCCGCCCGGATAACCCTGGCACGGCTCCTTACTTCGGAGTAAGTTCCGGGTATGGCCACGTACATCGTCACGGGCGGCACCGGGTTCCTCGGCAGGCACACGATCGAACGGCTGCTCGAGTGCGATCCCGCCGCCGAGATCCACGTCCTGGTCCGCCCCGGATCGGTGTCCAAGCTCGAACGGATGTCGAGCGTGTGGCCGGGCGGCGACCGCGTCCACGCGCTGGTCGGGGATCTCACCGAACCCGGACTGGGACTCGACGCACCGGCACCGGACGCCGAGCACGTACTGCATCTCGGCGCGATCTACGACCTCACCGCCGGAGACGAGCAGGCGTCGACCAACATCGACGGCACCCGCTCGGTGATCGAACTGGCCTCCGGGATCGGCGCGACGCTGCATCACGTCTCGTCGATCGCGGTGGCCGGCGATCACCGCGGACGGTTCACCGAGGACGACTTCGACCTGGGCCAGGGATTCCCGACGCCCTACCATCGCACCAAGTTCGAGGCCGAGCGGCTGGTACGGACTTCGACGGCGCCGTGGCGTATCTACCGGCCGGCGGCCGTGGTGGGCAGTTCGGTCACCGGTGAGATGGACAAGATCGACGGACCGTACTACTTCTTCCCCGCACTCGCCGCGCTCGCGAAGCTTCCGTCCGCCCTTCCCGTCGCGGTCCCGCGACTCGGCTACACCAACGTGGTGCCGGTCGACTTCGTCGCGGCCGCGATCGTCGAACTGATGCTTCGCCCGGGTCTCGACGGGCGCGCCTTCCACCTCGTCTCCCCCGATTCCCAACCGGTCCGGCAGATCTACGCCGCGCTCGCCGCGGCCGCCCACGCACCCACACCGGTGGCCGACCTACCCGGCGGCCTGGCCGCACCGCTGCTGAACCCGCCGGATCGGATCCGGCCCGCCCGCAACCTCGTCCTGCGTTCCCTGGGCATCCCGCCGGTGATGCTCGACCACCTCACGCTGCCGACCCGGTTCACCTCCGATCCGACCCGGGAAGCACTGCAGGGCAGTGGAATCTCGGCCCCGCCGTTCCCGTCGTACGCCCCGAGGCTGTGGTCGTACTGGCGTGAGCATCTCGACCCCGACCGGGCCCGACGCGACGATCCCGCCGGTCCGCTCGTAAACCGTCACGTCGTCATCACCGGCGCGTCCTCCGGCATCGGACGGGCCGCCGCGATCGCCACGGCCGCAAAGGGCGCGACCGTGCTGCTCCTCGCTCGTCGCGCCGACGAACTGGACACCGTGGTGGCGCAGATCCGCGAGGCCGGTGGGGCCGCGTTCGCCTACCCCTGCGACATCACCGACACCGAGGCCGTCGACCGGACGGTCAAGTCGATCCTCGCCGAACACGATCACGTGGACATGCTCGTCAACAACGCGGGCCGGTCCATCCGCCGCGGGCTGTACCGCTCGACCGACCGCCTGCACGACTTCGAGCGCACCATGGCCGTCAACTATTTCGGGGCCGTCCGCATGGTCCTGGCACTGCTGCCGCACATGCGTGAGCGACGCTTCGGTCACATCGTCGACATCAGCACCGCCGGGGTCCAAGCCCGGACGCCGCGGTTCGCGGCCTACGTCGCGAGCAAGTCCGCGCTCGACGCGTTCGCCGACGTGGCCGCGGCCGAGACCCTGACGGACGGGATCACCTTCACCACGATCCACATGCCACTCGTGGAGACCCCGATGATCGCACCGACCGGTCAGTACAACGCCGGCCGCGCGGTGAGCGCCGAGAAGGCCGCGGCGATGGTGGTCCGCGCCCTGATCGAACGACCCAAGCGCATCGACGTCCCGGTCGGGACCCTCGCCGAGTTCGGGGCCATCTTCGCTCCGCGAATGAAGGACCGCGCCCTATCTCGGATGTATCACGCTTTCCCGGACTCACCGGCCGCCCGCGGCGAGGCCGGCCCCGAGCCACGGCCGGAACCGGCTCCCGAGGCCCCGCCGGCGGCGTCTCGACCGGGCGGCGTGACGCTCGCGGCGGCCCGGATCGGCCGCCGGCTCGCCCGCCTGGTTCCGGGCGTGCACTGGTGACGCATATGCGCTGGTGAACAGCACTATTTCGCCCCGGAAATCGCACAGAATTTCGATTCCGAACGGCCCGACGAGTTCGCCAAACCGTCTTTCGTTGTGATAAGCAAGATAGGGGACCAACGAAAATAGGGAGAAGACTTTGACGCCAAGGATCGCGATTTTGGGAGCCGGTCCGAGCGGCCTCGCACAGTTGAGGGCATTCGAGTCGGCACGTAAATCAGGTCTTGGGTCGATGCCCGAAATTGTTTGTTACGAAAAGCAGAGCGACCTGGGCGGCATGTGGAACTACACGTGGCGAACGGGACTCGATCAAAACGGCGAACCAGTGCACGGAAGCATGTACCGCTTCCTCTGGTCGAACGGCCCGAAGGAATGCCTGGAGTTCGCCGACTATTCTTTCGAGGAACATTTCGGCCGACCGATTCCGTCGTACCCGCCGCGTGCCGTGGTGCACGACTACATCATGGGACGAGTCGAGCAGAGCGACGTGCGCAAGTACATCCGCTTCGACACCGCCGTCCGCTGGGTGGAGTACATCGAACCCGAGAACGAGGGCGACACCGGAAAGTTCGCGGTGACCGTCGCCGACCACAAGTCCGGCTCGCTCGAGACCGAACTCTTCGACTACGTCGTGGTCGGAACCGGACATTTCTCCACCCCGAATGTTCCGCACTTCGAGGGCCTCGACGACTTCCCGGGCCGCGTGCTGCACGCTCACGACTTCCGTGACGCCCGAGAATTCACAGGTAAACGACTGCTGCTGATCGGCAGCAGCTACTCGGCCGAGGACATCGGGACGCAGTGCTTCAAGTACGGCGCCGCCGAGGTCACCTTCAGCTACCGCTCGGCGCCGATGGGCCACGACTGGCCCGAGGGCTTCTCCGAGGTGCCGTTGCTGACCGGGATCGACGGTCACACCGCACGTTTCCAGGACGGCAGCACCCGTGAGGTCGACGCGATCGTCCTGTGCACCGGCTACCAGCACCACTTCCCGTTCCTGCCCGACGAGCTCGCGTTGCGCACGAACAACCGCCTGTACCCGACCGGCATGTACAAGGGCGTGGTCTCGCAGGAGAATTCACGACTGTTCTTCCTCGGCATGCAGGACCAGTACTTCACGTTCAACATGTTCGATGCGCAGGCCTGGTTTGCACGCGACGTCATCCTCGGCCGGATCGAATTGCCCGACAACGAAACGCGGGAACGCGATATCCAGGAATGGCGGGCCCGCGAGGAACAACTGTCGACCGCCGTCGAGGAAATCGATTTCCAGGCCGCGTACATTCGCGATCTCGTGGACCGGACCGACTACCCCGAATTCCATGTCGAAAAGCAAGGTGAGCTTTTCAAGCAGTGGAAGAAGGACAAGAAGGCCGACATCATGGGCTACCGGAATTGCAGCTACGTGTCGACGCTGACCGGAACGATTGCTCCGCCGTTGCACGACGAATGGCTGAACATTCTCGACGATTCCGCGGAATCGTTCCTGAACAACAATTTCGGGACGGGCCGTTCGGGGAAGCCGGATTCACCCGCGCCGCGGAACGTGACGCCCATCGGACCCCGGATCGCGCGAGCGCACCCGCCGCGCACCGAACGCTCGACCGAACTGTCCGGCTGAGCCGACGTCGCTAGGAACTCCCCGCCGGGACTTCGGCGGGGAGTTCCTGCATACTCACCGCGACCACCGGACGCACGGGTTTGGCCTCGGCGCCGCAGCTCGCCGGCCGGGCCGCGAGCTCGCGCTGCTCGAGTGAGACTCGCCACCGTCGCCCGTCGCGGTGCACCACCACCGGATCGGCGGTCCGTTCGTCGACCACCAGCTCGTCCGGACCGACGGGCACGTCCAGCCGCACCGTGACCTCGGCGACCTGGCCGCGCGGACCCCAGATGCTCCGCCCCCGCAGCCCCGGCAGGTACACCCGGGTGTCCGCGGCGGCCCGCACGGCCCGCACACTCTCGTCCGGCCCCAGCCGCCCGTACGTGTTGCCGGTGGGCAGCAGGATCATCGACGGCGCGAACCGGTGGCCGCCGGTGTGCGAGCACTCCCACACCGCGTCGCCGAACTCCGCGGTGAGTGCGGCCGCGACCGGACGTCCGAGCACCGCGCAGCACTGGTCGCGTTTGCTGTGTGCGCACACCAGCACCACCGGCTCGGACACCCGCTCCCCGAGCCCCGGCGCGCGGCCACGAACCTGCATCAGATCGATGTCGAGCAGATCGGAGACATCGCCGATCTCGAGACGCTCGCACCACGAGTGGTCCGGGTGCGAGTTCGCCAACAACACCGTGCGCGCACCGTGGGTCACCTCGCTGCGCCCCGGGCGGCGGATGAACATGATGCGCACCCCGGCCGCGTCGGCGCGGTCCGACAACTCACCGGCCAGTTCCGCGCCCAGCGCGGTGCCGTCGAGGACGTCGCGTCCCCACGCACCCGGGTACTCGATGCACACCCAGCCCGCGACCTGGGCCGCGGTGCCGGGCAGCGGTTCGTCCGCGGACAGCACGGAGCACGTAGTGGGGCCAGCCTGCGGTACCGATTCACTCACCCCGTCATTGTGTACCGCCGTCGAGCACCGCCAGCACGGAGTCCGGTACGACGACCAGCCGCAGGCCCGGCGCGGTCGCCCGCGTGCAGCCGTCGAGTTCGACATCGATCTCCGCGCCTCCGGAGCCGTCGGGACGGAGCAACGGAATCGCTCCCGTGCGAGTCGCGACGAGCGAACAGGCCGCGGCCGACGGCGCCGCGACGATGGAGCGTACGACGTCGACGCTCTGCTCGGCCGTCAGCCGTGACCGCGATTCCCGGATCGACTCGTCACCGTTCTCGCGGTATCGGCACACCTGCAACCGCGAGAGGGCCGCGATCGGACCGTCCTCGGGAGCGCATTCGGTGGAGGGCCAGGCCGGACGGATTTCTCGCCGCGCTCGCAGCGAATGATGGCGACGGGCGTGAAATCTGCTGGTGGATAACCGATTCCCTCCGCAAGATCACCGTTCGCGATCGTGTTGTCGGCAGCCGCCGTCAGACGCGTCTCGATGCCAGTCTCAGTACATCGCCTCGTGTCGTGCTCACTCGTAGAACTTCCGGCCCTCGGCGAACTGCTCGACGAAGGTGGCGATCCGCCGGGCCCGGGTCTCGGGGCGCTTCGCGTCCTGGATGCGGTACAGCGCCGCGAACCTGTTCCGACTGTCGAGGGTCGCGAAGAACGCCTCCGCGGCCGGGTTCGCGGCGAGGGCGTCGAGCAGGTCCTGTGGCGCCTGTGCCGTCTTCGGTCCCGCGTATGCCCTGTCCCAACGGCCGTCGGTCTTCGCCGCCTCCACCGCCGCCAACCCCTCCGGTTCCACCAGCCCCCGCTCGATCAACGCCTCCACGGCATCCCTGTTGCGCTCGGACCAGGGACTGCGGGCGGTGCGTGGCGTGAACCGCTGCACCCGGAAGTCGTCGTCGAGCTTGCGGGCCTGACTGTCTATCCAGCCGAAGCACAGCGCCACCTCGACGGCCTCGGCGTAGGTGACGGAGGTGTGCGCCGAGCCCTTCTTCGCGATCTTCACCCACACGCCGGGAGATGTGGAAACGTTGCCGCGCAACCACTCCCGGAAAGCGGACTGGTCCGCGAAGAGCTCGACAGGCAACTCCGCGGCCGCCATGTCAGCGCCCCGCCCAGGCCCGGACGAAGCCCCGCGCCAGGTACGCGAACGTGCCGAGTCCGAGCACCCACTTGGTGGTGCTGACCGCGGTCGTCGCGCGGATGGCGCGGTCGCTGATCCGGTCCCGGTGATCGAGCAGGTACAGGCCCGCAACGTTCTCGATGTAGTCCCCCGCCGCCGACACGACGGGCGCGGCCAGGAGTACCCGCTTGGTCGTCGGCGACAGCGGCGCCAGTTCGTCGAGTCGCCGGGCCCCGACCCGCAGGGCCGTCGCGTAGACGGCCGGGTGCACGAAGTCCGGACAGAAGTGGCTGCGGTAGCGCGCGATCTCGCCCGCATCCATGCCGTCGAGCACCGCTCGGTACACCCGCGCCGACGGTGCCGTCTGCGTCTTCAGCAGTTTCACGCCCACCGGGCCCAGCAGTCTCGCAATGTTGGCCTGCGACACGACGTACACCGCCGACCACACGACGAGCTTTCGGTCCCCACCCAGGAATGCCATGTCCCGCATACTGCCACGCGGGGACCGACCTCAGTGCGCCATCAGGAACGGCAGAACCGCGGCCTCGAAATCCCGGTACCGGTCCCGGTGGATGCTGTGCCCGCTCGTGAACGACACCACCTCACAGTCACGGATCGCGGTGACGGCCGCATCCAGCAGCACCGGATCCACCATGCCCGTGGGTCCCCCGCGCAGGATCAGCGTCCGCGCCTCGATGTCCGGGAGCCGCTGCCACCACACCGGATTCGGTTCGTGGAACTGCGTGAGCGCCGACGCCGTCATCGACCGGTCGAACGCCCACACCGCCCGCGGGCTGCGCAGCATGCTCGAGGCGGCGTGCCACAGTTCCACCAGCGACGGCAGTCGGCCGCCGAAGTTGGGAACCGGATCGCCGGGGCGCAGCGGCAGCGGGGCCTCCTCGAGCACGAGGCGACGGACCAGATCCGGACGCTGCTGCGCCACCAGCGACACGGCGTGTCCACCGAGCGAGTGACCCACCAGGTCGACGCTGTCGAACGAGAGGTCCTCGCACAGGCCGAGGATGTCGTCGCCGAACTCACCGAACAGGTACGACTCGGCCCGCGCACTGCGCCCGTGACCGCGCAGGTCCACCGCCAGCACCCGGCGTCCCCGCGTCGTCACCGACCGCGCGAACCGGTCCCACGTGCGGTTGTCGCCGCCCATGCCGTGCACCAGGATCACCGGAACCTGATGTGCCCCAGACGAACCGCCACTGTCCCGGTAGGAAATCGTGTGGCCGCTACGGGTGACTGTCGTCTCGGTGAGCTGCACAATCATCGAGCGTAGTCGTGCTCCCGTTCCGGAACGGAGCGGGTCAGCCGCTGCGGTTCGAGCTTCAGCCGGCGCAGCAACTGCGCGTTGGCCGCCACGACGACGGTGGACGCCGACATCAGGATCGCGCCCACCTCCATCGGCAACACGAACCCGACCGGCGCCAGGACGCCCGCCGCGAGCGGCACCGAGATCACGTTGTAGCCGGCCGCCCACGCCAGGTTCTGCACCATCTTCCGGTACGTCGCGTGGGACAGTTCGATCACCGACACCACCGCCCGCGGATCGTCGCTGACCAGCACCACCCCGGCCGACGCGATCGCGACGTCCGTGCCGGCACCGATCGCGATGCCGACGTCGGCCTGCGCGAGCGCGGGCGCATCGTTGACGCCGTCACCCACCATCACGACCTTGCGGCCCACGGCCTGCAACTCCTTGACCTTCGCGCCCTTGTCCTGCGGCAGCACGCCGGCGATCACCTCGTCGATGCCGAGGTCGTCACCGACGGCCCGCGCGACCGCCTCCGCGTCGCCGGTGAGCATCACGACGCGGATCCCGCGGGCGTGCAGCGCCTCGATCGCGTCGCGGGACTCGGGCCGGATCTCGTCGGCCAGCGCGACCGCACCGATCACCTGTCCGTCCCGGAGCACATGCAGCACCGTCGACCCCTGCGCCGCCCACTCCTGTGTCTCCGGCAGCGCCGACGCGCCGTGGCTGTCGAGCATGCCGGGGCCGCCGACGCTGACACTCGACCCGTCGACGGCCGCAGTGACACCGACGCCGTTGCGGGCCTGGAACTCGGTGGCCTGCGGGATCGACAGCTCCCGATGCTCGGCGGCTGCGACGATCGCCCGACCCAGCGGATGCTCGCTGTCGCGTTCCACCGCGGCAGCCAGCGCGATCAGTTCGTCCTCGCCGTGCCCCGCGACCGCGGTGGACGCGACCAGCGCCGGCTCCCCCTTGGTGAGGGTGCCGGTCTTGTCGAACAGCACGGTGTCGACAGTGCGCATGGCCTCGAGGGCCCGCCGGTCGGTGATCAGCACACCGGCGCGGGCGGCCCGTTCGGTGGCGATCGACACCACCAGCGGGATCGCCAGACCGAGGGCGTGCGGGCACGCGATGACCAGGACCGTGATGGTCCGGGTGACGGCCTCATCGGGCGTCCCGAAGATCGACCACACCGCCAGCGTGATCACCGCCGCGCCCAGTGCGAACCAGAACAGCATCGCGGCGGCCCGATCGGCGAGGACCTGCGCCCGCGACGACGAGTTCTGTGCCTCGGCGACCAGACGCTGGATACCCGCGAGCGCGGTGTCGTCGCCGACCGCGGTGATCTCGATCCGCAGCGCGGAATCCGTCGACACCGTGCCCGCGACGACCGCGTCGCCGAGTTCGCGGCGCACCGTGCGAGATTCTCCGGTGATCATGGATTCGTCCAGGTCACCGGCGCCCTCGACGATCCGTCCGTCGGCGGGGATACGGCCGCCGGGGCGCACCATCACGACGTCGCCGGCGGCGAGATCGGCGGTGGAGACCGTGGTGACCGTGCCGTCGTTCCCGATGCGCTCGGCCTCGTCGGGCAGCAGTGCGGCGAGCGAGTCCAACGCACTCGAGGCCTGCCCCAGTGACCGCATCTCGATCCAGTGCCCGAGCAGCATGATCACGATGAGCAGGGCCAGTTCCCACCAGAAGTCCAGGTCGTGGCCGAGGATGCCGAGGCTCGATCCCCACGACGAGATGAACGCGACGGTGATCGCGAGCGCGATCAGCAGCATCATCCCGGGCTGCCGGGAACGGAGTTCGCTCACCGCGCCGGTCAGGAAGGGCCGACCGCCCCACACGAACATGACCGTGCCGAGCAGCGGTGAAATCCACTCCACCGCGGGATTGTCCGGGAGGTCGTAGCCGACGAGGTCGGCGAACATCATGTTCGCCCCCACCACGGGGATCGACAGGACCAGCATGATCCAGAAGAGCCTGCGGAACTGGGCGACGTGATCACCGTGACCGGAGTGACCGCCGTGCCCGGATTGACCACCGTGCCCGTCGTGGCCTGAATGACCGGAATGATTCGCGTGTTCCGAACCCTCGTGACCGGAGGTACCCGCCACGTGGTGTTCGTGAACTGCTTCTCCACTTGGGTTCATACTCATCGAAGTTATACCCCCCACGGGTATGGAGCAAGGGGTGGATCGACTACTCGTAGACGCCCTCCACACCCCACCTTCCTCCCTCGCAGATCAGAAGCAATGCCCGCGACTCGGCGAGCAGTACCTGCGCACGGGCAGCCGCCCGTGCCGTCGAGGCATCCCACCAACGCTCGTCCACCGGCCACGGCCCCGCCCACCCCTGCACCTCCCAGTCCCGGCTCCCCCACCGCAGCCGCGCGGGAACAGCACTGAACTCCCCCCGCTCGGTGACCTGCACGGCATCACCCGAGCAGTCCTCGAGCGACACCGTCGGGAGGTTCGGTAGCACCGTCGCCGGCGCCGGCTCGGGAAGCCGCCCCGGCCAAGGAGCGGCGGGGTCGGATTCCGGCACCAGTTCGTCCCCCAACGGCACCAACGTGATTCGTTCCGCCGGCCCCCGGCCGCCACTGAGCACACCCACCTGCACCGACTCGCCGCCGAGCAGACCCTGCACGCGGATCAGGGCCCGGCGTGCCCGTTCGTCCTCCTCCCCGACACCACCCCAGAGCCCCAACTGCAGGGCCCCGGCTGCCACCACCTCCACCGGCTCGAGGCGCAGTACCGTGATCCCGGCGGTGGGCCGGGACTCGCTGCGACCGGTGAGCCAGCCGTCCAACTGCCAGCGCACCCGGTCCGCGGTGCCCTCCGGCGTCAGCGGTTCGGCACACCGCCACGTCCGGGTCAGGTGCTCACCGTTGCCGGTGGTCGCCGACACCTGCAGCCGCGTGCACGCGACCGCGGCACCCGACAGTTTCGCGTGCAGCCGCTCGGCCATGGCCCGGCCTGCGAAGGCCGCGGCGTCGACGCGGTCGACGGGCGGATCGCACTGCTGCTCCACCTCCAGGTCCGGGGGCAGCGCCCGCGCCGACGGCGACCGTTCCGGTTCCCCCCGGGCCGTCCGGTGCGCGCGGACGGCGTCGGCGCCGAATCGCGACGCGACATCCACCGCGGACAGCGCCGCGAAGGATCCGACGGTGCGCAGCCCGAGCCGACGCAGCAGATCGACCAGGTCGGCACGGTCCGCTGCCGCGAGGCTCGGTTCGGCCGCGATCTCGGCGATCGGGAGCGGGGCCAGGAACCGCGCGCCCTCCCCGGCCGGCACCAGCGCCGCGTGGCGCGCCGCGATCACCGCGGTGGACAGTTCGTCGGCGATGCCGATCTGGCATTCCGCGCCGGCCGCCGCCACCGCGTCCACCAACCGTTCGGCCGCGGCCTCCTCCGAGCCGAAGTACCGGCTCGCACCGCGGGCCGCCAACACCAGCAGACCGGGGCGCAGCACCTCCACCCCGGGCGCGGCCTCGTCCACGGCGGCGGCGACGGGCTCGAACAGTCGCGCGTCGCGCTCGGGGTCGGACTGCGCCACATGAAGTTCCGGACAACGCGCCTGCGCCTCCCGACGCCGCAGCCCTCGACGCACCCCGTCCGCCCGGGCCGGCGCCGAACACGCGATCACCCGATTGGCCAGCAGAACCGCCACCGGCCGGACCGCCGGCAGGTCTGCCGCCGCGGCCGCCGCCACCGCGGGCCAGTCCGGGCACCACACCGCCAGCACCCGCGCACTCATCGTGCGATCACCTCCGGCGTGAGTGCGACCGCCTCCGGCACCCACTCGACGTGCCCCTGCGTCGAGCGCACGTCCAGACACATGGTCCGTGGCCGGAACGCCCGTCCCTGCGCCCGCACCGCCAGCCGGACCGAACACAACCGGCCACGTCCGGCGTCCACGCCACGCCCCACCCCGTCGTAGCCACGCACCCGCGCGTCCAGCCGGACCTCGACCCCGTCCCAGTGTCCGTCGACGACCACCAACGTGGCCTGCTTGCTGCGCGCCCGAGCCACCACGGCCCGGGCCCGCCACGGCGGCACCGACATACCGCCCAGACCCAGCACCACCAGATCCATACCGTCGAGCAGAACCGCCGCCACCTCCACCGGGTCCGGCCCCGGATCCGGCACGAACGCCATCCGCCGCAACTGAGCACCCATCTCGGTGGCGGCGAGCAGCCCGAGTTGCGGACGACCGATCACCGCGGCGTGCCCACCCGCCGACGTCACCGACGCCAACAGCCCCAGGAGCAGTGACGACGCACCGGAGACCGAGACCACGGAACCGCGGGCCAGTCCGCCCTGCGGCAGGAGTGCGGCCAGCGGCCCGGGCACCGGCAGCACCCGCCGCGGACGCAGCACCTGCTCGGCCACATCGACAGCGCTCGATTCGCCCTTCGCCGGCACCGCCGAGATCCGCCGCCGCAGGTACTCCAGGCGCTGCTGACGCGTCAGCCCCGACAACTCGGCGGACACGGAAGACGAAGGCACGGGCAACTGGGCTGGTTCGGTCATATCTGCTCCCCGGGGCACACTTCTGGTTCTTCCGATGTTCGGCGCGCACGGGGAAGACGCGGCACACAGTTCGACTCGAACACACTTTCGAATCAGTTCCAGTAAAGCCCCTGCCCGTCAGCACGTCAAGACGAACCCCTCCGATCCACTAACCTCGAATACGTGACTGATCAGGAACCCACCCGAGCAGGCCGACGAAGCCGGGCCGTCATCGGGCCGGACTACCTGATGGCGGGCAGATACCGGCTGCGATCCAAACTCGGCGGCGGCGGCATGGGCGCGGTGTGGCTCGCTCACGACACGCTGCTCGACCGCGAGGTCGCCGTGAAACAGGTCACCTCCACCATCGGCATGGACGAAGCGGAGGCCCGCGCGATCCGGCAGCGGGCCCTACGCGAGGGCCGCAACGCCGCGCAGCTGTCCCACGAGCACGCCATCGCGATGTACGACGTCGCGGTCGAGTCCGGCGAACCATGGCTCGTCATGGAGTACCTGCCGTCGCGCAGCCTCGCCGAGGCCATGAATCTCGCCGACACGCTGCCGCCCCTCGAGGTCGCGCAGATCGGCGCACAGATCGCGGCCGCACTCACGGAGGCGCACGCGGCCGGGATCCTGCACCGCGACATCAAGCCGGGCAACATCCTCGTCGCCGACCGCGGCGACGACCTCGGCATCGTCAAGATCAGCGACTTCGGGATCGCCCGCGCGAAGGGCGACGCGCCCAGCGGCAAGCCGGGGGTCATCACCGGCACCCCCGCCTACTTCGCCCCCGAGGTCGCCCGCGGCGACGACCCCACCGAGGCCAGTGACGTCTTCTCGCTCGGCGCGACGCTGTACACCGTCGTCGAGGGCCAACCCCCGTTCGGGCTCGACACCGATCCCATCGCGCTGCTCCACCGTGTCGCGAAGGCCGAGATCTACCGACCGAGCCTCAGCGGTCCACTCACCGACACTCTGCTGCACCTGCTCGAGCCCGACCCCGCCCGTCGCCCCACCATGGCACAGGCCCGCGACGCCCTCGCCGCCGTCGCACTCGGGTCCGACGCCGGGACCGGCGCGGCCGTCGCCGACGCGCTGATCGGAGCACCGGTGAAGTCGGCCGACGGCACCGTCCCCAATTGGGCCTACCGGTCCGCCCCGGCGGCGATCCCCCGCCGCCGTGCTGCCTCGACCACCGCCACAGATCTTCCTGCCGCACAATCGAACACACCACTGGGTTCGGTTCCGCGACCCGCGGGACGGGCGTGGCTCCGCCAGCTCACCGACGGCCTCACCGGCCCGCAGGCGCCGACCGACCTGCGCGGCAGGGTCGTCGCGGCCGCACCGCTCGCGATGGCCGTCATGATCGGCATCATCGTGCTCGCGTTCGTCGTGGTCCTGATCGTCGCGCTGGCGCTCTGACGCAGCGCCTCGGTGACGACGCCTCGCCGGCGCTGCCTCAGTCGATGCGGCGCCGGTGCGCCCACCGGGTGAGCGCATTCCGATTGGACTGCTGGGTCTTTCGCAGCACGTTCGAGGCGTGGGTCTCCACCGTCTTCACCGAAATCACCAACTCCTCGGCGATCTCGCGGTAGGTGTATCCACGGGCGAGCAGGCGCAGCACCTCGAGCTCACGCGGGGTGAGCGAGTCCAGTTCCGGGTCCAGCGGCGGCTCCGGAACATTCGAGCGTCCGGTGAACGAGTCCAGGACGAACCCGGCGAGCCGCGGACTGAACACCGCGTCACCACCGGCCACCCGGCGGACACCGTCGGCCAGCTCGGCACCCGAGATCGTCTTCGTCACGTACCCGCGGGCGCCGGCCCGGATCACCGCGATCACGTCCTCGGCGGCGTCGGACACGCTGAGCGCCAGACAGACCGGGCCCGAGTCGATTCCGTTCAGCACCGCGACGCCACCACCGTCGGGCATGTGCACGTCGAGCAACACCACCTGAGGACGCAGCGCGTTGATGCCGGCGACGGCCTCGGCGACACCACCGGCCTCACCGACGACCTCCATGTCGGACTCGCGGCCGAGTTCGGCACGCACCCCGGCCCTGAACACCGCGTGGTCGTCGACGAGGAAGACACGAAACTTGTCGGGGCTGGACGCAGCAGAGGCCGAGAGAGTCACGGCCCCACTCTAGAACAGCGATTCCCGCTCGCCGGACGGCGCGGACTCGGACTCGGACTCGGGCTCGGCCCACACCGGGCGCGGCATGTGGATCCGAACCTCGGTGCCCTTGCCCACCGTCGAACGAACCTCCACTCGTCCACCCCGGCGTTCGATCCGCGCGTGGATCGACTTGGCCAGGCCCTGTCGGTCCTCGGGCACCGATTCCGGATCGAACCCGACACCACGGTCGCGTACGAAGATGCTGACCTGGTCGCGCTCGGTCTCCGCGTACAGGTCGATGCTCGCGACGCCCGCGTGTTTGGCGGCATTGACGAGCGATTCCCGCGTGGCGCCGAGCAGCGCGGTGAAGCACTCCCGTGACAGCCCGGCCCCCTCCTTACCGTCGGCAGCGAGTTCGACGTCGCCGACGGTGACCGGACGCACCGTCACCCCGTGCTGGTCCTCCACCTCACCGGCGATGGTCTGCAGTGCCTCCGACAGGCTCGTGTGTGCGGTCTCGCTGCCGCCGAACAGCCACCGTCGCAGCTCCCGCTCCTGGCCGCGCGCCAGTCGCGTCACCTCCTGCGGGGAGTCCGCCTGCTTCTGGATCAGCGCGAGGGTCTGCAGCACCGAATCGTGCAGGTGGGACGCGATCTCCTCGCGCTCCTCGTTGCGAATCCGGGCGGCGCGTTCCTCACCGAGCGCCCGCCACAACCGCAGCCAGAGCGGTACCGTCAGCAATCCCGCGCCGATCAGCGTCACGACCACCGCGAGCAGCGACGACCGCAGCGCGTCGATGTCGACCTGCGCGAGGATCACCACGCCGAGCCCGGTGACGATCAACGTCACACCACCGAGCACCCGCGCCCAGGTGAGCACCGTCGGGCGGTGCGGCAGCCCCAGCACCGAACGTGAACCGTCGGTGTCGAACTCCCGCCACACCAGCGCTGCGCCGACCGCGACGACGACGAACGGCGTGATCACCGACGCCGCCGTCCCGTTGATCATCCAGGTCAGACCCGCACTGATCGCGAGTCCGATCACGGCCAGGCCCAGCGCGCGACGACGCTCGGCGTCGCTGGGCTTCTCGGTGTCGCTTCCCGGCGGCGTGAAGATCCACAGCAGCCCGTACGCGACGATGCCCGCACCGGCGAGCGCGGCCAGCAGCGTGAACGCGATCCGCACCTTGAAGACGTCGACGTCGAGATGGTCGGCGAGGCCGCCGGCGACACCGCCCACGATGCGGCCCCCGACTCGACGCTCGAGCCGGGGATGGAGGGTTTCGTCCCGCACGGGGTCGAGGGCCGAGTTCACAGCCTGATTCGGTTCGACCAAAGGTTGCACGGTTCCGATCCTGGCACGACTACGTCCGCCGGACATCAGGGCCCGACCCTGAGATCCACGGCCACCCGACCACCGGTTCAGGGAAAGATCAGGGTAGTTCCCGATGGTGCGGACAGTGGCCGATCGCGACGATGGTTGCATGAGCACTGAAGGGACCACCGGGAGCTTCTCCGATCAGCTTCACGACCTGTGGCGGACCCGCCCGATCCGGTTACCGGCGCAGGGCCACATCGCCGGAGTCGCGGCGGGCATCGGTCACCGCTACGGCATCGACCCCGTCCTCGTGCGGGTCGCGTTCGTCGTCTCGACGATCTTCGGCGGCGCCGGCATCGTGTTGTATCTCGCGTGCTGGCTGCTGCTGAGCAAGCCCGGCGACGAGGTCTCGCCCGCGGAGTCGCTGCTCGGACGCGGTCAGAGTTCGCAGTCCGGCACCAAGACCGTGGTGCTGCTCGTCGCGCTTGCGATCGCGGCGAGCACACTGGGACCGATCGGCGTCGGGATGGGCGGATCGGGGCTGATCAGCTTTGCGCTCATGCTCGGCGGCCTGTGGCTGCTGTACCAGCGGCGGCCGGTTCCGCCGGCGCTTCCCGCCAGTGTCCCCCAGACCATTGCCGGGTTCGCGGTGACGCCGTTCCAGACGGCGCCGACGGCCGCGTACCCCGGCCAGCCGTACACCGGGTACAGCGCGTACACGCCGTACACGCGGCTGCCCGACCACTACGAGCCCGAGTCCGAACCCGTCTCGGAGCCCGCGTCCGAGTCCGGGTCCGGGTCCGGGTCCGGGTCCGGGTCCGCTCAGGATCGGCCGACCGTCCAGACGGACCCGGCGGCTGCGACACCACCCGAGCCGACTCCTCCGGCCTGGGATCCGCTGGGCGTCGCACCGTTCGCGTGGGATCTGCCCGAGCCGGCCCGCGGACCGGAGCTGCCCGCGGAGCTGCCACGCAAGCCCCGCAGCCGATTCACGTCCGTCGTCCTCGGCCTCGCGGTCCTGGCCGCAGCCGCCGCGACCGGCGTGTGGGCCGCGACCGGCGCGGAATGGTTGACGCCCGCCCGGATCGGCGGCATCGCCCTCGCCGTGATCGGTGTCGGACTGCTGGTCGGAGCGTTCCTCCGGCGCGGCTACGGGCTGCTCGTCGTGGGCTTCCCGCTCGCCGGATTCGTGATCCTCTCGTCGATCATCGGACCACTGAACTGGGACGGGTCGAAGGTCGGCCAACACACATGGACCCCGCGATCGATGGGCGAACTCACGGCCGTCTACGAAGGCACGGCCGGCGACTTCACCGTCGACCTACGCCAGCTCGATCTCACCGAGAACCGGGAGATGCGCCTCGACGGCACGTTCGGCAACTACACCGTGATCGTGCCCGAGAACATGAACGTCCGCACCGATTGCTCCGTCGTCGGCGGTACCACCGACTGCATCGGAGACGGATTCGTCGACGGTGGCGCCGACGGCACCAGCGGCCCGGTCCTGGACCTGAAGGTCGACAACAAGTTCGGAGAAGTGAGGGTCTACCGTGGCTGAATACGCTGACAATCAGGAAACCACCGACCGCATGTCGGACACCGACGAGCAGTCCACCGCGACACCGTCGCGATTCCCATCGATAGGCCTGCTCCTGGCCGGCATCGCCGCGGTGCTGGTCAGTGTGTGGGCCATCATCGGCCCGTTCACCCTCGACCCGCTCGCCAACGTCGGCGCCCGCTGGCTGTTCGTGATCGTCGCGGTCGGCATCGGCGCGGCGCTGGTGTTCTCCCCTGGACGGCGGCGCTAGCCGCACACACGACAGCGCCCCGGCCTGTGTGGTGGCCGGGGCGCTGTCGTGTGCAGTCAGGTGGGGATCACTCCCACTCGATCGTTCCCGGCGGCTTGCTGGTGACGTCGAGCACGACGCGGTTGACGTCCGCGACCTCGTTGGTGATCCGGGTGGAGATGCGCTCGAGCACGTCGTACGGCAAGCGCGTCCAGTCGGCCGTCATGGCGTCCTCGCTCGAGACCGGACGCAGCACGATCGGGTGGCCGTACGTGCGGCCGTCGCCCTGGACGCCGACGCTGCGGACATCCGCGAGCAACACGACGGGGCACTGCCAGATCTGGCCGTCCAGGCCGGCGGACGTGAGCTCCTCGCGGGCAATGGAATCCGCATGGCGCAGGATCTCGAGACGGTCGTGGGTGACCTCACCGATGATGCGGATGCCCAGACCCGGACCGGGGAACGGCTGGCGTCCGACGATCTCCTCGGGCAGACCCAGCTCGCGGCCGACCGCGCGCACCTCGTCCTTGAACAGCAGGCGCAGCGGCTCGACCAGCTCGAACTGCAGGTCCTCGGGCAGGCCGCCGACGTTGTGGTGGCTCTTGATGTTCGCGGTGCCGGTGCCGCCGCCGGACTCGACGACGTCGGGGTACAGGGTGCCCTGGACCAGGAAGTCGACGGTCTCGCCGTGCGCGGCACTCTCGCCGAGCACCTCGGACACCGCACCCTCGAAGCTGCGGATGAACTCGCGACCGATGATCTTGCGCTTGGTCTCCGGGTCGGACACGCCGGCCAGCTCGCGCAGGAACGTCTCCGACGCGTCGACAGTGATCAGGCGGGCGCCGGTCGCGGCGACGAAGTCCTTCTCGACCTGCTGGCGCTCACCGGCTCGCATCAGGCCGTGATCAACGAACACGCAGGTGAGGCGGTCACCGATGGCACGCTGCACCAGTGCGGCCGCAACAGCGGAGTCGACGCCACCGGACAGGCCGCAGATGGCCTTGCCGTCGCCGACCTGCTCGCGAACCTGCTCGATGAGCGACTCGGCGATGTTCGCCGCCGTCCACGCACCGGGGATCTCGGCGATCTCGTGCAGGAAGCGACTGAGCACCTGCTGGCCGTGCGGGGAGTGCATGACCTCGGGGTGGTACTGGACACCGGCCAGCTTGCGGGCGCGGTCCTCGAACGCCGCGACCGGCGCACCCGCGCTGGACGCGGTGACCTCGAACCCCTCGGGCGCGGCGGTGACGCCGTCGCCGTGGCTCATCCACACCGGCTGCGTCGCGGGCAGACCGTCGTGCAGGACGCCGCCGCTGACGGACATCTCGGTGCGGCCGTACTCGCGGGCACCGGTATGCGCGACGGTGCCGCCGAGCGCGTTCGCCATCGCCTGGAAGCCGTAGCAGATACCGAAGACCGGGATACCCAGGTCGAACAGGGCGGCGTCGAGCTGCGGCGCGCCCTCCTCGTACACACTGGACGGTCCACCGGACAGGACTACGGCGAGCGGCTTCTTCGCCGCGATCTCCTCGACGGTCGTGGTGTGCGGCACCACTTCCGAGTAGACCTTCGCCTCACGGACGCGGCGAGCGATCAGCTGCGCGTACTGGGCACCGAAGTCGACGACGAGAACCGGCCTGTCCTGCTGGGTTTCTGACACCAGAACAGTCTAATATGCGCAGCTCCCCCGACTCCCCCGACCTAGGCGACGCCGGTTCCGGTCTCGGTGCCTGCCTTGTCACCGCTGCGGATCTCGACGATCGGCAGCGTCAGCGCGGCCGGCGCACCCACCGGGACCACCGGGTTCTTCGGCGCGACGGGCGAAATCCGCTGGTAGCCGACGCCCTGCTCGGGCCTGGTGTCCTGCTCGCCCTTGTTGGGCCACAGCGATGCTGCCCGCTCGGCCTGAGCACTGATCGTCAACGACGGGTTCACACCGAGATTCGCGGACACCGACGCCCCGTCGACGACACTGAGAGTCGGGTACCCGTACACACGGTGGTAAGGGTCGATCACGCCGTGGTCGGCATCCGAGCCGATGGTGCAACCACCGAGGAAGTGCGCGGTGAGCGGAATGTTGAACACCTCGCCCCACGTGCCGCCGGCGACACCGTCGATCTTCGCGGCGATCCGTCGGGTGGCCTCGTTACCGGCCGGGATCCACGTCGGGTTCGGCTCGCCGTGGCCCTGCCTGCTGGTGACCTTGCGGCGGCCGAGGATCCCCTTCTTGGTGTACGTGGTGATCGAGTTGTCGAGGTTCTGCATCACGAGCGCGATGATGGTGCGCTCGCTCCAGTTCTTCACCGACAGCATCCGGAGCATCTGCCCCGGGTTGGCCGCGATCACCTTCAGCAGCTTGATCCAGCGCGGAGTGGTGCCGCCACCGTCCGTCATGAGCGTCTGCAGCAGACCCATCGCGTTGGAGCCCTTGCCGTAGCGGACGGGCTCGATGTGCGTGTCCGACGTGGGATGGAACGACGACGTGATCGCGACACCGTGGGTGAGGTCCATCGCGGGATCGACCTTCATCTTGCCCGCGCCGACGATGGACTCCGAATTGGTGCGGGTGAGCTCGCCGAGGCGAGGGGACAGCTTCGGTAGCGCCCCGGTGTCCTTCATCTTGTGCAGCAGGTGCTGGGTGCCCCACGTGCCGGCCGCGACCACGACGTGCTGCGCCGTGTACGTCTTACGACCCTTCCGGACCTTGGCCCCGGTGCGGTGGGTCGCGACGTCCCACGTACCGTCCGACCGCTCGTACAGCGACTCGACGGTGGTCATCGGGACGATCTCCGCGCCCGCCTTCTCGGCGAGACCCAGGTAGTTCTTGACGAGTGTGTTCTTGGCGCCGTGCCGGCAGCCGGTCATGCACTCGCCACACTCGATGCAGCCGGTGCGGGCGGGTCCGGCGCCGCCGAAGTACGGATCGTCGACTGTCTTGCCGGCTTCACCGAAGAACACCCCGACCGGCGTCTGGATGAACGTGTCCCCCACGCCCATGTCCTCGGCGACCGACTTGATGACCTCGTCGGCGGGGGTCATGTGGGGGTTCTGGACGACACCGAGCATCTTGCGAGCCTGCTCGTAGTGCGGCGTCAGTTCGGCGTCCCAGTCGGTGATGTCCCGCCACTGCGGATCCTGGAAGAACGACGACGGCGGCTTGTAGAGAGTGTTGGCGTAGTTCAGGGAACCGCCGCCGACGCCCGCACCGGCGAGGATGAGGACATCACGCAGCAAGTGCACGCGCTGGATGCCGTAGCAGCCCAGTGCCGGCGCCCACAGGAAGCGCTTGAGATCCCAACTGGTCTTCGCGAAGTCGGCGTCGGCGTAGCGGCGCCCGGCCTCGAGCACACCGACCTTGTAGCCCTTCTCGACCAGTCGGAGCGCGGTGACGCTGCCGCCGAATCCGGAGCCGACGATCAGCACGTCGTAGTCGGTTGCGCGCTGCTTGCCCATAGGACACCTCCACCATGAACGGATTGTTACTCGCCAGTATGCACCGCGATCCTGTGACTCATGCCACAAGGGTGCCCTAACCGTAACCACAGGTCTCACAAAAGGAAGCGGATCCCCGAAAGACACGAACGGCCCGGCACCGAGGTGCCGGGCCGTTCGCCGAGGATCCGATGTCAGGCGCGAACGCTCAGACCGACCTTCTGGAACTCCTTGAGGTCGGAGTAGCCCGACTTCGCCATCGAGCGGCGCAGACCGCCGACGAAGTTGAGCGAACCGTACGGGTCGTCCGACGGCCCGTTGAGAACCTGATCCAGCGCCGGACGCTCACCGTACGAGACCGGCAGCAGCGAGCCACGCGGCATCGACGGGTGTGCGGCCGCGGACGGCCAGAACCAGCCGCCGCCCGGAGCCTCCTGTGCGACCGCGAGGGGCGCACCGATGACGGCCGCGTCGGCACCGCACGCGATGGCCTTCGCGAAGTCGCCCGACGTGGTGATGTCACCGTCGGCGATGACGTGGACGTAGCGTCCGCCGGTCTCGTCGAGGTAGTCCCGGCGGGCCGCGGCGGCGTCGGCGATCGCCGTCGCCATCGGCACGCCGATGCCGAGCACCTCGCGGGTGGTTGTGGCGCCCTCGGTGGAGCCGTAGCCCACGATGACGCCGGCCGCGCCCGTCCGCATCAGGTGCAGCGCGGTGCGATGGTCGCTGACGCCACCCGCGATGACCGGGACGTCCAACTCGGAGATGAACGTCTTGAGGTTCAGCGGCTCGCTCTCGCCGTGCGCGACGTGCTCGGCCGAGATGATCGTGCCGTGGATGACCAGCAGATCGATGCCGGCCTTCACGAGCGCCGGGGTGAGCGCGCGGGCGTTCTGCGGGCTGACGCGCACGGCCGTGGTGACACCGGCGTCACGGACCTGCGCGACAGCCGCCGCGAGCAGCTCGGGCTGCAGCGGTGCGGCATGCAGTTCCTGCAGGCGCGCGACGGCCGCGTCGGGATCGATCTCCTTCTCGGCCATCTCGGCAAGCTCGGCGAGCTTGGCCTCGACGTCGGCGTGCCGACCCCACAGGCCCTCACCGTTGATGACACCGAGGCCACCGGCCTTGCCGAGCTCGATCGCGAACGACGGCGACACCAAGGCATCCGTCGGATGCGCCAGGACGGGGATGTCGAAGCGGTACGCATCGATCTGCCAGGCCGTCGACACCTCCTTCGAGGAGCGGGTCCGGCGAGAGGGAACGATGTTGATGTCGTCCAACTCGTAGGTGCGTCGGGCAGTTCTGCCCATGCCGATTTCGACGAGGTCGCGCACGCGCGCCCCTTTCTCGATTGTTATGAGTGCTTAGCGGGCAGCGTAGTTCGGCGCTTCGACAGTCATGGTGATGTCGTGCGGATGGCTCTCCTTGAGTCCCGCCGCGGTGATCTGTACGAACTGCGCCTCCTGGAGCTGCTCGATCGTCCCGGCGCCGGTGTAGCCCATGGCCGCACGCAGGCCGCCGGTGAGCTGGTGGATCACCTGCGACAGCGGACCGCGGAACGGAACCCGGCCCTCGATGCCCTCGGGGACCAGCTTGTCCTCGGCGAGCACGTCGTCCTGGAAGTAGCGGTCCTTGGAGTAGGACTTGCCCTGCCCACGGCTCTGCATGGCACCGAGCGAACCCATGCCGCGGTAGCTCTTGAACTGCTTGCCGCCGACCAGGATCAGCTCGCCCGGGGACTCGGCGGTGCCGGCGATGAGCGAGCCCAGCATCGCGGTGGACGCGCCGGCGGCGAGCGCCTTGGCGACGTCGCCGGAGAACTGCAGGCCGCCGTCGGCGATGACCGGGATACCGAGCGACTTGCACGCCGCCGTGGCCTCGAGGATCGCGGTGATCTGCGGGGCACCGACACCTGCGACGACGCGGGTGGTGCAGATCGAGCCGGGGCCGATACCGACCTTGACGGCGTCCGCGCCGGCCTCGACCAGCGCGAGAGCACCGGCACGGGTCGCGATGTTGCCGCCGATGAGCTGGACGCGGTCACCGATCTCGGCCTTGAGCTTGGTGATCATCTCGAGCACGCCGCGGGAGTGTCCGTGCGCACTGTCGACGACGAGGACGTCGACGCCCGCGTCGGCCAGCGTCATCGCGCGGACCCAGGCGTCGTCACCGACACCGACCGCCGCACCGACGAGCAGGCGTCCGTCGCGGTCCTTGGTGGCGTTGGGGTGCTGCTCGGTCTTGACGAAGTCCTTGACCGTGATGAGCCCGGTGAGCTTGCCGTGGCCGTCGACGATCGGCAGCTTCTCGATCTTGTGACGACGCAGCAGGCCGAGCGCGACCTCGGCGGTGACACCCTCACGCGCGGTGATCAGCGGCGCCTTGGTCATCACCTCGGCTACCGGACGGTTCTCGTCGACCTCGAACCGCATGTCGCGGTTGGTGATGATGCCGACCAGGGTGCCGGTCTCGTCGGTGACGGGCAGACCGGAGATGCGGAACCGCGCGCACTTGGCGTCGACCTCGGCGAGGGTGTCCGACGGGCTGCAGGTGACCGGGTCGGTCACCATGCCGGCCTCGGACCGCTTGACGGTCTCGACCTGGCCGGCCTGCGTCTCGACGGCGGAGTTGCGGTGCAGAACACCCATGCCACCGGCGCGCGCCATGGCGATCGCCATGCGGGCCTCGGTGACGGTGTCCATCGCCGAACTCACGAGCGGGACGTTGAGGCGGATCTCGCGGGTCAGCTGGCTCGAGGTGTCCACCTGGTTGGGGACGACGTCCGATGCCGCCGGCAGCAGCAGCACGTCGTCGAAGGTGAGACCCAGCATCGCAACCTTGTTCGGGTCGTCTCCCCCGGTGTGCACGTGCCCTCCGGTACTACTCATGCGGCTCGGGCCCTCCATGAAGCGTCGATTGATAGTGATAACGGAAGAAGAGTCCGGGCCGACGAAAAATTCCCTGCGGGACTTCCCGTGCGCAGACCTCCGTGGACCATGGTATCGGCTCGCCCGAAAGTCCACGCGGGCCGTCCCGGCGACTCACCCACGGCTATCAGCTAGCGCAGACCGGGCCGAACTGCGTACCGTGGTGTTGTGCGCGATCAACTGCCTCCCGGTCTTCCGCCGGACCCCTTCGCCGGTGACCCTGCCGACCCGTCTGCTGCGCTCGACGCGATCGAGCCGGGCCAGCCGCTGGATCCCCACGAGCGTCTCGCCGTGGAGGAGGACCTCGCGGACCTCGCCGTCTACGAGGCGCTGCTCGGCCACCGTGGCATCCGCGGACTGGTCGTGTGCTGCGAGGACTGCCAGCAGGACCACTACCACGACTGGGACATGCTGCGCGCGAACCTGCTCCAGCTGCTCGTCGACGGCACGGTCCGCCCGCACGAGCCGGCATACGACCCGTCACCCGATGCGTATGTGACGTGGGACTACTGCCGCGGCTACGCGGACGCCTCGATGAACGACGCCCTGCACGGTGACGGCTTCGATCTCTGAGCGACACCCCTCGACACGGCTACGGCCCGGCAAGCGTTGCTTGCCGGGCCGTACTCGTTGGTGCGGGGACCACGCCCCTGAATCGTCAGGGCGAGGGCGTCACCGGCGGCTGTCCGCCCAGTGAGCCACTGGTGGCCCGTGTGGTCGACGTCGCAGGCGACGTCGTCGTGGTCGTCGTGGGAGGCGATGTCTCGGACGTCGAGGTCGCCGGATTGGGAGTGGAGGTCGGCGACGGTGACGACGGCTGCGACGGCACTGTCGAGGTGCTCGGGAGCACGCCCTGTACGCGGGGGTCGATCGTCGGTGACGGCCACCCCGTGACCGGCGACGACGGCTCCCCCGAACTGGCGGACGACGAGTCACCGGCAGTGGCAGGTGGTGGGGTTGGCGAGGGAGGCACGACCGGCACCGGCGGCTGCACGACCTTCCCCAACTCGGTCAAGAGGCGGTCGCGCCACACGTTCAGCTCGTCCCGGGTCCCGGCCTCGTTGACCGCGTTGGCCCGCGCACCGGCCGAATCGAGCTTGGCCTTCGCGCCGGCCGCATCTCCCGACGCGATGAGCCGCTCGGCATCCTGGAGATTGGACGTCGTGTCGATCTTCGCGACGGTGGAGGCCGCCCGCTCGGTGAAGACGACCTGCTTGACACCCCACAGCGGGTCACCCGGTTCGGCGTTGTACGAGAAGATGCTCATGCCGCCCATCGCGATCGCGACGACGGCGGCGGCCGCGGCGATCGGTCGGAGCAGTCGGAGCTGGCTGCGCCCGGACCGTGACCGGGTCGACAGTGAGTCCTGCGCCTCGAGTTCGCGGTTGACACGAGCGACAATGTCGTCGAGGTCCGGTTCGGCCGGCAAGGGCTGCGCCAGGATCTCGGTCCGCCAGTTCGCGAGGAGCGCGGCGACCTGGTATTCCTCCGGACTGTCGGTTGCGACGGGGCGGTCGCCGACGATCGCGTCGATCAGCGCATCGTCACGACGCACTGCGGCGACATCGACGGGTGCGCCGTTTCCAGCGAGATCGGCGTGGGGATCGCCCGGCTCGCCATTGTGGCCCCTAGCCATGCCTCTCACCTGCTCTCGTCACTTCCTTCTTCAACTTGGCAATGGCTCGGTGTTGAGCCACCCGCACCGCGCCGGCGGTGCTTCCGACTGCGGCTGCAGTCTCCTCCGCCGACAGGCCGACCACGAGCCGAAGGACGAGGATCTCGCGGTGCTTCTCGGGAAGCGTCTGAAGCAGTGCGTTCACCTGTCGGCTCGTTTCCGAACTCAGCGCCCGTTCTTCGGGACTGTCGTCGGAGGAAACGACATCTGGTACTTCAGCAACTGGATCGGATTTGTTACGCGCAGCGTTTCGGTGAGCGTCAGCGACCTTGTGTGCGGCGATGCCGTAGACGAAAGCCATGAACGGACGACCCTGATCCTGGTAGCGCGGAAGCGCCGTCATCACCGCGAGGCACACCTCCTGCGCCACATCGTCCGCGGACAACTGCCCACGCTCCGCGGCGCCGACCCTGGCACGGCAGTAGCGCACGACCAGAGGGCGAATACTCTTCAGGACCTGGGCCAGAGCATTCCGATCGCCCTGCGCTGCAGCAGCGACGGCGGAGTTCAACTCCTCACCCGTGTTTGACATCGTCAGCGCGAATCCTGGCGTTACAGTGGCACGTCCCCCCAGCCGGGTGTGCTTCCGCCTCACGGCGGAACGTCTGTAAGAGTAACGACTGAGTCCGACGTGTCACCGCATCGTCCGAATATCCGGCGGTCATTTCGAGAACCTGCCACCCCGGCGCGCGATGGTATCGGCGCATTCGTCACGGACGGCGCGTGCGGCCGGATCCGGGCGCACACCGTCCACCAACATCGCTGCGGCCCATCGCAGTGGAAGCAGTCCGTGTGCACCGGCATCGACGAGGACCCGCTCCGCGGTCTCGAGCGCCAGGCCCGGCTCCGGCCTTCCGGTCGCCGACGCCGCGAACAGCAATGCGGACTTGATCCGGTGCCGGACGGACGGGCAGTCGGCCGAGCGGTCGACCGCGGCCCGGGCGTGGACGGTGGCCGTTCCGAAGTCTCCGGCCGCCAGCGCGATCTCGGCCGTCACCCAGTCCAATCTGACGTGCTGACGCCACAGAGTGTCCGGCTCACCGACCGCGGACAGGTACGCGTCGCAGCGGGCGAGCAGTCGGCGCCCCAGCGCCAGCCGGCCGCACCCCAGCGCGTCGGCGGCAAGTCCCGTCAGGGCATCGCAGCGCGCCTCGTGCCACCACCGGTCACCGGTGCCGGTCATCCCGATCAGCGCCAGCGCGGCACCGTCGTATCCGGACGCGACGGCGTGGCCCCCTAGCTGTCGCAGCAGGGACGCCTGCGTGCTCGCCGCGAGCGACGCGACCGCCGGCTCGGTCGTGGACATGCGGCGTAGCCGACCGAGTTCCGCGCGGGCCTGCGCGTACCGCCCCTGGCCGCCGAGCGCGACGGCGCGGCGCCAGCGCCCCAACGGATCGGCGGGCACCGGTAACGGATTCCGCCCCGGATCCGGACCGAAGGCAGCGCCCCCCAGGTCGTGCGGATCGTACGGATCATGCAGATCGTGCGGCATCCGGTGATCATGCCACTGCAGGCACCGACGCCATTTCGAATACCGGCCGACCCGGTTCGGTACTCATTGACGATCCCGAAGTCCACGTATACGACCCCGCCGATACTTCCCCAACTGGACGCCCGTTTAATAATGTTCGTGCACCATGACGGCGATGCGCCGAGTAGATGTGATTCAAATTTGAAGAATTCGTGGCCACAAGGTTAACGAGAATCGCCGAACAATACTCCGGAGTAACCAGCCAATCGCGACGATTCAGGACGATCGTCCAGGTGAGGGCAGCGCCGCTCCACATGGAAGCGCTGAGCCCCGTGTCGCTACGCAATCACATACACCGCCCCTTGTAAATGTCCAGGGCGTTAATTCTTACGTCCAGGGATATGGAAATCACCACTCAGCGTAAGTGTTGACGGGATTTCATATGCCCCTTTACGGTTGCGGGGCGTAACCGATTTCATTGGTCTTGTCATCCCGGGGGGTGGCGGGCCGCTCGCAGCGTCACCGCGAGCCTGCTGACAGAGGAGTCCTGATGCCCGTTCCGAATCATCTTCCCGGCCCGAATGCCGATATCTGGGATTGGCAGATGCACGGGCTGTGTCGTGGTGTGGACTCCGCCGTGTTCTTCCATCCGGACGGCGAACGTGGCCGGGCCCGGGCACAGCGGGAGAGCCGCGCCAAGGAGATGTGCCGGCAGTGCCCGGTGCTGGCACAGTGCCGCAACCACGCGCTGTCGGTGTGCGAACCGTACGGGATCTGGGGTGGGATGTCGGAGTCCGAACGCGAAATGCTCACCAGGCAGTCCCGCCGTCGCATCGCTTAGGGGTGCACGTCACCCGTAGGTGAACGAGTACACACGTAGGCCCGGGGACACCTCGATGTCGAGGTCCCCGGGCTGCGTGGTGCCCGCGTCCACCAGCGGGTAGAGGGTGGGTGCGCCGCCGATCCGGGTCGAGCGGCTGACGCCGTCGTGGGTGGACGTCACGTCGCCCTCGCCCCCGACCACGATGTACACCTTTGCCGCGGTGTACCGCAGGTCGATCCGCGCACCGGACAGGGCCGTGGCGGCCTCGTTGTCGAGCGCCCACTCCCCCGCCGGCGCGAAACCGTCCCCGCGTCGCGGGTCCGGGATCGTGAACCGCGCGGTCCCCGGCTCGTACGGAGTCACACCGTCGTACAGGCGGGCGCGGCCCACGGACAGATAGGTCTCGGGGGTCGTACTCCCCACCGTCGGGGTCCGGTCGGCAGCGTCCACGGCGGGCGGGAGGTCGGCATCCGCACGCGCGTCCCCCAGAAGCTTCCTGATCAGATTCTCGGTGGCCGCGTAGTCGCCCTCGCCGAACTTGATGTGCCGGACCGTCCCCTGCGCGTCGATCAGGTAGTGCGCGGGCCAGTACCGGTTCCGACAGTTCGTCCAGGTGGCATACCCGTTGTCCAGCGCGACGGGATAGGTGATGCCGAGCTTGTCGGCGCCGTCCCGCACGTTGCGTTCCTCGCGCTCGAACGCGTACTCGGGCGTGTGGACGCCGATGATCTCGAGTCCCTGATCCTTGCAGGCGTCGTACCACGCGGTCAGGTGCGGCACGGACCGCTGGCAGTTGATACACGAGTACGCCCAGAAATCGACGAGCACGACCTTTCCGCGCAACGACGCGAGGTCGACGCCCGGGGCACCGACAGTGTTGAGCCACGACGCGATCCCGGTGATGTCGGGTGCCGTGCCGCAGCTCTCGAGGTCCGGCGCACCGTCGGTGCAGTTGTCCAGTTCCCGGTTCTGGTCGTTGACCAACCCGCCGAGATCGAGGGTGTCGCGGACGGTCTCGGCGCCACCGATCCTGTCCTGCAACGCAGTCGTGTAGTCCGGAACCGCGCGCTGAAGGCGTTGCGGCACATCGAGTACCAGTGCGACGGACAGCGCGATCATCACCAGACCGGCCGCGACCCGAATCCCCCGCTGGCGGTTCCGGAAGGCCGCGACCCGTTGCGAGACTCGTGATCCGGCGAGGCCGAAGAACAGCAGCGGCAGCGCCGCCCCGACCGCGAACGACATGGTCAGCACGATCGTGTCGACACCGATGCGGCCGGTGGACCCGGCGACGACGATCGCGGCGAGGACCGGACCCGCGCACGGCACGTAAACCGCACCCAGTGCGAGGCCCAGGACGAATCCGCTGCGCTCCGGCCCCACCTGATGCTGCGGGATCCACGAGAAGGGCTTCTCCAGCAGGTGCTGCACCTGCGGGAAGATCAGCCCGACGCCGATCACCAGCAGCGCGATCAGGCCTGCCCAGCGCAGGGTGTCCTGCGGCAGCCC
Organism: Prescottella sp. GW823-FHT02E09; assembly: GCF_058797375.1. Classification (NCBI taxonomy): domain Bacteria; kingdom Bacillati; phylum Actinomycetota; class Actinomycetes; order Mycobacteriales; family Nocardiaceae; genus Rhodococcus; species Prescottella sp. GW823-FHT02E09. Next base: position 73,327 of record NZ_JBXAJP010000003.1, read on the forward strand.
CAGACCCGACAGTAGGAGCGAGCCCAGCAACGTCAGGATGCCGAAGCTCACCACGAGGCCGGCGATCACCAGGTAGGGCCGCAGGTTCCGCGCCCCCGATCGCGAGTCGAGTCCGCCGGAGAAGAACACGACCGGTAGGACCGGAAGGATGCACGGCGAGATGCCGGTGATCAGTCCTCCCAGGAATCCGATGAGTGCCAGTACGCCCATGTCGATGCCTCCGCACGTGGAATGTGCGAGTCATTCGGCGTGGGTGGACATGCGGATGGGCCCGAAACGTGTTTCCGCCCCGACCCATCCGGGGCGCCCGGTGCTCCGAAGACCTTACCGACAGTGCAGAAGCCCCTCTGAAGGAAGGCAGTCCCATGACTACCAAGACATCCCGTCTGATCGCCGTTGCCGCCACCGCATCGATCGCGTTGCTCGGCGCCGCAGGGTGTTCGTCCGACGACAATTCTGCAGACGACTCGACGATGGGCACGACGACATCGGGTTCGACCGAATCCGGAACGATGTCCTCGGGCTCGGCTGCCCCGGCCGCAAATCTGGTGGGTCCCGGCTGCGCGGAATACGCGGCGATGGTTCCTGACGGCCCGGGCTCCGTCACCGGCATGGCACAGGATCCCGTCGCGGTCGCCGCGTCGAACAACCCGATGCTCACGACGCTCACCGCCGCGGTGTCGGGCCGGCTCAACCCGGACGTGAACCTCGTCGGCACTCTGAACGGCGACCAGTTCACCGTCTTCGCTCCCACCGATGCGGCATTCGCGAAACTCGACCCGGCGACGGTCGAGCAGTTGAAGACCGACGACGCCCTGCTGACCGAGATCCTCACCTACCACGTGGTTCCGGGACAGCTGGCTCCCAGCCAGGTCGACGGTGCCCACGCGACCGTCGAGGGCTCGGACGTGACCGTCACCGGATCGGGCGACAGCCTGAAGGTCGACGAGGCCGGCGTGGTGTGCGGAGGCGTCCAGACCGCGAACGCGACGGTCTACCTGATCGACTCGGTGCTCATGCCGCAGTAGTTCGCACGATCAGTAGCCCCAATCCGAGAGGATCCGGCCGATGGACGCTACGGTTGTCCCCTATGCACCCGAGCGAGGACGCGTGAGCTCGGCCGGATCCTCCGGCGGCGATGACGCGTGCCCGGCCGACAACGGGGAGCTCGTCGCCGCGCGTCACGACGAATCGGTTCGGCTGCGAAAGTTGTTGTCGGGTATCGCCGAAGGCGACCGTGCCGCATTCTCCGACTTCTACGATCGGACCGGATCCCGGGTGTACGGCATGGTCCTGCGGGTCCTGCGCGATCCGGGCTTCTCGGAGGAGACCACTCAGGAGGTCTACCTCCAGGTGTGGAAGTCGGCCGGGAACTTCGATCCTGGACGCGGCTCGCCGCTGTCGTGGCTGATGACGCTCGCCCACCGACGTGCGGTCGACCGGGTGCGGTCGGAACAGTCCCACTCCGATCGTGAGGTGGTCTACGAGATCGCGAACCGCGTGGACGAGTTCGATCAGGTCACGGAGGAGGTGCAGCACCGCGCCGAACGGCAGGCGGTTCTGGACTGCCTCCAGGCGTTGACCGACATTCAACGACAATCGGTCACGCTCGCCTACTACGGCGGCCGGACGTACCGCGAGGTGGCGGCCGAACTCGGGGTGGCGGTGCCGACCGTGAAGTCACGGATCAGAGACGGATTGACAAGGCTCAGAGGCTGTCTGGGGGTGATATGAGATGGACGACGATCTGATCGAGTGGGCGCACGTCTATGCGCTGCACGCCCTCGACGACTCCGAGCGCCGCGACCTCGATGCACGGCTGGCGGAGGCGGACGAGGCGACTCGCGCCGAGTTCGACGCCGCGGTCCGACTGGCCCGCGAGACGATGGCCGCCGCCAGTTCCCTCGTCGCAGTCACGCCGCCGGCATCCCTGCGCCACAACCTGATCCGGCAGGTGACGGGCGACGAACTCGCGGCCCGCCGGACGCCCGGGCGCCGATCGCGGATCGCGATCGCGATCGCGTCCGTCGCCGCTGCGGTGGCACTGCTCGCCGGCGGCGTGGTCATCGGTCGCCAGATCACGGAGACCCCGCCGACACCGTCGGTCACCGCGCAGATCCTCGACGCACCCGACATGCACTCGGTGACAGCCGAGATTCCGGGTGGCGGCACGGCCACCACCATGTACTCGAAGGAAGCCAACGCGGCGATGCTGGTGATGAACGGTGTCACGCCGCCGAAGCCGGACACCGTCTACCAGATGTGGCTGGTACATGGTGACGAGCCGGTGCCCGCCGGCACGATGGGCCCCGACCAGGTATCCCCTACCACGACCGCAGTACTCGAGGGCATCGACGGTGCCACCCAGCTCGGTTTCACGGTGGAGCCGCCCGGCGGGTCGACGTCCCCGACGGGCGACATGTTCGCGTCCATCCCGCTCACCTGATCCGAAACGAATCACCAGAAAGCCGAAGACCCCCGGACGAATTCGTCCGGGGGTCTTTCGTCTCAGCCGTTGCCGAGGAGATCAGTGCGCGTGGCCGTGACCGGCATCCGCTACTTCCTCGGTGGGCTTCTCGACGACGGCGCTCTCGGTGGTGAGCACCATGCGTGCGACGGATGCCGCATTGACGACGGCCGAGCGGGTCACCTTGACCGGGTCGACGACACCGTCGGCGAGCAGGTCGCCGTAGGTGAGCGTCGCGGCGTTGAAGCCGTGCCCCTTGGGCGCGTCGGACACCTTGCTGACGACGACGGAACCGTCGACGCCGGCGTTGCTGGCGATCCAGAACAGCGGGGCCGAGAGTGCGGTGCGCACGACCTCGACACCGGTGGCCTCGTCACCCGAGAGCGACGCAGCCAGGTCGGTGAGGACCTGACCGGCCTGCACGATGGCGGAACCGCCACCGGGGACGATGCCCTCCTCGACCGCGGCCTTGGCTGCGTTGACGGCGTCCTCGACGCGGAACTTGCGCTCCTTGAGGTCGGTCTCGGTGGCCGCGCCGACCTTGATGACGGCGACGCCACCGGCCAGCTTCGCGAGGCGCTCCTCGAGCTTCTCGCGATCCCAGTCGGAATCGGTGTTCTCGATCTCGCGCTTGAGCTGCGCCACGCGGGTCGCGATGTCGGCCTCGGTGCCGGCACCGTCGACGATGGTGGTCTCGTCCTTGGTGACGACGACGCGGCGTGCGGTGCCGAGCAGGTCGAGACCGGCTTCCTTGAGCGTGATGCCCATGTCCGGGTTGATCACGGTGCCGGCGGTGACGACGGCGAGGTCCTCGAGGAAGGCCTTGCGACGGTCACCGAAGAACGGCGCCTTCACGGCGACGGCCTTGAGCGTCTTGCGGATCGCGTTCACGACGAGCGTGGACAGAACCTCGCCCTCGATGTCCTCGGCGATGATGAGGACCGGCTTGCCGGACTCGGCGATCTTCTCGAGCAGCGGCAGGAAGTCCGGCAGCGAGGTGATCTTGTCGCGGTACATCAGCACCAGCGCGTCCTCGAGGACGGCACGCTGGGTGTCGATGTCGGTGACGAAGTACGGCGACAGGTAGCCCTTGTCGAACTGGACGCCCTCGGTGACGACGAGCTCGGTGTGCAGGGTCGAGGACTCCTCGACCGTGACGACACCGTCGACGCCGACGCGGGTCATGGCCTCGCCGACCAGGTCGCCGATCTCGGCGTCACGCGACGAGACGGTGGCGACCTGAGCGATGGCCTCCTTGCCCTCGACCGGGGTGGCGGCAGCGAGCAGCGCCTCCGACACGGCGTCGGCGGCCTTGCTGATGCCGATGCCGAGACCGATCGGGTTGGCGCCCGCGGCAACGTTCTTCAGGCCGGCCTTGACCAGCGCCTGCGCGAGCACGGTGGCGGTGGTGGTGCCGTCGCCCGCGACGTCGTTGGTCTTGGTGGCGACGCTCTTGACGAGCTGCGCGCCGAGGTTCTCGAACGGATCCTCGAGCTCGATCTCGCGGGCGATGCTCACACCGTCGTTGGTGACGGTGGGGCCGCCGAATGCCTTGGCGAGCACGACGTGCCGCCCGCGCGGGCCGATGGTGACCTTGACGGCGTCGGCGAGCTGATCGACGCCACGCTCGAGCGCGCGCCGGGCCTTCTCGTTGAATTCAATCTGCTTGGACATTGATTCAGCTTCTCCTGAACTTCATGGCTTCGTCCCGAAACGGACTTCTCAGGTTGCGCCGGAACGCACGCCGCCCCGGGTCCGATGCGGAACTCCGGGGCGGTATGCGTGAGGCTTACTTGGAGACGACAGCCAGAACGTCGCGAGCCGACAGGATCAGGTACTCCTGGCCGGCGTACTTGATCTCGGTTCCGCCGTACTTGCTGTAGATGACGGTGTCGCCTTCCTGGACGTCCAGGGGGATGCGCTTCTCGCCATCCTCGTCCCAGCGGCCGGGACCAACGGCGACGACGGTGCCCTCCTGGGGCTTCTCCTTCGCCGTGTCGGGGATGACCAGGCCGGAGGCAGTCGTCGTCTCGGCCTCGTTGGCCTGGACGAGGATCTTGTCCTCGAGCGGCTTGATGTTCACGCTCGCCACGATGAGCCCTCCACTTTCAGGGGTTCGTTGGGCCCGAGGCTGTTCCTCGGACCACGATCAATTCAGTCACCACAGTGACCCTTCACGCGCCCCGTCGTCGCGGGTGCCGGGACTCGCTCAGTGTCGACTAGCACTCTATACATGAGAGTGCCAGCACTCAAGGCATACCTGAGTGCCGGCACCTGGGGACGTGATCATCAGTACTGCGAGGGCGTCTCCAGCACAGCCATGGTGCAGCGGGACACGCAGACCAACTTGCCCTCGTCGTTGACGATCTTGATCTCCCACACATGCGTCTTGCGCCCCACCGCCAGCGGCGTCGCTTCGCCGTGGACCCAGCCGGAACTCACGGGACGCACGTGGTTGGCGTTGATCTCCATGCCGACGCAGTGGAACCTGCTGCGGTCCACCGCGAAGATCGACGCCCAACTCGCGAGCGTCTCCGCCAACGCGACCGACGCGCCGCCGTGCAGCACGCCTGCCGGCTGCTTGGTCCGCTCGTCGACCGGCATCCGGCCCTTGAGCGAGTTCTCGGTCATCTCGGTGATCTCGATGCCGAGGTTCCGATTGAGCGTGTCGGCGCCCTTGTCGTTCGCGATCTCGATGGTGGGATCGCCGATCCAGATGCTCACGAGACCTTCACCACTACCTTTCCGTTGACGTCACCGTCGATCATGGCCTGGAAACCGGCGTGGATGTCCTGCAACGGGATCACGCGGTCGATCTTCGGCCGCAGACCGGTGGCCTCCATCATCCGCAGCATCGACACCAGTTCGGCGCGCGTGCAGCCGGTCGAGCCCAGGATGCGCTGCTGGAGGTAGAAGATGCGGGTGAGGTCGGCGGGCGGATTGGAACCCGATGTCGCGCCGGCGATGACGATCGTGCCGCCCGGACGCAGCGAACGCATCGAGTGCGCCCACGTGGCCTCGCCGACGGTCTCGATCACGACGTCGACCTTCTCGGGCAGACGCGCGCCGGCCTCGACGGCCGTGTGCGCACCCAGTTCGATTGCGGTGGAACGCTTCTCGGCGCTGCGGCTCGCGGCGTACACCTTGGCGCCCGCGGCGGCGGCCAGGCTGATCGCGGCGGTCGCGACACCGCCGCCGGCGCCCTGCACCAGCACGCGGTCGCCGGCCTTGATCTGCGCCTGGGTGAACAGCATCCGGTACGCCGTGGTCCACGCCACCGGCAGGCACGCCGCCTCGTCGAACGACAGCCACTCGGGCTTGGGGATCAGGTTGCGCCTGGGTACCACGAGGTACTCGGCGAACGCGCCGTCGTGCTGCTCGGACAACAGTGCCCGGCCCGGGTCGAGCGTCTCGTCGCCGCCACCACCGTCGGCATCGGCGATCACCGGATACACGATCACCTCGTTGCCGTCCTCGTCCACACCGGCCGCGTCGCAGCCCAGGATCATCGGGATCCGATCGGCGGGGTGACCGACGCCGCGCAGCGTCCACACGTCGTGCATGTTGAGCGCGGACGACCGCACCGCGACCTTGGCCCAACCGTCCGGAACGACCGGGTCCGGGACCTCCCGGAGTTCGAGACCGCTCAGCGGATCGTCCGCGTTCTGGGCGACGGCGACGGCTGCGAGCATGGATTCTCCTGTGCTGTCGGACACAACCGCCGGGTGCAGCGGTCGTGAAATGCGTGTTCGGATACCCATGGTCGACGCCCGCCGGGGCCTCGCGCGAGGGTCCGTGCCGTACCTCGGCACGACCGCTGGCACTCGGTGTCGCCCCGACGGTCTCCTGTACTCATGCCAACTGACACCAGGGGCGCGCTGCGGGCGGTAGTCCCGTCGCCGGGCCTGCCCGACGTCATCGCCAGCATCGTCTAGCTCGAAGGAAGACGACCTATGTGTACCTCCGACGGCAACGCCGTTCCCCAGGGTTCGATCCAGAGGCCGGCTGCCCTCACCAAGTTCGTGGACGTCTCCACGATGGTGGACGGCGACAACGGCTACGTCGACCGTGCGGTGTTCACCGACCACGCGATCTACCAGCAGGAGCTGCGCCGCATCTTCGCCCCGAGCTGGCTGTTCCTGGGCCACACGTCGCAGTTCGCGAAGCCTGGCGACTTCCTCACCACCTTCATGGGTGAGGACCCGGTGATCGTGTCGATGGGCAAGGACCGCAGGATCCGCGCGTTCCTCAACTCCTGCCGGCACCGCGGCGCCCGCGTGTGCCGTGCCGACTTCGGCGCCACCAAGAACTTCACGTGCACGTACCACGGCTGGAGCTTCGACACCGCGGGCAAGCTGGTCAGCGTGCCGAACGAGGCGGGCTATCCGGAGAGCTTCGACAAGAAGGACTGGGGCCTGGTCGAGGTCGCACAGCTCGACACCTACCACGGTCTGGTCTTCGCGACGTGGAACCCGGATGCGCCGCCGCTGAAGGAGGCGCTCGGTGACATGGCGTACTACATGGACGCGATGCTCGACCGCGACCCCGAGGGCACGGTCGCCGTGGGCGGCATCCACAAGTGGGTGCTCGACGGCAACTGGAAGCTGGCGGCCGAGCAGTTCGCGACCGACTGGTACCACGTCAACATGTCGCACGCGTCCGCGCTGATGGTGCTCTCCCCCACCGGCCGTGGGCCGAAGGCCGAGATCGCCAACACCCCGGGCCGTCAGTTCAGCAGCCCGCTCGGTCACGGTGCCGGGTTCCCGACGCACCCGCGCAGCCGCTTCGACGCGCAGCCGGTGCACGAGTTCTACGACTACGACGCGCTGCGTGAGCGTCTCGGCGACGACCGCGTCGAGGGTCCGATGACCACCGGCCACGCGACCGTCTTCCCGAACTTCTCGTACCTGCCCGTCAACGGCAGCATCCGCGTCTGGCATCCCAAGGGTCCGGACAAGATGGAGGTCTGGGCGTGGACGATCGTCGACAAGTCGATGCCCGAGGACGTGCGTGAGGCACAGCGCCTCTACAACCTGCGCACCTTCGGTCCCAGCGGAATCTTCGAGCAGGACGACGGAGAGAACTGGAGCGAGTGCCAGGCCATCGCGGGCGGCTTCATCACCAACAGTGTGCCGCTGAACTACCAGATGGGCCTGGGCAGCGAGCGCGAGGACGGCGTCTACCCCGGCAAGACGAGCGAGCTGTACAGCGACGCCGCCGGCCGCGGTTTCTACCGGCGCTGGGCGGAACTGATGAACACACCGGCATGGCACGAAAAGGGCGCGAAGTGAGCGAGACCATCACCAGGATCAAGGTCGGCGCGGTCGGCGACATCGAGGACGGCGAGGCGCTGGTCGTCGACGCCGAGCAGACCGGCACCGGCGAGCCGATCGCCGTGTTCCACGACGAGGGCGAGTACTTCGCGCTCAACGACCGGTGCAGCCACGGTGAGGCGTCCCTCGCGGACGGCTGGATCGAGGACGGCCAGGTGGAGTGCCCACTGCATTCGGGCAAGTTCTGCCTGCGCACCGGCTCGGTACTGTCGATGCCGGCCACCGAGGACGTCGCGGCCCACAAGGTCGAGGTGGAGGGTGACGAGATCTGGCTCTACCCCGGCCGGAACGCAGAGGCGCAGTGAGTACCCCCTCCAGCGTCGTCGTGGTCGGCGGCGGGCTGGCCGGCGTCAGCGCCGCCGGCGAGCTCCGGGCCCGCGGTTTCGAAGGTGAGATCACCCTCGTCGACAGCGGACCCGCGCCGTACGACCGCCCGCCGCTGAGCAAGGCGTTCATGTTCGGCACCGCCGACGAGGCGGATCTCGCACTCGCCAAACCGGATTGGTACCCCGCGCAGCGGATCACGCTGCGCACCGGTGTCGCGGTGACGGCGCTGAAGCCCGACGAGGGCGTGGTCGAACTGTCGGACGGCACCCGCCTGGACGCGGACGTGACGATCCTGACGACCGGCGCCGGGGCTCGTCCGTTGCCGGTGCCCGGCGGCGACCTGCCGCAGGTGCATCTGCTGCGCACGATCGACGACGCCCGTGCGCTCAAGGCCCGGCTGATCCCGGGTGCGCGTCTCGTCGTGATCGGCGCCGGACTGATCGGCGCCGAGACCGCTTCGGCGGCACTGCAACTCGGAGCCACGGTCACGCTCGTGGATCCGCTCGATCCGCCGATCGTTCCCGCGGTCGGACCGGAGATGGCGCGCTACCTGCACGACCAGCACGCCGAGCACGGCATCGCGGTCCACACGGCAGGCGTGGCCGAGATCCGCGAGAACGGTGAGTCCGCCACCGTGATTCTCACGACCGGCGACGAACTCCCCGCCGACGCGGTCCTCGTCGGCATCGGCTCGATCCCGTCGACCGAACTCGCGGAGACCGCAGGCCTCGACGTCGACGGCGGTGTCCTCGTCGACGAGAACCTGCGGACGAGCCATCCCGCGGTGTACGCAGCGGGTGATGTCGCGCGGGTCAGGGCTGCCGACGGCACGCTCCATCGCCGCGAGGAGCACTGGGAGGCAGCGCAACTGAACGGACGCGCGGTCGCTGCCCGCGTTCTGGGGCAGGAACCCGATCCGGAGTGCGCGGGTTGGTTCTGGTCCGACCGGCACGGCATCCACGTGCAAGGTGTCGGATCGATGACCGCCGAGGGCGAGACCGTGATCCGGCCGCACCCCGACGACGCCACCCGCCCGCAGATGGCGTTCCGAGTCCGGGGCAACACCCTGGTCGGCGCCGCGTTCATCGACGGCGGCCCCGCCGTGCGGGCCGCGCGCATCATCATCGACCGCGCTCTTCCCGTCGACCCGGCCGCGCTGGCCGACCCGACCGTGAACCTGCGCAAGCTCGCCAAAGGATGACTGACTCATGGCAACCGACACCACCCAGCCGGCCACGCAACGGCCCACCGCCGACGCCGACACCCACTTCCGGGTGCAGCAGCTGTACTTCCACGAAGCCGAACTGATCGACGACGGCCGGTTCACCGACTGGCTCGACCTGCTCGCCGAGGACCTGCACTACTGGGCACCCACCCGCACCAACCGCCTGCGCCGCCAGCAGTCGCTCGCGGTCGCCGCGCGCGGTGAGGCCGCCTTCTTCGACGAGACGCGTGCCAGCCTGGCGTGGCGCATCCGCCGCTTCGATTCCGGCATGGCCTGGGCCGAGGATCCGCCGTCGCGCACCCGGCACCTGGTGAGCAACGTCGTCGTCCGCCACGCCGACGAGGACGAGCGCGAGATCGGCCAGTGGCACGTCCGCTCGAACTTCCTCGTCTATCGCAATCGGCTCGAGCGTGAGGTCGACATCTACTCGGGTGGACGCGAGGACATCCTCCGCGAGAACCCCGACGGCCCTGCCGGCTCGCTGCTCGTCGCCCGCCGCACGATTCTGCTGGACCAGAACGTGTTGCTGGCCAAGAACATCAGCACCTTCTTCTGATCGCGCCTCGGCGGCGATCCTCTCCCGACACCGACTCTTCCCAGACACAGGAGCGCGTGAAACAGTGACAACGAATGCAGCGGCGGAGACGGCCGTGACCAGTCGCGAGGTCGAGACCTCGCTCGGCACCATCAAGGTGAGCGAGGCCGGCAGCGGCCCGGTCCTGGTGATGCTGCACGGCGGCGGCCCGGGCGCGTCGGCGATCGCCAACTACAGCCAGAACCTGCCGGCTCTGACACCGCACTTCCGCGTCGTGCTGCCGGACCAGCCGGGCTTCGGTGGCAGCTACCGCCCCACGGAGGAGGACCTCCGGGAGCGCAGCATCACGCAGATCACGGTGGACGCGCTGATCCAGACGCTCGACGCGATGGGCATCGAGGAGTTCCACCTGATGGGCAACAGCCTCGGTGGCGCCGCCGCGATCGCGATCGCGCTGGCGATCCCGGAGCGGGTGACCCGGCTGGTGCTGATGGCGCCGGGTGGCGGCTGGCTGCCGTTCGGCCCGACTCCGACCGAGGGCCAGAAGGCCATGTTCCGCTACTACAACGGTGGCGGCCCGACGGTGAAGAAGATGAAGGACTTCGTCCGCACCATGGTCGCCGACCCCAAGCAGTTCGACGACGCCGACATCGAGGCCCGCTACGAGGCATCGCTGGACGAGAGCCACATCGAGTTCTACCACCGCTACAACGCCGCGTTCGCGCGTCGTCACGGCATGGATCCGCTGTGGCGCGACGCCCACGAGCTCAAGGCGCCGACGCTGCTGCTGTGGGGCACCGAGGATCGCACCATCACGTTCGAGGGCTCGCAGCTGATGCTCAAGCAGATCCCCGACGTGCAGCTGCACGCGTTCAGCAAGTGCGGCCACTGGGTGCAGGTCGAGCGTCAGACGGAGTTCGAGCGGCTCGTGACCGACTTCCTGGTCGATTGTTCGGGGGACGCATGACCGGCTGGCTCGAGGGCAATGTCGCCCTCATCACCGGCGGCGGTTCCGGGCTGGGCCGGGCGATCGCCGAGCGCTTCCTCGCCGAGGGTGCGTCCGTGGTGGTCGCCGACCGTGACGCCGGCAAGCTGGACGACTTGGTCGAGTCGCTCGGCGACGAGCGGGTGCACACCGTCGAGGCGGACGTCCGGTCCAGCGCCGACCAGCATCGCGCAGTCTCCGAGGCCGTCGCGCGCTTCGGTAGGCTCGACACGCTGGTGCCGAACGCGGGTATCTGGGACTACCAGCGCAGCATCACCCGCCTGGACGGCGACGCGTTGTCCGCGGCGTTCGACGAACTGTTCGCCATCAACGTCAAGGGCTACCTCTTGGCGGTCGAGGCGGCGTGGCGTGAGCTGGTCGAGACCCGCGGCAGCGTCGTGATGACGCTGTCGAACTCGGCCTTCTATCCGAACGGAGGCGGACCGCTGTACACCGCGAGCAAGCACGCCTGCCGCGGACTCGTGCTCGAACTGGCCTACGAGCTGGCACCCAAGGTTCGCGTCAACGGTGTCGCGGCCGGCGGCATGCGCACGGACCTGCGCGGCCCCGAGTCGATCGGACTGGCCGACCGTTCGATCGAGGCGTCGTTCGCGCGCGGCACCACGACGGGCGACAACCCGCTCCTACCGCTGCACGACGCGAGTGTCGAACCTGCCGATTTCACGGCGCCGTACGTGCTGCTGGCCTCCGCGGCCAACAGTTCCAACATCACCGGTGCAATCATTCCCGTCGACGGCGGCATCGCCGCCCGTGGGTTCCGCACCGCAGCAGGCGGAGACGATCTGTGAGCACCGAGAAGCATCCTGTCGACATCAGCCCCGCACGTGCGCTGCAGAACCTGGGCCGGTTGCACGGCGACCGCACGGCGCTGATCTACGAAGACCACACGATCGACTACCGCCAACTGACGGCCCGGGTGCACGCGATGGCCCTGACCCTCCACGCGTCGGGCATCCGCAAGGGCGACCGGGTGGCCTACCTCGGCCTCAACAGCCCGACGTTCCTCGTGACCTACCTCGCCTCGGCGTGGGTGGGCGCCGTGTTCGTGCCGATCAACTTCCGCCTGGCCGCCGCCGAGATCGCCTACCAGCTCGGCGATTTCGGACCGCGCGTCCTGGTCGTCGAGCCCGGTCACATGTCCGTCGTCGGCGAGATCGATCCGGCGGTCCTGCCGCCGCGTCTGCTCGCGGTCGACAACGACGACGCGGTGCCGCTGACGGGCCAGCCGAGCGAGCGCTGGGAGCGGCTGACGTCGGCCCTCGCGCGTGGCGCGGCCCTGGACCTCACCCTGTCGCCGCTGCCGCGGTATGCGGACGACCTGGCCGCGTTGATGTACACGTCGGGCACCACCGGACGCCCCAAGGGCGTCATGCTCACGCACGGCAACATCTGGTGGAACTCGTTCAACGTGGACTCGGTGGTCGAGACCAGCCGCAGCGACGTGAACCTCGCGGTGGCGCCGCTGTTCCACATCGGCTGCCTCAACTCGTTCACGCTGCGCGGCCTCGCCCGCGGCGGTGCGACGCTGGTGCGTCGCACGTTCGACCCGGCGCGGACCCTCGCGGACCTGGTCGAGTACAAGGTCAACACGATCTTCGCGGTGCCCGCGATGTTCTCGGCGATCGCTCAGCTTCCGCAGTTCGCCGGCGCGGACCTGTCGCAGCTGCGCTCGGCGATCGTCGCGGGCGCGCCCGTGCCGCCGAGTCTGGTCAAGGAGTACGGCCACCACGGTGTCGCGCTGCAGCAGGCGTGGGGCCTGACCGAGACCGCGCCGTTCGCGACGTCGCTGCCGCCCGAGCGGACCCTCGAGCGGGCGTCGTCGGCGGGCCTGCCGATGCCGTTCTGCGAGATCAAGATCGTCGATCCCGCAACGGGCGCAACGCTCACCGAACCGAACGCGGCCGGTGAGATCTGTGTGCGCGGACCGAACGTGACCCCGGGCTACTGGGCCAACCAGGAGGCCACGGACGCCGCGTTCGACGCCGAGAACTGGTTCCACTCGGGCGATCTGGGTTGCCTCGACGAGGAGGGCTTCCTCTACATCGTCGACCGGATCAAGGACATGATCATCTCGGGTGGCGAGAACGTCTACCCGGCGGAGGTGGAGCGGGTGCTCGTCGAGTACCCGGGTGTCACGGACGCCGCGGTCGTCGGCGCCCCGGACCCCAAGTGGGGTGAGATCGTCGTCGCCGTCGTCGTGGTGTCCACCGACACCGATCCGACGCTCGAGGAGATCCGCGACTTCACCGGCGAGCGCCTCGCGCGGTACAAGCTCCCCAAGGAGATCCTCGTGCTGGACTCGTTGCCGCGCAACGGTTCCGGAAAGCTCGACAAGATCTCGCTGCGCAAGCTGGCAGCCGCCGGCCACGGTTCGCTGAACCGATGAGCACCCCGGGCTGGCCGCTGACGTACACCGTCACCGACGGTGACTCCCCGGTCGAGGTCCGCGCGCGGTACGCCGTGCGCGGGCCGCTCGGCAACGCCTACCCCGCCGGTATCGCCGACCTGGAGCTCGACATCCGGGATCTGCGTGACGCCCCAGCGCTGCGGGATCTCGGCGAACGCATCCTGAGCGACCACCCCGCATGCCGGCGCATCGTGCTGCCGGTCCCGGCCGGCGACCTGACCACGATCGGTTTCGCGGAGGACGCCGGGTTCCGCTACGTCGTCGACGTCGACGTCCCCGGCGAGCGGCGCGAGATCACCGAGCTCTCGCTCATGGTTCTCGAACCCGGATGGGTCGCCGATCTGCCGACCGCAGTGAACGACCTCCCCGCGTGACGCAGTCTGTCGCAGAGTAGGTTTCGACGCGCCGAGGCGACGGGCACCCACACCGGGCCCGCCGCCTTCGCCGTCGGCCGTGGCTACACTGCGCAGGGTCGGGCTATTCAGGGGGGGGACGGTGTTGTCGTGACGAGATCCAGAGCGTTGCGTTTGTTCGCGGGCGCTGTCGGGGTGGTAGGGCTGGTCGCGGGCGTAGCGGCACTGACCGCGTTCCGCTCGGGTGCGTCCGACAACGTCGTGATCGTGCTCGCCTCGTTCGCACCGCTGCTGCTCCTGGCCACCGTGGTCGGTGCGATCGTCTCGGCCGTCGCACGCCAGTGGCTGCTGCTCGCCGCCTCCGTTGTCGTCGTCGGGATCGCCGGCTGGGCGTACGGCCCGCTGTATGTCGCCGGTGCGTCCGGCGAACCGGCAGTGGACGAGAACGGGCCGTCGATTCGGGTGATGCAGTCCAACATCATGGTGGGTTCCGCCGATCCGGCCGCGCTGGTGCGGACGGTGCGGGAACGAGACATCGACGTACTCACCATCCAGGAGCTCACCGACCCGTCCGTCGAAGCCCTGCGGACGGCCGGGCTCGAGGAACTCCTGCCCCATCAGGTCCTGGCACCGCACGCGACCGGCGGGGCCGGCGGCGGCATCTACAGCCGACTGCCGTTGTCGAACGACCGTCAGGTCGAGGGGATGGCCCTGACCAATCTGGTGGTCGAGGTCGACGCCGGACTGGAGCGCCCGGCGATCCTGTACGACGTGCATCCGGTGCCCGCGTACATCGCACCCGCGGCCGATTGGACGGAGGACTTCGAACGACTGCGCGACGACATGGATTCGGCGGCCTCCCACGACAACGTCATCGTCAGTGGCGACTTCAACGCCACGTACTCGCACAGCAAGTTCCGGGATCTGCGCCGCGGCGGATACGTGGATGCCGCCGACCAGTTGGGTGCCGGGATCCTGCCGACGTACCCCACCGACAAGCGCTACCCCGCCGTCGTCGGGATCGACCACATCCTCACGAAGGGCGCCATGGCCACGTCCCTCGAGCGCATCGAGGTGGTCGGATCCGACCACTACGGGTTGATCGCGGACGTGCGGCTCACCACCGGATCCTGAGCCGAGTCACAGCAGAACGGCGGTGCGCCGACACCTCCGCCGGTCGCGAAGGAGTTGATCGCGTCGACGAAGTGCCCGGTGAAGCTGCCGCCACCGTGGCCTGCGTCGTCGACGACGACGAGTCGGCTGCCCGGCCATCGCTCGGAGAGCTCCCACGCGGTGTCGAGCGGTCCGGACACGTCGTATCGGCCGTGGACCAGCACGGCGGGAATGTCGGCGATCTCGTCCATCCCGTCGAGCAATTGACGCTCGACGAGGAAGCAGTCATTGCCCCAATAGTGGGTCACCTGGCGTGCGAACACCATCCGGAAAGCGGGGTCCCGGTACCTGCGGGAAGGCTCCCACCCGGGGACCAGGGACACATGTGTGTCCTCCCACTCGCACCAACGCAGTGCCGCGTTCTCCCGAACGGCCGGATCCGGGTGGGCGAGCAGGCGCGCATAAGCGGCCGCCAGATTTCCGTCTCGCTCGTCCGCCGGTACCGGTTCGACGAATCGCTCCCACTCACGCGGAAAGACCCGTCGCATGTCGCGGGTGATCCACTCGACCTCCTTGCGACTGCCGGAGGTGATCGCGCCCAACGCCATCCCGAGCACCCGGTCGGGGTGCGCCTGGGCGTAGGCCAGTCCGAGCGTGACGCCCCAGGACAGACCGGCAACGATCCATCTGTCGATTCCCAGGTGCTCCCGCAGCGTCTCGATGTCGGCGATCAAGTGGTCGGTCGTGTTCGTCGAGAGGTCGGTGGCCGGATCGTCGGCGAGAGGCCGGCTGCGCCCGCAACCGCGCTGGTCGAACAGCACCGCGCGGAACATGCCCGGGTCGAAGAACCTGCGCGCGCCCAGGGTGCAGCCCGACCCCGGCCCTCCGTGTAGATAGACCACCGGAATGCCGGCGGGATTGCCGACGGTCTCCCAATACAGGGAGTTGCCGTCGGACACCCCGAGGCGCCCCGAGCCGTACGGTTCGACAGCTGGGTACAGATCAACCATGACGCCGAGTCTTGCAGCTGCACCCGCGGCTTCCGCCGCGAACCACGAATCCGGTGCGCGTATCAGCTCGGTTCGGGAGGGCGAGCATCGAAGCTAGCGCTGCTCTGCGACTTCGGTGATCACAGATCGCGCAGCGGTGATCAACTGCGCCAGTCCCGGTTCCTCGATCGGGAAGTGGCCGCAGTTCTCGAGGAGACTCGACCGCGTCGGTGCGGCGATCCGGTCCAGGAATCGTCGACTGATCCGGGGCGGGGTCCATCGGTCGGCTGCGGGGAGCAACAGCGTGACCGGGGTGACGGTGAACTGTTCGGGTGTGGTGTGCGGGTAGGTGAACCAGTCGGCGAGGAATCCGAGAGGTACTCGAACTCCACCTCCGCGTGGATCGGAACCGCACAAACGTGACAGCTCCGGGTTGTTGCTCATCCGGTTCATGCGTACGAGCCATTTGATCGGCAGTCGAAGGCTGCCGGCCGCCAGAGCGATGGGCGGGAGGAGTGTGGGTGCAGCTGTCCCGGCGAGCTTCCATCGGGCCGCGGCCGCACGGGCGTCGGGATCGGACGGGTCGAGTAGACATGTTGCGAGCACAGCAGCCACTTGACCTGTGCGGGCTGCGACCTCGTAGGCCATCAAGCCGCCCATGCTCGCTCCGAAGAGAATCAGCGGGCGCGGGTCACCGGCCCGTTCGGCGTCGACCAGGTCGCAGAGCAGGTCGATCCAATCCCGGTAACGAACACTCGCCGGCCGAGGTTCGACGGTGAGTCCGTAGATGGGCATGTCCGGGAACAGAATGTCCACGTCTTCGTCCGCAGCCAGCGCCGCGAAGGGCCACAGAGCCATCGAGTAGCCGCCGGCACCGTGGATTCCCATGACACGCACAGGAGCTTCGGGACGAGAGGAACGCGCGATGTGGACACTGCGGCCACGCCACTGCCACCACGTCGATTCCGGTTCGCGGTGCGCCGATCGGTACCCATCGGGCAGGAATCCGGCGTATGTCGCTGCATCCATCCTTCGATCTCCGTCCTCGTCGCACCGCACGGGCAGAACCGGCGCCCACTGGCACAGCGGACGATAACGGCACGCCACCGAACTGCGCAATGTCCGCCGTACCACCAAGAATCACCAGCGGTACAACGAATTACGAGTCCACCACAGCCTCACTCGAATGTTCGGTGCACCTGTCCACTGCTCGCACCACCAGCGGTCCGCGACATCTTCTCGCATCGCTCCCCGAAGCAAACGCCACCGACGACACGACACCTCGTGGCATCGTCGAGCTCGTGAGGATCCTCGAACCCGTTGCCGCCGCGATTGTCGCGGTGAGCGCAGTGGTGGGTCTCGTCCAGCTTCACGAGCGCCCACCGAGTCGGCCCGACGATGCGGAGATCACGGCAGGCGTGGATTGCCTGGACGCGGGAATGTTCCCCGGTCGCTTCCCTCCGCCGGCGGCCCAGAGCTTCACGCCCCCATCACCGGGACCGGTGCCGGACAAGTTCACCCCGGTTGCTGTCGTGTCCTGCGAACCGGTCACGAGCAGGACTGCCGGCGGCGCAAACGACGACCCCCTCGGGACCGAAGAGACTGTCGACGAGGTGGGGCGTGCCGGAGACCTCACCCGCTCGTAGGCCCTCAGGCGACGCCGTCGCGGTGGGCAACCGCCTCGAGATGCGCGCGGATGGCTCCGGCGACGAGTTGCGGATTCTCGAGCGCGGGGATGTGCCCCACTCCGGGGAGCGTGACCTCCTCGACGTGGTCGGGCAACTCGTCGACGATTCGTTGGATGAACCTCTCCCGCACGAAGAACGAATCGAACTCGGAAACGATCAACGATGTCGGCGCCCTCACAGCGTCCAGTCCCGTCAGTGGGCCGTCGCGCAGGAACGCGAGCAGGATCGGCAGGTAGACCGGACAGTGGGAGACGGCACGGATCACGTCGGTGGCGTCTCCCGGGTCGACGGCCGACATGTCGTGGCTGCAGTTGCGGATGACCGGCCGCTGGAACTGCGGGTGTGACGCTGCGCGATCGCCGAGAATCCGGGCGAGCGCTGCCAACGGGAACTGTGCGACGAACCCGAATCCGGTACGGAACTCGGCCGCCGAGAAGCGCTTCCAGCCACCACCCGGATTGATCGCGGCGAGCGATGTCGCCCGCCCCCTCCGCTCCAGCTCGAATCCCACCTGGCCACCGAGCGAGTTCCCGACGACGTGGCATGTGTCCCAACCGATCACGTCGAGCTCGCGTTCGATCCCGTCGGCGATACCGGCGACACCGAGGTCCCGCCATCGCAGCCGAGGACCGCCCCAGTGTCCGGGCATCGTCAGCGCCAGAACGTCGTAGTCCGTCTCGAGTTCGCCGACCACGCGATGCCACACGTGGTGCGAGAGCGTGAACCCGTGGAGTAGTAGGACACGTTCGCCGGCCCCCGCCCGTCGCGCGGATGTCACCATGACGCCTCCTCCCCCCGAAGCACTACGTCATGAGTAACACCGCGCGACAGCGATGTCCAGGTTGCCGACAGGAATCTGCGGGAACGGCTACTTGGCGGTGGTCACCGCGAAGCCCGCAACCCACTCCGGGATCGGCCGGTAGTAGCGCGACTGCAGCTCGTACGCACCCGAGGCGGCGAGTGCCGCGTAGGCCGCGATCCACGTGCGGACCTCGTGCGACGAGCCGCCACCGTTGGCCTCGAAGAACCCGTTGGTCCAGCCGTCGAACTGCTCGATGTCGCCGGCCGCCACGATGTCGAGAACGTCGTTGTCCCACTCCGGATTCAGCGGTTTGCGCGTGGAAGTACCTGCCGCCAGATCGATTCCCGACTGCACCACCCGCTGCTCACCGCGGGCACGCTGCTCGGGGGTGGGCGGGTTGCCGAGGATCAGCGCCTCCGCGACCCGAGGCGGTGCGCCCGCGAGGATCGGCACCGGCGGATCGTGCGACAGGCCACCGGACGCGAGGAACAGCACGCGCTTGTCGAGCCGCGCCGCCGCCTCGCCGAGCGCCTTGCCGAACTGACGGATCCGGCGCACCGGCCCGAGCGGGGCCGCGACGCCGTTGACGAACACCGGCACGACGGGCACCGATCGGATGCCGTCGAACAGCATCTCGAGCGGCTGCACGAATCCGTGGTCGACGACCATGCGTGCCGAGATCGTGAGGTCGATGTCGCGCTCGAGGACGCCCTCGGCAATCGTGTTCGCCACGTCCGCGTCGACCAGGATCTCGCCTTCCGCGGAACCGAAGTCGCCGACGGCGATTGCGCCGGTGCCGATCGCAAACGGCGGCATCTTCTCGTAGAAGAAGCCGTTGTAGTGGTCGGGCGCGAACAGCACGACGACCTCGGGAGCGAACTCCTCGATGAACGCGCGCGCACCGGCGACGGCGTGGTCGACCTCGTCGAGCACCTCCTGAGCCGGATCGTTCAGCCCGATCAGGGGTGAATGGGACAGCGCAACCAGCGCGACGGACATGTGGGGCTCCTTCAACCTGAATCAGATTCCGGGAGAGGTTCTCTCCTCGAAGTTGTGGCGCGGCTACGACGCGAGTGCGACCTGGGAGGCGCACAGCGCGCGCGACGCCGCCAGACTCACCCGGCGCAGCGCGGGCTCCACGCCGGCCGGCGAGAAGCTCGCGACCGGACCCGACACCGAGAACGCCGCGACAGGCCGTGCACCCGAGCCGTTGACGACTCCCCCGATGCACACCAGGCCCTCGCGCGTCTCCTCACGGTCGAACGCGACACCGGACCGCCGCACCTGAGACAGCTCGACACGCAACTGTGCGATGTCGGTGACCGTGCGGGAGGTGCGGGCCACGAGATCCGAGCCGAGCAGATCCTCGGCATCCTGGCCGGAGTATGCGAGCAGCGCCTTGCCCACCGCGGTGCAGTGCGCCGGGGCCTTCCCCCCGACCCGCGACGGAGACGCGACGTGGCGGTGGCCGTAGAGCTTGTTGATGTAGAGGATGTCGGGACCGTGCAGGACCGCGAGATGCACCGTCTGCCGGGTCGCCTCGTAGAGATCCGCCAGGTAGGGAGTCAGGACGTCGCGGATCACGGAATGCTGCGGTGCATACACCCGGCCGCCGAGGTTGTGAAGTTCGGCGCCGAGCCGGTAGTCGCTGCCGACCCGCTCGACCGCGTGGTTGCGCTCGAGCATGCCGAGGATGCGGAACGCGGTGGACTTGCTGAGCCCGGACCGGCGCGCCAGTTCGCTCACACCGACACCCGAGTACGCCTCCTGCCCGAAGCTGGTGAGCAGGCTCATCGCCTTGTCCACGGCGGCCCGGCCGTCCCGCGTCGACCCCGAATGCGACAGCTCAGTCAGCTCCTGCACACCCATCGATCCCTACCCAATCACTCGCAAAGGGGACATTCCCGGCGCGGCGGCTCATGGCGGCGCCTTCCCGACCGAGTGTGCCCACCTGCCGTTTCGATGTCAAGATGGACGATAGTTATATTAAAAGTGACACTCGGTCGTGTGGGGATCGAATCGTGTGGAACATTGAACGCATTGCGTCATCGACACGTCATCGACGAAAGGAGGCCCTGTTGGACAGCAACGGCCTGATCGCACGCAACGTGCAGCGGTTCCGCAACGAACGACAGATGAGCATGGGCGACCTCGCCAAGAGAGCGAACCTGTCCAAACAGACCCTCTCGAAGATCGAGCAGGGTGTCGGCAACCCCACCGTCGAGACGATCGACGCCATCGCCGCGGCACTCGACGTTCCGCTGCGCCGCCTGGTGACCGAATGGGGGACGCGGGTGTTCGTCGTCCGCTCCGGCGAGGGATCGTGGAACGAACGGCCCGAGATCGGTTCGACGAAGGTGCTCGATCAGATCTACGGCTCCGGCTACGTGCGCACGAGCCTGACCCGACTGCGGCAGGCGCCGGGCGGCGACGTCGAGAGCCTGGTCCGTCCGGCCGATTCCGCAGGGACGCTGATCCACGCCTACGTCGTCTCCGGCAAGGTCCGCGTCGGGCCGACGAACGAGCTGACGGACCTCACCACCGGAGATTTCGTCCAGTTCCCCAGTGACGTGCCATGGATCCTCGCCGCGCTGAGCAGCGAGGCGACCGTGCACGTCGTGACGACGATGCCGCAGGTCCCGCAGTTCGGACCGCTCTCCGACGACAGTGGCCACTGAACGACACGGGACCGCAAACGGGGCGAACGGGAGTCTGTGGCAGGAATCGTCCCCTACAGTGGGCGCCGTGTGTGAACAGCAGATGAACGGTTGGAATCGGCGATCCTTCCTCGGAGCCGCCGGAATCGGAGCGCTCGGAGTCGCCGGACTGCCGCTCATCGGCAGCCGGTCGTGGAATCCGCTCGCAGCACAGGCCTCCGCGGCCCCGCTGCCGGCGTCGATCGCAGGCACCACCCTCGAATCCGTCGCCGTCCCCCTCGGCAGCAGCGGATACCGCCGTCTCACCGCAGGCCCGGGGTGGCCGCTGGTGGTCCGCACCGACCTGGCCGAGCCCAAGTCGGGCCGCGAGGACCGCCGCTCCGCCCTCGCATCCATGGTTCAGCTCACCGACGTGCACGTGCTCGACACCCAGTCGCCGGTTCGGTTCGAGTACGTCCATCCCTTCCAGGGTGCCGCGTTCCGGCCGCAGGAGACCATGACCGCTCAGGGACTCGTCTCCCTCATCGATCGGGTCAACTCGCTGCGCAAGGGCCCGCACACGCAGCGCGACTTCGACGCCGTGATCACCACGGGCGACAACACCGACAACAAGGAGCACGTCGAACTCGACTGGTTCCTCAAGGCGCTCAACGGCGGCACGATCGTGCCGAACACCGGCGACCCGACCCGCTACGAGGGCGTGCAGAACTCGGGCGCGGACCTGTACTGGAACCCCGAGTCGTCGATCCAGGACATCTACAAGAAGACCGGATTCCCGGAGGTCCCCGGCCTGCTGTCGGCGGCGCTCCAGCCGGTCACCAGCCCCGGCCTGAACACCAAGTGGTACTGCGTCTTCGGCAACCACGACGACTCCGTCGAGGGCACGCTCCCGAGCGGTATCCCGTTCCTCGAGCAGATGTACACCGGCGACAAGAAGTTCGAGGTCCCGGACTCCTCCGACCAGGCCGCGCGCATGTCGAGCGCCCTGAGTTCCGATCCGACCGCCGTCC
Source organism: Prescottella sp. GW823-FHT02E09 (assembly GCF_058797375.1). Taxonomy (NCBI): domain Bacteria; kingdom Bacillati; phylum Actinomycetota; class Actinomycetes; order Mycobacteriales; family Nocardiaceae; genus Rhodococcus; species Prescottella sp. GW823-FHT02E09. Next base: position 95,239 of record NZ_JBXAJP010000003.1, read on the forward strand.
TGAACCTGTTGTCGGCGATCACCACGCCCCCGCGGATCGTCACGCCGGACGCACGCCGCCATCCCTTCACACCGCGGGAGTTCATCGCCGCCCACCTCGACCCGGCGAACACGGGCCCCGGTCCGGTCGGCCACGGCTTCGCGCCCGACGCCGACGAAACCGGAGTCGGCTACTACACCTTCGAAGTCGCGCCCGGCGTCATCGGCATCAGCATGGACTCGACCAACCGCGCCGGCTTCGTCGACGGATCGCTCGGCGAGGCACAGTTCAAGTGGATCGAGCAGACGCTGCTCGCCGGCAGCAGCAAGTACTACGACACCAACGGCGCCCTCGTCACCCAGAGTCGCACCGACACGTACTTCGTGCTGTTCAGTCACCACACGAGCACCACGATGGCGAACACCCTGCCCGACCCGGAGCGCCCGCTCGAGCCCCGCTACAAGGGTGCCCAGCTGGTGGATCTGCTGCACCGCTTCCCGAACGTACTCGCCTGGGTCAACGGCCACACCCACGAGAACCGCATCACCGCGCAGGTGGGGCAGACTCCGCCGCAGGGGTTCTGGGAGATCAACACGGCGTCGCACATCGACTTCCCGCAGCAGGGACGCATCATCGAGGTGGTCGACAACGAGGACGGCACGGTGTCGCTGCTGACCACGCTCATCGAGGCCGACAGCCCGCTCCAGGTCGACTACGACGACTTCTCTCCCGCGGGCCTGGCGTCGCTTTACCGCGAGTTCTCGTTCAACGACATTCATGCCGACCCGAAGCTGCTGGGCGGCTCCCCGGACCACAACGTGGAACTGGTCCTGGCCACGCTGCGCTAGTCGTCGGCGCGGGCGTCCTTCGGGGCATCCGCGCCGCCGTCGGTCTCTCGCCGCACCTTGCTCCATCGCACGGCCTCCGTGAGCAGTCGCACCCCGACCGCGAGCATCACGAGGTTGCCGACGATCTGTGCGGTGACCACCGCCCGCGCCGTCTGTTCGACGGCCGCGATGTCACCGAAACCCACCGTCGCGAAAACGGTGAGCGTGAAGTAGAGCGCATCGATCCTGGTCAAGGGCTCGGTGAACGACTCCGGGTTCATCTGGGACAGAAGGAAACTCGCAACCGACGAGCCCAGCAAGTACACCGGCAGCGTCACCATCAAGGCCTCGGCCGAGCGCACTGCGGGCACCGGGGAGCGCAGGATCTGCCGAACCTGCCAGGCGCACAACGCCACAACGAACAACACACCACCGACGAGGGTCGCGACCGTGCCCGCGTTCGACAGGTGATCCATCGGCAGCGCGAAGTACGCGACAGTCAGGACGACGACCGTGCCGAGGGACCTCAGCAGAGCCCGGCGCAGCAACCGACGACGCTCGTGCTTGTCGAGGTCCTGCAGTGGGCCCGGGTCGGACATAGGCTCTCGCTTCCACATTCGTCGGACCGAACTACCGCGAATGTCTGCGTCGACCTGCGACGACACACCTGACCGAGCAGAGCGGAACGATCTTCGGTAACGTTCGGATAACGACGTCGACGTCTGGAAGGGAAGTATCCCAGCTTTCCGGTGCGAGCGAGTCGTGAACGCGAACAGATCCGAACACCGAAAGTGGGAGGTGGACAGTGCGAAGTTCACTCGGTATCTCTGCCGGAGCGGCCGGCGTGTGCACTGCACTCGTCGCCACCGACGATGCAGGCATGCAGTCCATGGAGTACCGGACGCTGTCCTCGGATCTGGGCACCCACACCGACCTCGGCGACCTCAGCCTCTCTGCGATCGGTCTGATGACAGTCCAGGTCCCCGACCACAAGATCGAGCCGGACGCCATCGCGGTGGCGTACCGCACCGAGAGCCACGCCGCAGCCGTGCGGTCCGCGGCCAAGCGCCAACGTCGGGCCATCCGCTTGATTCCCGAAACGGCCGCCACACTGGCCTATCTCCGCAGCACCGGACTGGTCGCGCAGTACGGGAGCATCGCGATCGTCGACCTCGGCGCATCGGGACTCACGGTCACGGTCGTCGACCAGGCCAGCGGCTCCATCCTGTGCCGTGACCGCACCACGACCGTGAGCGGCGACAGTGCAGCCGACGAATCGGACGCCGACGTCGCCGCGCGCGTCGTCGAGTTCGTGACCCAGGTCTGCGCTCGCTGCCTCCGCACGCCCGAGGCCGCGGTCCTCGTCGGCGGCGGCGGAAACATCGCCGACGTGGGAGCGGCGCTCGACGCCGCCTTCGACGGCGTCATGATCCTCGTGCCCGAACCGGAGGCCGTGACTGCCAAGGGCGCCGCGCTGCTGGCCGGATCGAACGCGAGACAGGATTTCCCGGTGGTCGCCGGGTCCGGTGGAGGACGTGGGACGGGCGCCCTCGTCGGCGCGCTCGTGGTCGGCGGCCTGATGCTCGGCTACGGCGTCAAGGAAGTGATCCCGCAGAGCGACGAGAACTACGCACCCACCGGCAGCCTGGTCGTCGAGGCCCCTTCCGGCGAACCCGATGTCCCCGCCGCCGATCCGGACGGCACCGACATCCCGTCGAGCGATCCGACTCCGACCTCGACCGTTCCGATACCCGCGTCGCAGGTGCCGCTGCCGACCACCGAGGACTACAACGGTCCGGCCTCCACGACGCAGTACACCACCACCGTCGAACCGCCCCCGCCGACGACGACCCCCACGACCACCGAGGCGCCGACGACCACGACACCGCCGCCGACCACCACGCAGAGCCGACCGTGGATTCCGCCGATGTGGCCCGAACTGCCCACGTGGCTCCCGGGTCTCGTACCGGGGGTCCCGACGCCGGACACCGACCCGCCGAGCCTGTCCGCCGAGCCGCCGACGACCACGACACCGCCGCCGACGAGCGAGCCGCCCACCGCCGAGCCGCCGACGAGCGAGCCGCCCACCCCCGAACCGCCCACGAGCGAGTCGCCGGCACCGGCGAGCGAGTCCCCGGCCGGGCCGCAGCCCCTGGTCAGTCCCGAATCTGGCTCACCGATACCGGAAGTCCCGGGTTCGTCGCCGAGGTGAGCGCCGACGGCTGAGCGCCACCCGCGATGAGGTGCGCGCCGAGGGCCGCGATCATCACACCGTTGTCGGTGCACAGCCGGGGACTGGGCACCCGCAGGGTCAGTCCCGCCGCGGCACACCGCTCCTCCGCAAGCGACCGGATCCGCGAGTTCGCGGTGGCGCCGCCGCCGAGCACGAGGGTGTCCACACCGACGTCCTGCGCCGCCCGTACCGCCTTCATCGTCAGCACGTCCGCGACGGACTCCTGGAAGCCTGCCGCGACGTCGGCGACCGGAACCTCCTCGCCCGCACGTTCCTTGGCTTCCACGAATCGCGCAACTGCGGTCTTGAGCCCGGAGAACGAGAAATCGTGCCGGGCGTCCCTGGGGCCGGTCATGCCGCGCGGGAACACGACGGCGTCCCGGTCGCCCTGCTGCGCCAGACGATCGAGGGCCGGGCCGCCCGGAAAGCCGAGGCCGAGCAGTCGCGCGACCTTGTCGAACGCCTCACCGGCCGCATCGTCGACCGTGGTACCGAGTTCCACGATCGGCTTGCGGCCCAGTTCCTCCACGTGCAGCAGGTGCGTGTGTCCGCCCGAGACGAGGAGTGCGACGCACGCCGGCATCGGCCCGTGCTCGATCGTGTCCACCGCGACGTGACCGCCGAGGTGGTTGATCGCGTAGAACGGCACCCCCCACGCCGCCGCGTACGCCTTCGCCGCGGCGACACCGACCAGCAGCGCACCCGCCAGCCCGGGGCCGATCGTCACGCAGATGGCGTCGGGCTTGTCGATTCCTGCAGCCGCCAGGGCGCGCTTCATGGTCGGCACCATCGCCTCGAGATGCGCACGCGACGCCACCTCCGGCACCACGCCCCCGTAGCGGGCGTGCTGGTCGACGCTCGACGCCACCTCGTCGGCAAGCAGCTCGCAGCGGCCGTCGCCGTGCCAGCGGACGATCCCGACGCCGGTCTCGTCGCACGAACTCTCGATACCCATCACGATCATGGCCGTCACTCCTTGCCCGACGCCGGGCGACGCATCGTGAATGCGTCCGCGCCGCTCGGCTGGTAGTAGCGCTTTCTGGTGCCGACGATCTCGAAGCGCTCACGCTCGTACAGCGCGATCGCCGGCTCGTTGTCGGTGCGGACCTCGAGGAACACCGGTCCGCCCCACTTGTCCGCGACGCGCAGCAGTTCGGCCAGCAGCGCGCCGCCGATGCCACCGCGCTGCGCCGACGGATCCACCCCGATGGTGTGCACCTCGGCCTCGGGCGTGATGCTGTTGCCGAGCAGGGCGACCCCGGCGTAGCCGATCAGTGTGTCGGCGTCGTCACGCGCCGTGAAGTAGTGATTGTGCCCACCCGCGAGTTCCGACCGGAACGCCTGCGCGCTCCACGGGTCGTCACCGGGGAACAGCACCTGCTCGAGCTCGGCGCACCTGTCCGCGTCGGCGGCGACCATCGGAACGATCCGGATGCTCATTTCCTGCGGTCCGCCAGCTCCACCGCGTCCGGGCGCCGCAAGTACAACGGCACCAGCGGTTCCGGCTCCACACCCACCCGCAGCGCCTGCGCCGCGACCGCCACCAGACCGGCCGGTGACGGCGTCTCGACCGGCTCGACCGGCAGGTCGAACATGTCCACGTGCGAGGCCGACCCCGCGATCACCTGCGACGGCGACGGATCGAGATCGGACGGCTTGACGACGTCGGGCCCCTCGACCCGCACGCCACCGGAGTAGCGCGCCCAGTACACCTCGCGGCGACGAGCATCGGTGACCACCAACAGGTCCCGATCCCCGGAAACATCGGCGGCGATGGCGTCCAGGCTGCACACGCCGTGGACCGGGATTCCCAGCGCATCACCAAACGCGGCCGCGGTCGCCATCCCGACGCGCAGGCCGGTGAACGGGCCGGGGCCCACCCCGACGACGACGGCGTCGAGATCGGCGGGGCCGTGGCCCGATCGATCGAGGCACTCGAGTATCTGCGGGGTCAGCACCTCCGCGTGCGCCCGGGCATCGTCGGTGACGCGGACCGCCAGCGTCCGAGGGACGCCGGAATCCGAATCGGGGTCGAAGCTCACGACACCCGCGGTGACCGCGGGAGTGGAGGTGTCGATGGCAAGCACAAGCACGGTAGATCAGGCTACTCGGCCCCGCACTACGCGCGCGGCACCCACTCCCAGCTCGCGGTGCGGACGTCGGACTCGGGCTCACGACGCAGCCGCACCCGCAGGTGGCGATCCGCGAGATGTTCCACGACACCCTCACCCCACTCGACCACGACGACAGCCGCGGCCAGGTCGGTGTCGAGGTCGAGCGCGTCGAGCTGATCGTGCATGTCGACCTCGCCCGCCGCGCCCCCTTCGGAACCGAGCCGGTACGCGTCGACGTGGACCAGTCCGACCGGCGCACCACCGTCGGGTCGCGTCCCCGGCCGGTGCTCCCTGGCGATGATGAACGTCGGCGACGTCACCCTGCCCTCGACACCCAGACCCGCCGCGATGCCGCGGGTCAGCGCCGTCTTGCCGGCGCCCAGCGGGCCGTCGAGCACCACCAGGTCACCCGCACCGAGGTCGCGGGCCAGCGCCCGGCCGAGCGCCTCGGTGTCCTCGGTCGTGGGCAGCGTCGCGTTGCCCCCGGTACGTGTGTCAGCCGACATCGGTTCGCTCCAGTTCACCCGCCGGCACAGCTTTCTCGTGGTTCGCACGACTCGACACGGCACGCCGGACCAGCCGATCGATCGCATCGGAGGTTACCTGCGGGAACTCGAGCTCCACGAGATGGCCGGCGTCGCGCACCCGCACCAGCTCGGCCCGGGGCAGCGCGGCCGCGAGCGACTTGGAACTGGTGAACGGGATGATCATGTCGGCGTCACCGCACAGCACCAGCACCGGTGTGTCCGACAGCACCGGCAGCGCCTCCGACTCGTCGTGCAACTCCAACGATTCCAGGAAGTTGACGATCGTCACCACCGAGATGTCGTTGAGCATGCCCTCGGAGAACGCGACCAGCCGCGGACTGACCTCGGTGCCGTAGGACGCGGCGCGCAGGATGGGCGAGATGATCGCGCGCGCCGCGCCCCGCGCCTGCTGCACCACACCGGGTGCGGTACGCACCGCGAGGCGGAACCCGTCGATCACCGGGTTGTCGAGGTTGCGCCCGAGCCCCGACTTGTTCAGGCCGGCCGCCGTGGTCGCGAGCAGACCCACGCCGATCACCTTGTCGTCGAACAGTTCCGGGAACTGTCGGGCCATCGCGAGGATCGTCATGCCGCCCATCGAGTGTCCGACGAGCACCACCGGACCGGACGGCGCCACGTCCTCGATGACGGCCGCGAGGTCGCGGCCGAGCTGGGCGATGGTGCAGCTCTCGGTGGCGGGCACGCCGGACTCGCCGTGCCCGCGGTGGTCGTAGAACACCATCCGCGCCGTGTCGCCCCACCGCTGCGCGAGCATCGTGCGCTGGAAGTGCCACGACTCCATCCGCAGGCAGTAGCCGTGCACGAAGATCACCGTCAGCGGCGCGTCCGCCGGCCCCACCTCGCGCACCAGCAGCGGCACGTCGTCCTCGGTCACCACGACGCGACTGCGGTCGCCCTTCATGAGCTCGAAGTCCTCGGAGCCGTAGATCTCCGGTCCCCGCCGCGTCGCCGCAGCCTTGACCACGTTGAGTCCGGCGATCGCACCGACCGCCGCGGCGCCGAGCACTCCCCCGAACAGGCCGAGCCTGTTCAGGATGTTCACGAACCACCACCGGGGCCGCCGACATAGGTTCGCACCGTCCGGCCCCGCACCGAGGTCACCACCTCGTAGTGGATGGTGTCGAGCGCGTCCGCCCACTCCTGCGCGTGCGGTTCGCCGTGCTCGCCGTTGCCGAAGAACACCGCGGTGTCTCCCTCCCGCACACCGGCGCCGTCGGGACCGAGATCGACGACGACCTGATCCATGCAGACCCGCCCGATACCCGGGCGCCGGTCCTCACCCAGGCGCACCTCGAACCGTCCGCCCAGCGCACGCGGAATGCCGTCGGCGTACCCGACCGGCAGCAACGCGACCGTCGTGTCGTGCGGGGCCACCCACGTGTGCCCGTAGGACACACCCTCACCAGCTGTCACCTTCTTCACCAGCGCCACCCTCGATCGGAACGTCATGACCGGCCGCAGGCCGAACGTCCCCAGATCCGGTACCGGGGACAGTCCGTATATCGCAATTCCGGGCCGAACCATGTCGAATTGCAGGTCAGCACGGGTGAGGGTGGCCGCCGAGTTCGACAGATGCGCCGCCTCCGGAACCAGACCGATCCGCTTGGCGTCGGCGAGCGCGCCCGTGAAACGTTCCCGCTGATCGTCGATGACGGGGTGGTGCGGTTCGTCGGCGTGCGCGAGGTGCGAGAACACGCCCTTGAAACGAACCGCGCCCTCGGCCTCGGCCCGGGCGAGGTCCTTCAGGAAGTCCGTCCACTCCTCGCGCGAGACGCCGTTCCGGTTGAGTCCGGTGTCGACCTTGATCGTCACGGTGGCGGACGTGCCGACCTCCCGCGCCGCCGCGACGACGGCCGCGAGATGCCGCGGCGACGACAACCCCACCTCGACACCCGCCGCGAGCGCTGGGACGTAGTCGGCATCCGCGGTGTGCAGCCACGACAGCACCGGCGCGGTGATGCCCGCGTTCTTCAGCTCGATGCCCTCGGCGAGCGTCGTGACACCCAACTCCCGGGCACCGGCTGCGAGCGCGGCCCTCGCGACCGGGACCGCACCGTGGTTGTAGGCGTCGGCCTTCACGACAGCCATGACCGCCGCGTCGCCGGCGTGTTCCCGCAGGATCCGCACGTTGTGGGCTACCGCGTCGAGATCGATCACCGCTTCCGCCTGCGGCGCCGCCGCCGGCGGGGGCGTGTCCGCCGCCGAGGTGGCGTTCACGATGTTCGGGTCGGTGTCGGTCTCCTGCGCGGTAGTGGTCACAGATTTCGATCCTGCCACTCACCGGGACCGACCCGGTTCCTGGGTACAACCCGACCAGTCACGATTCGGGCACAGGTGCGCGAAGGATCCGAATCGCGGACCGCAGGTGCGCCAGCAGCGTCGACGCCGAGATCGGCGCGAGCCCGGCGTCCCCGATGTCGTCGGAGCCCTCCCGCGCCCCGAGGTTGGCGGCGAGCGAGTGCGCCCGGGCACCCGTCGCGGCCGCCACCGCCGGTTCCAGACCCGTCGCCATCAACGCACCGACGAGGCCGGACAGGACATCGCCCGACCCGGCCGTGGCCGCCCACGAACTGCCCGCGTCGTTGACGTACGCCCGGCCGTGCGGGCCGGCGATCACGGTGGCCCGGCCCTTCAGCAGAACCGTCACGCCCCACTCGGCGGCCAGCGCCCGCGTCGCCGCAACCCGGTCCGGCGTCGGCGCGACACTGGTGAGCCGCTCGAACTCGCCAGCATGCGGGGTCAGCAACGTCGGCGCACCACGCCGCCGCACCAGGTCCGGGTGCTCGGCCAGCAGATTCAGCCCGTCCGCGTCGACGAGGACCGGCAAGTCGGTTGCCAGCACCGTCCGCAGTTCCGTCAAAGCCTCGTCGTCGGTGCCGATGCCGGGGCCCACGACCCAGGCCTGCACGCGGCCCGCATCGGCGGGCGACGGGGCCGCGACCACCTCGGGCCAGTGTTCGAGCACCTCCGCGGCGGCCCGACCCGCATACCGGACCATCCCGGCGGTGGCCGTGACCGCGGCGCCGGCGGACAGCACGGCAGCACCCGGATAGCGTCCGCTGCCCGCGACGACGCCCACCACGCCCTGCGTGTACTTGTCGTCCGCCGCCCCCGGAACGGGCCACAACCCGCCCACGTCCCACGCGTCGAGCGCGACCAGCTCGGGCGTCGGCAGATCCAGCCCGATCGGCACCAGTTCGACCCTGCCGCACCGGGCCGCGGCCAGGACGTGCACCGGTTTGAGCGCCCCGAACGCGACCGTGACGGCAGCGGTCACGGCGGGACCGCCCACGGCACCGGTGTCGGGATCCACGCCGCTGGGCAGATCGACTGCGACGATCGGAGCGTCGAGTTCTGCGACGATCGCCGCCGCGGCCGGGCGCAGCGGACCCCTGCCGGAGATTCCGACGATCCCGTCCAGAACCAGATCGGGGGTGCCCGGGTCCGGCGACACGCGTCCGCCCACAGCCCGCAGTGCCGCGAGCCCCGCCGGGTGTGCCCGCGCCGGATCGAGCAGGATCGCCGTGACCGCCACACCGCGCCGGCGCAGCAGTGCGCCCGCCCACAGCGCGTCACCGCCGTTGTCACCCGAGCCCACCAGCAGCGTCACGGTGCGACCCGCCACGCCCCCTGTCCGGTCCCGCAGTTCGTCGGCGGTGACCCGGGCCAGGCCGTACGCGGCCCGCCGCATCAGCGTGCCCTCCGGCAGGCTCGCCAGCATCGGCGCCTCGGCGGCCTTGACCTCTTGCGTCGAGTGGTAGCTCCGCATCGCTACCCGACCGCCACCGGACCGGAGTACATGAACTGCGCGGCGAGCGGCGCGTTTTCACGGGTGGGCATGGCAGCTCCTCGCGAATTCGAGGTCGGGAGATGTAACTCGAGACACAATCATCGCCAGACTACGCTGAATCCCATGAAGACACGGGCAACTGCTCTGATCGCCGGAATCGCTTTGGCCGCAAGCCTTTCCGGTTGCGCCAACTCCTCGACCGACGAGCCGGTCTCCGACAGCGGACCGACGGTCGAGGTCTCGAACATGACCTACTCGCCCTCGTCGATCACGATCTCTGCGGGACAGACCGTGACGTGGGTGTTCGACGACCGCGGCACCCCGCACGACGTCGTGGGACTCGACGACGCGAAATCGGTGCTGCGCAGCCCGCTGAAGAACAGCGGGACCTGGGAGTTCACCTTCACCGAACCCGGCACCTACAACTACACGTGCTCGCTGCACCCGGACATGCTCGGTGTCGTCATCGTGACGTGACGACACCGAGCATCCGGGTCTGCGGATCTTGCCGCGGTTCGTCCGGTCCTACTCGACCGTGACGGACTTCGCGAGGTTGCGGGGCTTGTCGACGTCCAGACCGCGGGCCTGCGCCACCTCGGCGGCGAAGACCTGCAGCGGCACCGTCGACAGCAGCGGCTGCAGCAGCGTCGGCGCGGCCGGGATCTCGATGAGATGGTCGGCGTGTGCCCGCACCGCCTCGTCGCCCTCCTCCGCGATGACGATGGTCTTCGCGCCGCGCGCCTTGATCTCCTGGATGTTGGAGACCAGCTTCGAGTGCAGCACCGCCCGGCCCTTGGGCGACGGCATGATCACGATGACCGGCAGGCCCTCCTCGATCAGCGCGATCGGACCGTGCTTGAGCTCACCGGCAGCGAAGCCCTCGGCGTGCATGTACGCGAGCTCCTTGAGCTTGAGCGCACCCTCGAGCGCCACCGGGTAGCCCACGTGGCGGCCCAGGAACAGCACCGCGGGCGACTGCGCGAACTCGCGGGCGAGCGCACGCACCGGCTCGACGGTCGCGAGCACCCGGGTGACCAGCTCCGGCATCGCTGCCAGGTCGGCGTACTCCCGCGCCACCTCGTCCGGGTACTTCGTGCCGCGCGCCTGCGCCAAGGCCAGCCCCACCAGGTAGTTCGCGGTCACCTGGGCGAGGAAGGCCTTGGTGGAGGCCACGGCGATCTCCGGACCGGCCCGCGTGTACAGAACGGCGTCGGCCTCGCGGGGAATCTGTGCACCGTTGGTGTTGCAGATCGCGAGGACCCGGGCCTTCTGGTCCTTGGCATGCTTGACGGCCTCGAGCGTGTCCGCGGTCTCACCGGACTGCGAGATGGCGACGACGAGCGTCGACCGGTCCAGGACCGGGTCGCGGTAGCGGAACTCGCTCGCGAGCTCCACCTCGACGGGCAGCCGCGTCCAGTGCTCGATCGCGTACTTCGCGAGCAGGCCCGAGTGGTAGGCGCTGCCACACGCGACCACGAAGATCTTGTCGACGTCGCGCAGTTCCTGATCCGACAGCCGCTGCTCGTCGAGGACGATCTTGCCGTCGGAGAAGTGCCCGAGGAGCGTGTCCGAGACGGCCCGCGGCTGCTCCTGGATCTCCTTGAGCATGAAGTAGTCGTGACCGCCCTTCTCGGCGGCCTGCAGGTCCCAGTCGATCGTGAACGGGCGGCCCTGCTGCTCGTTGCCGGCGAAGTCGGTGATCGTGTAGCCGTCGGCGGTGATGATCACCACCTGGTCCTGCCCGAGTTCGACGGCGTCACGCGTGTGCTCGATGAACGCCGCGACGTCGGATCCGATGAACGTCTCGCCCTCACCCACACCGACGACCAGCGGCGTCGACCGACGCGCCGCGATGATCATGTCCGGATGCTCGACATGCGTGAACACGAGCGTGAACGCGCCTTCGAGCCGGCGCAGCACCGACAGCGCGCTCTCCACGAAATCGCCCGCCGTGGGTCCGCTCTCGTACGCCTTCGCAACGAGGTGCACGGCGACCTCGGAATCGGTGTCGCTGAGCAGGTCCACCCCGGCCGCCTCGAGCTCGGCGCGCAGCGGCGCGAAATTCTCGATGATGCCGTTGTGCACGACGGCGAACTTGCCGCCCGCATCCCGGTGCGGGTGCGCGTTGCGGTCGGTCGGCTTGCCATGGGTGGCCCAGCGGGTATGCCCCATTCCGGTGGTGCCGACGAACTGGTCCCGCCCGATCTCGTCGAGTTCGGCCTTCAGATTGTCGAGGCGCCCGGCCTTACGCTCGGTCGCCAAGCCACCTTCGCCGTCCAGGACCGCGACACCGGCGGAGTCGTAGCCGCGGTATTCCATCCGCTGCAGCGCCTTCTCCACGACATCCAAAGCCTGGCGGTGGCCCACGTAACCCACGATTCCGCACATGGTTCACCAGGGTACTTGGACCGCAGTTCGGAACGAACTCGGACGGGCGGTGCGGCGCAACTCCCGAGGGTCGCACCCGATCGGATAACGTCTCCCCCGTGGCGCAGACACCGAAGTCCCTGGTATCCAAGCTGTCCAAGCGTGGCCCACACAAGGTGCTGCGCGGTGATCTGGCGCTCGCGGGGCAGCCCGGCGTGGTCTACACCCCCGCCGAGGGGTTCAACCTCCCGGCCGTCGCGTTCGCCCACGACTGGCTGGCGAACACGACCAACTACGCCGCGACACTCGAGCACCTCGCCTCGTGGGGCATCGTCGCTGCCGCGCCGGCGACCGAACGCGGCCCGGTGCCGTCACACCTCGGGCTCGCCGCCGACCTGGGTACCACCCTCGACATCTGCACCGGTGTGCGCCTCGGTCCCGGCAGGATCAGCGTCCACCCCGAGCGCCTCGCGTTCGCCGGACACGGCATGGGTGCCGGTGTGGCGGTGCTCGCGGCAGCCCGGACGGCCCGCGTCAAGGCCGTCGCCGCACTGTTCCCCGCCCCCACGGCACCGTCCGCGACCGTCGCGGCCGCACGGATCGACGTGCCCGGCCTCGTCCTCGCCGGGGCGACCGACGTCGACTCCCTCAACAGCGACGCGCTCGCGCTCGCCGACGCCTGGAAGGGCGAGAGCCTGCTGCGGGTCGTCGACAAGGGTTCGAGCGCCGGCCTCGTCGAGGGGCGACGGCTCCTCGGATTCCTCGGCGTCGGCGGGTCCGAGCGCCGCACCCAGCACGTCACGCGCGCGCTCCTGACCGGGTTCCTGCTGCATCGCCTCACCGGCGACAAGGCCTACGCCCCGTTCGCCGACGCCGACGCGCACTTGCCCGGCACCCATCCGGCCGTGCGCGACGAGACCGACGAAGCGCTCGACCCCCGAGATGCCGCCGCCCACCACGCGAGTGCCCGGATCGGGCAGCTTCTCGGCCGTTAGCTCACAGCGGACCGGCCTCCGCGAGCACAGCCCCGGTCTCCTCACCGGGCACCGGCTGCGACCCCATCTCGGCGATCGCCGGCTCCTCGGCTAGGCGGCGCGGGGCCCCCTGCGGCGACCCGACCATCGAATGCGCGGCCGGAGCGTCCATCGCCCCGGACGCAGTCCCGGACCCCGCCGCGGACTCCGGTTCCGGCGCGGGAATGCAGTAGTCGGCCGGCGCTTCCTCCACAAGCGGCGCCGGCGGTGCCGGCTGCTCCACCGGCTCGTCCACGACCGGCGCCTCGTCCTCCGGACATTCGGGTTCCGGGGTGGGCGGAGGTTCGGTGGCCGGAGGCGGTTCGGGAGCGGGCGGCGGCGCGGGGGCGGGCGGCGGCGCGGGGGCGGGCGGCGGCGCGGGGGCGGGCGGCTCGGGTTCGGCCGCGGGCTCGGGTGGCCGCGAACATTCGCACGCACAGTCGCAGGAACAGCCCTGCTCCGGTTCGAGATCGAGGCTCCCGCCCGGCAGCGTCGATACGGCCGATGCGCGAACGATGCCGTCGACGATGTCGAGCGCAACCCCCGCCACCATCCCGACGACGGCCCCCGCGACACGGACCGCGCCGTCCAGCGCGAGCGATCCCTGCACTGCGACCGCGGGTTGCGCAGGCGGACAGTCGAATCCGCTCAGACTCGACGCTGACGTCACGAGTGTCGCTGCCGGCGCTGCGGTCACCGGGGGCACCGCCAGTGCCGGTGCCGGTGCCGGTGCGGTGCTGCACTGCCCCGACGGTCCTGTCGCGACCGGAGTCCGTGCCCGACAGTCCGCCGCGAGATCGGCGGGAGAGGGAAGGGCACTGTCGTCGATCTGCGCGAACACCCGTGCGAGCGAGCAGTAGACATCGTCGACCGCCGTCTCCGTCGCATCACAGATCGCTGTGAACTCGCGCAGCGTGTCCCGAACCTGCGGCAGGAAGACCCCGGTGAGCCATTCGCGGCTCGACTCCTGGAGCAGTCCGGCACCGGCCGACGCGCCACCGAACAGGAACCCGGAGTTCCCGAGCATCGTGTCGATCTCGGTGACGGCACGCCCGCCGATCTGCGACGCATCCCGCTCGCGCACCCACTCCGATTTCCGGGTCACAATCTCCCGCAGCTCGCGTTCGGCGGCGACCAGCGCGCTCCGGACGCTCTGTGCGGTGCTCCGCAACCGGTCCGCCCGCGCGAGGTTGCCGGACAGGTGCCGACAGGCCTGCTCGGCGGCGGCTCCCGCCCATACCTCCGGGAGCGCCCGGACCGCCCGAGCCTGATCGCCGAACGTCCGATCCAGACTGCCGGTGACCTGTCCGATCGCGTCGATGTCGGCGGCGAGCGCGGTCAGGTCGATGCCCCGCTGTTCGAAGTAGCGCGCCTCGGTCTGCTCGGGAGTCGCCGCCAGGTCACCCGTGCCCGTACAGGCCGCGACCAGGGCTGCACGGGGCAGGAACACCGCGAAGTACTGCAGACCACTCGACCCGGCATCGAGGATCGCGTCCACTACCGCCCACCCAGCGCGACGGCGTTCGCCGATTCCTGACGGTCGTACGCGTCGGCGGTGTCGCGGAGGGCACGCGCACCGTCGGCCGAACCGGCTGCCCACGCACCGATCGCCCGCGCGAGACGCGCGTACCCGTCGCGAATGGCCTGCTCACGAGCGGGGTTCGTCGATTCGCCACCGGAGGAGGCGAAGCCGCACTCCCGCACCGTCCGGGAGGCCTCGGTCAGCACCTCCGCGCCCGCCTGCAACGACTGCGCCGTCGCCCGCACCCCCGCAACGTCGATCGCGACCACGTCCGCCATCGGTACCGCCTTCCGCACCTGTCGCCTGTTGATTCGGATCCTTCGTCCTCTTCGACGCAGCAGCGCGGCCCGCGGTTCCGCTCGGTCTGCGGAGTTCGGTGGACCGGGTGCGCTAAGCGGAAGCCACCTTCTCCGCGAGCGTCCGCGCGATGCGCTGCGCCACGTCGAGATCGGCCGCCTCCACCATCACCCGCACCAACTGCTCGGTGCCGGACGGACGCAGCAGCACCCGGCCGGTGTCGCCGAGTTCCGCTTCCGCCTCGCTCACCGCGGACCGGACGTCCGGCGCGGCCGCGACAGCGGACTTGTCGGCGACACGGACGTTGAGCAGCACCTGCGGCAGCGCCGTCATCGCTGCTGCCAGGTCGGCGATCGACGCACCGGTGGCCACCATCCGCGCCATCAGCCGCAGGCCGGTGAGCACGCCGTCACCCGTGGTGCCGTAGCGGGGAAGCACGACGTGTCCGGACTGTTCACCGCCCAGGCTGAATCCGCCCGCGCGCAGTTCCTCGAGCACATAACGGTCACCGACCGCGGTGGTGCGCACCGCGATCCCGGCCTCACGCATCGCGATGTGGAGGCCGAGGTTGCTCATCACCGTCGCGACGAGGGTGTCGTCGACGAGCTCGCCGGAGTCACGCATCGCGATCGCCAGGACCGCCATGATCGCGTCCCCGTCCACGACCGCACCGGTCGCGTCGATCGCGAGGCAGCGGTCGGCGTCACCGTCGTGCGCCAGACCGATGTCCGCGCCGTGCTCGACGACGGCACGCTGCAACGTCTCGAGATGCGTCGACCCGCAGCCGTCGTTGATGTTGAGCCCGTCCGGATCGGCATTGATCGCGATCACGGTCGCACCGGCGTTGCGGTAGGCGTCGGGCGCAACCGTCGACGCGGCGCCGTGCGCGCAGTCCACGACGACGGTGAGACCGTCGAGCCGGATGTCGAGGGCACCGGCGAGGTGGGTCAGGTAGCGGCTCGTCGCGTCGAAGGCGACGTCGACACGCCCGATGCCGGCACCGGTGGGGCGTCGTGCGGGTCCCGCGGCGATCGCTGCCTCGATCCGGTCCTCGGCGTCGTCGTCGAGCTTGTGTCCGCCCGCCGCGAAGATCTTGATGCCGTTGTCGGGCATGGGGTTGTGGGACGCGGAGATCATCACGCCGAGCGCCGCGTCGTAAGCGCCGGTCAGGTAGGCCACCGCCGGTGTGGGCAGGATGCCGACCAGGACGACGTCGACACCGGCCGCGGTGAGTCCGGCCGTGACGGCCGCCTCGAGCATCTCGCCACTCGCCCGGGGATCACGACCGACCACGGCCACGGGCCGCTGCGAGTCGGATCCCGGGGGTGCGAGCACCTCGGCCGCAGCCCCGGCCACCTTCAGTGCCAACTCCGCGGTCAACTCGGCATTCGCCAAGCCACGCACGCCGTCCGTGCCGAACATACGACCCATAGAACCGATCCCTCGCATTCCGGTTGAGCAATCCGGGTGAGTATCCAGGTAAAGCACAAAAGCAGGCGTCCGGTAGCGAAAGAACTCTACGAACGCCTGCTCTCGTGGACGAACAGGTGCCGGAGCCGGCACGAATGCCGGCTCCGGCGACACATCAGCGCTTGGAGTACTGAGATGCCTTGCGGGCCTTCTTCAGGCCGTACTTCTTGCGCTCGACGGCGCGAGCGTCACGCGTCAGGAAGCCGGCACGCTTGAGCGCGGGGCGATCCTCGGCGGTGACCTCGATCAGAGCGCGGGCGATGGCGAGACGCAGCGCGCCTGCCTGGCCCGAGGGGCCGCCACCGGTCAGGAGGGCGGTGATGTCGAACGACTCGGTGCGCTCGACCAGGACCAGCGGAGCCTTGATGAGCTGCTGGTGCACCTTGTTCGGGAAGTAATCCTCGAGGGTGCGGCCGTTCAGCTTGAACTCACCGGTGCCGGGGGTCAGGCGGACGCGGACGACCGCCTCCTTGCGACGGCCGACGGTCTGAACCGGACGATCGATGACGATCGGGGCCTGCGGAGCAGCCTCGTACGACTCGACGACCTCGGTCTCGGTGGTGTACTCCGAGACGTCGTCTGCCACGGCCTCGACAGCCTCGACGGCCTCGTTGAAGTCTTCGTTGCTCACTGGGCGACCTGCTTGATCTCGAACGGCACCGGCTGCTGCGCGGCGTGGGGGTGGGTCGGGCCTGCGTAGACCTTCAGCTTGCCCGCGATGGCGCGGCCCAGCTTGTTCTTCGGGAGCATGCCGGTGACGGCCTTCTCCACCAGGCGATCGGGGTTCTTCTCGAGAACCTCGCCGACCGAACGGGACTTGAGGCCACCCGGATGTCCGGAGTGGTGGTACAGGAACTTGTCCGTACGCTTGTTGCCGCTGATGGCAACCTTGTCGGCGTTGATGATGACGACGAAGTCGCCGCCGTCAACGTGCGGTGCAAAGGTGGGCTTGTGCTTGCCGCGGAGCAGGTTGGCTGCCTGCACGGCAAGGCGACCGAGCACCACGTCTGTGGCGTCGATGACGTGCCAGGTACGGGTCACGTCTCCGGCCTTCGGGGAATACGTAGGCACAGAACTTCCTCGTCTGTTCGTTTCTGCTGCTGGCCGAGTGTGCTGCGCTGACGGTTCTCGGCGGCCAGTTGAGACCCGAGAACCACCCCTCTCCGCGCTCGAAGACACGGCAAGAGACGGCACACCGACGTAGAACGATACCGGCTGGGGCCGACCAGGGTCAAAATGTGCCACTGCTCGGCTACTCGGCGAGCGCGTCGGCCAGCCTCTCGACCGCCCAGGTCACGTCCTCGCGCGAGATGACGAGCGGCGGCGCGATCCGGATCGTGCCCTCGTGAGCGTCCTTGGCCAGCACCCGCCTGGCGAGCAGCCGCTCGCAGATCTCCCGCGCCGACGGCTGCCCCGGCGCCAACTGGACACCGGCCCACAGGCCACGGCCCCGGACCTCGGCCACCCGGTCCCCCGGCAGCTCCGCGAGCAACGCGTGCAGATGCCGCCCCAGCTCGCGACTGCGACGCTGGTAGTCGCCGGTCTCGAGCAGCCGCACGACACCGCTCCCGACCGCGCAGGCCAGCGCGTTCCCACCGAACGTGCTGCCGTGCTGACCGGGGTGGATGACGTCCATCACCGTGCGGTCGGCGACCACCGCGGAAACCGGGACCAGTCCGCCGCCGAGAGCC
This sequence comes from Prescottella sp. GW823-FHT02E09, assembly GCF_058797375.1. Lineage (NCBI taxonomy): Bacteria > Bacillati > Actinomycetota > Actinomycetes > Mycobacteriales > Nocardiaceae > Rhodococcus > Prescottella sp. GW823-FHT02E09. The sequence continues at coordinate 113,090 of NZ_JBXAJP010000003.1, forward strand.
TTGCCCAGGATGTAGAGGTCGGGGACGACCCCCTCGTGATCGCACGCGAACGTCTCCCCCGTCCGTCCCAGGCCACTCTGGATCTCGTCGGCGAGCAGCAGGATGCCGCGGTCGTCGCACAGCCGACGCACACCCGCCAGGTATCCGTCGGGCGGCACCAGGACCCCCGCCTCCCCCTGGATCGGTTCGACGAGGACGGCGACGGTGTTCTCGGTGATCGCGTCCGCCAGTGCGTCGACGCTGCCGTACTCGACGGACGGGAAGCCCGGCGGGAACGGCCCGAAACCGTCCCGGGCGTCCGGATCCGACGAGAACCCGACGATGCCGATGGTGCGGCCGTGGAAGTTCCCGGTACAGGTGACGATCTCGGCGCGGTCGCGCGGAACGCCCTTGACGTCGTACCCCCACTTGCGGGCCAGTTTCAGCGCCGTCTCCACCGCCTCGGCACCGGTGTTCATCGGCAGGACCGCGTCCTTGCGGCACAGCCGCGCGACGTCGGCGCAGAACTGCGCGAACCGGTCGTGCTGGAACGCACGACTGGTGAGCGTGAGCCGGCCCATCTGCTCGCGCGCGATCTCGACGAGTTCGGGGTGCGCGTGTCCGAAGTTCAGCGCCGAATAGCCGGCCAGGACATCGAGGTAGTCGACACCGTCGATACCCCGCACCCACGCACCGGATGCAGATTCGACGACCACCGGGAGCGGACTGTAGTTGTGCGCACTGTGCACGTCGGCGCGGGCGAGTTCGGCCCGCGTCGCTTCCGTCACCGGCACGAGTCCGGCATCGAGACGATGTCCAGCCGTCATGGCGGTCCGCCTTCCGGTCCGGCGCTGCGCGCCACCGCATTCGGATCACGCCAGTATCCGCCGACCGGCGCTCGGCGGCAATCGTTCTCACCGGAACATGCGTGTGCCCCGACGGCTCTCCTTCCGTCGGGGCACACGCGTCAGACGTAGCGGACTACGCCCAGCTGTTGGCAGCGGCGTTGTTGACCTGCTGCATGTCCGCATTGCCCTGGCCGACGACCCGGCCGACGGCGTCGAGGATCTGGTTGAGCTCGAGGGCCGCGGCGTCCCACTTGGCCTGCTGCGCCTGGTACGCCTCCGAGGCCGAACCCTCCCAGTCGGCGACCATCGGCGCGATGTGTGCCTTGAGGTCGTCGAGCTTGGAGTTCATCTGAGCCTGGATCGAGTCGATCCGAACCTTGAGTGCCTCGATCTGACCGAACGAATAACGCATCGTCATTGCTGCTCCTGTATGTCCTGTGTGGTGTGGGATTCAGGCGATCCGGCTCAGATGTTCAGGCTGCTCGCCACGTTGTTGAGCGAGCTCGTGTGATCCTGCTGCGCGGAGTCGTAGGAGACGCTGTTGGACTTGATGTTCTCGCTGATCGCCTCGAGCGCCTGGTTGAGCTTGGTGGCGCTGCCGTCCCACCGCTCCATCAGGCTCTGGAACGCGATGGCCGCCGAACCTTCCCAGCCGCCACGGACCCCGTCCACCTCACCCTTGAGGGTGCTCAGCAGACCCTGGATCTCCGACCGCACGTCGCTGACGCGGCGGGAGGTGGCCTCCATGGTCTCGACGGTGGTCCTCATCTGATCGCTCACATTGACTCCTTCGGAATCGTCTTCGCGCTTCCGCGTCCCGGCTGGGGCAGCCCCCCGAGATGCCCGGGGAAACCTCCCGAGTACCCGGCCTCAGCCGCCGCCAGTTCGCGCCTACATTTGGTTGGACGCATGCGTGTGTCGTTTCGGTTCCACTCGTCGCGGAACTTTTTCCGCGATGCTCGCCCTCGCCGCGATCACTCTCGCGGCGGCCCGCTCAGGCCGCCCCCACCGTCACACCGTTGACGGCCCTCTCGCACGATCGGACAGCCGCGTCCCAGTCGCCGTCGACGAACCGGCAGCCGACACTGACCTGGGCGTCGTTCTCGACGAGTACGTACCATCGCACCCTGATTCGCTCCTCCGGCGACTCGAGGTACGAGGCGACGCGCCGGCCGGCGAACTCGTCGTCGGATACGAACTGCGAGAACGGGCTGTCCGGACCGCGTTCGGCCATCCGCTGCTCGAGCGCTCGTGCCACCGCCTCCAGATCGGATCCCACCGCAATCTCGGTGGGCAGCACGATGACACGGCGCTCCGCCCCGCCGTCGGGTGCCAGATCGAGGCGCCCCGGCTGGCCCGGCCGCACCCGCCACGAATCCGGCACCGCGACGCTCACCCTGCCGACCTCGAAGTGCTGCACGACATCACCAGGGACGGACGCACCCGGCTCCCGCGCCTGCCAGATCGCCGCTGCTCCCGCGCCGAGCGCCAGCACCCCGAGCACCACCAGCAACGAGACCACGGCGCGGCGCCCCCTCCCCCGGCCCCGCGCCGGCCCCGGCGATGCCGCCGCTACTCCGTTCGGCCACACCGTATCCGGCGCCGGGCCCGGCGTACCGGCGCCCGGATCGACGACCGGGACCGACACCAGGATCGCGTCGGACACCGCCGACGCCCCTGACCCGATTCCCGTGCAGACCGTTTCGGCGATCGCGGCGTTCTCGGCCACACCGGTGGCCACCACCACGTCAGGTGCACCGTCCCCGTCGATGTCCCGCACCACGCTGACGATCCCGTGCACTCGTTCGGGGTCGTCGAGCAGATCGAGTATCCCGGTGTCCGGGAGCAGTTCGCAGGCGACGATCCTGGGCCCGCCACGCTCGTCGCGGTCGACCGACACCACCGTCGTCGACAGCGGGCCGCACTCGACGACACTCCACCGTCGGACGTCACCGGAGCACGGCACCGCGAGCGCGAGGGGAAGCAACTGCACCTCGTGGGCGGACCGACGTGCCGCCGATTCCAGGACGCCACAGCGGGCGACGCCCCAGTGCGACGGATGGATCACGGTGGCGGTCGCAACGAATCCCGTTCCGCCGAGCGCAACTTCGAACGCTCGCCGGAATGCGGCGGCCGCCACGTCCACGGTCGCGACCGTGTGGCCGCCCACCGACATGTGGTCGTCGTCGATGCACTCGACCATGCCCTGAACCGACTCGTCGGGAACCCGGACGACCCCGCGGACGGACCCCACCCACACGGCGCCGTCCGTGAGGTGGACACGAACGACCGAACCCGGGCCGCTCACAACGGCGGAAGCCAGGCGACCTGCATCAGCGACGTTCCGCTGCGTGCGACGAAAGTACCTCGGCCCTGGGGCTGTTCGCTGGGGCGGACGGTACCGACGAGGTTGCCCTCGTCACGGCTGCCGCTCATCACCATGCCCGCCGGCACCAGGTCACGCATCCGCGCGATCACCGGCTCGTACAACGCACGCGACGCGCCGCCGGACCGCCGCGCGATGATCACGTGCAGACCGAGGTCCTTCGCGTGTGCCAGGTAGTCGATCAGCGGGGTCAGAGGGTTACCACTGGACGTCGCGACGAGGTCGTAGTCGTCGACGACGACGTAGATCTCGGGTCCCGACCACCACGACCGTTCGCGGAGTTGCTGCTGCGTGGTGTCCGGCCCCGGCATGCGGCCCGCAAGAATCCCCGCGAGATCGTTCATCATGGTCGTGAAAGTGGTTGCCGATGCGGCATATCCGGCGAGATGATCACCCTCCACGACGCCGAGCATGGTGCGCCGGTAGTCGCCGATGATCAGCTTCGCCTGCTGCGGCGTGTTCGACTCCATCAGGCCCAGACAGATGCCGCGCAGCAATGTCGTCTTGCCGCACGCACTGTCACCGAACACCAGGAAGTGCGGTTGATCGGCGAAGTCGAGGTACACGGGCGCCAGTTCCGCCTCGTCGATCCCGATCGGCACCGCCAGGCACGCCCCGCCGGACGCAGCGGCCACCGGCCGTCGGCCGGTCGCGGCGGCGGCGGCGGCGAGGAGATCCTCGCGGGGCAGGCGGTCCGGCAGCATCCGCACTCGCGGCGCGACGGGACCCGAATCCGCACCGTGGCGCGCGCCGATCCGTGCGACGGCGTCCGCGACACCCGAGCCGAGGTCGTCACTGCGGGAGGATCCGTCGAGTCGGGGCAGGGCGGCGAGCAGGTGCAGACCGTCGCGGGTGATACCGCGGCCCGGACGTCCCGCGGGCACGAGCATCGCCTTGACACGCCCGACGTCGGAGTCGGTCGGATCTCCCAGACGCAATTCGATTCTCGTGCCGAGTTGGTCCTTGAGCGCGGGGCGGATGTCGGCCCAACGCGGCGTCGCGAGCACGACGTGGACACCGAACGAGAGTCCCTGCCCGGCCAGCGCACCGATCTGCGCCTCGAGGGCCTCGAAGTCCTGGCGGATACTCGGCCACCCGTCCACGACGAGGAACACGTCCCCGAACGGGTCCTGGGCGGTGCCCGCAGCGTCCGTGGCGGCCGTGCCACGCCGCCCCCGGAACTCCGCCATCGACTCGATTCCGAGTTCCCGGAACCGCCGTTCACGCTGACGCACCAGCGTCGTCATCTCAGCGACCGTGCGGCGGACCAGATCGACGTCGAGACGGTTGGCGACGGATCCGACGTGCGGGAGCCCCGCAAGACCCGACAGGGTGCCACCGCCGAAGTCGAGGCAGTAGAACTGCACCTGGCGCGGCGAATGGGTCGCCGCCATGGACATGATCAGCGTCCGCAACAGGGTCGACTTGCCGGACTGCGGTCCGCCGACGACCGCGACGTTGCCGGTGGCGCCGGACAGGTCGGCCAGCAGCAGGTCCCGCCGCTGGTCGAACGGCCGGTCGATCACGCCGATCGGTGTGCGCAACGAGCTGACGGCCGACACCGGGTCGGTCATCGTCGACGGCGGCAGGATCCGGTCGAGGGTGGGCGCGGCGTCCAGCGGCGGTAACCACACCTCGTGCGCTGCCGGACCGCGACCGCGCATGCGATCGACCAGCACCTCGAGAACCGAACGCGGATCGGCCTCGCCCTCCGGCACGGGATCGGGCGCGACCGGCACGATCGGTTGGTCGACGACGGGCAGGGCGACCGGCGCGGCCGTGAACAACCGCGGACGCAGGTCTGCCGCCGATGCCACTGCGCCCGCGGATCGGCGAACCCGCTCGGACTCGTACGGACCCGACACGTAGGAGGCGGCGAACCGCACGATCTCCGCCGAATCGCACTTGAGGTACCCGGCCCCCGGAGATGCCGGAAGGTGGTAGGCGTCGGGAACACCCAGGACGGTCCGGGACTCGTTGGCCGAGAACGTCTTCAGTCCGATCCGGTAGGACAGGTGGCTGTCGAGGCCACGCAGCTTGCCCTCCTCGAGCCGCTGGCTGGCCAGGAGCAGGTGCATGTGCAGCGATCGCCCGAGCCGTCCGATCGCGACGAACAGGTCGGCGAACTCGGGCTGCTGACTGAGCAGCTCCGAGAACTCGTCGACGACGATGAACAGCGCAGGTAGAGGCGCGAGGTCCGCGCCGGCGTTACGCGCCTTCTCGTAGTCGGTGACATTCGCGAAATTACCTGCAGCTCGCAACAATTCCTGTCGGCGATTCATCTCGCCCGCGAGGGCGTCCTTCATCCGATCGACCATCGCCAGTTCCTCGGCGAGGTTCGTGATGACAGCCCCGACGTGCGGGGCCTCGTCGAGGCCGAGGAACGTCGCGCCGCCCTTGAAGTCGACGAGGACCAGATTGAGCGCCTCCGGCGAGTGCGTCGCCAGCAACCCGAGAACCAGCGTCCGCAGGAACTCGGACTTGCCCGATCCCGTCGCACCGATACACAGACCGTGCGGCCCCATACCGTTCTCGGCGGCCTCCTTGAGGTCGAGTTCGACCGGACTGCCGTCCACCCCCACGCCGATGGGCACCCGGAGCCGGTCCCGGCCCTGTCGCGGCACCCACGCGCGGGCGGGGTCGAACTGCCCGACGTCGCCGAGCCCGAGCAGTTGGCTCCACCCGGCGGCGACCGGCGCGCCACCGTCGTCGCCGACGTCCGCCGCCGGCCGGCTCGCGATCCGGTACGGTGCCAGCCGGCGAGCCGCGGACAGTGCCTGCTGCGGGGTGAGCGTGTCCACCGCCGCGAACGTCTCGATCCCGGCGGGACCGCGGGCACCGAGCGAGCCGCCCGCGGCCACCAACTGCAGTCCGCGGGTCGCGGTGAGTCGGGGACAGTATCCACTGAGATCCAGCAGCGTCACCGAGTCCAGGCCGCCGTCGGTCACCACACCGGTGTCGCCGTCGAGGATGCCCCCGTCGATCACGACGACGATCTGCGGCACCCCCGCGGTGGGCGGCGCATTCCGGGAGAATCGCCCACGCATCGAGAACTGCGGCCCGAGAGCCGATTCCAGCTCGATCACCGATCCGTAGAGCATGCGGGAGGAGCCCACACCGTCGAGCGAATCGGGGTGCTGGGCGTGGGGAAGCCACTTGGCCCACTCCCATTCCGGGGCGGTGTCCGGGCCGCACACGATGGCGACCTGGAGGTGGTCGGGTCCGTGGAACGTGCACAATTGGAGCAGCATCGCGCGCACCAGCCCGCGCGCGTCGTCCCGGTCCCCGTCGATCGAGATCGCCGCGAATCCGCGGAGCGATACCGCCGTCGGCAACTCCGGAACCACGGAGTGGGCGCGGACGAACCGGCGCAACGACACCGCCGAGACCGGCTCGAGGTCTTCGACAGGCCCGGTCTCCGGTGGAATCAACCGTGTCGCGAGTCGTTGACTCCCGCGCCCCACCCGCACGTGACCGTAGTCGGCGTCGGCGATCCGGCGCTCCCACATGCGGCCGGTTCCCGCGAGCGTCCACAAGGTCGACGGATCGGGATGGCTCCATTCGAGCGCCGTGCGCTGTTGCTGTCCGGTGTCGATGGCGTCGCGTCGGAGCTGGTCGAGATACCGCAGGTAGTCCTTGCGCTCCTCGTTGGCCTCGGCGGCCTTCGCTCCCCCACCGCGACCGGAGCCCGCCAGCATGCCGAGCATCGACACCATCATCATCACGGGGAACAGGAGCGACATCGGGTTCGCCGACATCCCGGATGTGAACATCAACGCCACCATGCCCACCATGGCCGCGACCATCACGAGCGGGAGCAGCTTCGTCATCAGATTGCCGGGAGTGATCCGGGGGATCTCGGGCGGGTTCTGCAGGCTCACCTCGCCGCCCGGCGTGCGCGGCGCCTCGCGACGTGCCTTCCGCACGAAAAGCGCAGTCCCCATGCTTCCACCCCCAGTGAAATGCCAGCCCTCGCACGGTCGGCCGATCAGGCCGGACCGAGTCACCCCCCACGGGCTCCGGACTCGCGATCTGTGAAGCTACAGCACGGCGCCGACAACACATGGTGGAGGCCCGACCTCGAGGCGCGGTACAGTGCCGATGTTTCGAAACGAGCGATTCGGGTGGGGACCCGGACCGCGGAATCCGGGGGGATGAGCGTGACAGTTCTGCATGCCGGGCACTCGGCCGGTGCAGGTACCGGTTCGCGGCCACGGGGAGCTGCCGACCTGTGCCGGCTGACGATTCTGGCGCCGCACACGCAGATCGACCTGGCACTGCCGAACACGGTTCCCGTGGAACTGCTGATCCCGGGTATCGCCGACCTGGTCGACCGCCACAGTGCCGCAAACGACTTCGAGGTCGCCGGCGAACGCACCGAACCGGCCCGGTGGACACTCGCGCGGCTGGGGCAGCCACCGCTCTCGCCCGCGCTGAGCCTGCGCGAGCATGCGGTGCTCGACGGTGAACTCCTGGTCTTCGACACCGTCGAGGCCGGATCTCCCCCACCGCTGTTCGACGACATCATGTACAACGTGGCGGTCGCCGACACCGGCCACACCCGGCCGTGGACCCCGCGGATCGCACGCCTGACCGGGTCCACCCTCGCAATCGCGGCGGCGGTCGCCGGGTCGTTCGCGCTGCTGCAGACCGACGGCGCCACCGAATCCCTCGTGGGCGCCGTGTGCGCGCTGGTTGCGTTGATCCTGTTCGTGATCGCGGGGGCGGTCGTGAGCCGGGTCTACGGTGACGCGAGCGCGGCCCTGACGCTCGGCGCTGCCGCGCTGCCGACGGCATTCGCGTCCGGTGTCCTGCTGGTTCCCGGCGACCGCAGTGCGCCCCACATACTCCTCGGGCTGGTCATGGTGGGCGCCACCGCGGTCCTCGCTCTGCGCACCGCCGCCGTCGGTTACGGCGTGTTCACTGCGGCCGCGTCGATCTCGCTGATCGGGTCCGGCACCGCGCTGGTCGCGACACTGACGGACCAGTCGCCACGCGCGGTCGGATCGATACTCGTGGGCACCGCGCTGATCGGTCTCGTGTTCGCGGCGCGGGTGGCGATGTTGCTCGCCAAGCTCCCGCTGCCACCGGTACCCGCCCCCGGCACATCGGTCGACCCGGCGGAGGACGATCCGGACGATGCCCGCAAGGTCCCGTCGTTCGAATCCGTCGCCACCCGAGCCGACCGCGCCCGGCGTTACCTCACCGGACTTGTCTGCGCGATGATGCTGCTCACCGTGTCCGGGGCACTGCTGGCATCGGTACCGATGCCCGGGTCGGGAATCTACTGGCCCGGAACCGGTCTTGCCCTCGCCGCGGCGACCGTTCTGATGTTCCGGGGGCGGACCTACACCTCCGCCGAGCAGTCGGTGCCACTGATCGGCGGTGGCGGAGCGATCGTCGTCCTGCTGTGCGCCGGCACTGCCTTCGCCGTCCCCGAGGCGGCGCTGGGACTGTTCGCCGTGTCGGCGCTGTTCGTCGCCGCGGCCCTCGCGTTGGGAATCGTCGCGCCGCAACGGAACTTCTCACCCGTCCAGCGGCGAGTCGCCGAACTGGTCGACTACACCGTGATCGCCACCGTCGTTCCGCTGGTCTGCTGGGTGTCCGGACTGTTCGCCGCCGTCCGGGGACTGTGAGCCCGGCCGTGGACCGGGCGCGATTGCGCCGGTGGTCGGCCACCTCCGTGGTGACGGCGACAGTCGCCCTGACTGCAGCAACCGGTGTCGGTGTCGCCGGGGCCGTCGTCCCGGCGCCGATCGATCCCGGCAAGCTGCCGGCGCGGACGAGGCCGGCCCCGTTGGTGCCGACCGAACAGCGCAACGCGTGTGCGAGCGTCGTGCCGATGAGCGAGAGCTCCGAGGTGCCCCTGCCGCAGAGCGCCATGGACTTCGCGTCGGTGTGGCCGCTGACCCGGGGCGCCGGCCAGGTGGTCGCGGTCATCGACACCGGTGTGGCACGGCACCCCAGGCTGCCGCAACTGATGGCGGGCGGCGACTACGTCTCGAACGGCGACGGGACGGGCGACTGCGACGCCCACGGCACCATCGTCGCAGGACTGATCGGGGCCGTACCCGTTGCCGGCTCCGGTTTCGCCGGGGGCGCACCGGACGCGCAGATCCTCACCATCCGCCAGTCCAGCGCGAACTTCTCGGAGGTCCGCCGCAACGAGGACCCGAACGACGTACAGAACTCGAGCGGCTACGGCAACACCCAGACCATGGCGATGGCCGTGCGCGAGGCCGCGGATGCGGGTGCCACCGTCATCAACATCTCGGAGGTCGCGTGCCGCGCGGCGGTGGACGGTATCGGCGATCAGTCCCTCGGTGCCGCCGTCCACTACGCGGCGACGGTGAAGAACGCGGTCGTCGTCGCGGCCGCCGGAAACTACCAGTCTGGTGGGTGCGCCGCCCAGAACCCGCCCCTCGATCCTCTCGACCCCAACGCCGATCGATGGGATTCGGTGTCCACCATCGCGACTCCGGCGTGGTACGACGACTACGTGCTGACCGTCGGATCGGTGGACCCGGACGGGTCGGCATCAGGCTTCAGCCTCGGCGGGCCCTGGGTGGACGTCGCGGCCCCCGGCACCGGCATCGTCTCCCTCAGCCCGGACGGTCTCGGTCAGACCCGCGAATGGGTGACCTCACAGGGACAACAGAGTCCTTTCGCCGGAACGAGTTTCGCCGCGCCACTGGTCTCGGCCACCGCCGCACTGGTCCGGGCCCGCTTCCCACAGCTCACCGCGCAGCAGGTGATCGAGCGGATCGAGGCCACCGCGCACGCACCGGCCGAGGGGTGGAATCCGTTCGTCGGGCACGGCGTCGTCGACCCGGCCGCCGCCGTCAGTGCCGATCTTCCGCTCGGCGACACGGCCGTCGGCGGACCGCTCTCGGCCCCGATGGCGGCTCCGCAACCGGTCGAGGAGGACACCCGGCCTCGCACCGTGGCGCTGGCCGCGACCGGTGCGATCGTCGCGGTGGCGATGCTTGGCGTTCTCGCCTCGTTTCCACTGCGCCGGCGGCGGAAGTAGGTTCGGCACACACGTTCCGGTGCAGCCGGATTCGGTACCGCTCAGTTCCCCGACGCGACCGGTGCCGGATTGCTGTCGGGGGCGACGCCGTCGTGCGCGACGAGGGCTTCCTCCCTGCCGAGAGTCGGTCCGGGGGCGAGGAGTTCGACGATCCGCCACGGCGCCGGAGCGCCCGGGGTCTCGAAGCCCAGAGCCTTCGCCGCGTCGGCGTTCTTGACTCCGTACCGGACGCCGGTGTCCGCGACGAAGAACATGCCGCCCTTGCGGGAGCTGCCGGATTCGAGACCGGTCGTCTGCACGAACCCGCTGCTTCCGGGGCTCACGTACACCTCGTCGGCGTTGTCGCCGGGCCCGTCCGCCTGCGCCAATCGAACGGTGCGCGCCTGCTCCGGGATTGGCAGGGCGCGGCCCGCCGAGACCGCGAGCACCGCGTCGACCCGGCCGGACTCGTCACCCGCAGCGGTGCCGCGCGGAGTCCACGTGAGGCAGCTGACCGGGTCGTCGGACGCGCCCACGAGCCGCGGCGGCACGCTGGGGAATGTCGAGACGTCGAGGCCCTGCACGGTGGGCACGTCGGCGAGGGCGTCCGGCGTGACCGCGGCCATCTCGGACTGCCCCTGCGAGTCGGAGAACTGGATCAGGAAGGCGGTCGCGGCGCTGATCTCCTGCACCCCGTCGCGCAACACCACGTAGTAGTGGGCGTCGTCGCCACGCATCACCTTGACGACGGAACCGATTGTTCGTCCGGCCATCTCGAACGCCGGTGCGTTCCCCGCGTCCTCGATACGAGGCGGCGTGATCGGCAGCACCTCGGGGATCGCGTTGAGCATGCCCCTGCTGATCGGACGCGGACGCGCCCCTTCCAGCCCGAGGGCCCGGGCCACCGCCTGATCGCTCAGATCGATCGGGGCGCGTCGGCCGTCGTACACGAGAAATGTCTCGCCGGACTGGGACACCAGCAGCGCCTCATCTGCTTCGAGCCGACCGACACCCTCGCTCCAGGCGGGTTCACCGACAGTCACTGTCGTTGTGACGGAGCTACTTCCGCCCGCCGACACGGTGTCGCACACCGTCCAGGGCTGCCCGTCGGCACCACCGCCGTCGGGGAGTGCCGACGGCGCCCCGGGGATCCCCACGAGGGCGCCACGCGGACGCGTGTCGATCTCGGATTCCTTGATCATCACCGGGCGGGCCGACTCGCCGATCGCGAGCCGCGCCGACGCCAGGTTCAGCACCGGGTGCAGCGTGCCGTTCATGACGACGAACATTGCGCCCGAACTCTTTCCGACCACGATCGAAGCGTCGCCGATCTTGTCCTGTGGGCGGATCAGCGCGAGCGCCGCGCACGCCGCCAGACCGAGGCACGCCACGACCACCCCCACCGCGAGCGCCCGCGACTGCGAGCGCATCGGGTCGTGCAGCATGCGCACGTCCCGCCGGACGAGCGCATGCTCCATGCGACGGACCAGGAATCGATACCCACTGACCTGCCATCGCGTAGTCGGCTGTGCTGCCATGTTCCCTCCCCCATGAGGCGCACGCTACGGACCCACACAGTACAGTTCGCGTGCAAACACACTTCGGCGGTCGACAAGTCGGTCCGTCTGGTTCAGGAATCGGGGAGGATCCGTGGACCAATTCCGTACCCGACGCCGTCGGCACACACCCACCGTGCCGGTGGCGACCGTGGTCGTCGCGCAGGTTCTTGCGGCCTCGGCACTCCTGCTCGCGCTGCTCGCGGGACTGCCGCTGTGGGCCGCGATCGTCACCGCCGTCGTCGTCGGCGCCGCGATGTTCGCGCGGATCGGTGGGCGCACGACGTTGTCCTGGGCCGAGGCCGTCCGGCTCTTCGTGCGTAACCGCCGGCCGTCGGTGGGGCACTCCGCGGACTTCCGTTCGCCCGGCGAAACGGTGGGGCTGCACTGGGTCGACGGTCAGGTCCTGGCCGTCGTGGAACTGGTCGCACCGCAGCGGGGCTGGACCCGGATCACCCGCGAGGCGTTCGATTCGGGACAGCACGTCCCGGTTTCGGCCCTCGCCGACTGCCTCGAGCAGCACGACGTCAGCCTGAGCGGGATCGACATCGTCAGCCACGGCAGTCGCGCCGTGTCCGGCACTCCTGCCGCCGACGTGTACGACAGCCTCGTCGGGCCGCTGCCGGCCGCCGCGCAGCGCAGCGTGTGGATCGTGCTGCGCTTCGATGCCGCCGGCCACCCGGAATCGGTCGCCCGCAGGGGCGGCGGTGAGGAGGGCGCGTCGCGCACGGTGGCCGTCGCGGCACGACGCGTGGTCCGGGCGCTCGCCGACGCCGGGTGCCGCTCCCTCATCCTGACGGCGTCCGAGATCGAGTCGGCATCGGCGCGCATCTGTCGCGGTGTTCATCCCACCGCGATGGAGCAGGAGTGGTCGCAGGTGCCGTTGCCGGGGGTCGTCAATGTCGGCAACGCCGTCGATCCCGGCCATCTCTCGCGGGAAGTACTCACCGCGGCATGGGCAGCCCCGAGCCTCGGAACCACCGTGGCGATTCGACTGCGCCCGTCGGGCCGGCCGGGATCGGTCCGGGCGGGCGCGGCTTTCCGGAGGACGGTGCGGAGCGCACCCGAACGCCTCGGCATTCCCGGCACGATCTCGATGCAGGGCCGCCATCGCGACGCCTTGTTGTCGCACCTGCCCACGTCCTCACCCGGACTCGACGGGCTGACACCGATGTCCGAGTTCGACGGGACGGATCTCGACACCCTCGCACTGCCCGTCGCGGGCTGCGGTCAACTGGTGGGCTCCGACGCCCACGGGCATGCGGTAGCCGCCCGCGTCACCGGACGCGGAATCGTCGACGTGTACATCGCCGGCGAGCTGTATCTGGCTCGGCAAGTGGTCTTCCGAGCGGTCGCGACCGGTGCCCGCGTCCTGATCCACACCGATCGCCCGCATGCGTGGGCGACGCTGATCGGCGCCGTCGCGACCCCGACCCGACTCCGCACCGCGGGCGAATCCTCTTGGTCCGAAGCAGGATTCGACACCATCGTCGTCGACGGAGTTCAGGCGCCGCCGGCACGAGCCGGCGTCACGAGCATCCATCTCCACCACGACCCCCGGCAGTGGCCACCGACCGCCCCGGACCTGGCGATCGTGCAGCCGGGTGCCGCCGGTGATCGGGTGGTACTCACCACCGGCGACCGTCACGTCGAGCTGGCACTGGTGACGATCGCGTCCGAGACCGCCTTCATCGGGCGCGGACGCACCCCCACGGGACTGGTCGGCACCCGTTGACCATCAACCCGGATACGGCCTCCGCTCCCGTTGCGACCGCAGGGCGTCGGCCCACCACTCCAACTGCGTGAGCATCCGCTCGGCGGCGTCGTTCACGGCGCCGTCGTCCGGGTCGAAATGCCTGCGCGCCTGGTGAAAACTGACGGCCTCCCGGACCGACACCATGTGCAGCTCGGCCACCACCTGACGGAGTTGCTCCACCGCACGCAACCCGCCCGACATTCCGCCGTACGCAACGAACCCGATCGGTTTGGACCGCCACTCGTACTTGACGGTGTCCAGCGCAGTCTTGAGCGCGGCGGGATATCCGTGGTTGTACTCGCTCGTCACCACGACGAACGCCTCGGCGTTCCCGATGCGTTCGGCGAAGGCGTCGACTTCCGCCGTGTGTGAAAGGTCCTGCGGCAGCGCCATGTCGGCGAGGTCGAGGATCGCGACGTCGAACTCGTCGCGGGCGTGCGCACGCTCGAGGAACCAGTCCACGACCACCGGCGCGAATCGCTTGGCACGGACGCTGCCCACGATCACTTCCAGTCGCAGCGGTCGGATCGGTTCGGTCATCGGCACGCTCCCTTCCCGATCCGATCGTAGAGCGCGCGATCAGAGTCCGCGGGTCAGCAGGACCGCGAGTTCCTGGTATGCCTGGGCGTCGTCGAGACCCGTCGACGCCGCTACCTGACGCTGTTGGATCCGCACCATCGCCGCCGCCGCGATGTCGCCGACGAACGCCGCGTGTGCGTCGCGCAGTTCTCCGGCTGCGACGCCCGCCGTGATGAGCTCCTGTACCCGACGGGCGGCGAACCGGGTGTTGCGCTCGTACACCTCGCGCGCCGCCGAATCCGCCGCGAGATCCTCCATGAACCGTGCCGACGCCGGCCGCAACTGCTCCCCCACTGCCTCCAGGTACATCCGGATGCGCTCGCGGGAACCGACCGCACCCGCGAGACTCGCCTCGACCCGGTCGGTCGCGCCACGGAAGAAGTGCACCGTAGCCGCCCGCACCAGCTGTTCCTTGCTGTCTGCGAGCCGGTACAACGTGGACTTGGAGCAATGCAGGCGCGCCGCGAGATCGTCGAGCGTGAGGTGCGCGAACCCCTCCGCGAGGATGAGATCCACGAGGGCGTCGAACAGCGCGAGCCGTCGTGCCGTCATCTTCACCGGGGTTGCCATACGGAAGAGAGTACTGCAGTATCGATTTCAGTACTATTTTCCGCTCTCGGTCCACCAGCGAGGAGACCACCGTGCCCGTCGAACGCCTGCTGCCCACCCAGGAAGCCCACGACCTGATCGACCTCACCCGCGAGGTCGCGGACAAGGTGCTGGCGCCGATCGTCGACGATCACGAGAAGAACGAGACGTTCCCCGACGGTGTCTTCCCCGCCCTCGGTCGCGCCGGGCTGCTGAGCCTGCCGTACCCCGAGGAGTTCGGTGGCGGCGAGCAGCCCTACGAGGTGTACCTGCAGGTCCTCGAGGAGATCGCGGCGCGGTGGGCGGCGGTCGCCGTTGCGACCAGCGTGCACAGCCTCTCGTGCTTCGCGCTCGCCACCCACGGCACCGACGAACAGAAGGCGCAGTGGCTGCCCGACATGCTCGGCGGTGAGACCATCGGCGCCTACAGCCTCTCCGAGCCCCAGGCCGGCTCGGACGCCGCGGCCCTGACCTGCCGGGCCACCGAGGTGGACGGGGGCTTCCGCATCAACGGCAGCAAGGCGTGGATCACCAACGGCGGCCGCGCCGACTTCTACACGCTGTTCGCGCGCACGAGCGACGACGGCGCACGCGGAATCTCGTGCTTCCTCGTCCCGAAGGGCACCGAGGGACTCAGCTTCGGCAAGCCCGAGGAGAAGATGGGCCTGCGTGCCGTCCCCACCACCGCCGCGCACTACGACGACGCCTTCGTCCCGGCCGAGCGACTCATCGGCAAGACCGGACAGGGCCTACCCATCGCGTTCAGCGCGCTCGATTCCGGCCGCCTCGGCATCGCCGCGGTCGCGGTCGGCCTGGCGCAGGGCGCCCTCGACGACGCCGTTGCATATGCCAAGGAACGCAAAGCTTTCGGCAAGCGGATCATCGACCACCAAGGTCTGGGCTTCGTCCTCGCCGACATGGCGGCCGCCGTCGATTCCGCCCGTGCCACCTACATCGACGCCGCCCGTCGCCGCGACGCCGGACTGCCGTACTCGCGGAACGCCTCCGTCGCGAAGCTCGTTGCGACCGACGCGGCGATGAAAGTCACCACCGATGCGGTCCAGGTGTTCGGCGGCTACGGCTACACGCAGGACTTCCCCGTCGAGCGGTACATGCGGGAAGCCAAGATCACGCAGATCTTCGAAGGCACCAACCAGATTCAGCGCCTCGTCATCGCCCGCCAGCTCGCGGGCTGACGCTCAGCCGCCGCAGCAACCGAGGCTGCCCGGGTCGATCGCACTGCGCGTCTCCCGGGTGGCCTCGTTTCGGGCCGCCAGGTCCTCGTCCGCGGGATAGTCGACCCGGACCAGCGAAAGCCCGTGCGCCGGAGCGACCGCCACGGCACTGGCACGTTCACGCTCCGCGAGCAGACCCGCCATCCAGTCGACCGTGCGACGCCCCTCGCCGGCCGCGAGTGCGGCGCCGACGAGACTTCGCACCATCGACCAACAGAAGGCGTCGGCGCTCACGAACGCCGTCAACTCGTGCCCTGACTGCTCCCAATCGAAGCGCTGGAGTTCACGCACCGTCGTGGCGCCCTCGCGGCGCTTGCAGAACGCCGCGAAATCATGCAGCCCGAGCAGCCTCGACGACGCCGCGCGCATCGCGTCGACGTCCACGTCCTTGGGCCACGCCACCGTGTCGCGGGCCCGCAGCGGATCCGCACCGTACGGCGCGGTGGTCAACCGGTACTCGTAGTGCCGGCGGATCGCGGAGAACCGCGCGTCGAAGTGGTCGGGAGCGAACGAGACCGACTTCACCCGCACGTCCCGTGGGAGGAACCGGGCCAGCCGTCGGACCAGACGCGCCGGATCGTCAGGGATCATGTCCACCGGGACGTCGACGTGCGCGACCTGACCGCTCGCGTGTACCCCGGCATCGGTGCGGCCGGCGA
This sequence comes from Prescottella sp. GW823-FHT02E09, assembly GCF_058797375.1. Classification (NCBI taxonomy): domain Bacteria; kingdom Bacillati; phylum Actinomycetota; class Actinomycetes; order Mycobacteriales; family Nocardiaceae; genus Rhodococcus; species Prescottella sp. GW823-FHT02E09. The sequence continues at coordinate 129,685 of NZ_JBXAJP010000003.1, forward strand.
CCGTCAGCAGAACCGGTGTGCGCACGATCGCGCTCAGCTTCTCCTCGATCTCGCCGCACACCGTGCGGCGGCCGGGCTGACGCGCCCAGCCGGAGAAATCCGTGCCGTCGTAGGAGATATCGAGCCGCAATCGAACGAACCCGCCGTCCCCGGAGGGAGCGGCGGGTTCGTTCGATACGGCATCGTGCAGACTACGTGCCGAAACCAAGTGGACTAGTCCTTCTTGGCCTCGTCAGCGTCGGCTGCGGTCGCGGTCTCGTCTTCGACGGCCTCGATCACTGCGTCTGCGTTCTCGACCTCGGTTTCGGTGGCGTCGGCCTCGACGGCCTCCACCACGTTCTCCTCAGCCGGGGCCTGCGAAGCCGCGACGCGACGAGCGCGGTCGGCCTCGGAGGTGACCGTCTTCTCCTGGACGAGCTCGATGATCGCCATCGGAGCGTTGTCGCCCTTACGGGGAATGGTCTTGATGATGCGGGTGTATCCGCCATTGCGGTCGGCGTAGAACGGACCGATCTCCGCGAACAGGGTGTGCACGACATCCTTGTTGCGGATCACCTTGAGAACCTCACGACGGTGCGCCAGGGTTCCAGCCTTGGCATGCGTCACGAGCTTCTCGGCGTACGGACGCAGGGCCTTGGCCTTGGCCTCCGTGGTGGTGATTCGGCCGTGCTCGAAGAGAGCAGTCGCCAGGTTGGCGAAGATCGCCTTCTGGTGCGACGCCGACCCGCCGAAGCGGGCACCCTTCTTGGGCTTGGGCATTGGAGCTCCTCTAGGGCTCGCCCAGCACATTTGCCCATGTGCCGGGGGCTACGGTTAAAGCTGTTCGGTCTCGGCGTAGTCCTGCTCGGTCCCGTCAGCGTCGCTGAAGGAACCGGCGTCCGTGTCGCTCCACGTCCCGGTGGCGGCGTCGTAGCCGGCAACGGTGGTGGGGTCGAAGGACGCAGGGCTGTCCTTGAGGGCGAGGCCGAGCGAATGGAGCTTGACCTTCACCTCGTCGATGGACTTCTGTCCGAAATTGCGGATGTCCAGCAGATCGGACTCGGTACGACCAACCAGCTCGCCGACGGTGTGAACACCCTCGCGCTTGAGGCAGTTGTAGGAACGGACCGTCAGGTCCAGATCCTCGATGGGGAGTCCGAAGGAAGCGATGTGATCGGCCTCGGCGGGCGAGGGTCCGATCTCGATGCCCTCTGCTTCGACGTTCAGCTCACGGGCCAGGCCGAAGAGCTCAACCAGGGTCTTGCCCGCCGAAGCGAGCGCGTCCCGAGCGGTGATGGAATTCTTGGTCTCGACGTCGAGAATCAACCGATCGAAGTCGGTGCGCTGCTCGACGCGAGTGGCCTCCACCTTGTAGGTGACCTTGAGCACCGGCGAGTAGATCGAGTCGACCGGGATACGGCCGATCTCGGCGCCGGACGCCTTGTTCTGGACGGCGGGGACGTAGCCGCGACCGCGCTCGACGACGAGCTCGATCTCCAGCTTGCCCTTGTCGTTCAGGGTGGCGATGTGCAGATCCGGGTTGTTGACCGTGACGCCTGCCGGCGGAACGATGTCGCCTGCAGTCACGGCACCGGGGCCCTGCTTGCGGACGTACATGGTGACCGGCTCGTCCTCTTCGGAGCTCACGACCAGGCCCTTGAGGTTCAGGATGATGTCGGTGACATCTTCCTTCACACCGGGGACGGTGGTGAACTCGTGCAGGACGCCGTCGATACGGATGCTGGTGACAGCAGCGCCGGGGATCGACGACAGCAGGGTGCGGCGCAGCGAATTGCCGAGGGTGTACCCGAAGCCTGGCTCGAGGGGCTCGATGACGAACTTCGAGCGGTCTTCAGCGATGACCTCTTCGGTCAGCGTGGGTCGCTGAGAAATGAGCATTGGATTTCCTCCTGTACGGACGTCCGCTATATGACGCCCACGATGGGAAAGGCTTGGGGCCTGTGAGTGGCCGGCGAACCGGCCACTCACAGGCATTACGCCTTACTTCGAGTAGTACTCGACGATCAGCTGTTCCTGCAGCGGAACCTCGATCTGCGCACGCTCGGGGAGCTGGTGCACCAGGATGCGAAGACGTCCACCGACCACCTGCAGCCAACCCGGGATCGGGCGGTCGCCCTGGGTCTCGCGGGCGATCTGGAAGGGCAGCGTCGCCAGCGACTTCTCGCGGACATCGATGATGTCGTACTGCGAGACGCGGTAGCTGGGGATGTCGACCTTCTTGTTGTTCACGAGAAGGTGACCGTGCGTGACCAGCTGACGCGCCTGACGGCGGGTGCGAGCGAGGCCTGCGCGGTACACGACGTTGTCGAGACGCGACTCCAGGATCTGGAGGAGGTTCTCACCGGTCTTACCGGGACGGGTGACCGCCTCCTGGTAGTAGCGGCGGAACTGCTTCTCCATGACGCCGTAGGTGAAGCGAGCCTTCTGCTTCTCCTGCAGCTGGAGCAGGTACTCGCTCTCCTTGATCCGCGCGCGACCGTGCTGTCCGGGCGGGTACGGGCGCCGCTCGAATGCCTGGTCGCCTCCGACGAGGTCGACGCGCAGACGACGCGACTTGCGGGTGATGGGTCCGGTATAACGTGCCATGTTCTTTTACCTATCCTTCCCGCTACTTAAACCCGACGCCGCTTGGGCGGACGGCAGCCGTTGTGCGGCTGGGGGGTGACATCGGAGATGGTGCCGACCTCGAGGCCTGCAGCCTGCAGCGAGCGGATCGCCGTCTCGCGGCCCGAACCCGGACCCTTGACGAAGACGTCGACCTTCTTCACGCCGTGCTCCTGCGCCTTACGGGCAGCGTTCTCAGCGGCGAGCTGAGCAGCGAACGGCGTCGACTTACGCGAGCCCTTGAAGCCCACGTGGCCCGACGACGCCCAGGAGATGACGTTGCCGGCCGGGTCGGTGATCGACACGATCGTGTTGTTGAAGGTGCTCTTGATGTGAGCGGCACCGTGCGGGACGTTCTTCTTGTCCCTGCGACGCGCCTTCTGGGTCTTCTTCGGACCGGTGCTACGTGACTTGGGAGGCATTACTTCTTCTTTCCTGCGACGGTGCGCTTCGGACCCTTACGGGTACGCGCGTTGGTCTTGGTGCGCTGTCCACGCACGGGCAGACCACGACGGTGGCGCAGGCCCTGGTAGCAGCCGATCTCGATCTTGCGACGGATGTCGGCCTGCACCTCACGGCGCAGGTCGCCTTCGACCTTCACCGACTCCTCGATGTACTCGCGAAGCTTGGCGAGGTCCTCGTCGGACAGGTCCTTGCTGCGCAGGTCCGGGTTGACACCCGTGGCAGCCAGGATCTCCTTGGAGGTGGTACGGCCGATGCCGTAGATGTAGGTCAGTGCGATCTCCATGCGCTTTTCGCGAGGAAGATCGACACCTGCGAGACGTGCCATGTGGCATTCCTATCGGTGTGCGGAGGTCTGCTCCCAGTCCGTCCCCTGCGTAAGACTCTGCGTTCGAATCGCAGTGGGGCCCCGGCCTCCGTGCCGGGGGTAGACCGTTACCTGCCTTCGGGATATCTCCCTGGGCCCGGGTAGCGGTTGGTGCTGAGAGGTCTTCTTTGCGCTTGTTGCCAAGCAGATCTCGAAGAAGCCGTGAACTGCTGGGATTAACCCTGACGCTGCTTGTGACGCAGGTTCTCGCAGATCACCATGACGCGCCCGTTGCGGCGAATCACCTTGCACTTCTCGCAGATCTTCTTGACGCTAGGCTGAACCTTCACGTTGCGTCTGATCTCCTGTTGTCTGTCCACCGGACGGCGGACACAGTTTTCCCCGGCCGGATGTGGCCGGGGAAGCTTTTTACTTGTAGCGGTAAACGATGCGTCCACGCGACAGGTCGTAGGGCGACAGCTCCACGACCACGCGGTCCTCGGGAAGGATGCGAATGTAGTGCTGCCGCATCTTGCCGCTGATGTGTGCGAGGACCTTGTGGCCGTTCTCCAGCTCAATGCGGAACATCGCATTGGGCAGCGGCTCGACAACTCGTCCCTCGACCTCGATGGCCCCGTCCTTCTTAGCCATATCCTCCGCGATCCGTTGAGTGGCGTTTGGATGCATCGGCTACCGTCACCGGTATCCGCTACAGGGCGGCCCTGCAGGCAATATCGATCGAGAACGACGTCCCGGCACGAGACCGGACAGCCATACAACCGATACGCAGGGCGCACCGTTGATCCATCTTACCGACATTTCCCAACCAGGCCAAATGCGGCCTCGAGTCGACCCGACCTGCCACTGCGCGGAAACCCCACCGACACCTCCGAGAAGGGACACGCACCCCACATGCGCGCACTCGTCCAACGCGTCACTTCGGCCGCCGTCGAGGTCGACGGCGAGGAAGTCGCTCGGATCGAACCCGGCGACGGGGGGCAAGGACTGCTCGTCCTCCTCGGTGTCGGACACGACGACGATCCCACCGCGGCGTCGAACCTCGCGCGTCGGGTGTGGCGACTGCGCATCCTCGACGACGAGAAGTCCGCGTCCGATGTCGGCGCGCCGATCCTCGTCGTGAGCCAGTTCACCCTCATGGCCGACACCCGCCGCAGCCGTCGACCGTCGTGGTCCCCCGCCGCGCCCCGCGCCGTGGCCGAACCTCTCGTCGATGCCTTCGCCGAGGCACTCCGCGAACTGGGTGCCACCGTCGAGGCCGGCCGGTTCGGCGCGGACATGCGGGTCGGTCTCGTCAACGACGGACCCGTCACCGTCCTGCTCGACGGCTGATCCGACCGGACCCCGAAACGCCGAACGGGCAGTGGGTGACCCACTGCCCGTTCGGCGTCTTCGAGATCTTCAGTTGTCCCCGGGACGGAGCGTGAGGATCCGCGGACCGTCCTCGGTCACCGCGACGGTGTGCTCCCAGTGGGCGGCACGGCTTCCGTCGGTGGTGACGACGGTCCAGTCGTCGCCGAGCACCTCGGTCTCGTACGTACCCAGCGTGAGCATCGGCTCGATCGCGAGGACCGACCCGATCACCAGGTGCGGCCCCTTGCCGGGGGCACCCTCGTTCGGCAGGAACGGATCCATGTGCATCTCACGACCGATCGCGTGACCTCCGTAGCCGTCGACGATCCCGTAGGGCCTGCCGTGCAGCTTCTCCGCGGCATGCGTGCCCAACTCGATGGCATGGGAGACGTCGGTGAGGCGATTGCCCTCGACCATCGCCGCGATACCCGCCTCCATGGACAGCCGCGTCGCCTCGCTCAGCTGGGCGTCCGCCTCGCCGAGAGCGCCGACGCCGAACGTCCACGCGGAGTCGCCGTGCCAACCGTCGAGAATCGCCCCGCAGTCGATCGACACCAGGTCGCCCTCGACCAGGACGTCGGCGGCGGACGGGATACCGTGCACGACCCGATCGTTGACCGACGAGCAGATGGATCCGGTGAACCCGTGGTATCCCAGGAACGACGGTACGGCGCCGGCGTCCCGGATCACGGATTCGGCAACCCGGTCGAGTTCGAGAGTGCTGACACCCGGCTTGGCCGCGTCCCGCACCGCCACGAGGGCGGCCCCGACGATCGCACCCGCAGCCGCCATGGCGTCGAGCTCACCCGCCGTGCGGAACGGAACGACCTTGCGCTTGCGGCCGAATGCCATTACTTCCCCAGCGCGGCCAGGGCGCGGGCGTTGACCTCTTCGACAGCGCCGACAGCGTCGACGGTGACGATCTGGCCGGCGTAGTAGTCGAGCAGGGGCGCCGTCTCCTCGCGGTAGACGCGCATGCGGTTGCGGATGACGTCCTCGGTGTCGTCGGCGCGACCGCGGGCAAGCATGCGCTCAACCACGACGTCGTCGTCGACGTCGAACGCGAGCACACCGTCGAGCTTGGCGCCCAGGCCTTCGAGGATGCCCTCGAGCGCCTTCGCCTGATCCACCGTGCGCGGGAACCCGTCGAGCAGGAAGCCGTTGGCCGCGTCGGGCTCGGCCACGCGGGCCTTCACCATGTTGTTCGTGATCTCGCTGGGAACCAGGTCACCTGCGTCGAGGTACTTCTTGGCCTCGAGCCCGAGCGGGGTCTCCTGCCCGATGTTGGCGCGGAACAGATCTCCGGTGGAGATGTGCGGAACGCCCAGCTTCTCGGACAGGATCGCGGCCTGGGTGCCCTTACCGGCACCGGGAGGACCAAGGAGGACAAGTCTCACTTGAGGAACCCTTCATAGTTTCGCTGCATAAGCTGGCTCTCGATCTGCTTCACGGTATCGAGGCCCACACTGACCATAATCAGCACCGCGGTGCCACCGAACGGCAGGTTCGCTGCGCCGCCCGAATTGCCGATGTCGAGGAACAGATTCGGCAGGACCGCGATGGTGCCGAGGTAGATCGCACCCGGCAAGGTGATACGGCTCAGCACGTAGTTCAGGTAGTCGGCAGTCGGCCGGCCGGGACGGATTCCCGGAATGAAGCCACCGAACTTCTTCATCTCGTCCGCGCGTTCCTCCGGGTTGAAGGTGATCGCGACGTAGAAGTAGGTGAAGAAGACGATCATGCCGAAGTAGATCAGGATGTAGACCGGGTTGGCCGGGTTCACCAGGTACTCGTTGATGAACCGCTGCCACCAACTCGGATCCGCGCTCGTGTTGGCGCCGGTGAGCTGCGCGATCAGGTTCGGCAGGTAGAGCAGGGACGACGCGAAGATCACCGGGATGACGCCGGCCTGGTTGACCTTCAGCGGCAGGTACGTCGACGATCCGCCGTACATCTTGCGGCCGACCATGCGCTTCGCGTACTGCACCGGGATACGCCGCTGGCCCTGCTCGACGAAGACGACGCCGGCGATGATGGCCAGCGCGGCCACACACACGAGCGCGAACGTCAGGCCACCGCGGCCGTCGAGGATCGCCTTGCCCTCGAACGGGATACGCGAGGCGATACCGGCGAAGATCAGCAGCGACATGCCGTTGCCGATGCCGCGCTCGGTGATCAGCTCACCGAACCACATCACGAGCGCCGCACCGGCGGTCATGACGAGCACGATGATGATCAGACCGAAGACACTCTCGTCGGCGATGATCGACTGCGTACAGCCCTGCAGCAGCTGCCCTCGCGCCGCGAGCGCAACGATGCCGGTGGCCTGCAGGATCGCGAGCGCGATAGACAGGTAACGCGTGTACTGCGTCATCTTCGCCTGGCCCGACTGGCCCTCCTTGCGGAGTTCCTCGAACTTCGGGATGACGACGGTGAGCAACTGCACGATGATGCTTGCCGTGATGTACGGCATGATGCCGATCGCGAACACCGACAGCTGCAGTAGCGCGCCACCGGAGAACAGGTTGATCAGCGAGTAGATGCCGGCGGATTCGCCGCCCGACACCTGGTCGAGACAGGCACGGACATTGCCGTAGTCGACACCAGGAGAGGGCAGTGTCGCGCCGAGGCGATACAGGGCGACGAGACCGAGAGTGAAGAGGATCTTCCGCCTCAGGTCAGGCGTCCTGATGGCCGAGACAAAGGCGGAAAGCAAAGATCCTCCTGGCGCACGACATACGGGGAGCCAAGTCGAATGACCCGTCCCATGGATTGCAGAACTCTAGAACTCTAACAGTGACACATGAAAACACAGCCCCGTTCCCGGGGCCGGTCGCTCTCCAGTATGCCGACACGACACCCCGTGGAGCGGCGAATGGCCGCAACTCGACCCGATTGGGCAGAGTTGCGGCCATTCGACAGCTAGCTGAGCGAAATCACAGCTCGGTGGCGGAACCACCGGCAGCAGCGATCTTCTCCTTGGCAGCGCCGGAGAACTTGTTCGCGGTGACCTGAACGGCAACCGTGAGCTCACCCTCGGCGAGAACCTTCACGAGCTGGTTCTTGCGAACTGCACCCGCGGCAACGAGCTCGGCAACGCCGACCTGTCCACCCTCGGGGAACAGACGAGCGATGTCGCCGACGTTGACGACCTGGTACTCGGTGCGGAACGGGTTGGTGAAGCCCTTGAGCTTGGGCAGACGCATGTGCAGCGGCATCTGTCCACCCTCGAAGGCGGCCGACACGTTCTTGCGAGCCTTGGTGCCCTTCGTACCGCGGCCGGCGGTCTTGCCCTTGGAGCCCTCACCACGACCGACGCGAGTCTTGTCGGTCTTGGCGCCCGGCGCGGGGCGGAGGTGGTGCAACTTGATGGTCATGGTTAGACCTCCTCAACTGTGACGAGGTGGCGCACCACATTGATCAGACCGCGGTTCTGCGCGTTGTCCTCACGAACGACCGACTGGCGAATGCCCTTCAGTCCGAGGGTGCGCAGGCTGTCCCGCTGGTTCTGCTTGGTGCCGATGGTGCTCTTGACCTGAGTGACCTTGAGCTGTGCCATTACTTCACGCTCCCAGCCTGTGCACGAGCGCGCAGCATGCCGGCGGGGGCAACGTCCTCGATGGGCAGGCCACGGCGAGCCGCAACCTCTTCCGGACGCTGCAGACCCTTGAGGGCAGCAACGGTCGCGTGCACGACGTTGATGGCGTTGTCGCTACCGAGCGACTTGGCCAGGATGTCGGAGACACCCGCGCACTCGAGCACGGCACGCACCGCGCCACCGGCGATGACACCGGTACCGGGGCTTGCCGGACGCAGCATGACGACGCCGGCAGCGGCCTCGCCCTGCACCGGGTGCGTAATGGTGCTGCCGATGAGCGGCACGCGGAAGAAGCTCTTACGAGCCTCCTCGACACCCTTCTGGATGGCCGCGGGAACTTCCTTGGCCTTTCCGTAGCCGACGCCGACGAGTCCGTTGCCGTCGCCCACGATCACCAGAGCGGTGAAGCTGAAGCGACGACCACCCTTGACGACCTTCGAGACACGGTTGATGGAGACAACCCGCTCGATGTGGTTCGACTTCTCGGCAGCGTTGTCGCGGCGGTTGTCGCGACGATCACGGCCGCCACGGTTGTCGCCACTGCCGCTGTTCGGCCCATTCTGTCCGGCGGGTCCGCTTCCGCCGTCACGCCTTTGACGTCCCGGCATCAGGCATTCCTTCCGTTAGTAATGTTGGTCATCAGAACTTCAACCCGCCTTCGCGAGCGGCATCGGCCAGAGCGGCGATACGACCCGTGTAGGTGTGGCCGCCGCGGTCGAAGACCACGGTGTCCACGCCGGCTGCCTTGGCACGCTCGGCGATGAGCTGACCGACCTTGGCGCCACGGGCGCTCTTGTCGCCGTCCAGTGCACGCACGTCGGCCTCGATGGTCGACGCTGCGGCGAGGGTCTTGCCGGCCAGATCGTCCACCAGCTGCACGTGGATGTGCCGCGCGGAGCGGTTCACCACCAGGCGGGGACGCTCCGGGGTGCCGGAGACCTTCTTGCGGAGACGGAAGTGACGGCGCGCCTTCGACAGACGACGCGTCGTGGACGCGTCCTTGCCCAGCGGGATCCGCTTGGCTTTCTGATTTGCAGTCTGGCTCATATCACTTACCCGTCTTTCCGACCTTGCGACGGACCTGCTCACCCTCGTAGCGGATGCCCTTGCCCTTGTAGGGGTCGGACTTGCGCAGACGACGGATGTTGGCCGCGATCTGGCCGACCTTCTGCTTGTCGATGCCGGAGATCGAGAACTTGGTCGGCGACTCGACAGCGAAGGTGATGCCCTCCGGAGCCTCGATCGGGACCGGGTGGCTGTAGCCGAGGGAGAACTCGAGGTCCTTGCCCTTCAGCGCCACACGGTAACCGACACCGTGGATCTCCATCTTGGTGGTGTAACCAGCGGTGACGCCGGTGATCATGTTCTGCACCAGGGTGCGCGACAGACCGTGCAGCGCGCGGCTACGACGCTCGTCGTCGGGACGGGTGACCTGAAGGGCACCGTCCTCCTGTGCGACCGAGATCGGCTCCGAGACGGTCATCGTCAGGGTGCCCTTGGGGCCCTTGACCGCGACGTCCTGTCCGGTGATGGTCACGTCGACGCCCGCGGGGACGGCGACCGGAATCTTTCCAATACGCGACATAGTGGTGGCCTCCCTTACCAGACGTAGGCGAGGACTTCCCCGCCCACTCCCTGATTGGCCGCCTGACGATCGGTGAGCAGACCGGAAGACGTGGAGATGATCGCCACGCCGAGGCCGCCCAGGACCTTGGGCAGGTTGGTGGACTTCGCGTACACGCGCAGACCGGGCTTGGAAACACGGCGGACGCCGGCGAGGCTGCGCTCGCGGCTCGGGCCGTACTTGAGGTCGACGATCAGCGTCTTGCCGACCTCGGCATCCTCGGTGCGGTAGTCCGCGATGTAGCCCTCACGCTTGAGGATCTCGGCGATGTTCGCCTTGATCTTCGAGTGCGGCAGCTTCACCTCGTCGTGGTACGCCGAGTTGGCATTACGCAGACGCGTCAAGAAGTCTGCGATCGGATCAGTCATGGTCATGAGTTGACCTGTGCACCTTTCTCGTTGGGGTTCCCATGCAACACCGGTCCCGGTCCCGCTCCCCCGACGAATCGGAGGAACGGGACCGGCCCGGTCGTGGGCCTACAACGAAGTGGTTCTTACCTTCACCGTCCCGCGGGTGCGGAACGGAAGTCTGTGTAGCCCGGAGTGGGTTACCAGGAGCTCTTGTGAACGCCCGGCAGCTCGCCGGCGTGTGCCATCTCGCGAACGCAGATACGGCACAGGCCGAACTTGCGGAACACCGAGTGCGGACGACCACACTTCTGGCAGCGGGTGTACGCGCGCACCGCGAACTTCGGCTTCTTGTTGGCCTTGTTGACCAGTGCCTTCTTAGCCATGGGCTCAGTTCTCCTTGAACGGGAAGCCGAGGTGCTTGAGCAGCGCACGGCCTTCTTCGTTGTTGGTGGCGGTGGTCACGACGGTGATGTCCATACCGCGCGGACGATCGATCTTGTCCACGTCGATCTCGTGGAACATCGACTGCTCGTTGAGGCCGAACGTGTAGTTGCCGTTGCCGTCGAACTGGGTGCCCGACAGACCGCGGAAGTCCCTGATACGGGGCAGCGCGATCGACACCAGGCGATCCAGGAACTCCCACATGCGGTCGCCACGCAGCGTGACGCGCGCACCGATCGGCATGCCTTCACGCAGCTTGAACTGCGCGATGGACTTGCGGGCCTTGCGGATCTCGGGCTTCTGACCGGTGATCAGAGCGAGATCGGCAACCGCGCCGTTGATCAGCTTCGCGTCACGGGCGGCGTCGCCGACACCCATGTTGACGACGACCTTGACGACGCCGGGGATCTGCATGACGTTCGCGTAGTCGAACTCCGCGTTCAGCGCGTCCTTGATCTCCGCACGGTAGCGGGCCTTCAGGCGCGGCTGGGTCTTGTTCTCGGTGGAGGTCATGTCAGATGTCCTTCCCGTTCTTCCGGGAAATACGAACGCGCTTGCCGGACTCCTCATCGGTGCGGTAGCCCACGCGAGTGGGGTTACCGTCCGAGTCGACGACCGCGACGTTGGAAACGTGGATCGGGGCTTCCTGCGTCACGATGCCGCCCGAGGAGGCGCCGCGCTCGTTCGCGGAGACCGCGGTGTGCTTCTTGATGCGGTTCACGCCCTCGACCAGGACCTTGTTGGTCGCGGGGAAAGCCTGGATGACCTTGCCCTTCGCGCCCTTGTCCTTGCCGGAGATGACCAGCACGGTGTCACCCTTGTGCACCTTCATCACAGCACCTCCGGGGCGAGCGAGACGATCTTCATGAACTTCTTCTCGCGCAGCTCACGGCCGACAGGGCCGAAGATGCGAGTACCGCGAGGATCGTTGTCCGCCTTGATGATGACGGCAGCGTTCTCGTCGAACTTGATGTACGAGCCGTCCGGACGACGACGCTCCTTGGCGGTGCGGACGATGACGGCCTTGACGACCTCGCCCTTCTTCACGTTTCCACCCGGGACGGCGTCCTTGACGGTGGCGACGATGATGTCGCCGATCCCGGCGTAGCGACGGGACGAGCCACCGAGAACGCGGATGCAGAGAATCTCCTTGGCACCCGTGTTGTCGGCGACGCGCAGTCGCGACTCCTGCTGAATCACTTACTTCTCCTTGACCTGGCTTGTTTCGACCAGCGTGAACCGCAGCGGTTCGTGCTGATCATGCGCGGCAGATTTCCGACCCGACGCGCGCGGTCTGTACCCACCGATGGTGGGGCCACCGCTGCTCTCGCAGGGCAACCCCACCATCGTACTGGATACACTCTTCGGCTCTTACTTGGCCTTCTCGAGGACCTCGACCAGACGCCAGCGCTTGGTGGCCGACAACGGGCGGGTCTCCATCAGCTGCACGCGGTCGCCGATGCCGGCAACGCTGTTCTCGTCGTGCGCCTTGACCTTCGTGGTCCGACGGATGATCTTGCCGTAGAGCGGGTGCTTCACCCGGTCCTCGAGCTCGACCACGATGGTCTTTTCCATCTTGTCGGAGACCACGTAACCGGTGCGGACCTTGCGGCTGCCGCGCTCTTCGGTGCTGTTGGTGCTCACTGCCTTTTCCTCACTCATGCCGCGTCACCTGCGTCCGGACCAGCGGCCAGGCCGAGCTCACGCTCACGCAGGACGGTGTAGATGCGCGCAATCTCGTGACGGACCGTGCGCAGCCGGCGGTTGTTGTCCAGCTGGCCGGTGGCCATCTGGAAGCGAAGGTTGAACAGCTCTTCCTTCGACTCGCGGAGCTTGGTGACCAATTCTTCCTCGGTCAGCTCGCGGAGCTCTGCAGCAGGGCTGGTGGTTGCCATCAGAACTGCTCCTCCCTCGTCACGATCCGGCACTTGCACGGGAGCTTGTGCATCGCGCGGCGCAGGGCCTCACGAGCGATCTCCTCGTTCGGGTAGCTCATCTCGAACATCACCCGTCCGGGCTTGACGTTCGCGACCCACCACTCCGGCGAACCCTTACCGGAACCCATGCGGGTCTCGGCAGGCTTCTTTGTGAGCGGGCGATCCGGGAAGATGTTGATCCAGATCTTGCCGCCACGCTTGATGTGCCGGGTCATGGCGATACGAGCGGACTCGATCTGCCGGTTGGTGATGTACGCCGGCTCGAGAGCCTGGATGCCGTACTCACCGAAGGCCACCTGGGTTCCACCCTTGGCGGCACCCGAACGGCTCGGATGGTGCTGCTTGCGGTGCTTGACCCGCCGGGGGATCAACATGCGTCAGCCCTCCTTCTGTTCAGTCGAAGCGGGTGCATCGGCGGTGGCGGTCGCAGCGCGACCGGCCTCGGTGCTGGTCGCCGTGGTGCCTGCGGCACCGGAGCGACGCGGACGGCTCGGACGCTCGCGACGCGGGCGATCCGACGGAGCAGCAGCGCCTGCAGCGAGCTCACGCTTGCCACCGACGATGTCGCCCTTGTAGATCCAGACCTTCACGCCGATGCGACCGAAGGTGGTCTTGGCCTCGTAGAGGCCGTAGTCGATGTCCGCGCGCAGCGTGTGCAGCGGAACGCGACCCTCACGGTAGAACTCCGAGCGGCTCATCTCGGCGCCGCCGAGGCGACCCGAGCACTGCACGCGGATGCCCTTGACGTTCGGCTGACGCATGGCCGACTGGATGGCCTTGCGCATGGCGCGACGGAACGCGACACGGTTCGAGAGCTGCTCGGCGACACCCTGTGCCACCAGCTGGGCCTCGGCCTCTGCGTTCTTGACCTCGAGGATGTTCAGCTGGACCTGCTTGCCGGTCAGCTTCTCGAGCTCGGCGCGGATGCGGTCGGCCTCGGCGCCGCGGCGGCCGATGACGATGCCCGGGCGTGCGGTGTGGATGTCCACACGCACACGGTCACGGGTGCGCTCGATCTCGACCTTCGCGATGCCGGCCCGCTCCATGCCCGTGGCGAGGAGCTTACGGATCGCGACGTCTTCCTTGACGTACTCCGCGTACTGCTTGTCTGCGTACCAGCGCGACTTCCAGTCGGTCGTGATGCCGAGACGGAAGCCGTGCGGGTTGATCTTCTGGCCCACTACTGACCACTTCCCTTCCGGCGGTTACGGCCCGAGGCACCGGACACGTTGGCCCGGCTCTCCACGATGACCGTGATGTGGCTCGAACGCTTACGGATCCGGAAGGCCCGGCCCTGTGCGCGCGGCTGGAACCGCTTGAGGGTCGCACCCTCGTCCACGTACGCGGTCGCGACGACCAGCGTGGAGGGATCGAGGTTCAGGTTGTTCTGGGCGTTGGCAGCTGCGCTGGCGATCACCTTGGCGACCGGCTCGCTGGCAGCCTGCGGCGCGAACTTGAGGATCGACAGTGCGTCCTCGACCGAACGTCCGCGGACCAGGTCCACGACACGGCGCGCCTTCATGGGGGTCACGCGCACGTGGCGCGCGACCGCCTTCGCAGTGGGGTTCTGTGTTTCAGTACTCATCGACGCTTGCTCTTCCGGTCGTCCTTGATGTGGCCCTTGAACGTCCTGGTCGGTGCAAACTCTCCGAGCTTGTGGCCAACCATCGAGTCCGAGACGAACACCGGGACGTGCTTGCGTCCGTCGTGGACGGCAAACGTGTGACCGATGAAGTCCGGGATGATCGTGGAACGACGGGACCAGGTCTTGATGACCTGCTTGGTTCCCTTCTCGTTCTGCACGTCCACCTTCGCAAGGAGGTGGTCATCGACGAACGGGCCCTTCTTAAGGCTGCGTGGCATCCTTCACTCCCTCCTTGACTAGCGCTTCTTGCCGGTACGGCGACGACGGACGATGAGCTTGTCGCTCGCCTTGTTCTTGCGGGTGCGGCCCTCGGGCTTGCCCCAGGGGCTGACCGGGTGGCGACCACCGGAGGTCTTACCCTCACCACCACCGTGCGGGTGGTCGACCGGGTTCATGACCACACCACGGACGGTCGGGCGCTTGCCCTTCCAGCGCATGCGGCCGGCCTTGCCCCAGTTGATGTTCGACTGCTCGGCGTTGCCGACCTCGCCGACGGTTGCGCGGCAGCGCACGTCGACGCGACGGATCTCACCGGACGGCATACGCAGCGTGGCGTAGGTGCCTTCCTTGCCCAGCAGCTGGATGCTGGCGCCGGCGGAGCGGGCCATCTTGGCGCCGCCACCCGGACGCAGCTCGACTGCGTGGATGGTGGTACCGGTGGGGATGTTGCGCAGCGGCAGGTTGTTACCCGGCTTGATGTCGGCGCCGGCGCCGGACTCGATCGGGGCACCCTGCACCAGGCCCTTGGGGGCGATGATGTAGCGCTTCTCGCCGTCCGCGTAGTGCAGCAGCGCGATACGAGCGGTGCGGTTGGGGTCGTACTCGATGTGAGCGACCTTGGCCGGCACGCCGTCCTTGTCGTTGCGACGGAAGTCGATCAACCGGTAGGCGCGCTTGTGACCGCCACCCTTGTGACGGGTGGTGATACGACCGTGGGCGTTACGACCACCGCGACCGTGCAGCGGGCGAACCAGCGACTTCTCGGGCGTCGACCGAGTGATCTCGGCGAAGTCCGAGACGCTCGAGCCGCGGCGGCCCGGGGTAGTCGGCTTGTACTTACGGATTGCCATGAGTCTTCTCGTCCTCTATATCTCGTCAAGTCCCGCCCGCTTACGCGACCGGGCCTCCGAAGATCTCGATGGGCTTGCTGTCGGCCGAGAGGGTCACGAGCGCACGCTTGGTGTCCTTGCGCTTGCCGTAACCGAAGCGGGTCCGCTTGCGCTTGCCCTGACGGTTGGCGGTGTTGACGCTCGTCACCGTGACGCCGAAAACCTTCTCGACGGCGATCTTGATCTGCGTCTTGTTCGAGTCCGGGTGCACCAGGAAGGTGTAGGTGCCTTCCTCGATCAGTCCGTAGGACTTCTCGGAGATGACCGGGGCCAGCAAGATGTCGCGGGGGTCGGCGATGGTGGTCACTTGCTCTCCTCCTCGTTCTTGGCCGGGCCCGCGATGAAGGTGTTCAGGGCCTCGAGGCTGAACACGACGTCATCGCTGTTGAGCACGTCGTAGGTGTTGAGCTGGTCGGGTGCGATGGGATGCACGCCTTCCAGGTTCTGCACGCTCTTCCAGGCAGCGATGTCCTCGCGCCCGACGACCAGCAGAAGCTTCTTGCGATCCGAGATCTCACCCAGGAACGACTTCGCCGACTTGGTGGACGGGACCTGCCCGGCGACCAGCTCGGTGATGACGTGGATGCGCTCGTTGCGGGCCCGATCGGAGAGGGCGCCACGGAGAGCAGCAGCCTTCATCTTCTTGGGGGTGCGCTGGCTGTAGTCACGCGGCTGCGGGCCGTGGACGACGCCACCGCCGGCGAACTGCGGCGCACGGGTCGAGCCCTGACGTGCGCGGCCGGTGCCCTTCTGGCGGTACGGCTTCTTGCCACCACCGCGGACCTCGCCGCGGGTCTTGGTGGAGTGCGTGCCCTGACGTGCCGCGGCCAGCTGCGCGACGACGACCTGATGCATCAGAGCGATGTTCGCGGTCGCGTCGAAGATCTCCGAGGGGAGATCGACAGTGCCGTTGGTCTTGCCACCGGCAGCCTTGACGTCCAGGGTCAGCTTGGTTGCGGTCTCGGTCATGCCGACGCACCACCCTTCACTGCGGTCTTGACGATCACGAGGCCGCCCTTGCGGCCGGGGATCGCACCCTTGATCAGCAGCAGACCGTTCTCGGCATCCACCTTGTGGACCGAGAGGTTCTGCGTCGTGATGCGGTCGGAGCCCATGCGGCCCGACATGCGCATGCCCTTGAACACGCGGCCGGGGGTGGCGCAGCCACCGATGGAGCCCGGACGGCGGTGGACAGCCTGAGCACCGTGGGAGGCACCCTGACCGGCGAAGCCGTGACGCTTCATGGTGCCGGCGAAGCCCTTGCCCTTGCTGGTGCCGGTGACGTCGACGTATGCGCCGTCCTCGAAGACCTCGGCCGTGAGCTCCTGGCCGACCTCGTACTCGGAGGCGTCGGCAACGCGGAGTTCGACGATGTGGCGGCGCGGGGTGACGCCGGCCTTGGCGAACTGGCCGGAGACCGGCTTGTTCACCTTGCGCGGGTCGATGGCGCCGAAGGCCAGCTGCACAGCGCTGTAGCCGTCACGCTCTTCGGTCCGGATCTGGGTAACCACGTTCGGTCCGGCCTTGACGACGGTGACCGGGACGACCCGGTTGTTCTCGTCGAAGACCTGGGTCATGCCGAGCTTGGTGCCCAGGATTCCCTTGATCTGATTAGTCATTTGATATCTCCGCTGCGTCTTCCCAAGCTCACTGGATGTTCACGTCGACGCTGGCCGGAAGGTCGATGCGCATGAGCGCGTCGACCGTCTTCGGCGTCGGGTCGAGGATGTCGATCAGCCGCTTGTGAGTACGCATCTCGAAGTGCTCGCGCGAGTCCTTGTACTTGTGCGGCGAGCGGATGACGCAGTACACGTTCTTCTCGGTAGGCAACGGCACCGGGCCGACCACGCGGGCCCCGGTACGGGTCACCGTCTCGACGATCTTGCGCGCTGACGCGTCGATCGCCTCATGGTCATAGGCCTTGAGCCTGATGCGGATCTTCTGTCCCGCCACGCTTAGTGTCCTTTTCTTGCCGCGTTTCGTAGAACCCGAACGAGCCGGGGACTACCTCGTCTGCACAGTCCCCGGACTGAAACACGACACGAACATTGGAATGGCGACCGAGACATACTCGATCCGCTGCCGCTGTTCATCTGTCATGGTTCTCCGGTCCACGCGGTCGGGCGTGTCGCCCTGCCACTCATTCCCGGGCCCCGGAAATCACTTTCCAGGAGCCACGGAAACTCGAACCGGATGCACCCGTAATGGGCGCAAAGCTGGGTACTGCTTCCGTCTTGCATTCGCCGTGACCAGGTCTTTCGACACGATCTTCGACGTTCATCCCGCCCGACTCGAGTCGCGACGGATCCCGTCTCAGTCAAGGCAACCCGATCAGTATGCCGTAGCGGACCCGAGAGTTCAAATCGCACCCCCGGGCAGGTTCGCAGACAAGCCCGAGGTCAGCGGCCGTCGCTCGCTCGAATCACCCATCCGAACCTTACCGACGAGTAAGGTTGCAATCCATGACCACCGCGACCGCCACCTACCGAAGCTGGCAACGACTGCCCGACAATCGATTCGGCCGCGCGCTGTTCTCGATCGGCATGTGCGCCCGTGTCCCCTACTTCGCAACCGTGCTGCCGAGCGTGGAGCAATTGGCGCCCGGACTCTGCGTGATCTCCGCCCCCAAATGGTGGGGGGTCCACAACCACATCAAGACCTTCCACGCGATCGCCGCCTGCAATCTCGCCGAGGCCTCGATGGGCATGCTGGCGGAGGCGACCGTGCCGTCGACGCATCGTTGGATCCCGAAGTCGATGAACGTCCGGTACCTCACGAAGGCACGATCCCGGCTGCGCGCGACCGCGACGCTGCCCGAGCTTCCCGACTTCCTTGCGATCACCGCCGGCACCGAACTCACGATCCCCGTCACGATCACCGACCGGGACGGGACCGAGGTCGTCCGCGCCGACATCACCGTGTGGGTCACTCCGGCCTGAGCGCGCGAGGTCGATCGGCCGGGGATGCCGGACGGTGGCGGTCACCGATATATTCGATCCGATCAGACTGTTGTACGCGTCACAGCAACCGGTTCGGATCGCGAACCCCGGGTGGCTGCAGACGACGGCGGGCGATTCGTCCCGCGAAGGAGTGCTCATGACCCCGTCCGCCGCCCCTCGCCCCAGTTCGACCCGGGCGTTGCGCCGCCGTCCGCAGCTCTCCGACGATGTCGCGGTGCACGTGCGGAACCTGATCATGTCGGGGGGCGTGCGGCCCGGGGACTTCATCCGCCTGGACGAGACCGCCGCCGATCTGGGGGTCAGTGTCACCCCGGTGCGCGAGGCGCTGCTGACGCTGCGTGGCGAGGGTCTCGTGGAGCTGGTCCCCCACCGTGGATACGTCGTTGCTCCGCTCAGTCGCGACGACGTCAACGACCTCTTCTGGCTGCAGGGGCAGATCGCCGAGGAACTGGCGATTCGGGCAACCGCGCTGGTCGACGACGACGCTCTCGCCGAACTCGCCGCGGTGAACGAGCATCTGCGCCGCGCCGTCGACGCAGGTGATGCCGACCGCATCGAGGAGCTCGAGTTCGGCTTCCACCGCATCCTCAATCGTCTCGCGGGGGCACGGAAGTTGTCGTGGTTCCTCCTCAATGCCACGCGCTACACCCCGGTGCACTTCTACTCGTCGGATCTGGACTGGGGCCGCGAGGCGGTGGCGAGTCACACACGCCTGTTGTCTGCCCTCGCCGCGCGCGACCCCGTGGCAGTCGCGGCCGAGACGCGCGCCCACTTCGAGGACGGGGCAAAGCGCCTGGTGCGGCACCTGGAAGCCGTCGGAATCTGGGATTGATCTAACAATCGACCGACTGGGAGATCGACGGATCGGGCGTGGCCGCGCAGCCTTCCGGGCAAACCTCACAGAACGACCGGCGTCACACCGCCGGGTAACATTCTGCGGGAACGGAGGGATTACTCGTCGACGGATGGACGCGTGGACCCGGTGAGCGGTCACCCATCCGAACCCAGGTGAAACAGCGGAGTGTCGATGCCCATATTCCAGGACGCAGCGGTGCTGGTCGACGATGTCCACAAATCCTTCGGTGATGTGAAGGCCTTGCAGGGCGTCAGTTTCCAGGCCGAGCGCGGAACGGTCCTGGGCATTCTCGGACCCAACGGTGCCGGGAAGACCACGACGGTCAAGGTGCTGTCCACTCTCCTCCGGCCCGACAGCGGCCGCGCGATGGTCGCCGGGCACGACGTGGTCAGCCATGCCGCCGACGTCCGACGTTCGATCATGATGACCGGCCAGTACGCCGCCCTCGACGAGACGCTGTCGGGCCGCGAGAACATCGAACTGTTCGGCCGGCTGATGGGTCTCGATCGCGCGTCGGCCCGCCAGCGCGCGCAGGCCCTGCTCACCGAGTTCGACCTCCTCGACGCCGGCAAGCGCGCGGTGCGGCACTACTCGGGCGGTATGCGACGCCGCATCGACATCGCCTGCGGTCTGGTGGTCCGCCCCGAGGTGGTGTTCCTAGACGAGCCGACCACCGGGCTCGATCCGCGCAGCCGACAGGGCGTGTGGGCGCTCGTCAGCGCGCTGAAGGCTCAGGGCATCACGGTGTTGCTGACCACGCAGTACCTCGAGGAGGCCGACCTGCTCAGCGACAACATCATCGTCATCGACCGCGGCACCGTGATCGCAGAAGGCACCGCCGACCAGTTGAAGGCACGGACCGGCGGCAGCTACTGCGAGATCGTCCCGCTCGATCCGCAGAAACTGCCGTGGGCCGTGCACGCGCTGGGCAACCTCGTTCCACTCGAGGTCCGCGCCGAGATCTCCGAGGGCAGCGACCGGGTTGCGATTCCGGCGCCCCACGGGGCCGGCACGCTGTCCGAGGCGCTGCGGCGACTCGACGCCGCGGGAATCGAACTGGCCGACATCGCGTTGCGCCGGCCGTCCCTCGACGACGTCTTCCTGTCGCTGACCGGTCACTCCGCCCCGGAGAACCAGCCATGACACTTTCGGCAAAGAGCACCGCGAAGGGCATATCGGTGTCCGCGGCGTCGAAGCAGGCCGCGGTGAGCGTGCCGGCGAAGAGAATCGGCTCGCACCGCCGTCCGGACCCGAACGGGTTCCGGCAGTGGGTGGCGCTGACCGGCCGCACTCTCAAGACGATGGTGAAGACCGGCGAGCTCGCGGTCGCGATCGTTGCGCCGCTGATCTTCACGATCGGTTTCTATCTGCCGCTGAAGTTCGTCATGAAGCTGCAGGGGATCGACTACGCGCAGTTCCTGATGCCGATCATCGTGTTGCAGGCGATGGCCTTCACCGCGATCTCGGCGTCACAGCTCGCCTCGGTCGAGGCGCTGCACGGTTTGACGACCAGGCTCAAGACGATGCCGGTGTCGGGCCCGGTGCCCTTGCTGTCCCGTATGACCAGTGCGCTGGTCCGGTCGGCGATCGCACTCGGGGCAGCGCTCGCCTACGGCTATGCGATCGGATTCCGGTTCAGTGCGGGATTCGCCTCGGCCGTCCTCTTCTGCGTGATGGCCCTCGCCATCAGTCTCGCGCTGTCACTCGGCGCCGACGCGATCGGCACGCTGTCGAAGTCCCCCGAGGCGACCTCGCAGGCACTCGCGCTTCCGCAGCTGATCCTGGGCATGCTGTCGTGTGGTTTCGTCCCCGAGTCCGGGTTCCCGGAATGGATCCGGCCGTTCGTGCGCAACCAGCCGATCTCCCAGTTCTCCTTCGCCATGCGCGACATGGCCGAGGGCGGGGTGTCCGCGGCGACGTTGTTCCCCGCCGTCGCGTGGTGCATCGGCTTGGCGGCGGTGTTCGCACCGCTCGCCTGGTGGGCAAGCATGAGGCGCCGATGACCGAGCATTCCCGGCCCTCCCGGTCCACGCTGGCCTCGCCCGAACGCAGGCCCGCCGACGGCGGCTTCGACTTCCCGCTCCCCGTGAACACGTGGGGCGAGCAGTCGATGCAGGCGTTGTGGGTGCACAGTTCGATCCAGTGCAAGCGACTGCTGATGCGGTGGGCCCGCGACCCCTCGACGATGATCCAGGCGCTGCTGTATCCGGCGCTGACGCTGATCATGTTCCGGGTCGTCATCGGCAACACCGTAACGGCCGCGACGGGCATGCCCGCCATCTACGGCCAGGTTCCGATGATCATTCTCGTCGGCGCGATGTTCGGCTCGATCGTGAGCGCGGTGGGTCTGCGCGCCGAACGGAAGTCGGGTCTGCTGTCGCGGTTCTGGACCCTGCCGAGCCACCGCGCGGCGGGTCTCGTCGGACGCATGATGGCGGAGGCCGTGCGCGTTCTGGCGACGACCGTCGTCATCCTGGCGGTCGGGTTCGCTCTCGGATTCCGCATGAACCAGGGTGTCCTGCCGAGCATTCTGCTGCTGGTGATCCCGGTGATCTTCGGCATGGGCTTCGCGATGATGGTGACGGCGCTGGCCACGGTCGCCGGCGATGCTCCCTTGGTCGAACTGGTCTCCATCGCGTGCACGCTGCTGATGTTCTTCAACTCGGGATTCGTCCCGGTGATGGCCTATCCGACGTGGCTGCAACCCGTGGTCGCGGCCCAGCCGATGTCGTGCGCCATCGATGCGATGCGCGGCCTCGCGGTCGGCGGCCCGATTCTCGAACCGGTGCTGCAGACATTGGCGTGGTCGTTCGGCATGATTGCGGTGTTCATCTATCCGGCGATCCGCGGCTATCGTCGCGCTGCCGCCACCGGCTGAGCAGGGGAAGGCACCGAACACGCGGCCGCAGTGGCCGCTGAATCGGTTCTGTCCCGGCGCCGCCCGAACGCACCCGACTATTCATCCGGATTCCGGGCTGTTTGCCTCTTTCGTCTGATATCAATTCAGCGAATCATTGCCCCTCCACTGCTTCCAGGAGCTCCAGAATGGCCCTTCGGCAACGCTCGGCGGCGAGAATCCTCGCTGTCACTGCAGCGATCTTCCTCGGCGTGACGGGTGTGCTCCCGGCCGCCGCGGCGGCCGATCCTGCGCCGGGGAGCCTCGCACTACCCACTGCCCCCGCCGCGCGCTCGTTGCCGGCGGCCGACGCCGCACCCGAGGGCGCCAACGACTGGTCGTGCCGACCGAGCACGCAGCACCCCCGGCCGGTCGTCCTGGTGCACGGCACCGGCATGGGCATGCAGCAGAGTTGGCACGCGCTGTCGCCGGCGTTGCGGAACGCGGGCTACTGCGTATACGCGCTGAACTACGGCGCCGCCGCGCAATCGTGGGGTTCCGGCGACATCCGCCGTTCCGCCCGCGAGCTCGCAGCGTTCGTCGACACGGTCCGTGCTCGGACCGGCGCCGCCCAGGTCGACATCGTCGGCCACTCCCAGGGCGGAACGATGACGCGCCAGTACCTGCGCTACGAGGGCGGGGCTGATCAGGCCGATCCGTCTCGCAACAAGGTGCGCAGCCTCGTGATGCTGGGCCCCACGACGCACGGCACCACGTTCAACGGACTGCAGAGCTTCGTCGATGCCTTCACGTCGCTGAGGGTCACCGACGAACCGACCAACGAATGGCTCGCCGGTCTGGGCTTCGGGGTCGCCTCGTACCAGCAGATGGTCGGATCGAAGTTCCTGTCCGACCTCAATGCCGGCCGCGAGACGATGCCCGGTATCGACTACCGGGTCATCGCGTCCCGGAGCGACACGGTCGTCACGCCGCCCGAAGGGTCGTTCCTGGTCCCCGCCCCGGGGTCGTCCGTCCTCAACCAATGGATCCAGGACAGTTGCCCGGCGGCGAACGTCTCGCACGTGGGACTCCTCGACGATCCGCGCTCGATCTTCCTGGTGCAGCGAGCGCTCGACCCGAGCCTGCCCGGGTCGGTCCCCTGCTGACGGATCTCTGTCCACCGCTGACGGTGTGAACGCACAGGTGGCCGGTTCTTCCGGCGGAAGAACCGGCCACCTGTGCGTCCGTTCAGCGACGCAGGTATCGGTCGAGTACCGGTCCGACCACTTCGAGTGCCGCCGGTGACAGCAGCTGCCGGTGTCCAGCCGCGACCGGGACCACATCGACCGATCCGCGGACGGAATCGCGCCAGCCCGCCACGCCGTCGACTTCTCCCATGTCCGCGCTGAAGTAGAGCAGATCTCCGTCGAAGTCACCCGGCCGGTAGCGGTCGAGCAGGGCGAACGAATGCGAGATGCTCTCGAGAATACGATCCCAGCCCTGGCCTGTGATCCGGTCGAACGGTGCCGGCAGTCGGCGCAGAATGGTGTCGACACGCTCGGCATCCAACGCTCGGAGCGCGACGTCTCCGCCGGCGAGTTCGGCCGCGAACTCACCGAGGAGGTCGGCCAACGAGGGGTCCACGTACTCGGCGACGCCCGTCTCCGGATCTGCCACATGGCTGTCGAGCATGGCGAGGGTCTGCACCGTTTCGCCCATGCCACGCAGCTGTACCGCCATGGCGTGGGCGATCGAACCGCCGAGGGACCAACCGGCGAGGTGATAGGGGCCGCTCGGCTGGATCAGTCGGATCCGATCGACGTACAGGGCGGCCCAGTCCTCGATGGTGACGGGCAGCTCGATGTCCTCGGTCAGGGCGGGCGACTGGATGCCGTAGATCGGGCGGTCCTCGCTCAGGTGCCCGGTGAGTCCGGCGAAGCCCCAAGACAGTCCGGTGACCGGGTGGATGCAGAACAGCGGTTCCGCGGTTCCCGAGGTGCGCACCGGCAGCACCACGCCGAGCCCGGCTGCCTCGTCCTCACCCGCGGCGGAGTGTTCGCCGGATCCGATCCGCGCGGCGATGCTCTCCACCGTGGGGTCGACGAACATCCACTGCAGCGGCACCGCGATGCCGACGGCGTCGCGCAGTGCGGACACGACGGTCACCGCGACGAGCGAGTTGCCGCCGAGGTCGAAGAAGTCGTCGTCCAGACCGACCTTGTCGACCCCGAGCGCGTCCGCGAAGGCACCCGCCACCGCAATCTCGAGCGGCGTCACCGGGGCACGGAACTGCCGCGGCTCCACCGTCGGCGCCGGCAGCGCCTTGCGGTCGATCTTGCCGTTCACGTTCAGTGGGAGAGCGTCGAGTTCGACGAACACCGACGGCACCATGTACGACGGCAGGCTCGCCGAAAGGTCCGCTGCAAGTCGGGAGGTGTCGAGGGGGTCGGCGTCTGCCGACACGACGTACGCCACCAGCCGGTCGCCGGACCGGTCGTCGTTCCGCACGGTGACGGCGGCCTCGGCGAGGTCGGTGCGTGACCGCAGCGCCGCCTCGATCTCACCCAGCTCGATGCGAAATCCGCGCACCTTGACCTGGAAGTCGGCACGTCCGACGTAGTCGAGGGTGCCGTCGGCGCGCCACGCGACGACGTCGCCGGTGCGGTACATCCGCTCCCCCGCCGGACTGAACGGGTCGGCGACGAACCGGTCCGCGGTGAGGGCCGGGCGCCCGTGGTAACCCCGGGCCAGCTGGGCGCCGGCCAGGTACAGCTCGCCGGGCACACCGACCGGGACCGGTCGGAGGCGATCGTCGAGCACGAGCAGACGGGTGTTCCATTCGGGGCCGCCGATGGGCACCGCGGATCCGTCGGCGCCCTCGACGCGCTGCGCCGTGACCGACACCGCGGCCTCGGTGGGCCCGTACAGGTTGAACAGCTCTGCGGTTCCCGCGGACGCGAAACGCGCCGCGGTGTCGGCGGGCAACACCTCGCCGATCGCGAGGACCCGGCGCAGCGATTCGGGCAGCCGGTCCCCGGATTCGACGAGCAGCGCCTGCAGCATCGACGGCACGACGTGGAGGGTCGTGACGGACTCGCGGCGCATGAGCGCGTTGAGGTAGCCGGGATCCCGGTGTCCGTCGGCGGCGGCAACGACGAGGCGTCCGCCGGACGTGAGGGCGGACCAGAACTCCCAGACCGACAGGTCGAACGTGGCTGCGGTCTTGAGCAGCGCGGCGTCCGAGGAGTCGAGACCGTACTCGGCACGCTTCCATTCGAGCTGGTTGACGATCGCGGCGTGACTGACGGCGACGCCCTTCGGCCGTCCGGTCGAGCCGGACGTGAAGATCACGTAGGCGGTGTTGTCGGCGCGCAGCGGCGCCCTGCGCTCGTGGCCCGCGACCGGTCCGGATGCGAACCGGCTGTCGTCGAAGGTGTCCAGGTGCAGCACGGACGTGTGCTCGCCGGCCTCGAAACCGTCGCGCGCTGTGGTCAGCACACAGACCGGCTGCGCCGTCTCGAGGATGTAGCGCGTGCGGTCGGCGGGATGATCCGGATCGACCGGTACGTATGCGCCACCGGCCTTCGCGACGGCGTACATGCCGACGAGCAGTTCCACCGACCTCCGCATCGCCAGCGCGACACGCGATTCCGGTCCCACACCCATCTCGATGAGACGGCGGGCCAGGCGGTTCACCCGAGCGTCGAACTCGGCGTAGGAGAGACGTTCGTCCGCCGCCACGATCGCCGGCGCGCCCGGCGCGGAGGCGACCTGTGCGTCGAACAGGTCGACCAGTGTGAGATCGGCGCCGACAGCGTGCTGCGTGGCGTTCCACCGTCCGATCACCTGCTCACGCTCGTCGGTGTCGATCATCTCGAGGTCACCGACTGGTGCCGACGAATTCGTGACGACGGCCCGAAGGATCCGCGCATACATCTGCGCGAACCGCCGGGCCGTGGCCTCGGTGAACAGATCGGTCGCATACGTGATCTGGACGGTGAAGTCCGCCGGGTTCCCGTCCTCGTCGGTGTTGTCGACGATGGTCACGTGCAGGTCGAACTTCGCCAGATCGGAATCGATCTCGAGCGGCGAGATCTCCAGATCGGGCAGCGCGAGCGACCCGATCCGCATGTTCTGGAAGGAGAATCCGACCTGGAACAGCGGATGGCGCGCCGTCGAACGGACCGGGTTGAGGACCTCGACCAGGCGCTCGAACGGAAGGTCGTCGTGACCGTACGCGTCGAGATCCGCGCTGCGCACCCGCGCCAACAGATCCACGAAGGTCTCCGCAGGATCCACCTGGACCCGCAGCGCCAGGGTGTTGACGAACATACCGATCAGATCGTCGAGCGCGGCGTCGCCGCGGCCCGCGATCGGCGTTCCGACCACGATGTCCTGTGACCGCGACAGCCGCGCGAGGAGCACCGCGAGCGCGGCATGCATCACCATGAACGAGCTGGCATTGCGCGCCCGTCCGAGTTCGACGAGGCCGCGGTGGGTGTGCGCGTCGACCTCGGCGCCGACCGTGGCGCCGGCATACGTCTGCTGCGCGGGCCGCGGATGATCGGTCGGCAGATCGAGCTGGTCCGGAATGCCGGCGAGCCGACCGCGCCAGAACTCGATCTGCTGGGAGATCACGGACCCCGGCTCGTCTTCGCTTCCGAGCGAATCATGCTGCCACAGTGCGTAGTCCGCGTACTGGATCTCCAGCGGCGCCCACGCCGGGGCCGACGACGCGGACCGGGCGGTGTAGGCCGTCATCACGTCGCGGATCAGCGGCCCCATCGAGACGCCGTCGGCGGAGATGTGGTGCACCACGACGACGAGCACGTACTCGGACGGGGACAACTCGAACAGCCGGACGCGCAGCGGCACCTCGGCGGTGACGTCGAAACTGGTCGACGCGATCGCGACCACGCGGTCACGCACGTCGGCCGTGGACACCTTCTCGGGACCGAAGTCCCACCCCGACAACGCTTCCTCGACCGGCACCACCACCTGGTAGCCGACGCCCGCGTCCTCGGGGTACCGGGTACGCAGCGATTCGTGCCGGCTCACCACGTCCAGGACCGCAGCACGCAGCGCGTCCACGTTCAGTTCACCGGACAGGCGCACGGCCGTGGGAATGTTGTCGGCGGCCGATTCGGGCTCGAGCCGGTTGAGGAACCACATGCGGCGCTGCGCGTGCGAGAGCGGAATGCGGTCGGGCCGTGGCTGCGGCGCGAGAGCCTTGCGGCCGCCGCCGGACTGCGAACCCAATCGAGCTGCGAGGGTCTCCACCGTCGAGGCCTCGAACAGTTCCCGCACCGGCACTCTGGCCTCGAGAACCGCACCGAGGCGTGACACCAACTGCGTGGCGATCAGCGAGTTGCCGCCGAGGTCGAAGAAGTCGTCGTCGAGTCCGACCGGATGGACGCCGAGGACCTCGGCGAAGGCGTCCGCGACCAGTACCTCCGTGTCGGTCACCGGCGCGCGGAAGGCCTTCGCCTCGAACAACGGCTCCGGCAGTGCTTGCCGGTCCAGCTTGCCGACCGCGGTCAGCGGGACCTCGTCGAGGACGACGATGGACGCCGGGACCATGTACGACGGCAGTAGTGATTCCACGTGCCGCGTCATCGTGTCGGTGCCGACACCGTCGTCGGCGAGGACGTACGACACGAGTGAGGTCTGCCCGGACGGCATCCGATGTCCCACTGTGGTCGCGAACGACACCCCGGGGCAGTCGGTCAGCGCCGAGTCGATCTCACCTAGTTCGATACGGAAGCCTCGCACCTTGACCTGGAAGTCGGAGCGTCCGACGTACTCGATCGACAGGTCGGTGGTGTACCCCGTCGCTCCGCTCGCCGAGACATCCCCCATCGCCCCGCTCGCCGCCGCGGTCCACCGCACGACGTCACCGGTGCGGTACATCCGTTCTCCGGCCTCCCCGAACGGGTTCGCGACGAAGCGGTCCGCGGTGAGCGCGGGGCGACCGTGGTAGCCGCGGGCGAGGGCGCCGCCCGACAGGTAGAGCTCACCCGCGACACCCACCGGGACCGGCCGCAGTCGGGTGTCGAGGATCAGCGCCCCGACCCCGGGAACCGGTCCACCGACCGTGATCGGCTTGCCCGCGAACAGCTCACCGCGGGTCGAGACGATCGTCGTCTCGGTGGGGCCGTAGGCGTTGAAGAACTGCCGCTCGGGCGCCCAGCGTCCCACCAGTTCCGTGGTCGACGCGTCACCGCCGACCGACAGCAGGCGCAGGTCGTCGAGGCCCGCGGGGTCCATCGATCCGAGCACGGCCGGGGTGATGATCGCGACGGTCACGCGGCGCTGTGCCAGCAGCGCGTGCAGTTCCTCGCCGCCGAGGATCGACGGGGGCACGACGACCAGTTCCGCACCGGCCGCGGCGGCCAGCGCCCATTCGAACACCGACGGGTCGAAGCTGGGAGAGCAGATGTGCAGCACGCGGTCGGAGGCGTCGACGTCGTACAACTCGACGGACTGGTCCACCAGTCCCGACAGGCCGCGGTGCGTCACGACGACGCCCTTCGGCTTGCCCGTCGATCCGGAGGTGTAGATCACGTAGGCGGTGTGGTCGAGCCGCAGCGGCCGCGTCCGGTCGGTGTCGCCGACGGGCGCCACCGAGCGTCCGGCATCGGCCGCCGCACGTTCGAGGTCGCCCAGCGACCACCACGAGACGGCGTCCGGCAGATCGTCGATCGTCCCCGTGGACGCGATGCCCAGCGCGGCAGCGGAATCGGTCACCATGTGCTCGATGCGCTCGTCTGGGTACGTCGGGTCCACCGGCACGAAGGCCGCGCCGGTCTTCGCGACCGCCCACACGCACAGCACCATCTCCCACGAACGCGGGAATGACAGCGCGACAACGCTTTCCGGACCGAGCCCGCGCGCGATCAGTTCACGGGCGAGCGCACTCGACCGCTCGTCGAGGTCGCGGTAGCTGAGCGTCGCGTCGCCGCAGCTCAGCGCGGGTGCGGCCGGATTCGTCGCCGCGTGGCGTCCGAGGATCTCGGTCAACGTCTCGAGGCGGGCGACCGCGGGCCCCGCGACACGGGTGAGGGCGCCGAGTTCGGACTCGGACAGCAGGACCGCGTCGCCGACAGCCGCGGAATCGTCCGCGACCACCGATTCGAGCAGACGGACGAACCGGTCACCGAGGTCCCGGATGGTGGCCGCGTCGAACAGGTCGGTGGCATAGGTCATCTCGACCGTCAGGTCGGCGACCGTCACCTGCAGATCGAACTTGGCGAGTGCGATGTCGAAGTCGACTCCCGACACCGTGAGCCCGGGCAGTTCGAGGGACTGCCAGGCCACACCGCTCTGGAACGCCAACGCCACCTGGAACAGCGGGTGTCGGGCCTGCGACCGCTCCGGGTCGAGGATCTCCACCAGTCGCTCGAACGGCAGATCCCCATGCTCGAACGCGGCCAGGTCGGTGGACCGGACCTGTGCGAGGAGGTCGGCGAACGACTGTCCACCGTCGACCTCGGTGCGCAGGACCAGAGTGTTGACGAACATGCCGACGAGGTCGTCCAGGGCGGCCTCACCGCGGCCCGCGACGGGGGTGCCGACCGCGATGTCGGAGGTGCCGCTGAGCCTGGCCAGCAACACCGCGAGCGCTGCGTGGACCACCATGAACGGGGTCGCACCGTGCGCACGGGCCACATTGTCGATACCGGTCTGCAACTCGGTCTCGATCGAGAAGCGATGCGTGGCACCACCGTTGGAGGCCACCGCCGGCCGGGGCCGATCCGACGGCAGATCGAGCTGGTCGGGCAGGCCGGCCAGCGCCGTCTTCCAGTACTCGACCTGCTGCGAGATCACGGCGCCCGGATCGTCCTCGCTGCCGAGGACCTCACGCTGCCACAGCGCGTAGTCGGCGTACTGCACTGCGAGCGGAGCCCAACTCGGCGCCTGCCCCGCCGCGCGCGCCGCGTAGGCCGTCATCACGTCGCGGGTGAGCGGGCCCATCGACACGCCGTCCGATGCGATGTGGTGCAGCACGAGAACCAGCACGTGCTCGGTCGACGACAGGGCGAAGAGTCTGGCACGGACCGGGAGTTCGGTGGTCAGGTCGAAGCCCGCCAGTGCCCACTCCTCGATCCGCGCGACGAGTTCGTCGTCGCTGAGCGGTTCGATCCCGAGGCCGAAGTCCACCTCGTCGGCGGACAGGATCGACTGGTGGCCCACGCCGTTCGTGTCGGGGAACACCGTCCGCAGCGATTCGTGCCGCGCGAGGACGTCATGCACCGCCTCGCACAGGGCCTCGGCGTCCAGGGCGCCGGCGAGTCGGATCGCGACGGGAATGTTGTTCACCGCCGAATCCGGCTCGAAACGGTTGAGGAACCACATGCGCTGCTGCGCCAGGGACAGAGGGATCCGGTCCGGGCGCGGCCCGGCCGTGAGCGGACGGCGTGAACCCGAACCCGTGAGCGTGGCGACGTGCGCGGCTAGCGCATCGACCGTCGGCGCGTCGAACAGCACCCGCACCGGAACCGTCGCATCGAACGCCGCACCCAACCTGGCAACGACCTGGGTCGCGACCAGCGAGTTACCGCCCAGGGCGAAGAAGTCGTCGTCCAGACCCACCCGATCCACACCGAGCACGTCGGCGAACACACCGGCGACGATCTCCTGCGTCGGCGTTGCCGGCGCACGGAACTCGCGGGCCTCGAACACCGGATCGGGCAACGCCTTCCGATCCAACTTGCCCGACGCGTTCAACGGGAACTCATCCAGCACCACGAACGTCTGCGGCACCATGTACGACGCGAGGGACGTTGCCAGCTGCGCCTTGACCGCGGTGGTGTCCAGATCCTGGTCCGCCACCACGTACGCGACCAGCTGATCACTCTTCACCAACACCACGGACTGGGAGATCTGCGGCACTGCCAGCAGCGCGGTCTCGATCTCACCCAGCTCGATCCGCAGACCACGCAACTTCACCTGGAAGTCCGTGCGGCCGATGTACTCCAGCTCGCCGTCGGAAGTCCACGTCACGAGGTCGCCGGTGCGGTACATCCGCTCTCCACTGTCGGACAGTGGATTCGCCACGAACCGGTCCGCCGTCAGATCCGCACGCGAGACATAGCCGCGCGCCAACTGAGCGCCCGCCAGATACAACTCGCCCGGAACACCCGCCGGCACCGGATTGAGCCGCGCGTCCAACACGAACAGTTGCGTGTTCCACACCGGCGCACCGATCGGCACACCCGCCGTGTCCGTGTCGACGACCTCGTGGAACGTCACATCCACCGCAGCCTCGGTCGGACCGTACAAATTGTGCAACGCCGCACCCGAAATCGACCGAAAACGCTCAGCCGTCTGCGCCGGCAACGCCTCACCCGACGCAAACACGTTCCGCAACGTCGTCACGCTCGCCGCGGCAGGTTCGGCCACGAACACCGCCAGCATCGACGGCACGAAATGCGCCACCGTCACACCACGCTCGACCATCACCCCCACCAGATACGCCGGATCCCGATGACCATCCGGCGCCGCGATCTCCAGCCGCGCACCCACCTGCAACGGCCAGAAGAACTCCCACACCGACACATCGAACGTGAACGGCGTCTTCTGCAACACCACATCCGCAGCCGTCAGACCGTACTCCGCCTGCATCCACACCAGACGATTCACAATCGCGCCGTGCCCGACCGCCACACCCTTCGGCCGACCCGTCGACCCCGACGTGAAAATCACATAGGCGATGTTCGAACCACACAGCGGGGCAACACGATCCACATCCGACACCGGAGCATCCGAGAACCCGGACACATCCACCTCGTCGAGAAGCAGGACGGAGACAGACCTCTCCCCCACGACCTCGAAACCGTCCCGCGACGTCGACAACACCAACGCCGGAGCAGCCGTGTCCAGAATGTAGCCATTACGCTCCGCCGGCTGATCCGGATCCACCGGGACGTACGCGCCACCCGCAGCAAGCACCGCATACATGCCCACCAACAGATCCACCGACCGCCGCATACCGAGTCCGACAAGCGAGTCCGGACCCACACCCTCCGCAATCAACAACCGCGCCGTGCGACGCACCCGCGCCGCGAACTCGCCATACGACAGCGACACACCCTCGAACACCACCGCAACGGCATCCGGCGTCCGCGTCACCTGCGCCTCGAACAAATCGACCAACGTCACGTCGTCCACCGGGTGATCGGTGGCGTTCCACTCCCGCACCACCAGTGAACGCTCCGCGGGCACCAGCAGTTCGATGTCGCCGACAGTCGACGACGGCGCGGCGACGACCGCACCCAGTACCCGCTCGAACCGGTTCCCGAAGGCGACCATCGTCGACGCGTCGAACAGATCGGTGGCATACGTCAGCGCCACCGAGTAGCCGGCGTCGGCGGACCCGAGGATCGTCACCTGCAGATCGAACTTGGCTGTCGCCGCATCGAATTCGACCTCGGATACCGTCAGGTCACCGAGCACGAGGTCGGCACTGCCCAGGTTCTGGAAGCTGAGCATCACCTGGAACAGCGGATGGCGATCCTGCGATCGCTCCGGATTCAGCACCTCGACCAACCGCTCGAACGGGACGTCGGCGTGGCCGAAGGCGGCGAGGTCGGTACCGCGCACGCGAGTGAGCAACTGGTCGAACGACTGCGCGCCGTCGACCTCGGCACGCAGGACCAGGGTGTTGACGAACATGCCGATCACGTCGTCGAGCACCTGCTCGCCACGTCCGGCGACCGGCGTGCCGACCGCGATGTCGGTCGTGCCGCTGAGCCGTGCCAGCAGCACCGCCAGCGCCGCGTGCACCACCATGAACGGGGTGGCGCCACGCTGACGGGCCAGTTCGTCGATCGCGGCGGACAGATCCGCGTCGAGTTCGAACCGGTGGGTGGCACCGTGGTTGGACGCCACCGCGGGTCGCGGTCGGTCCGTGGGCAGATCCAACTGGTCGGGCAGCCCGGCCAGCGCCGTCCGCCAGTAGTCGACCTGCTGCGACAGCAGCGATTCCGGATCTTCCTCGGAGCCCAGGACGTCGCGCTGCCACAGCGTGAAGTCGGGGTACTGCACCTCGAGCGGCGCCCAGCCGGGCGGTGTTCCCGCGGACCGTGCCGCATACGCGAGCATGACGTCGCGCGTGAGCGGCCCGATCGAGAAGCCGTCAGCAGCAATGTGATGCACCACGAACACCAGCACGTGCTCGGTCTGCGACACCGCGAACAGGTGCGCTCGCACCGGGATGTCACGGGCCAGATCGAAGCCCGCGCCGACCAGCGCGCCGACTCGGTCGAGGATCGACTCGGCCGACACCGTCTCGACAGGGAGCAGTTCGCCGATCTCGCTCGATGCGCGCACCACCTGGTGCCCGACACCGTCGAAGTCCGGGAACACCGTGCGCAGCGACTCGTGGCGGTCCACGACGTCGGCGACGGCGGTCTGCAGTGCGGGCACGTCGAGGACGCCCGACAGTCGGATCGCCAGCGGAATGTTGTCGACCGTGGAGTCGGGCTCGAAACGGTTCAGGAACCACATCCGCTGCTGCGCCAACGACAGCGGAATCCTCTCGGGCCGGGGGCCGGCCGTCAGCGCCGTACGGGCGTCGCCGCCCGACGCGGCGGCGACCTGGGCGGCCAGCGCCTCCACGGTGGATGCCTCGAACACCGCACGCACCGGGATCTGCGCGCCGGCCGCCGCCGACAGCCGGGACACCACCTGCGTGGCGATCAGCGAGTTGCCGCCGAGCTCGAAGAAGTCGTCGTCCAGCCCCACCTGCGCGACATCGAGAACGTCGGCGAACACCGACGCGACGAGTTCCTCCGTCGGGGTGACCGGCGCCCGAAACTCGCGTGCCTCGAACACCGGCGCCGGCAGCGCCTGGCGGTCCAGCTTGCCGACCGGGGTGAGCGGGATCGTGTCGAGGACCATGACCGTCGAGGGCACCATGTGCCGGGGCAGTGACCGGCCGACGAACTCGAGCAGGGCGGGCACGTCGATCTGCCGGCCCGCGACCGGGCGTACGTAGGACACGAGGACCTTGCTGCCCGTCGTCGCATCGTGTGCCACCGTGGCGGCGAAGTCCACGTCGTCGTGGTCACCGAGCGCGGCGTCGATCTCGCCCAGCTCGATGCGGAATCCGCGGATCTTGACCTGGAAGTCGGAGCGTCCGACGTACTCGATCTGCTGGTTCGTGTTCCAGCGCACCACGTCTCCGGTGCGGTACATCCGGGTCCCGGGCTCGCCGAACGGGCACGCGACGAATCGCTCCGCGGTGAGCGCGAACCGGTCGTGGTAGCCGCGCGCGACGCCCGGGCCGGACACGTAGAGCTCACCCGCGACACCCACCGGGGTGGGGCGCAACCGGTCGTCGAGCACCATGAGCGACATGCCCTGGGTGGCACCGCCGATCGTGATCGGCTCACCGGGGACCAGCGGATCGGAGATCGCCGTCATGATGGTGGTCTCGGTGGGGCCGTAGCCGTTGAAGAACCTGCGGCCGGACGTGGCCCAGCGTGTCACCAGGTCGGGCGGGCACGCCTCGCCGCCGACGACGACGTCGAGGAAGGTGTCGAGCCCCGTCGGATCGACGGAGGCGAGCGCGGCGGGCGTCACGAATCCGTGGGTGACGCGATGTGTCGCGATCAGTTCGGCGAGGTCGTCGCCGCCGTACACCGTGGGCGGCGCGATCACCATAGTCGAACCGGCACCCACCGCGAGGAGCAGCTCGAGCACCGAGGCATCGAAGCTGGGCGATGCGAAGTGCAGTGTCCGAGCCTGCGGCGTGAGCCGGTACCGCTGGACCTGTTCGGCGCAGAAGTCGCCGAGGCCGGCCTGGGTGACCACGACCCCCTTCGGCCGGCCCGTCGAACCCGACGTGTAGATCACGTACGCCGGATCGGTGTCCGTCAACGTCCGGGTGCGGTCTGCGAAGGAGATCGGTTCCGGGGACCGATCGGCGAGCACACGCTCGAAGTCGTCGTCGAGCACCAGCCATTCGACGGAGTCCGGCAGCGCATCGCGGGACTCGGCGGTGGTCAGTCCCACCACGACACCCGAATCGGTGACCATGTGCTCGACCCGGTCGGCCGGGTAGTTCGGATCGACGGGCACGTAGGCGGCACCCGACTTCGCGACACCCCAGACCGCCGACACCGATTCGATGGACCGCGGGACGGCCACGGCCACGGAGTCGCCGGGTCCGATTCCCCGTTCGATCAGGACCCGGGCGAGTCGCGAGGACCACGCGTCGAGGTCCTGGTAGGTGCGGGAGCGGTCGGCACACACGAGCGCCGTGGCCGACGGGTCACGCTCGACGGCTGCGGCCAGCAGCTGTGGGAGCGTCGTCGACCGGGGGCGGCTCCGCCTCGCCGGGCGTTCCCGCCGCTCCGGCCGCGGGCGCCTGGTGCGCTTGCGTTCGTCCCCGTCACTCCCGTGCAGCTCCCGACTCTGCTCGCTCATGCGTTCCGAACACCTCGTGTGTCGATCGCCGACACGCGACGGCTTGGCATCTCACAACGCACCACAGTGACTCTTTCCTTACACCTACATCGCCCGGGACAAACCATCATTATCGCCTCACGCGGACCACACCTCCGCATCGGCGACGACCCGCCGGACGTCCGGCCCTTCATCCGGCCGGGCGCCGTCGGTCAGCACCAGAACCTCGAGATCCTCGAGTTCGTCCACGTCGAGGGCCTGCGCGCAGGCCGCCGACACGAACGCATGGGTCACCCATTCGTCGGCCAGAAGGTCGGTGACGTTACCGTCCGGTACTGCCGTGACGACGGTCACCGCGCCCGCGGTGGACGCCACGATCAGCTCCGTGACCGACCACACGCTGTTCACGGGCTCGGTGCACGCGGTCCGTGACTCGTAGGTGACGTCGTAGCGGGCGCGGTCGCGGTCGGCGAGTGCCACCACGTGTCCGTGGGTGAGTGAGAACGATCCGTCGGCGGCCACGAGTGCGGGATCCTCGGAGCCCAGGCGGCGGATGCGCTCGGTATAGGTGACCGGCCGCCCCGAATGCTCGTCGATGCGGATCCGGTCCGCGTCGGCGTCCAGTACGACCCATTCCATGCCGTCGGGCAGGTCGTCGACGAGCGCGGAAGTCGTGATGCCCACCTTTGCCGGCATGCCGGACCGCATCCGATCCGCGTCCGCCGCCGCCATCGGCATCAGAGCCGCACCGCTCTTGAGTACCGCCCAGGCCGCGACCACCGCGTCCACCGAGCGCGGCAGCGCGATCGGCACCCGGTGACCGGGGCCGACACCCTCGCCGATCAGCAGCCGCGCGAGCCTGGACGACTGTTCGTCGAGTTCCCCGTAGGTGGTCTCCTCACCGTCGTCCGAGATCGCGGGCGCCTCCGGGTCGGCCTCGACCACCGCCGCCAGGATCTGCGGCAGGGTGCTGTCGCTGGGCACGACGGCTGCGCCCGACTCGACGCCGGCCGATCGTCCGGCCGACGCGGCGCTCTGCAGCTGCGCACGCTCCGCCTCGGAGACGATGTCGATGTCACCGACCACCACCCGCGCATCGATCGCAACGGCCTCCAGGATCCGCACGAACCGTTGACCGAGCGTCGTCACCGTCGACTCGTCGAACAGGTCCGTCGCATACGTCAGCAGCGCCTCGAGGTCTCCGGACGCCGTGGGAATCAGGGTCAGCTGCAGGTCGAACTTGGCTGCCCGCTCCTGATCCGGCACCGCGCCCACCGTCAGGCCGGGCAACTCGAGTGCGGCCTGCTGCTGGTTCTGGAACGACAGCACCGTCTGGAACAGCGGGTGGCGCGCCGTCGAGCGAGACGGTGAGACGGCCTCGACGACCCGCTCGAACGGCAGGTCCGCGTTGCCGAACGCCGCCAGGTCCGTCTCCCGCGCCCGCGCGAGGACATCCGTGAACGCCATCGACGACGCCAGTTCCGTCCGCAGTGCCAGTGTGTTGACGAACATGCCCACCAGATCGTCGAGGGCAGCGTCCCCGCGTCCGGCGATCGGGGTGCCGACCGTGACGTCCCAGGTTCCGCTGAGCCGCGCCAGCAGAACGGCCAACGCACTGTGCGCCACCATGAACAGTGACGAGCCCTCGGCCCGCGCGAGCGTGTCGAGGGCGCTGTGCAGTGCGGCCGGGATCGTGAAACCGGTTTCGACTCCGCGCATCGACGCCACCGCCGGACGGGGCCGGTCGGT
Source organism: Prescottella sp. GW823-FHT02E09 (assembly GCF_058797375.1). Lineage (NCBI taxonomy): Bacteria > Bacillati > Actinomycetota > Actinomycetes > Mycobacteriales > Nocardiaceae > Rhodococcus > Prescottella sp. GW823-FHT02E09. The sequence continues at coordinate 166,944 of NZ_JBXAJP010000003.1, forward strand.
GGGGAGTTCGAGCAGGTCCGGTGCACCCGACAAGGTCCGCACCCAGTAGTCGAGCTGCTCGGCGGCCACCGTGCCGGGCTCGTCTGCCGAGCCCACCACCTCGCGCTGCCACAGCGCGAAGTCCGCGTACTGCACCGCGAGCGGGGACCACTGCGGCGCCGCGCCCTGGCTGCGGGCGGCATACGCACCGACGAGGTCACGCGCCATCGGCGCCATGGAGACGCCGTCCGCACCGATGTGGTGGATGACGAACGCGAACACATGCGTACGGTCGTCGATCCGGAACAGCCCGGACCGCAGCGGAACTCCGCTGGTGACGTCGAAGCCGCGGCCGAGCAGTCCACCCACGCGGGCGAGCACGTCGTCCGTGGTGACGGGGACGGGCGTGAGATCGAACTCGACCCGATCGGCCGGCACGATCACCTGGTGCGGACCGTCCGCGTCCTCCGGGTAGTACGTGCGCAACGCCTCGTGCCGGACGAGGACGTCCTGCAGGGCCGCACGCAGCGCCGCGACGTCCAGGTCGCCGGTGAGCTGCATCGCCAGCGGAATGTTGTACGTGGTGGACTCCGGCTCGAGCCGGTTCAGGAACCACATGCGCTGCTGCGCGAGCGAGAGCGGGATCCGATCCGGCCGCGGCCCGGCGGCGAGCGCCTTGCGCGCACCTGCCCCCGCAAGAGTTTGAGCCTGCGCCGCCAGCGCGCTCACCGTCGATGCCTCGAACAGCACCCGCACCGGCACCTGCGCATCGAGCGCGGCACCGAGCCGCGCGATCACCTGCGTTCCCAGCAGCGAGTTGCCACCGAGACCGAAGAAATCGTCGTCCAGACCGACCCGTGGGGCGCCGAGAACCTCCGCGAACACCCCGGCGACGATCTCCTCCACCGGCGTCGTCGGTGCCCGGAACGCGGTGGCCTCGAACACCGGCTCCGGCAACGCCTTCCGATCCAGCTTGCCCGACGGATTCAGCGGGAACTTCTCCAACACCACGAACGTCGTCGGCACCATGTACGACGCCAACGACGTCGCGAGCGCGGCCTTCACGACCTCGGTGTCGACCGTGCCACCCACAGTGGGGACGACATAGGCGACGAGCTGATCGTTCTTCACCACCACCACGGCCTGCGCGATCGACTCCTGCCCCAGCAGCGCGGTCTCGATCTCCCCCAGCTCGATCCGCAGACCACGCAACTTCACCTGGAAGTCCGTACGCCCGATGTACTCCAACTCACCAGCCGAGGTCCACGTCACCAGGTCACCCGTGCGGTACATCCGCTCACCGCAGTCGCCGAACGGATTCGCCACGAACCGATCCGACGTCAGATCCGACCGACCGACATAGCCGCGCGCCAACTGCACACCCGCCAGATACAACTCACCCGGCACACCCACCGGCACCGGATTGAGCCGCCCGTCGAGCACGAACACCCGCGTGTTCCACACCGGCACGCCGATCGGCACACCCGCAGTGTCCGCCGCCGTCACCTCGTGGAACGTCACATCCACCGCGGCCTCCGTGGGCCCGTACAGATTGTGCAGGGCAGCGCCCGGCACGGCAGCGCGCAGGCGTGCCGCGGTCTGCGCCGGCAACGCCTCACCCGACGCAAACACCAGGCGCAGCGAATCCGCCCGGGACACGGACGGTTCCGCCACGAACACCGACAACATCGACGGCACGAAATGCGCCACCGTCACACCACGCTCGGCCATCACCCGCGCCAGATACGCCGGATCCCGATGACCATCGGGCGCCGCGATCTCCAGCCGCGCACCCACCTGCAACGGCCAGAAGAACTCCCACACCGACACATCGAACGTGAACGGCGTCTTCTGCAACACCACATCCGCAGCCGTCAGACCGTACTCCGCCTGCATCCACACCAGACGATTCACGATCGCGCCGTGCCCGACCGCCACACCCTTCGGCCGACCCGTCGACCCCGACGTGAAAATCACATACGCGGTGTTCTCCGGCCGCAGCGGCGCGACCCGATCGGCATCCGTCAACGGATCAGCCGAGAACCCGGACACATCCACCGTGTCCAGCTCGACAACAGGCGCGTCGCCGGGCAGATCCCCGCCATCTCGCGAGGTGGTGAGGACCAGAACCGGCTTTGCGGTGTCCAGGATGTAACCGTTGCGCTCCACCGGCTGATCCGGATCGACCGGCACATACCCACCACCAGCCGCCAGCACCGCATACATGCCCACCAGCAGATCCAGCGAACGCCGCATCCCCAGACCCACCAACGAGTCCGGACCCACACCCTCCGAAATCAACAACCGCGCCGTGCGATTCACCCGAGCCGCAAACTCGCCATAGCTCAACGACTCACCCTCGAACACCAACGCCGCAGCATCCGGAGTCCGCGCCACCTGCGCCGCGAACCGGTCGACCAGCGTCGCCCGCGGAACCTCGTGGCCGGTGTCGTTCCACCGGCCCAGCACCCGCTCACGCTCGGAATCGTCCAGCAACTCGATCTCCCCGACCGGGACCGCCGGGTCGGTCGTCGCGGCGGACAGGATCCGCAGGTAGCGGTCACCGAACGCCCGCGCCGTCGACTCGTCGAAGAGATCGGTCGCGTACGTCAGATCCATCGTCAGCCCGGGGGTCTCACCGGCCGATTCGGCGAAGGTGACCTGGAGGTCGAACTTCGCTGTCGTGGAGTCGAACTCCACCTCGGAGACGGTCAACCCGCCCAGCGCGAGGTCGGTGCGGCCCGGGTTTCCGAGGTTCTGGAACGTCAGCATCACCTGGAACAGCGGGTGCCGCGACTGCGACCGGACCGGGTCGAGGATCTCCACCAACCGCTCGAACGGGACGTCGGCGTGTTCGAACGCCTGCAGGTCCGTCTCACGCACCGCCGCCAGGAGGTCGTCGAACGACAGGGCGGTGTCGACGTCGCTGCGCAGCACGAGGGTTCCGACGAACATACCCACGAGGTCGTCGAGTGCCTGCTCGCCGCGGCCCGCGATCGGCGTGCCCACCGCGATGTCCGAGGTGCCGCTGAGACGTGCCAGCAGCACCGCCAGCGCCGCGTGCACCACCATGAACGGGGTGACGCCGCGTGCACGCGCGAGTTCGTCCAGTGCGGTCTTCAGCTCCCTGCTCAGCGGAACGGACAGCCGCGCTCCCCGATAGGACGACACGGCGGGTCGGGGGCGATCCGCCGGCAGATCCAGCTGGTCGGGCAGACCGGCGAGCGCGGATGTCCAGTAGTTCTGCTGCTGCGAGATCAGCGATTCCGGGTCGTCCTCGGAGCCCAGGACGTCGCGCTGCCACAGGGTGTAGTCGGCGTACTGCACGTCCAGGGGGCCCCAGCCCGGCACGGTCCCGGCAGATCGTGCCGCGTACGCGGCCATGACGTCACGCGTCAGTGGCCCCATCGAGAAGCCGTCCGCCGCAATGTGGTGCACGACGAGCACCAGGATGTATTCGGTCTCCGACACCGCGAACAGTCGCACCCGCACGGGTGCGTCGTGGGTCAGCTCGAAACCGGCGGTGACCATCGACTCGACGATTCCGGGCAGGTCCGACTCCGACATCGGTTCGGCCACCAGCGGCGCCGACACGTCGGCCGCGGGCCGGATCTCCTGGTACCCGACGCCGTCGACGTCGGGAAACACCGTGCGCAGCGACTCGTGGCGGTCGAGGACGTCGCCGATCGCGGCGGACAGCGCCTTGACGTCCAGCGCGCCCGACAACCGGATCGCGAGCGGGATGTTGTTCACTGCCGACTCCGGCTCGAGGCGGTTCAGGAACCACATCCGCTGCTGCGCCAGCGACAGCGGGATCCGGTCGGGGCGCGGGCGCGCGACGAGTGCCGTCCTGGCACCGCCGACGGAGCCGGTGACCCGGTCCGCGAGCCCCTCGACGGTGGAGACCTCGAACAGGAGCCGGACCGGGACGGTGGTGTCCAGGGCCGCGCCCAGTCGGGAGGCCACCTGCGTCGCGAGCAGCGAGTTGCCGCCGAGCGCGAAGAAGTCGTCGTCCCGACCCACCCGCTCGGCGCCGAGCACGTCCGCGAACACACCGGCGACGGTTTCCTCGGCCGGCGTGGACGGCGCCCGGAACGCGGCCGACTCGAACTCGGGCTCGGGCAGCGCCTTGCGGTCGAGCTTGCCGCTACCGGTGAGCGGCAGCCGGTCGAGGACCAGCACCGCCGCGGGCACCATGTAGGCCGTCAGCGATCGGCCCGCGTGCTCCTTCAGCGCCGTCACGTCGATCGTGTGCCCGTCGGCCGCGGTCACGTACGCGACGAGCTGGTCGCCGACCACGAGGACGGCGCACTGGCCGACGGACTCGTCTCGCGCGAGGACCGTTTCGATCTCGCCCAGCTCGATGCGGAAGCCGCGCAGCTTCACCTGGTCGTCGGCGCGACCCACGTACTCGATCACGCGGTCGGCCCCGGTGCGCACCACGTCACCGGTGCGGTACAGCCGGTTGCCGGGCGTACCGAACGGGTTCGCGACGAACCGCTCCGCGGTCAGACCGGGACGGCCGAGGTAGCCGCGGGCCACACCGGCACCGTCGAGGTACAGCTCACCCGGGACACCCACGGGCACGGGCCGCAGCCGCGCGTCCAGCACGTAGGCCGTCGCGCCACGGATCGCCCGTCCGATCGTGACCGGTTCCCCCGGCACCAGGGCGTCGGAGATGTTCGATGCCACGGTCGCCTCGGTCGGGCCGTACGCGTTGAACATCTTCCGGCCCGGCGCCCAGCGGGACACCAGTTCGGACGGGCACGCCTCGCCGCCGACCACGACGACACCCAGCTCGTCGAGCCCCGCCGGGTCGACCGACGCCAGCGCGGCCGGGGTGACGAAGGCGTGCGTGACACGCCGGGTACGAAGCAGTTCGGCCAGTTCGTGCCCGCCGTAGATGCTCGTGGGCGCGATCACCATCGTCGCGCCGGCACCGAACGCCATGAGCAGTTCCAGGACCGATGCGTCGAAGCTCGGCGACGCGAAGTGCAGCGTGCGCGAACCCGCTTCGATCCCGTAGCGCTCCACCTGCTCCTGCGCGAACGCCGCGAGGCCGGAATGCGTGACGACGACGCCCTTCGGCACACCCGTCGACCCCGACGTGTAGATCACGTAGGCGACGTCGGTGAGGTGCGGCGGACGGGCGCGGTCACTGTCCGACAGCGGCGCGGGCGAGGACACGGCGATCTGCTCGGCAACGGAGGCCTCGTCGAGCGCCAGCCACGACAACGCGGACGGCAGCGCGGCGGCATGCTCGGCGACCGTGACACCCAGTACCGCACGGGAATCGGAGACCATGTGTGCCACCCGGTCGGCCGGGTAGTTCGGGTCGACCGGCACGAACGCGGCACCGGACTTGGCGACCGCCCACACCGCGGCCACCGATTCGATCGATCGGGTCAGCGCGATCGCGACCACGTCGCCCGGCCCCGCACCGCGGTCGATCAGCACCCGCGCCAACTGTGACGAGCGCTCGTCGAGTTCCCGGTAGGTGACGGTCCGCTCCCCCGCCACGAGTGCGATCGCGGACGGATCCACGCACGCGGCGCGTTCGAGCAGGTCGGCGAGCAGCATCGGTTCCGGCGCGACCGGACCCGCGGCCACGGTCAACCGCGCCACCTCGGCGTCGTCGAGGATCGCGATGTCGCCGACCACCACGGACGGGTCGCTCGCGACCGCGCCGAGCACCCGCAGGAACCGTTCCGCGAACGCGCGCATCGTCGACGCATCGAACAGGTCCGTCGCGTACGTGAGGTCGACGTCGAATCCTGCTGCGCCCGAGTCGGCCTCGGCGAGCGTCACCGCCAGATCGAACTTCGCGACGGCGGCGTCGAAGTCGACGCCGGAGACGGTGAGGTCACCGAGAGCGAGCTCGGTCCGGTCCATGTTCTGGAACGAGAGCACCACCTGGAACAGCGGATGCCGCGCCTGCGAGCGGGCCGGGCTCAGGACCTCGACCAACCGCTCGAACGGGACGTCGGCGTGGCCGAACGCCTCGAGGTCCGACTCGCGCACCCGAGCGAGCAGTTCGGCGAACGGGCGATCTCCCCGGACGTCGGCGCGCAGCACGAGGGTGTTGACGAACATGCCGACGAGGTCGTCCAGGGCGGCCTCACCCCGACCGGCGACGGGGGTGCCGATCGCGACGTCGGAGGTGCCGCTGAGCCGCGCCAACAGTACCGACAGCGCCGCGTGCACCACCATGAACGGTGTCGCACCATGTTCGCGCGCGACGATGTCCAGTCGGGACGCGAGCTCCGCATCGATCGAGAACCTATGCGATGCACCGACATTCGATGCGACGGCGGGACGTGGGCGGTCCGCGGGCAGATCCAGCCGATCGGACAGATCGGCGAGAACGGTGCGCCAGTGGTCCACCTGGCGGGCGATCAGCGATTCCGGGTCGTCCTCGCTGCCGAGAACCTCGCGCTGCCACAGCGCGTAGTCGGCGTACTGCACGTCGAGCGGCGCCCAGCCCGGCGGGGTTCCGGTCGATCGCGCCGCGTAGGCGACCATCACGTCACGGGTCAGCGGTCCCATCGAGAAGCCGTCGGCGCTGATGTGATGGACCACCACCACGAGCACGTGCTCGGTGGCGGACACCGCGAGCAGCCGCATCCGGATCGGGACCGTGGCCGTCACGTCGAATCCCCGCGAGATCGTCTCGGTGATCGCGTCGACGATGTCGGCCTCGGCGATCGACTCGGCGTCCAGGGCGACGGCGACCTGATCCGCGGGCAGGATCACCTGGCTCGCGGTGCCGTCCCGTTCCGGGAACACCGTGCGCAGTGACTCGTGGCGAGCGACGACGTCGTTCACCGCGCCGCGCAATGCGGCGACGTCGAGCGAGCCCGACAGCCGGATCGCCACGACGATGTTGTTCGCCGCGGAGTCGGTGTCGAACCGGTTGAGGAACCACATCCGCTGCTGTGCGAGCGACAGCGGCACGGTCTCCGGGCGCGGCTGCGGCACCAGCGGGACACGGGTGTCGCCGCCCGCGGCGACCTGGGCGTCCACGAGCGCCGCGAGCCGGGCCACGGTCGGCGCGTCGAAGAAATCGCGCACATCGATGCGGATGCCGAGTTCGGCGTTGATCCGCGCGACGACACGGGTCGCGCTCAGCGAGTTGCCGCCGAGGGCGAAGTAGTCGTCGTCGACACCCGTGCGCTCGGCGCCCAGGACCTCCGCGAACGTGGCGGCGAGCATCTCCTCGGTGGGGGTGCTCGGTGCGCGGTACTCACTCACGAGCGTCGAGAAGTCCGGCGCGGGAAGGGCCTTGCGGTCGAGCTTGCCGCTCGCGTTCAGCGGGAACTCGGCCACCGCGACGAACAGGGACGGCACCATGTACTCGGGCAGCCGCGCACTCACCGCGGCGGCCATCTCCGCGCGGTCGACGGGCGCGCCACCGTCGGTGACGACATAGGCCACGAGGTGGTCGCCCAGGTCGGCGTCGGCGTGTACGACCACGACGGACTGCGATACCGCATCGTGGTCGAGCAGCGCGGACTCGATCTCGCCGAGTTCGATGCGCAGACCACGCAGCTTCACCTGGAAGTCGGTGCGGCCCACATACTCCAGCTCACCGGAGCCACCGAGCTTGACGAGATCGCCGGTGCGGTACATGCGGTCGCCCGGGGCGCCGTAGGGGTCGGCGACGAACCGGTCGGCCGTCAGGTCGGGGCGCTGCAGGTAGCCGCGGGCCAGCTGCACGCCCGCCAGATACAGCTCGCCCTCGGTCCCGGCCGGCACGCGGCGCAGTCCGTCGTCGAGCACGTACAGGTCGGTGTCGGCGACCGCGGCGCCGATCGGCACCGTGGCGGTGTCCGCCGCGGTGACCTCGTGGAAGGTGACGTCCACCGCGGCTTCGGTGGGACCGTACAGGTTGTGCAGCGCGGCATTCGAGATGTCACGGAACCGGGCCGCGGTCTGCGGCGGGAGCGCCTCACCCGACGCGAACACGTTTCGCAATGTCGTGGCTGTCGCCGCACTCGGTTCGACCACGAACACCGAGAGCATCGACGGCACGAAATGCGCGACGGTCACACCGCGCTCGACCATCGTGCGGGCGAGATACGCGGGATCGCGGTGGCCGTCCGGCAGCGCGATCGTCAGCCGCGCACCGGCCTGCAACGGCCAGAAGAACTCCCACACCGAGACGTCGAACGTGAACGGTGTCTTCTGCAGCACCACGTCAGCGGCGGCCATCGGGTACATGTGCTGACGCCAGCGCAGATTGGCGACGATCGCACCGTGGCCGACCGCGACGCCCTTCGGGCGCCCCGTGGAACCGGACGTGAAGATCACGTACGCGAGGTTGTCGGCGGACAGCGGCACGGGCCAGTCCTCGTCGGTGACCGGCGCGTCCGAGTGCGCCTGCAGGTCCAGCGCATCGATCGCGAGGATCGGGGTACCGGTGTCGAGCGCCAGCCCGTCCCGGGTCGTCGTGAGGATCACGACGGGGCGCGCAATGTCGAGTACGTACCCGAGACGGTCGGCCGGATGATCGGGGTCGAGCGGCACGTACGCGCCACCCGCCTTGACGATCGCGTACATGCCGATCAGGAGATCGAACGAACGGCGAATCCCCAGACCCACCAGGGTGTCCGGTCCCACGCCGAGCGCGATCAGGTGCCGTGCCAGGCGGTTGGCGCGGGCATCGAACTCGGCGTATGTGAGCGCCGTGCCGTCGAACTCGAGTGCAACCGCGTCCGGGGTGCGCGTCACCTGCTCGTCGAACAGCGAGACCAGGGTGGCCGCCGGCTCGGTGGCGGGAGCGGTGGACGCCAGCTCCCCGAGCACGTCGGCCGCATCGGTGAACAGGGCATCCAACAGGCCGGGCAGGCCGCCGGTTTCGGGCGCCTCGAGCAGACCCGGTGCCACGGTGGACAGCACGACCGGCACGAGCGCGTCGATGCCGAGCACCCCGCCCATCGCGGCGTCGAGGGTCTCGATCTCCTGCTTCAGCTGTGCATACGTGACGGTGAGCTCACCAACGGTCAGCGCGATCCGCTGGGGATCGACCTCGACCACCCCGGCGAGGAACCGAGGCAGATCCTCGACGGTCAACGCGTCGACTCCGGGCTGCTGGGCCGCCATGTGCTTGTGTCCTTCCCGACATCTGAAAACTTCGATCGCCCGAATCGGGGGGAGCCGACGTGTCGGCTCCCCCCGATTCATCCGACTGCGATCACTCGTGTCCGCCCTCGATGATCGCCGATGCGTCGGCGATCATGCCCGCGACAGCCGACTGGTACCCGTCGGCGCCGAGGGCCGGGAGGATGCCCGGCAGCAGGCCCGACAGCGCGACGGTCGTCAGGGCCTCGGGCTTCAACGCCCCTCCCATCGCGGTAGCCGTCGCCTCCAGCTTGGCGTGCAGCTGGCCGAACGTGACGTCGGTGCCGGCATGCGAGATCGCCACCACCTCCGGTGCCACCGCGGCGGCGCCCGCCACCAACTCCGGCAGGTCCTCGACCGTCTTCGCCTTCTTCGGCTCGAGCGCCTCCCGCTCGGCGTCGGTCGTCACGTCGATCGCGCGCAGGACGATCGCCGGGTTCTCGGTCACGGCATCGAGGATCCGGACGAACCGGTCCGCGAACACCGCGACGGTGTCCCGGTCGAACAGCTCCGTGGCATACGTGAACAGCGCACGGACACCGGCAAGCCCTCCGTCGGCGTCGTACTGTTCGACCGCGGTGAGCTGGAGGTCGAACTTGGCCTGGTCGCCGCCGAGATCCAGCGCCGACACGTCGAGACCCGGCAGGGCGAAGGTTCCCGTCTCCATGTTCTGGAACGTGAGCATCACCTGGAACAGCGGCGTGTACGCGCTCGAGCGGCGCACGCCCGCGGCGTCCACCACCTGCTCGAACGGGATGTCGGCGTTGCCGAACGCCGCGAGGTCCTTCTCCCGGGCCTGGGCCAGCAGGTCCGTGAACGGTGCGCCGGGCTCGACCCGTGTGCGCAGCGCCAGGGTGTTGACGAACATGCCGATCAGGTCGTCGAGCGCGGCCTCGCCGCGACCGGCGACCGGCGTGCCGACCGTGACGTCGTTCGAGCCGCCGAGCCGCGACAGCAACACCGCCAGCGCCGCATGGAACATCATGAACGTGGTCGCACCCTGCTCGCGGGCCGTGTTCTCCACGCGCGCCGCAAGATCCGCGTCGATGTCGAACTCGACGGTGGCGCCGGCCATCGACGGCCGGGCCGGACGCGGACGGTCCGTCGGCAGCGCCGACAGCTCCGGAGCACCCCGCAACTCGTCCGCCCAGTACGCGATCTGACGCGACACCAGGCTGTCCGGGTCGGCCTCGGCACCGAGTACCGCGCGCTGCCACAGACTGAAGTCCGCGTACTGCACGTCCAGCGGCTGCCACTGCGGCACACCGCCGTCCACCCGCGCGATGTACGCGAGCATCACGTCCCGGATCAGCGGCCCCATCGAGAAGCCGTCGGCACTGATGTGGTGGGCGACGAACGCGAGCACGTGCTCGGACTCGGACTCGGACTCGGACTCGGACTCGCCCAGCGTGAACAGCGCCGCGCGAACGGGTACCTCGGTGGTGACGTCGAATCCGCGTCCGACGAACTCGACGAGGCGGTCGACGATCTCGGCCTCGGTCACCGCCACGGGTGTCAGGTCCGGTGCCACGTCGGCGGCCGGCACCAACACCTGTGCCGGACCGTCGGCCGTGTCCGGGTACATCGTGTGCAGCACCTCGTGCCGCGCGATCACGTCCGCGACTGCGGCCCGCAGGACGGCGATGTCCAGCGTGCCGGACAGTCGCACCGCGACCGGGATGTTGTACGCGGACGAACTGGGATCCACCTGGTTCAGCGTCCACATCCGCTGCTGCGCGAGCGACAACGGAATCCGCTCCGGGCGAGGCCCGGCAGTCAGCGCGGCGCGAGCGCCCCGGCCCACGAGCGGCGTGACGCCCGCCACCACGCCGGCGACGGTGGAGTCCTCGAACACCAGGCGCACCGGCACCTGGGTGTCGAGCGCGGCGCCGAGTCGCGCCACCAACTGCGTCGCGACCAGCGAGTTGCCGCCCAGGTCGAAGAAGTCGTCGTCCAGGCCGACCCGCTGCACGCCGAGCACGTCCGCGAACGCGCCGGTCACGATCTCCTCGAGCGGCATTGTGGCCGCCCGGAAGTCGCGCGCCTCGAACACCGGTGCCGGCAGCGCCTTGCGATCGAGCTTGCCGTTCGCGTTGAGCGGCAGGGCTTCCAGCACCACGAACGCCGACGGCACCATGTACGACGGCAGTGTCCGCGCCAGCTCGGTGCGGACGACGTCGGTATCGAGGTCGTCGGAGGACCCCACCATGTACCCGACCAACCGGGTACCGGTGTGCACGTCCGTGTGGGCGGTGACCGCCGCCTCACGCACCGTCGCCAGTGCCCTCAGCGCGGTCTCGATCTCGCCGAGTTCGATGCGGAAGCCGCGGACCTTCACCTGGAAGTCGGCGCGCTCCACGTACTCGAGTTCACCGTTCGCATTCCACCGCACGATGTCACCGGTGCGGTACATCCGCTCGCCGGTTCCCCACGGGTTCGCCACAAACCGGTCGGCCGTCAGGTCGGGCCGGCCGTGGTAGCCGCGGGCCAGCTGCGTGCCGGCAAGGTACAGCTCGCCGGTGACCCCGACGGGCACCGGGCCCAGACGCGAATCCAGCACGTACACCTGGGTGTTCCACTCGGGCACACCGATCGGCACCGTCGCGGAGTCGGCGGCGGTCACCTCGTGGTGGGTCACCGACACCGCAGCCTCGGTGGGCCCGTACAGGTTGTGCAGCGTCGCGGTGTTGTGCTCCCGGAACGCCCGTGCGGTAGCCGCCGGCAGAGCCTCACCGATCGCGAAGATCCGGCGCAGCGAATCGGGCAGCCCGCCGTCGGCGGTCGTCATCAGCATCGACAGCATCGACGGGACGACGTGCAGGGTGGTGACCTGCTCGTCGCGCAGCACGTCCAGCAGGTAGCCCGGATCGCGGTGCCCGTCGGGCGCCGCGATCACCAGACGGCCACCGCACGTCGCCATCGACCAGAACTCCCACACCGACAGGTCGAACGTCGCGGCCGTCTTGAGCAGTGCGGCGTCCGGACCGCCCAGAGCGTATTCGTCTCGCATCCAGCGCAACTGGTTGACGATCGCGGCGTGTGCCACGGCCACGCCCTTGGGGCGGCCCGTCGAACCGGACGTGAAGATCACGTATGCGGTGTTCCGGGCGTCCAACGGACGCAGACGGTCGACGTCGGTGACCGGCGTACCCGGGTGCGCCGCGACATCGAGCGTGTCGATCTCGAGCACCGGCCACGATCCCGGGACGGCAGTGCCGTCCCGCGAGGTGGTCAGGACACACACCGGTGCCGCGGCGGCCAGGACGTACCCGACGCGTTCGGCCGGCTGATCCGGGTCCACCGGCACGTACGCGCCACCGGTCTTGGCGATCGCGTACATGCCGACCAGCAGATCCACCGACCGTCGGATCGCCAGACCCACCAGTGATTCCGGACCCACGCCCAGGTCGATCAGGTGTCGGGCCAGGCGGTTCACCCGCGCATCGAACTCGGCGTACGTCAGGCGCTCGTCGCCGGACACCAACGCGATCGCGTCCGGCGTTGCCGCGACCTGCGCGTCGAACAGGTCGACCAGCGTCGCCGACTCGGTACCGCGCGCGGTCGCGTTCCGCCCTGCCAGCAGGTGCGCCCGCTCGTCGACGTCGAGCAGGTCCACGTCGCCGACCGGCACCGTGGGCTTGACGACCAGGGCGGTGAGCAACCGGCCGAACCGGTCCGCGAACGAGCGGACGGTCGACTCGTCGAACAGGTCCGCCGCGTACGTCATCGACGCCCGCATGCCGACGGGGTCGCCACCGTCGTCGTACCGGTCCTCGATGATCAGGTGCAGATCGAACTGCGCCACACCGGATTCCATTTCGGCCGCCTCGACCGCGAGGCCGGGAAGCTCGAGGCTGCCGCGGTCGTGGTTCTGGAACGAGAAACCCACCTGGAACAGCGGATGACGCGCCGTGGACCGGGTCGGATTGAGCACCTCTACCAGACGCTCGAACGGCACGTCCGCATTGGCGAACGCCTGCAGGTCCGCCTCGCGGACGCGGCCGAGGGTGTCGGTGAAGGACCCGGCCCGGTCGACCTGCGTTCGGAACACCAGCGTGTTGACGAACATCCCGACGAGGTCGTCGAGCGCGGCCTCGCCGCGCCCGGCGATCGGGGTGCCGACAGCGATGTCGTCGCTGCCGGACAGCCGCGACAGCAGCACGGCGAAGGCGGAGTGCACCGCCATGAACAGCGTCGCGTTCTGCTCCCGGGCGAGATCGCGCAGACCGCGGTGGGTCTGGGCGTCGATCTCGAACTCGACCAGCCCGCCGCGGAACGTCTGAACCGCCGGCCGCGGGTGGTCGGTGGGCAGGTTCAGCTGATCGGGCAGGTCGGCGAGCGCCTCGCTCCAGTACGCGAGCTGCTGCGCCGACACCGATTCCGGATCGTCCTCGTCCCCGAGGATCTCGCGCTGCCACAGCGCGTAGTCCGCGTACTGCACCGCCAGCGGCGCCCATCCCGGCGCCCGGCCGGCGGCACGCGCCGTGTACGCCGCCATGATGTCGCGGGTCAACGGTGCGAGGGACACACCGTCCGCACTGATGTGGTGGACCACCATGCCGAGCACGAACTCGCTGGCGCCCACGCGGTACAGCTCCACCCGGATCGGGACGTCCGCCGTGACGTCGAAGCGAGTCCCGGCGAGCGCCCGCAGCCGATCGGCCACCTCCGCCGGATCGACGTCGACCGGCCCCATCTCGAGGACGGCACGGTCGGCCGGCAGGATCACCTGCTGCGGACCGTCGTCCGTGGACGGGAACACCGTGCGCAGCGACTCGTGCCGCGCCGTGACGTCCGCGACGGCCCGCTCGAGGGCGGCCACGTCGAGGTCACCGGACAGCCGCAGGGCCATCGGAATGTTGTAGGCGGTCGACTCGGTGTCGAAGCGGTTGAGGAACCACATCCGCTGCTGCGCGAGCGACAACGGAATCCGGTCCGGCCGCGGACGGGCGACCAGCGCCCGGCGGTCGCCGGCCGACTGGTCCGACAACCGGGCCGCGAGCGACTCGACCGTGGACGCCTCGAACAGCTCCCGCACGGGAACACGAGAGTCGAGCGCGGCGCCCAGGCGCGACACCACCTGCGTCGCGAGCAGTGAGTTGCCGCCGAGCGCGAAGAAGTCGTCGTCGAGACCGGCCCGCCCGAGGCCGAGGGCCTCGGCGAAGACCCCGGCGACGATCTCCTGGATCGGGGTGGCCGGGGCGCGGAACTCGCGGACCTCGAACACCGGTTCCGGCAACGCCTTCCGGTCCAGCTTTCCGGAGGCGCCCAGCGGGAACTCGTCGAGGACCACGAACGTCGACGGCACCATGTACGACGCCAGCGACGTCGACAGTGCGGCCTTCACCGCGTCGACGTCCACCGTCGCGCCGCCGGCCGGGACCACGTAGGCGACCAGATGGTCGCTCTTCACCAGGACCACCGACTGGACGATCGACGCGTGCTCGAGCAGCGCCGTCTCGATCTCGCCGAGCTCGATTCGCAGACCACGCAGCTTCACCTGGAAGTCGGTGCGGCCCAGGTATTCCAGTTCACCGTCGGGCGTCCAGCGGACGAGGTCGCCCGTGCGGTACATCCGCTCACCCGAGCCGAACGGATCGGCCACGAAGCGATCCGCGGTGAGGTCACTGCGACCGAAGTACCCGCGCGCCAACTGTCTACCCGCGAGGTACAACTCGCCCGCGACACCGGCGGGGACCGGGTTCAGGCGGCCGTCGAGGACGAACGCCCGGGTGTTCCACACCGGCCCGCCCATCGGCACGCTCGCACCGGTGACACCGGCCACCGGGCGCGCCGTCGCGTGCACCGCGAACTCGGTCGGTCCGTACAGGTTGTACAGTTCGGCGCCGTTGACGCGGGAGAACGCGTCGGCCGCGGCAGTCGGGAACGCCTCACCGGCCACCAGGACCGCGCGCAGCGAACCGCAGTCCCCCGCGGCCAGTTCCGCGGTGAACGCCGACAGCATCGACGGCACGAACGACGTCGCCGTGACCGCCTGTTCCTCGATCACCTGCTTCAGATAGCCCGGATCCCGATGCCCGTCCGGGACGGCGATCACCAGACGTGCGCCGACCGCCAGCGTGCCGAACAGCTCCCACAGCGACACGTCGAACGTGAACGGCGTCTTCTGCAGCACCACGTCGTCCGCGCTCAGCCGGTACTCGGCGACCAGCCACCGCACCTGGTTGACGATCGCGCCGTGCGCCACGGCGACGCCCTTCGGACGACCCGTCGAACCCGACGTGAAGATCACGTACGCGGCGTTCTCGGCCCGCAACGGGCGCAGGCGCTCACTGTCACGCACGGGTGCATCCGAGAACCCGGACGCCTCCAGGGTGCCGAGGTCGACGCCCCGCGCCGACGTCGGCAGGTCGGCCGCGTCACGCGGTGTGGTCAGTACCAGAACGGGATTCGCGGTATCGAGGATGTACCCGTTGCGCTCGGCCGGCTGGTCCGGGTCGATGGGGACGTACCCGCCACCGGCGGTCAGCACGGCGTACATGCCCACCAGTAGATCCGGGGACCGCCGCATCCCGAGGCCGACGAATGTGTCCGGGCCGACGCCCTGCGCGATCAGCGCCCGCGCTACCCGGTTCACCCGGGCCGCGAACTCGCTGTAGCTCAGCGACTGTCCCTCGAACACCACCGCTGTCGCATCGGGCGTCCGGGCCGCCTGCGCCTCGAACAGCTCGACCAGCGTGGAACCCGGGACGCCGTGGTCGGTGTCGTTCCAGGTCTGCAGCACCAGGGTGCGTTCCGCGTCGTCCAGAAGGTTCGCGTCACCGACGAGCGTGGACGCGTCGGTGGTCACCGATTCCAGAATCCGGAGGAACCGCTCGCCGAACGCGCGCATCGACGGTTCGTCGAACAGGTCCGTCGCGTAGGTCAATTCGACGGCCAGACCGCTCTCGGCGGGCTCGACGGTCACCTGCAGGTCGAACTTCGCGACTGCGACGTCGAAGTCGACGCCCTCGGCGATCAGTCCCGGGAGTTCGAGGGACGCACGGTCCAGGTTCTGGAACGCCAGCATCACCTGGAACAGCGGGTGCCGGGCCTGCGAGCGCTCCGGGTCGAGGATCTCCACGAGCCGCTCGAACGGCACGTCGGCGCTGCCGAACGCGTCGAGGTCCGACGTCCGCACCGCCGCGAGGAGTTCGGCGAACGACTGCCCGCCGTCGACCTCGGTGCGCAGCACGAGGCTGTTGACGAACATGCCGATCACGTCGTCGAGCGCCTGCTCGCCGCGACCGGCTACCGGGGTGCCGATCGCGATGTCGGAGGTGCCGCTGAGCCGCGCCAGCAGCACCGACAGTGCCGCGTGCACCACCATGAAGGGGGTGGCGCCGTGTGCGCGGGCGACGGACTCGATCGCATCGTTCAGATCAGCACCGATGGAGAAGCGGTACGACGCACCGTGATTGGTGGCGATCGCGGGTCGCGGACGGTCCGCCGGCAGATCCAGCTGAGCCGGCAGCCCGGCCAGCACGGACGTCCAGTGGTCGATCTGACGGGAGATCACGGACTGCGGATCGTCCTCCGAGCCGAGCACCTCACGCTGCCACAGGGCGTAGTCCGCGTACTGCACCGCGAGCGGAGCCCACGCCGGGGCGACGCCTGCCGAACGGGCCGCGTACGCGGTCATCACGTCACGCGCCAGCGGGACCATCGAGAACCCGTCCGACGCGATGTGATGCGTCACGAGCACCAGCACGTGCTCCGACGACGTCAACTCGAACAGTCGGGCGCGCACGGGAAGTTCGGTCGACAGATCGAATCCGGCTCTCGCCAGCGCGGCGATGGCCGGGACCAGGCTCTCCGCATCGACCCGCTCGACGTCCAGGTCCACCGTCGCCCGCTCCACAGGAATGATCGACTGGTGACCCACGCCGCCGTTGTCCGGGAACACCGTGCGCAGCGATTCGTGTCGGGCGAGAACGTCACCGAATGCTGTCTGAAGTGCCGCCACGTCGAGGGCTCCGGTGAGCCGGATCGCCACGGGGACGTTGTTGACGGCCGACTCCGGTTCGAACCGGTTGAGGAACCACATCCGTTGCTGCGCCAGCGACAACGGAATCCGCTCGGGCCGCGGACCGGCCACCAGCGCCGTCCGGCCACCAGCGCCGGCCAGGTCGGCCAGCCGCGCCGACAGGTCCTCGACCGTGGACACCTCGAACAGCACCCGGACCGGGACCTGTGTGTCCAGCGCGACGCCGAGACGCGACACCACCTGCGTCGCGATCAGCGAGTTGCCGCCGAGGGCGAAGAAGTCGTCGTCCAGACCGACCCGCTCCAGGTCCAGGACCTCGGCGAGGATTCCGGCGACGATCTGCTCCACCGGTGTCGTGGGCGCCCGGAACACCGTAGCCTCGACGACCGGCTCCGGCAGCGCCCTGCGATCCAGTTTCCCGGACGGGTTCAACGGGAACTCGTCGAGGGAGACGAACACGGACGGCACCATGTACGACGCCAACGACGCCGACAGTGCGGTCTTGGCGCTCCCGGCGTCGACGCCTGCCCCGGCCGCCGGGACCACGTAGGCCACCAACTGCTCGTTCCTGACCAGCACCGCGGCCTGCGCGATCTCGGGGAGCCCGAGCAGCGCCGCCTCGATCTCGCCGAGTTCGATCCGCAGGCCGCGCAGCTTCACCTGGAAGTCCGTGCGGCCCAGATACTCCAGCTCGCCGTCCGCATTCCAGCGGACCAGGTCGCCCGTGCGATACATCCGCGCACCGACGGAGAACGGATTCGCCACGAACCGCTCCGCCGACAGGTCCGTCCGGCCGAAGTACCCGCGTGCCACCTGCACACCCGCGAGATACAACTCACCTGCGACGCCCACCGGCACCGGGCGCAGACGCGCATCGAGCACGTAGGCCTGTGTGTTCCACACCGGCACACCGATCGGGACCGACATCTCGCCCCCGGCCACGTCGTGGCTGGTCGCCTGCACCGTCACCTCGGTCGGGCCGTACAGATTGTGGACGGACGCGCCCGAGACCCCGCGGAGACGCTCGACGGTGCGGGCCGTCAGAGCTTCGCCACCACAGAACACCCGCGACAACGACACCCCGTCCGCGTCACCGAGGTGATCGAGCACCGCGTCGAGCACCGACGGCACGAACTGCGCCACCGACACCGACTCCTCGACCAACACCCGCGCCAACGCCACCGGATCACGGTGCACGTCACGTCCGGCAACCACCAGCGACGCACCGACCTGCAGCGGCCAGAACAACTCCCACACCGAAGCGTCGAACGTGAACACCGTCTTGAGCAGCACCCGATCGGATTCGCCGAGACCGTACGCACCCTGCAGCCAGCGGAGCTGGTTGACCACCGAACCGTGCGAGACCGCCACACCCTTCGGCCGCCCCGTCGAACCCGACGTGAAGATCACATACGCCACGTTCTCCGAACGCAGCGGCGCGATCCGATCGGCATCGGTGACGGGCGCATCCGAGAACCCGGACACATCGACGGCGTCGAGATCCAGCACCCGACCGGCAGCCGGCAGCTCCACGGCGTCACGAGACGATGTCAGCACCAGAACAGGATTCGCCGTCTCGAGCACGTACCGGTTGCGGTCGACCGGCTGATCCGGATCCACCGGCACATACCCGCCGCCCGCGACCGACACCGCGTACAGAGCCACCAACTGCTCCACCGAACGCCCCATCGCCACCGCGACCAGCGACTCGGGACCTACGCCCTCCGCCACCAGCAGCCGCGCCAGACGATGCACGCGGGAAGCGAACTCGCGATACGACACCGACTCACCCGCACACACCACCGCCACAGCATCCGGCGTCCGCGCCACCTGCGCATCGAACAATCCGACGAGCGTGGACGGCGGTGCGTGATGATCGGTGGCATTCCACTCGACCAAGACGCGATCCCGCTCGGCGGAGTCCAGCAGATCCAGGTCCCCGATCCGAGTCGAGGGATCCGCGGTGACTGCTTCGAGCACCCGCACGAACCGCTCCCCCAACCGGACCATGGTCGACTCGTCGAACAGATCCGTCGCGTACGTGATCTCGACCGCCAGCCCGGCAGCGGAACCGTCCGTGTCGATCGACTCGGACAGCGTGACCTGCATGTCGAACTTCGAGAAGACGTCGTCGAACTCGACCGCCGACACCGACAGCCCCTGCAGTTCGAGGGTGGTCTGTCCCAGGTTCTGGAAGGCCAGCATCACCTGGAAGAGTGGGTTCCGTGACTGGGATCGAACCGGTGCGAGCACGTCGACCAACCGCTCGAACGGGACGTCCGCGTGGGCGAAGGCACCGAGATCGGCCTCACGGGTGCGGCCCAGCAGGTCCGCGAAGGACTGCGCCCCCTGCACATCCGATCGCAGCACCAGCGTGTTGACGAACATTCCGACGACGTCGTCGAGTGCTGCCTCGCCGCGACCCGCGACGGGCGTGCCGATCGCGACATCCGAGGTGGCGGCCAGCCGAGCCAACAGGACCGACAGCGCCGCGTGCACGACCATGAACAGCGTCGCGTTCCGTCGGTGCGCGAGCTCGGTGAGCGCTGCATGCAACGCCGGTGTGATCGTGAAGCGATGGGCCGCACCCCGGTTCGACGCGACCGCGGGGCGCGGCCGGTCGGTGGGCAGCTCGAGCTGGTCGGGCAGGCCCGCCAGCGCGGACGTCCAGTACAAGATCTGCTGGGCCGCAACCGATTCCGGATCGGCCTCGGATCCCAGGACCTCCTGCTGCCACAGGCTGTAGTCCGCGTACTGGACCGCCAGCGGCGACCACCCGGGCACGGCTCCCCCGCTGCGGGCGGCGTACGCCGTCATGATGTCGCGTGTCAGTGGCCCCATCGAGAAGCCGTCTGCTGCGATGTGGTGGACCACCAGGACGAGGACGTGCTCGGTGGGCCGCACCTCGTACAGCCGGGCGACGAGCGGCACCTCACGGGTGACGTCGAAGGCGGTCGCCGCGAGCGCCGGCAGTTCCGCCGCCAGCTGTTCCGGGGAGACCGTGATGGGTTCGACCGCGATGTCGACGTTCCCGATCGGCAGGATCACCTGTCGGCCGGTGCCGTCCACCTCGGGGTAGACCGTGCGCAGCACCTCGTGCCGGGACACCACGTCGATGATCGCGGCCTGCATCGCACGCCGGTCCAGCAATCCGGACAGGCGGACGGCGACCGGGATGTTGTTCGCGGCGGACGCACCGTCGAACCGGTTGAGGAACCACATCCGCTGCTGCGCGGGCGACAGCGGAATCAGCTCCGGCCGGGGGCCGGCCGCCAGGGCCTTGCGACCGCCCGTGCCGGACAGCTGCTCGATCCTCGCGGCCAGGGCAACCACGCTCGACGCCTCGAACAGCACCCGGACCGGCACCTTCGCGTCCAGCGCCTCGCCGAGACGGGCCACCGCCCGGGTGGCGATCAGCGAGTTCCCGCCGAGTTCGAAGAAGTCGTCGTCGCGTCCCACTCGTCCGACGCCGAGGAGTTCGGCGAAGACGTCGGCGACGATCTCCTCGATCGGCGTCGTGGGGGCGCGGAACTCGCGAGCCTCGAACTCGGGCTCCGGCAGCGCCTGGCGGTTGAGCTTGCCGCTCGCGCTCATCGGCAGTTCGTCGAGCACGACGATCGCGGCCGGAACCATGTACGACGGCAACGCACGCCCGACCGACTCCTTGACGTCGGCCGAATCGATCGATGTACCCGGTGCCGCAACGAGATACGCAACCAGCTGGTCGTGGCGGACGATCACCACGGCCTGCCCGACGGCGTCCAGCCGCAGTAGGGCGGCCTCGATCTCGCCGAGCTCGATGCGGAAGCCTCGCAGCTTCACCTGGTCGTCGGCGCGGCCGACGTACTCGATCACCCGATCCGCGCCGGTGCGCACGACGTCACCGGTGCGGTACAGGCGAGTCCCGCTCGTCCCGAACGGATTCGCGACGAATCGCTCGGCGGTCAGGCCGGCCCGCTCGTGGTAGCCGCGGGCCAGACCGGGCCCCTCGAGATACAGCTCACCCACGACACCGGCCGGGACCGGACGCAGTCGCGCGTCCAGGACGTAGGTGTTCGCGCCGCGGATCGCGCGTCCGATCGTGACCGGCGCACCCGGGGCCAGCGCATCCGAGATGTTGGACGCGACGGTTGCCTCGGTGGGGCCGTACGCGTTGAACATCCGGCGCCCACCGGTGGCCCAGCGCGCGACCAGATCGGTCGAGCACGCCTCGCCGCCGACCACGACGACCCGCAGAGCCGCCAGGCCCGCCGGGTCGACCGACGCCAGTGCGGCGGGAGTGACGAACGCGTGCGTGACCTGCTGCGACGCCAGCAGTTCCGTCAACTCGAGGCCGCCGTAGGTGGACGTCGGCGCGATCACCATCGTCGCGCCGGCGCCGACCGCCATGAGCAGTTCGAGAATGGACGCGTCGAAACTGGGCGACGCGAAGTGCAGGGTCCGCGAAACCGGTGTGAGCCCGTACCGGGCCACCTGCTCCTCGGCGAGGGCGGCGAGCCCGGTGTGCGTGACGACGACGCCCTTCGGGACGCCCGTCGAGCCCGACGTGTAGATCAGGTACGCGGGATGGCGAGTCTCGAGCGGTCGCACCCGATCCGAGTTCGACAGCGGGGCATCCGACTGACGCTCGACGCCCGCGGACACCGCGACATCGTCGAGCACCAGCCACGGAATGCCTTCCGGCAGGCCCGCTGCGTGTTCGGCGACGGTGATGCCCAGCAGCGCACCGGAGTCCGAAACCATGTGCGCGACACGATCACCGGGATAGTTCGGATCGACCGGCACGAACGCCGCACCCGACTTCGCGACGGCCCACACCGCGGTCACCGACTCGACGGACCGGGTCAGCGCGACCGCGATGACATCCTCCGGTCCGGCGCCCCGCGAGACGAGCAGCCGGGCCAACCGCGACGACCGTTCGTCGAGTTCGCGGTACGTGATCTCGTCAGTGCCCGAGACGAGGGCGATCGCCGACGGATCCGTCTGCGCCGCGGCGGCCAGCAGGTCCGCAAACACGGCCGGCGCGGGCGCCGCGGGGCCGGTCGGCAGGGTCAGCTGCGCGATCTCGGTGGCGCCGAGCAGGTCGATGTCACCGACGACCGCGCCGGGCTCCGCGACGACCTCCTCGAGCACCCGAACGAAGCGCGTGATGAGGGTGCGCACCGTCGATTCGTCGAACAAATCTGTCGCATAAGTGAATTCACCGGCCATGCCGTCCGCGAGACCGTCCTCGCCGATGGACTCCCGGAAGGTGAACTGCAGGTCGAACTTCGCGACCTCGGCGTCGAGGTCCAGCTTGTCGATCGTCAGACCGTGCAGCTCGAGGTGCGTCGCGCCCAGGTTCTCGAACGACAGCATCACCTGGATCAGCGGATGCCGAGCCGTCGAACGGGCCGGATTGAGGACCTCCACGAGCCGCTCGAACGGGATGTCCGAGTGCGCGAAGGCCCCGAGCGCGACATCGCGCGCGTGGCCCAGGACGTCGACGAATCGTGCACCGGGATCGACCTCGGTCCGCAGGACCAGCGTGTTGACGAACATTCCGACGAGATCGTCGAGCGCCTGCTCGCCGCGACCGGCGACGGGCGTGCCCATCGCGACGTCCGATGTTCCGGCGAGCCGCGACAGCAGCACCGACAGCGCGGCGTGCACGACCATGAACAGCGACGCGTTGTGGGCGTGTGCCAGGTCGACGAGGGCACGGTGGGTCTGCGGGGACAGGTCGAACCGGACCCGTGCGCCGCGGAACGACTGCCGGGCCGGTCGTGGACGGTCCGTGGGCAGGTCGAGCTGATCCGCCAGGCCGTCGAGCTGTTCGGTCCAGTACCGGGCCTGGGTCGAGATCACCGAACCCGGATCGTCCTCGGAGCCGAGGATCTCCCGCTGCCACAGAGCGTAGTCGGCGTACTGCACGGGAAGGTGCGACCACGCGGGCTGATCCCACTGGGTCCGCGCCGCGTACGCCGCCATGATGTCGCGCGCCATCGGGCCCATCGACCAGCCGTCCGCGCTGATGTGGTGCGCCACGATCACGAGCACGTGCTCGGTCGGGTCGACGCGGAACAGGCCGGCCCGAACCGGGGACTCGGTCGTCACGTCGAAGCCGCGGGCCGCGAGTGCCAGCGCCGCGCGCTGCAGTCCCTCACGGGACACGTCCTCCGGGGTCAGGTTCGGCACTATTCGAACCGCGTCGACCACCACCTGGTGCGGGCCGTCCGGCGAGTCCGGGAAGATCGTGCGCAACGATTCGTGCCGGTCCAGCACATCCATGACCGCGACCTGGAGACCACTGACGTCGAGGACACCGGACAGCCGGAGACCGAAAGCGAGGTTGTACGTGGGCGATTCGGGATCGAGCCGGTTGAGGAACCACATCCGCTGCTGCGCCAGCGAGAGCGGAACCCGGTCCGGGCGGGGCGCGGCGACGAGGGCCTTGCGGGCACCGGCACCGGCATGCTGCTCGACCCGGGCGGCCAGCGCGGCCACGGTGGAGACCTCGAACAGCACGCGGACGGGGACCCGCGTGTCCAGGTGCGCACCGAGGCGCGACATCACCTGGGTCGCGATCAGCGAGTTGCCGCCGAGCGCGAAGAAGTCGTCGTCGAGTCCGACACGGTCGAGACCGAGGACGTCGGCGAACACGTCGGCGACGATCTCCTCGATCGGCGTCGTCGGCGCCCGGAACTCGCGCGCCTCGAACACGGGAGCGGGCAGGGCGGCGCGGTCGAGCTTGCCGACCGGCGTCAGGGGCACCTCGTCGAGCACGACGATCGACGCGGGCACCATGTACGACGGCAACAGGGCCGCGACATGCTCCGACACCGCATCGACGTCCACGCCGGCGGTCGCGGTGACGTAGGAGACGAGCGCGATCTGGTCCGACGGCAGTCGGTGGCCGATCGTCGCGGCGAACGAGACGTCGGGGTGGCGGGTGAGGGCGGTGTCGATCTCGCCGAGTTCGATGCGGAAGCCGCGCACCTTCACCTGGAAGTCGGAGCGGCCGACGTACTCGATGGCGTACTGCGACACGCCGCCGGCCGCTTCGCTCGCGCGCGCCGTCCAGCGGACGACGTCACCGGTGCGGTACATCCGTTCGCCGGCGCCGCCGAACGGGCTCGCCACGAACCGGTCCGCGGTGAGACCCGGACGGTCGTGGTACCCGCGGGCGAGAGCACCACCCGTCAGATACAGCTCACCTGCCACACCCACCGGAACCGGTCGCAGCCGCGCGTCGAGGATCAGCGCGCCGACACCGGGAACGGGGGCGCCGATGGTGATCGGGCGACCCGCGAACAGTTCGGCACGGGTCGACACGATGGTGGTCTCGGTGGGGCCGTACGCGTTGAAGAACTGGCGTCCGGGAGCCCAGCGATCCACCAACTGGGTCGTGGATGCATCGCCGCCGACCGAGACCAACCGCAGGTCGTCGAGGTCCCGCGGGTTCACGGACCCGAGCACCGCGGGCGTGATGATCGCGTGGGTCACCCGGGCCTCGGCGAGCAGCGAATGCAGTTCCGTGCCACCGATGATCGTGGGCGGCACGACCACGATCTCCGCGCCCGCGGACGCCGCGAGGGTCCACTCGAGCACCGAGGGGTCGAAGCTCGGTGAACAGATGTGGAGCACCCGGTCGGCAGGGCCGACGCGGTACAGCTCGCGGGTCCGGTCCACGAGGCCCGACAGGCCGCGATGTGTCACCGCGACACCCTTGGGGCGTCCGGTCGATCCGGACGTGTAGATCACGTAGGCGACGTGGTCGAGGTGCAGCGGTGCCGTGCGCTCGTGGTCACGCACCGGTCCGGCGTCGAGGTCCTGCGCCTGCGACTCGAGGTCGCCGAGCGCGTGCCACGCAGTCTCCTGCGGGAGATCCGCGATGTCAGCGGCGGACGTGATGCCCAGGAGCGCTCCCGAGTCGGACAGCATGTGGGCGATGCGATCGACGGGGTAGGTCGGGTCGACAGGGACGTACGCCGCACCGGTCTTGGCGACGGCCCAGACACACAGCACCATCTCCCACGAACGCGGGAATCCCAGAGCCACCACAGATTCCGGACCGACACCGGCGGCGGTCAGACGACGTGCGAGGCGGCTCGACCGCTCGTCGAGTTCCCGGTAGGACAGCACGGTGTTCTCGCAGCGGACCGCAGGCGCATCCGGATCCGATGCCACGGCACCGGTGAGGATCTCCACCAGGAGGTGCTCGCGGCCGACCGGACCGCCGTGCACCGCGGTCAACGCGTCGATCTCGCCCACGCCGAGGATCTCGACATCGCCCACCGGAACCGAGGGATCCGCCACGATCGCGTCGAGAATGCGGACGAAGCGCTGTGCGAACGAGGCGACCGTCGACGCGTCGAACAGATCGGTCGCGTATTCGAAGACTCCCGCGACCGCGGCCGGGGCTCCGGAGTCGTCGAAGTTCTGCGAGATCTGCAGTTGCAGATCGAACTTCGCGATGGGGACGTCCAACTCGGCGGCACTGGCGCGCACGCCCGCGAAGCTGAGGTCCCGCACACCGGTGACCTCGGCCGACAACATCGCCTGGAACAGCGGGTGACGGGCCGGCGAGCGGGTCGGCTCGAGTGCCTGGACGAGCCACTCGAACGGGACGTCCGCGTTGCCGTACGCCTCGAGATCGGTCTCCTTGACCGTCGCCAGCAGATCCGCGAACGGCAGCGCCGGATCGACCTGGGTCCGCAGCACGAGGGTGTTGACGAACATGCCGATAAGCCCGTCCAGTGCCTCGTCCCCGCGGCCGGCGACAGGAGTGCCGACCGCGATGTCCGACGTACCGCTCAGCCGCGACAGCAGGACCGAGTACGCGGCGTGCACCACCATGAACAGTGTCGCGCCGCGATCGCGTGCGATGTCGAGCAGGCGCGCGTGGGTCTCGGCGGGGATGTCGAAGCGGAGCTTGGCGCCCGCGTTGGAGGCCACCGCCGGACGAGGCCGGTCCGCCGGCAGGTGCAGCTGATCCGGCAGCCCGGCCAGTGCCCGGGTCCAGTACGAGAGCTGCCGGCCCGCAAGCGAGTTCGAGTCGGTCTCCGGACCGAGCATCTCGTGCTGCCACACCGCGTAGTCGGCGTACTGGATCGGGAGCGGTGCCCACTTCGGCGCGGAGCCCTCGGCCCGCGCGGCGTACGCGATCATGAGGTCACCCGCGAGGGGGCCGAACGACGACCCGTCCGCCGCGATGTGGTGCAGCACCATCGCGACCACGAACTCCGTGTCCGACAGTTGCAGCAGCTCGATCCGGAAGGGCGGCTCGGTGGTCACGTCGAAGCCGCGGGAGGCCAGGCGGCGCAACGTCGACTCGAGCTCGCCCTCGGTGATCGCGACGGGCTCGAGTGCGTCGTGGACCACGTCACCGGCCGGCAGGATCACCTGGCTGGCGGCGCCGTCGGTCTCCGGGTAGACCGTGCGCAGCGACTCGTGCCGCTCGACCACGTCCGCGAAGGCCGCGGAGAACGCCTGCGGGTCCACCGATCCGGACAGCCGGACCGCGAACGGCAGGTTGTACACGGCGGTGGTGGCGTCGAACCGGTTGAGAAACCACATCCGCTGCTGAGCGAGGGACAGCGGGATCCGCTCCGGCCGGGCCACCGCACCCAGGACTGGTGCACCGGCCGATCGGGTCACCGTCGCGGTTGCGCGCGCAGCGAGCGCCGCGACCGTCGACGCTTCGAACAGTTCCCGCACGCCGAGCTGGACGCCCAGTGCGGCGCCCACCCGCGTCACTACCTGCGTCGCGACGAGCGAGTTGCCACCGAGGTCGAAGAAGTCGTCGTCGAGACCGACCTTGTCGATTCCGAGCACCTCGGCGTACACCGCGGCAACGGCCTTCTCGGAGTCGGTGCGCGGCGCACGGAACTCCTTGCTGCTCAGGAACATCGGCTCCGGCAGCGCCTTGCGATCGAGCTTGCCGCTGGTGTTGAGCGGGAATGCCTCGAGCACCGTCACCGACGCCGGCACCATGTAGGCCGGCAGTGACCGGCCCGCGAACTCGGCCAGATCCGTCGGGACGATCGAGCGGCCGGGAGCGGGAACGACATAGGCGACCAGCTGGTCACCGGTCGCTGTCGACACCACCAGCACCACGGTCTGCGAGACGTCGTCGTGCGCCAGCAGGACCGTCTCGATCTCCCCGAGCTCGATGCGCTGGCCACGGAACTTCACCTGGAAGTCGGTGCGACCGATGTAGTCCAGGGTGCCGTCCGCACGCCACCGCACCAGGTCACCGGTGCGGTACATGCGTTCGCCCGCGACACCGATGCCGTCGACGCCGCCGAACGGGTTGGCGACGAAGCGGTCCGACGTGATGTCGGGGCGGCCCACGTAACCGCGAGCGAGCTGGTCACCGGCGAGATAGAGCTCACCCGGCTGCCCGATCGGGGCCGGCCGCAGCCGGTGGTCGAGCACGTAGGCGCGGGTGTTCCACTGGGCCACACCGATCGGGACGCTCACCACGTCCTGCGGGCCGGACTCGTAGTAGGTGACCGACACGGCCGCCTCGGTGGGGCCGTACAGGTTGTGCAGGCCGGCGTCACACAGTTCGCGGAACTCGGCCGCGGTCTCGGGCGGCAGCGCCTCACCGATGACGAACACATCACGCAGCGAACTACACGTTCCGGCAGGAGCATTGGCAACGAACACGGTCAGCATCGACGGCACGAAATCCGTCACGGTGACCGAGTGCTCGGCGATCTTGTTCGCGACGTACACCGGATCGCGGTGGCCGTCCGGGGTCGCCAGCACCATCGACGCGCCGACGCGCAACGGCATGAAGAAACCCCACAGCGACACGTCGAACGTGGTGGCGGTCTTCTGCAGGTAGACGTCGGACTCGGCCATCGGATACTCGTGGAGCATCCATTCGAGCTGGTTGTCGATCGCACCGTGCGACACCGCGACGCCCTTGGGCCGTCCCGTGGAGCCGGAGGTGTAGATCACGTACGCCGTGTTCTCGGGACTCAGCGGCGCCAACCGGTCCGCGTCCGTGACCGGCCGGGTGTCGAGCGTGTCGAGGTCGAGCGTGTCGATCTCGACCGTCACGGTGCCGACCGGAAGCTCCACGCGATCCCGCGCGGTGGTCAGCACCGCCGCCGGTCGCGCCGACTCGAGGATGTAGGAGGTGCGGTCCACCGGGTGGTCGGGATCGATCGGAACCCAGGCGCCGCCCGCCTTCACGATCGCGTACAGCCCGACGATGAGATCCAGCGAGCGCCGGATGGACAGGCCCACAAGCGATTCCGGACCCACCCCCATGTCGATCAGCATGCGGGCGAGTCCGTTGACTCGAACGTCGAGTTCGGCGTAGGTCAGCGACCGCCCCTCGTACACGAGCGCGGTCGCGCCGGGTGTTCGGGCGACCTGCTCGTCGAACGCCTCGGCGAGGTCACGTGTCCGGAAGCGGTGTCCGGTTCCGACCCAGTCCCCCAGAACGGTCCGACGTTCCAGATCGGTGCCGAGCGGGATGCCCCACACCGGCTGATCGGACTCCGAACCGACGTAGCGGTCGAGGAACTCGACGAACCGCTCGTGGTTGCGGCGCGCCTCGTCGTCCCCGTACAGATTGGGGTTGGACTCGAAGTCCACGTGGGTCCTGGTGCCGGCCACGCTCTGGTACAGATTGACGCCGAGGTCCTCGATGAGGCCGGTCGACAGGATGTTCAGCTCGCCCACCATGTCGCCGAACCGCAGTTCCGTGTGGAACATCATGATGTTCACCCACGGACCGAAGAACGACGCCTGCCCGGCGGACCCGCTGACGTCGCGCCGGATGTCCTCGTGGCGGTAGCGCTGGTGGCGCAGGGCGCCCGACACCTCGGTGGCGACCTGCGCGAGCAGCTCCGAGACGGTGGTGCCGTCGGACACCGTCAGACGCAGCGGGACGACGTTGGACGTCATGCCGCCGGAGCGGCGCAGGACCGCGTTGGTACGTCCCGTGACGGGCAGACTCAGGACGACGTCCTCGCGCCCGGTCATGTGCGCGAGGTACGCCGCGAAAGCCGCGATCACCACCGTCGCGATCGTGGTGTCCTCGCGGTCCAGGAACGCCCCCATGCGTGCTGCGGCGCCGTCCGACAGCGCGGCGCTGTCGATTCGGCTCAGCGGTGCGGGCGGCGCCGAGCGTCCGGCCAGGCTGGTCGACTCCTCGACACCCGCCAGCCGTTCGAGCCAGTACTCGCGGTCCGACACGAACCGCGTCGACGCCCGGTACGTACGGTCGGCGTCGTACACCTTGCCGAGTGGCGACGACAGGTTCGCCGACGGCTCCGTGCTCTCGGCGAGAGCCGTGTAGTGCTCGGCCACCCGGTTGACGAAGGTGGTGGCACCGAACCCGTCGAGGACGACGTGATGGGCGCGGTTGTACCAGAAGTAGACGTCATCCTCGACGTGCAGGACCGCCGCGACCACGAGCCGGTCCCGAAGAAGGTCCACCGGTGCGCTGTAGTCGGACCGCATCCACTCGATCGCCGCGGCCCGCGGGTCCGCCTCCGCGCGCAGATCGACGTACTCGGGGGAATCGTCGAGCGTCGGATCGACCACCTGATGCGGCTGCGCGTCGATCTCGAGGAGCCGGACGTAACCCGATCCGGTCTCCCCCGCTGCGCGCGCACTGGCACGGTGCAGCAGCTCGATGTCGAGGCTGCCGCGCAGTTCGACGTACTGTGCGATGTTCGCGGGCACGGACGGATCGACATGTTGTGCGAACCACATACCGAGCTGTGCCTGAGACAGCGGGAACGGCTCACCACCGGAGCCGTTCCCGATCGAGCCGCCACCCTCTAGTCCACCGACGCCTAGCGAGTTCAAACCCAGAGCCTCTCTTCCACCATCACGCGCCCCCGTCCGGACGCCGCCGGAGCGACGCGCGAACGGACACCGAGTACAACTGCCCAACGAGCCCGACACAGGACCGGGACGATCTGCCGGTACGGCACGCACTCGGGTGTATATCTGCTGATCGGACCTGGTTCGTTACAGCAGGGAAGCACCGGCAGGCGCCGGTCACCGAGTTGAGGGAGGGACGGCCAACCACGTGGATTGTGCTCGATCACACTCGCCGCGCCCCGGTCTGCCCGAGGGGTCACGTATGGCGGTCGATCACCGAAGATCCTGGGTTGAGCACTCGGATGAACTTACAGGCTTCCCCCACCGAAAAGCACTTCCGGACGGCTCCCGCAGCGTCACTCGGTGACGTCGAGTGCCGCGATCACCCGGGTCGGGCGGACTCGGACCACGAGTTCGCCGGGGACACCGTTGCGCCGTCCGAACTCCTCGGCGCGGTCGGCACCCATGTACCGCCGACCGACATCGGTCGCGACCCGTACCAGCTCGTCGGCGTCGGTCGACAGGACGGCGTCACCCTGGATCTGCACGAATGCGTACGGCGGCTCCTCGAGATCGACGCACATCACCACCCGAGGATCGCGGGCGAGGTACCGGCCCTTCGCCGTGTCCGCGCCGGTGTTGAACACCACCTCGTCGCCTTCGAGCACGAACCAGACCGGAGCGACCAGCGGTCGACCGTCTCCGGACAGATATCCCAACTTGCCGGTCCGAGTTCCGTGTGTGAGAAATTCCCGGACCTTCGCGTCGCGCAGAGTGCTCACAGACCGCACAGTACGCGAGTTGCGGCCGTCCCGCCGGGCTCGACGGGGTCGGTCAGGACAGGACCTCGACGAGCGTCGTCGCGGAGTCGCCCACCATGTACTTCTCGATTCCGTCCAGGTGCTTGCGCCAGAAGTCCTGGGCCTCGATCGCATCGCCACGGCGCAGGTGATCGAGCAGTTTGGTGTAGGCGCGCTGCGCGGCACGTGCGGCCGGCTGCTCGTGCTCGTTCCCGTGTGCGGCGATGAACAGCGCGTTGTGGGCCTCGATGATGTGGACGAGCATGCCCGCGAGCACCGCGAGGGTCTCGTTGCCCGCCAGGTCCACCAGACTCTGATGCAGCTGTACGTCGTGATGCGCGAAGGCGGCAGCGTCGTCCACCAACTGCGCCCCCTCCGCGATCATCGCGGCGAGCCGGTCGAGCACGTCCGCGTGGCCGGGGCCGGCGAGCACACCGACCGCCGACACCTCGAGCGATGCGCGGGCCCGATAGACGTCCACGAGCGGTGTCCCCTGGTACTGCAGCAGCAGACCCGTGTACCGCGCGGCGACCGATGCGTCCGGAGCCATGACCCGGGCACCGCCGCGGGCGCCGCGCAGCACGGTGATGATGGACTCCGATTCGAGGATCCGGAATGCCTCACGGAGCGTGGGCCGGGACACCCCGAACTGCTCCATCAGCACCGACTCGTTCGGCAGCGGATCTCCCGCACCGAGTTCACCGGTGATGATCCGCCGACGCAAGTTCGCAGCGACCAACTCACCAGCCTTCGGTACCCGAACCACCGACGATTTCGCTCCGGCTGCCACGACGCCCCTTCAAACTCCGTTGGATCGAAGCCCGCCTGAACAGGCTCGACGAACGACCAAGGGTACAACTGTTAACCGATTTGGCCGGTACCGACGTTGCCGACGCCTCACCCACCCGACAGGTAGGCACGCTGCACCGCGTCCAGATCCGCGCCGATATCGGCAGCGGTCCCCTCCAGGATCACCTGCCCGCGCCGCATGACGTACACCCGGTCGGCGACGGTCAGCACCTGGCGGACGTGCTGTTCGACCAGCAGGACGCCGACACCGCGATCGTCGGCCGCGGACCGCACCACCGCGAGCAGACGCTGCACGATCTGCGGCGCCAGACCCAGCGACAGCTCGTCCGCCAGCAGGAGCCGAGGGTTCCGTGCCAGCGCCCGGGCCAGCGTGAGCATCTGCTGTTCACCACCGGACATCAGCCCGGCAGGTCGCCGGAGCAGCGCCCGCAGCTCCGGAAACACCGCACACGCGTCGTCGGCCGACACGCCGGCCAATCGGAGGTTCTCGGCGGCGGTCAGCCCCATGATCACCGAGCGTTCCTCGGTGACGTAGCTCATTCCTCGCCGCGCCAGTGCCGACAACGACGCACGCCGCTGCGAGCCGAGCACCGAGAGCGAGCCCGCGATCGGCGTCAGTTCCCCGGCCACCGTCAGCATCGTCGTGGACTTGCCCGCCCCGTTGGCGCCGATGAGCGCCACGACCTCGCCGGACCGCACAGAGATGTCGAGGTCGCGGCAGACCACCGCACCGGCGTAGCCCGCGCTCAAGCCGCGGCATTCGAGCACGGCCTCGGCCGCGACCGTCTTCTCGCTCGTGGTGGTCATCGCGCCGCCTCCGTCTCGTCGTCGGTACCCAGGTATGCATCGCGGACCGCCGCGCTGGCGGAGATCTCGTCCGGGGTGCCGGCCGCGATCACCCGGCCCGCCTCCAGCACAACGATCCGGTCGCAGGTGGACATCACCAGGCCCATGTCGTGCTCGACGAGGAGCACGCCCGCCCCGCGCTGCACCGCGAGGTGCCGGATGGCCAGGGCGAGCTCACGGCTCTCTGCGTCGTCCAGTCCGGCCGCCGGCTCGTCGAGCAGGATGACGGACGGAGCGGAGGCAACCGCCCTGGCGATACCCACCAGTCGGCGCCGACCGTACGACAGCTCACCCGGCAACACGTCCAGGTCGTTCTCCAACTCGAAGTCCCGCACGACCGTCGACGCGCTCGGCGAGAGCGGGTGCCGACCGGGGCGGACCAGGTCGGTGAACCACGTGCGCCACGTCGACTCGTCGGCGCCGGCGTGGATGTTCTCACCGACCGTGACGTCCTCGAACAGTTCGAGCGATTGGAAGGACCGACGGAGTCCGCCCTTGGACCGCCGCGCGGCGGTCCAGCCGGTGATGTCCTGGTCGCCGAGTGTGAGCCGGCCGGACGTGGGGCTGACGAATCCGGTGATCGCATCGATCACGGTGGTCTTGCCCGCACCGTTGGGTCCGATCAGACCCACCACCAGTCCGGGCGCGATGTCGAGATCGACGCCGTCGACAGCGGTCACGCCGCCGAACCGCACCGTCAGGCCGCGCACCGTCAGTGGCGTCGGGGTGACCGAACCGGTCGGCGATTCGGCCGAGAGGTCGTGGACACCTCGCTTGGTGCGCGTCGCCCGCTCACCCAGCCCCGGGACCTTCCGAATCCCTCGGGAGATCATGTCGGCGATGCCGTTCTGGTTGGTGAGCAGGGTGACGATGAGGATGATGCCGCCCAGCAGCGCGGCGATGGCCAAGCCGGACAGCAGCCGGCTGAAGAGGGCGCCGGGCGCCATGAGCGAGCCGATGAGGCCACCCGTGACGAACCCGAGGCCGCCGGTCACCGCCTGGACGACGGCGTTGATCGACGCGAACACGTTGAACTCTAGGTAGGTGACGGCGGTGTTGCGCAGGCCCAGAAGAATTCCCGCCACCGCGGCCAGGCCGGACGCGAGCGCGAAGGCGTAGATCTTGACCCCGAACACGCTGATGCCGAGGGAGGCCGCGGCCCGCTCGTTGGTGCGCACGGCGATGAGCCGGCGCCCGGTCCGCGAGCGCCGCAGGTTCGCGACGATCAGACCGCAGACGACCAACGCCACGAGGCACACCGTCGCCCACCGCTCGGGATGGACACTCGGCGTCACGTCGAGTCCGAACATGCTCAGCTGGTTGATCTTCACCGAGCCCTCGAGCTTGTCCCCCGTGAAGGTCGGGTTGTTGAACACCATCTCCTGGATGGTGAACCCGAGACCCAGGGTGACCACCGCCAGGTTCACCCCCCGCGTGCGCAGCGCCGGCAGGGCGAACACCACGCCGATCGCGATCACCGACACCACGCTGACCAGGGCCGCGGGCACCAACGGCCAGCCGGCCTGACCGACGAGTCGCGCTGCGAACAGCGCACCCAGGCCACCTACGGTGTACTGGGCGAGCGAGAGTTGGCCGGCGAAACCGGTCAGCACCACGATCGAGAGCAGGAACACCGCCGCGGCCAGGGTCAGGGTCAGCGACCGCAGCCAGTCACCGCCGCTCAGGATGATGCCCACCGCCACCAGTATCCCGAGAACGACTAGCGGCCAACGGATCTCGCCGGATCCGAGCTTGGGAAGCCGCTCGGATACATGACTGCGCAGCGGCAGCCCCTTCCCCCGCACGACCAGAACCACCAGGATCACCGCGAACGGCACCGCCCGGTTGACGCCGGTGAGCGTTTCCATCCCGAGCAGATCCCGCACGTCGTCCTGGTACAGGACGACCAGGCTCTCACCCACGCCGAGCAGCAAGCCTCCGAGCAGGGTGAGGGGGAAGGAGCGGAAGCCGCCGAGCAGTGCCGCGGCAAGCGCCGAGACCGTCACGATCACTACGAAGGCCGACGGCGTGAGCCCGGTCAGAGGCGCCACCAGGATTCCGGCTCCGCCGGCCAGTGCGCCGCCGATGGTCCAGGTCAGCGCAGCCAGCCGCTGCGGGGACCAACCGAGCGCGGCAGCGGCTCGCTCGTTCTCGGCGGAGGCGGTGATGGCCAGGCCCACCCGGGTGAACCTGGTCCACGCCCAGAGTGCCACCGTCGACGCCACCGCGATCCCCAACAGGATCATCCGATCCTGCTGCACCACAACATCTCCCCAGCGGTACGCGGCGTCCGGCAGGAAGGTCTTCACCCGGATCGACGTGCTGCCGTAGTACTGCTGCACCCCCGCCTGCAGGATCACCATCAGGCCGAGAGTCGCGGCCAGCCGGACGATCGGCGCGGCATTCGTGAGCCACCGCAGCACCAGCAGCTGAAATGCCAGTCCGATCAGTCCGGCCACCACGACCGCCACCAGGAAAGCCGGCAGCAGACCCCAGTCATGGTCGCGCTGCAGGGTTTCCAGGCATATGTAGGCCCCCACCATGGCGATCGCGCCCTGGGCGAAGTTCACCACCCCGGATCCGCGGTAGACCAGCACGATGCCCTGCGCCAGGAGCGCGTAGGCCGAGCCCGCTCCCAGGCCGAGAATCGCGAACTGCAAGAACTCAGTCATTCGTCATCTCCAGGGTGGGGGCGTGGACTAGGCGGTGGGGGTGCGCAGGTCGTACTGGTTCGGATCGGTGACCAGCACGTCACCGTCGAACGTCATTCGGTACATCATCGAGTTCGAGACCCGCTGGAAGATCCCGAAAGGCTCCACCGCACCCGGTGACCACGCCGGGATCAGACCGGCCATGTCGAGGTCCTCGGCATTCTCGAATCCCTGCAGGACCGTGCTCTTGTTGATGTCCGCCAACCCATTTGCCACCTCGCCGAACGCGCGCACCGACAGCCACGGGTTCACCGTGTCGCCGTTGAGGTTCTCCCGCACGAGCTCGTCCTTGCCGGACTTCTCCATGTCCGAGAGGAAGTCCTCGAGTCCGGGGAAGTCCTCGGTGCTGGACGAGGGCGCGGGGGTCGGGCTGGTGTACGTCGAGGAGGTCGCGAAGGTGCCGAGGTCCTGCAGGTCGGCTTGGGTGAAGCCCGCCGTCCCCAGCGCGAAGGTCAGCTTCGACCCGAGCTGCTCGAACGCCTGGGAGATCGGGTTGGCGTCTGTGGAACCCAGCGCCATGATCACGCCCTGTGCGCCGTTACGCTCGGCCGCGGCGATGAACTGGGTGTAGTCGGTCGCGCCCGCACCCACCGCGACGTCGTTGACGATCTCCGCGCCCTTCGCCTGTACCGCCGGGGTCAGCAGGCCGACCAGCTGCGCGGTTACCGGGAGGTCGGGCCGCATCAGGCTGAGCTTGGTCTTGCCCTGCGCCACCAGAATGTCGATCATCCCGTAAAGGTTGAGCAGCGAGCCGGAGAACGGGGTGTAGACGTTCGTCGCGGTGAAGTCCGCCATGTTCACCGGGTTCAGCCCGACCCGCGCGATGCCGGCGTCCTGAAGGATCTTCGACGACGCCTCGGCCGAAGCCGGCGTGAAGTCCGCGAGGGTCGCGACAACCCC
The DNA here is from genome assembly GCF_058797375.1 of Prescottella sp. GW823-FHT02E09. Lineage (NCBI taxonomy): Bacteria > Bacillati > Actinomycetota > Actinomycetes > Mycobacteriales > Nocardiaceae > Rhodococcus > Prescottella sp. GW823-FHT02E09. Next base: position 202,931 of record NZ_JBXAJP010000003.1, read on the forward strand.
CTCGGCGACCATCTTGTTCACGCAGTCGACCTCCTTGTTCGGATCACCCATGGAGTCGCACTGCAGCAGTTCGAGCGGCCGTCCCTTCACGCCGCCCCGCGCGTTGAATGCGTCGACCGACGCGACCAGGCTCGCGGCATAGCCGACGGATCCGAGGCCCGGCGCCTCGATGGGGACGATCTGACCGACCTTGATCGGCGCCCCGGTGGCGGCGTTCTCAGCCGGATCCGCGGAACTGTCGTCACTGCTACAGCCCGATGCGAGCAGCCCGGCGGCGACAACAGCGGCTATTGCGGGGGTAAATCTCTTCAGGTTCACGGCGCGTCCTTTGCGTGTGGGCAGCTACATCTCGTCAATCCCCGGGAGTGACGTCCCTCACTCCCGCCCGACCTCGGCAGCAGCGTATGGGAACGGAATGCAGGTTTTTGCAAAGATCGCGATTTTCGTTGCGGCGCGCACCGAAATACCTCGTCAGCCGCCGTCACCGCTTCTGGGCGAGATACCAATCGATGAGTTCCGGGGCGTCGATCGCACTCCGATCCATGATTCGCGCGGCATCGGCACCCTGGAACATCCGTTTGATCGGGACCTCCAGCTTCTTCCCCGTCCGTGTGTGCGGGACCCCGGGTGCCGCGATGACCTCGTCCGGGACGTGCCGCGGCGAAGCCTGTTCCCGGATGACGGACTTGATGCGATCCTCGAGGTCGGCGTCGAGCACCGCCCCGTCCGCGAGAACGACGAACAGCGGCATCCAGTACCCACCGTCCGGCTGCTCGGCCCCGATGACGAGCGCCTCGACGACCTCGGGCAGACGTTCGACGGCCTGGTAGATGTCGGCGCTGCCCATCCTGATGCCGTTGCGGTTGAGCGTGGAATCGGATCGTCCATGCATCTCGACGCTGCCACGCTCGGTGACGGTGATCCAGTCGCCGTGCCGCCACACCCCGGGAAAATCCTCGAAATATGCCTCGCGGTACCGCTTTCCGTCGGGATCGTTCCAGAACCTGACCGGCATCGAGGGCATCGGCTCGGTGACGACCAGTTCCCCCACGCCCTCTCGGATCGAGTGCCCGTCGGGGCCGAAGGCGTCGAGTGCGACCCCGAGGCACGGCGCGGACAGTTCGCCGGGCCACACCGGCACGGTGCGGGCACCGCCGATGAACGCCGAGACCACATCCGTGCCACCGGTGATCGAGAAGACCGGAACCGACTCGCCGACGTTGTGCGCCAACCAAATCGACGACGATGCCGGCAGCGTCGACCCGGTGATCCCGACGGCACGGAGCGCGCTCAGATCGTGGTCGCGGCGCGGGACGACGCCGGCCTTGGAACAGGCCAGCACATACCCGGGGCTGGTGCCCAGCACGGTGACCCGGTGCCGGGCGGCCAGCGCCCACAACGAGTCCGCCTCGGGGTATCCGGGACTGCCGTCGTAGCAGACGATCGTGGCGCCCACCAGCAGGCCGGCGACCTGGAAGTTCCACATCATCCAACTGGGGCTGGTGTACCACAGGAACGTGTCCGATGGACCGATGTCCATCTGCAGCGCAAGGGATTTGACGTGCTCGAGGAGAACGCCGCCGTGTCCGTGCACGATGCCCTTGGGTAGCCCGGTGGTACCCGAGGAGAACACCACCCACAGCGGGTGGTCGAACGGTACCGGCACGGGCTCGAGCGGTGCGTCGCCCGCGGTGGCGTCGGCCCACGCGATCGCGTCCGGCACCGGTTCGGCGGTGAGCCGTGACACCACGACGGTGCCGACGAGCGAGGGCATGCCGGTCCGCAGATTCTCGATCTCCTCGTGCCGCGGGTGGACCCGGCCACCGAAGCGGTAGCCGTCCGCGGCGATCAGGACCTTGGGCTCGAGCTGGCCGAGCCGGTCCAGCGCGGCAGGCGCCGAGTAGTCCTGACCGCATGCCGCCCAGACCGCACCGAGGCTGACGGTCGCGAGGAACGCGACCACCGCCTCGGGCACGTTCGGCAGGTAGCCCACCACCCGATCGCCCTCACCGACACCGAGCGATCGCAGAGTCGCGGCGAGCGCTCCGGTCTGTCGGAGCAGTTCCGGCCGGCTCAGCGTCTCCGAGTGGCCGTCCTCGGACTCGTAGACGACGGCGGGCCGATCGGTGCGGGCACACCGCATGACGTGGTCGACGTAGTTGAGCCGGGCTCCGGGGAACCACACCGCGCCGGGCATCGCACGATTCGCCAGCGCCGGTCCCGGGTCGGTGGTGGACCGAACCTCGAAGTAGTCCCACACCGCCTGCCAGAAGTCTCCGAGGTGGTCCACGGACCACCGCCGCAACGAGTCGTAGTCCGGCAGCGAGAGCCCGGTCCGCCGCTCAACCCACCGGGCGAAGTCGGTGATTCGGGCGTTCTCGATGTCCGTGTCGGTCGGCACCCACTGCGGCCGGGGCTGCACCTGCTCGCTCGTCATGCGCTCACTCTTCTCCCCCGGCGCGGGCGATGCCGGACCTTCGTACGATCTCCTCCGCGTGCCGCAGCACGGGCGCATCGACCATCCGTCCCTCGAACGTGAACACACCCCGCTCCCGGGACGCCGCGGCGAGAACCTGTTCGGCCCAACCCAACTGCTCCGACGTCGGCGCGTACGCGTGCCGGATGACGTCGAGTTGCCGCGGGTGGATCGCGACCTTCCCGTCGAACCCGACGGCGACGGCGTCGTCACACTCGTCCGCGAGCCCGTCCAGATCGGGGATGTCGAGGAACACCGAGTCCAGCGCGAACCGTCCGTGCGCCTTCGCGGCGAGCAGCGCCACGGACCGCACGTGTCGCGCGATGTCGCGGTAGCTGCCGTCGGCCTTGCGGCTGGACGCCCCGCCCAGACCGGCGACCAGGTCCTCGGCACCCCACATCACGCCCACCGCATTCGCGGCCTGCACGGTCTGTGGCACCGTCAAGGCACCCATCGGCGACTCGATCAGCACGACCACCGCCAGCGGCGCGAGATCGAGCACCTGGTCGACGGATTCGCACTTGGGCAGCATCACCGCGGTGTACGGCGTGCGATCGAGTACCGCACAGTCGAGGGCGTAGTCGTCGGTGCCGTGCGCGTTGACGCGCACCACGGTGCGGGCCGGATCGAGCGGCACGTCCACCAATGCCCGTCGCGCCGCCTCCTTGTCCGCGGGCGCGACGCCGTCCTCGAGATCGAGGATCACGACGTCGGCGGCTTCCGCCGCCTTCGCGAACCGCTCGGGACGGTCGGCCGGACAGAACAGCCATGCCGGGCCGGGAAGCGCACCGGCCCACAGGTCGAGCGGATCGCCGTTCATGCCGGCTTCTTCCGCACGAGCGTCTTGCGGACCGCGGTGGCGACCACGTCGCCGTGCTGGTTGCGCCCGGTGTGTTCGAACGTCACGATGCCCTCCCCCGGCCTGCTACGCGACTCGCGTAGGTCCGTGACGACGGTCTCGGCATAGAGGGTGTCACCATGGAACAACGGTTTGGGAAACGCGATCTCGGAGAATCCGAGATTCGCGACGATGGTGCCCTGCGTCAACTGCGCCACCGACAACCCCACCAGTGTGGACAGCGTGAACATCGAATTGACCAGCCGCTCACCGAACTGCGTCTCCGCGGCGAACGCGGCATCGAGGTGCAGCGCCTGGGTGTTCATCGTCAGCGTCGTGAACAGGACGTTGTCGGCCTCGGTGATGGTGCGCCCCGGGCGGTGCGCATACACGACCCCGGTCTCGAGCTCCTCGAACCACAGCCCGCGCTGGACGATCTTCCGCAACGTCACCCGTCACACCCCCATTTCCCGCGCGATCAGCATCAACTGCACCTCGGTGGTGCCCTCGCCGATCTCGAGGATCTTGCTGTCGCGGTAGTGCCGGGCCACCGGGTACTCGTTCATGAAACCGTATCCACCGAAGATCTGGGTGGCATCGCGCGCATTGTCCATCGCGGCTTCACTCGCGATCAACTTCGCGATCGACGCCTGCTTCTTGAACGGCTTGCCCGACAGCATGAGTGCCGCGGCGTCGTAGTACGCGGTCCGCGCGACGTGGGCGCGTGCCTCCATGCGAGCGAGCTTGAACTCGATGGCCTGGTTGGCCCCGATCGGCCGGCCGAACGCCTCGCGCTCCTTCGCATAGCGGACGGACTCGTCGACGCAGCCCTGCGCCGCGCCGACGGACAGGGCCGCGATCGCGATACGCCCCTCGTCGAGGATGCGCAGGAAGTTCGCGTAGCCGCGGCCGCGCTCGCCGAGCAGGTTCGCCTCGGGCACCCGCACGTCCTGGAAGGTGAGCGGGTGGGTGTCGGAGGCGTTCCAGCCGACCTTGTTGTACGCGGGTTCTGCGGTGAAACCGGGGGTCGACGTCGGCACGAGGATGGTGGAGATCTCCTTGCGCCCGTTGTCCTTGGTCCCGGTGACGGCCGTGACCGTGACGAGCCTGGTGATGTTCGTGCCGGAGTTGGTGATGAACTGCTTGTTGCCGTTGATGGTCCACTGACCGTCCACGAGCTTGGCGGTGGTACGGGTGCCGCCCGCGTCGCTGCCGGCGCCGGGTTCGGTGAGCCCGAAGGCCGCCAACGCCTTTCCGCTCGTGAGCTGCGGCAGCCATTCCTGCTTCTGCTCTTCGTTGCCGAAGCGGAACACCGGCATCGCGCCGAGCGAGACGCCCGCCTCGAGGGTGATCGCGACGGACTGGTCGACCTTGCCGAGTTCCTCGAGCGCGAGGCACAGCGCGAAGTAGTCGCCGCCCATGCCGCCGTACTCCTCGGGGAACGGCAGACCGAACAGGCCCATGTCCGCCATTCCGTCGACCACCTCGTACGGGAAGGTGTGGTTCGCATCGTGTTCCGCGGACACGGGAGCAACGACATTCTGTGCGAAGTCCCGAACGGTCTTCGCCAACTGCTGGTACTCGTCGGGCAGTGATCCGGTGGACAGGTATTCGGTCATGACGCGACATCCTCCGTTGCGAGTTCGGGTGATCGTTCTGATTCGGCGGCGGGGCTGACCCGCGCCAGGGGTTGGTCGACCTTGACCTGGTCGCCCGGGGAGACGAGGACCTCGACGACGCCGTCGATCGGTGCGGTGAGGGCGTGCTCCATCTTCATGGCCTCGACGACCACCACCGCGGTTCCGGCAACGACGTCGTCGCCGTCCGCGACGTGCACGGCGATGACGGTGCCCGGCATGGGACTGGTCAGTTCGGCATCGCCGGTGTGGGCATCCGCGCCGCGGACACTGGCCTCACGAAGCTGCGAGACGCTCCACGTGCCGTCTGCACCGGCCAGCCACAGGGTTCCGTCGTCCGGAGACGTCGCAGCGACGTGGTGGACGAAGCGGCGGCCGTCGATCACGACGGTCAGGGCGCCGCCGTCGAGCCGGGCCGTGAGCGTTCGGTTCTCGCCGCCCTCGATGCGGGCGAGACCGTCCTCGGGCGTACCCGTGATCAGGACGTGCTCGGTGCGGTCACCGCAGCGCAGCCGCAACGCGATCGGGTGTCGGCCGCCGACGCGCCATCCGCTGGGCATGTCCCACGGATCGGATCCGAGCCCGGTGCCGCGGTGCCACAACCCGAGCCAGTGGTGTGCGGCCGCCGCGACCAGGACGTCGTCGCCGGCCGCCGGCGCGCGGTAGTCCCCGACGCGCCGGTCGAGCAGCCCCGTGTCGAGACGTCCGGCGCGGACGTCGTCGTCGGCGAGCAGGAACCGGAGGAAGTCGACGTTGGTCACCACACCGAGGACCGCGGTGCCGGACAACGCACGGTCGAGCCGACGCAGCGCCTCGGCGCGGTCGTCGCCGTGCGCGATCACCTTCGCGAGCATCGGGTCGTAGTCGCTGCCGACGACCGTCCCGTCGTGCAGTCCGGAATCGACCCGCACTCCCGCACCGGACGCATCACACAGCCCGAGTACCGTGCCACCGGTGGGCAGGAAGCCGCGGGCGGGATCCTCCGCGTAGACCCGGGCCTCGATCGCGTGACCGGTGAGTGTGACGTCGTCCTGAGCGAAGCCGAGCGGCTCGCCGGCCGCGACCCGCACCTGCCACTCGACCAGGTCGAGGCCGGTGACCATCTCGGTGACCGGATGCTCGACCTGCAGGCGGGTGTTCATCTCCATGAAGAAGAACTCGTCGGGCCGGTCGGCGGACACGATGAATTCGACGGTTCCGGCACCGGTGTAGTCGACACTGCGAGCGGTGTTGCAGGCCGCCTCACCGATCCGTGCCCGGGTCTGCGGGTCGAGCAGCGGCGACGGCGCCTCCTCGATCACCTTCTGGTGCCGGCGCTGCAGACTGCACTCGCGCTCCCCGAGGTGCACCACGTTGCCGTGCCGGTCCGCGAGGACCTGGACCTCGATGTGCCGGGGGCGCAACACGAACCGTTCCAGGAACAGGGTGTCGTCGCCGAACGCCGACGCCGCCTCACGGCGCGCACTGGCGAGTGCGGCCGGAAGATCGCCCGCCGCTTCGACGAGCCGCATGCCCTTACCGCCACCGCCCGCAGACGGCTTCACCAGGACCGGGTAGCCGATGTCCCCGGCGGCCGCGATCAGCTCGGCGTCGGACAGGCCCGGCCGCGCGATGCCCGGCACGACCGGGACATCGAACTCGGCCACCGCGTTCTTCGCGGTGATCTTGTCGCCCATCACCTCGATGGCCCGCGCCGACGGGCCGAGGAACGCGATGCCGGCAGCGTCACACGCGGCCGCGAATGCCGAGTTCTCCGACAGGAAACCGTATCCGGGGTGGATCGCCTGGGCTCCGGTCCGCTTCGCGGCGTCGAGAACCCGGTCGATGTCGAGGTAGCTCTCGCGCGCCGCAGCGGGCCCGATCAGCACCGCGACGTCCGCCTCGCGGACGTGGCGGGCGTCGGCGTCGGCGTCGCTGTAGACCGCGACCGAGCGGATGCCCATCTGCCGCAACGTACGAATGACCCGAACCGCGATCTCGCCGCGGTTGGCCACCAGAACGGTATCGAACTGAGTAGTCATGTGTGTCCTCACATCCGGAAGACGCCGTAGGACACCGGCTCGAGCGGCGCGTTGGCGCACGCCGACAGGGCCAGCCCGACAACGGTTCTGGTGTCCGCAGGGTCGATGATGCCGTCGTCCCACAACCGGGCCGTCGAGTAGTAGGGGTTGCCCTGTGCCTCGTACTGGGCTCTGATCGAGTCGGGGTCTCGCCCCGAGTCTCGCCCGGAACCGACAGCGCCGAGAACGGAGGCCGCCTGCTCGCCGCCCATCACCGAGATGCGCGCATTGGGCCACATCCACAGGAAGCGGGGCGAGTACGCCCGCCCGCACATCGAGTAGTTGCCGGCGCCGTAGGAACCGCCGATCACGACCGTCAGCTTCGGCACCCGTGCACACGCGACGGCGGTGACCATCTTGGCGCCGTGCTTGGCGATGCCGCCGGCCTCGTACTCGCGGCCGACCATGAACCCGGTGATGTTCTGCAGGAACAGCAGCGGGATGCTGCGCTTGTCGCACAGTTCGATGAAGTGGGCGCCCTTCATGGCCGACTCGGCGAACAGCACGCCGTTGTTGGCGACGATGCCGACCGGGTGGCCGTGGATGCGGGCGAACCCGGTCACCAGCGTCTTGCCGTACTCGGCCTTGAACTCCTGGAAGCCGGCGCCGCCCGCAGGAGCGCCGTCGACGAGACGGGTGATGACCTCGCGCACGTCGTACGGGGTGCGCGGATCGGTGGGCACCACGTCGTACAGCTCGGTCTGATCCGCCGCGGGTGCGACGGTCTCCGCGACATCCCACGGGCGCGGTGCGCGCGGGCCGAACGTCGCGACGATGTTGCGGACGATCCGCAACGCGTCGAGATCGTCCTCGGCGAGATGATCGGTGACGCCCGAGACCTTGGAGTGCAGGTCGCCGCCGCCGAGTTCCTCCGCGGTGACCACCTCACCGGTCGCGGCCTTCACCAGCGGCGGCCCGCCGAGGAAGATCGTGCCCTGATTGCGCACGATCACCGCTTCGTCGCTCATCGCCGGGACGTACGCCCCGCCCGCGGTGCACGAGCCGAGCACCGCGGCGATCTGCGGAATTCCCTTGGCGCTCATGGTCGCCTGGTTGTAGAAGATCCGGCCGAAGTGCTCACGATCCGGAAACACCTCGTCCTGCATCGGCAGGAACGCCCCGCCGGAGTCGACGAGGTAGACGCACGGGAGATTGTTCTGCAGCGCGATCTCCTGCGCCCGCAGGTGCTTCTTGACCGTCATCGGGTAATAGGTGCCACCTTTGACGGTGGCATCGTTCGCGACGATCACGCACTCACGGCCGGAGACCCGTCCGACACCTCCGATCACGCCGGCGCCGGGGCACTCGTCGCCGTACATGCCGTTCGCGGCGAGCGGAGCCAGTTCGAGAAACGGGCTGCCCGGATCGAGCAGGGCGTCCACGCGGTCGCGCGGCAGTAGCTTGCCGCGAGCGACATGGCGCTCACGGGACTTCTCGCTGCCACCGAGCGCCGCCGCGGCCAGCTTGTCGCGCAACTCGGACACGAGGGCGAGGTGCTGTTCCCGATGGGGAGTGGTTGATGCGGTTCGAGCGGTTGTCACGTCACCGTCCTCGCAGTTCGATAGATACGATGAGATTCGGTTAATTCCGAATAACTGAAATCAGGTTATCCGTGATTAACTGAGTTGTCCAGATCACACGAACAGGAAAAAGTGACCGATGACCGACGTCGACCGTGATGCGGGGCCCGCCGCCCCCAGCAGGCGCAGCCAGGCCAAAGCCGACCGTCGCCGGGAGTTGTTGCGCGCTGCTGCCCGACTGATCGCCGAGCGCGGCTTCCCCGGAGTCCGCCTCGAGGACCTGGGCTCCGCGGTGGGCATCAGCGGCCCGGCCGTGTACCGGCACTTCCCCAACAAGGACGCCCTGCTCGTGGAGCTGCTCACCGACATCAGCGAGCGACTGCTCACGGGCGGCACGGACGTCACCGAGCGGGTGGCGGACCCGCGGGGGGCGCTCGAGGAACTGGTGGACTTCCACCTCGACTTCGCGCTCGGCGAGCCCGACCTGATCCGGGTGCAGGATCGGGACCTGCACTCGCTGCCCGACGACGCCCGCCACCGTGTGCGCCAGACGCAGCGCCGGTACGTGGAGATCTGGGTGGACATACTGCGGCGGATCGATCCGGGACTCGACGCGACGCGGGCCCGTGTCGCGGCGCACGCGACGTTCGGACTCATCAACTCGACCCCGTACAGCGCCGCGTCCCCGTCCGTCGATGCGACGAACGGGGACACGACTCGCGCGGTGCTGCGCAGGATGGCGCTCGCTGCGTTGCTCACAGATTCGGCGTAGACGCGGAACCCGCGCTATCGCCTCCTGGCGGCGATAGCCGTGTAGCCCAGAGCCAGCACGGCCGCTGCGACGATACTGATCACCCAACGCCACCAATCGATTCCGGGTGTGTCGGTACCGCCGAGGGCACCCCACAGCCAATACCCGATGAGCGCGCCGGCAATGCCGATCACCACTGTGATGATCCAGCCCATCGGCTGCTTGCCGGGAAGCACCAGCCGCGCCAGCACACCGATGACTGCGCCGAAGATGATCGTGCCGATGATCTCGCCCATGCCGGGCTCCTTCCGTCAGCCCCCACCATGCGCGGAACGCACTCCCGCCCTGGCTCGAAAGTACGACCTCGGTCGAGCCAGGGCGGGAGTTTGCACAAATCGTTGCGACAGTGCGTCCTACTGCGCGTGCATGATCACGCCGCGAATGTTCTTGCCGTCCCGAAGGTCCTGGTAGCCCTGGTTCACGTCCTCGAGGGAGTAGCGCGTGGTGACCAGTTCGTCCAGTGCGAGCTGACCGGCGTCGTACAGGCGGAGCAGTCGCACGATGTCGTACTGCGGGTTGGCGGAGCCGAACAGCGTGCCCTTGATCGTCTTCTCGTTGAGCGTGAGATCGGTGCCCGAGACGTGGACGGTGAGCTTCGTCGGATCGGCGAGCCCGGTGATGACGACGGTGCCGCCCTTGCCGATCACGGCGGTCGCCGCGGAGACGACGTCCTCGTCCACGGTGCCGACGAGGATCAGCGCGGCGTCGGCGCCCTGTCCCCAGCTGAGCTCGTTGACCTTCTCGGCCGCCTCGGCCGCGGAGGCGTACGCGTGGCTCGCCCCGAACTTCAGCGCCGTCTCGCGCTTGAACTCGACGGGGTCGACCACGACGACGTACTTGGCACCGGAGTGCACCGCGCCCTGAACGGCGTTGATACCGAGGCCGCCCACTCCGTAGATCACGACGATGTCGCCGGCGCGCACGTCACCTGCGTACACCGCGGTCCCCCAGCCGGACGGGACCCCGCAGCCGACCAGGACGGCCGTCTCGAGCGGCAGCCATTCGTCGACCTTGACGACCGAATGCTGCGAGATGGTGGCGCGCTCGGCGAACGTGCCGAGCATGCACATCGCGCCGAAGTCCTTTCCGCCCGAATGGAACCGGAACGTCCCGTCGGGCATCGAGCCTTCGAGGATCGTGGCGCCCATGTCGCACAGGTTCTGTCGGCCCGTCGCGCAGTACCGGCAGGTCCCGCAGTTGGGGATGAAACTGCACACCACGTGATCGCCCGGCTTGACCTTGGTGACGCCGGGGCCGACCTCCTCGATGATCCCCGAGCCCTCGTGCCCGCCGACGATGGGATAGCGCGGAGGCAGGTCACCGTCGGTGAGGTGCAGGTCCGAGTGGCACAGTCCCGCGGCGGTGTACTTGATCAGGACCTCGCCCGGACCGGGGCCGTCCAGGTCCAGTTCCATGATCTCGAACGGCTTTCCGGCCTCGAGCAGAACAGCGGCCTTGGTCTTCATGGGTTCTCCTTGTTCGATCTCGGGTGGTTGTCGGGGTATACCCCGGTCAGAGCGCGATGTTGACGGCCTTGGTCTGGGTGAAGGCGTCGATGCCCGACGCGCCGAGTTCCCGCCCCCAGCCGGACTGCTTGTAGCCGCCGAACGGCATCGCGGTGTCGAAGCCGTTGTACTGGTTCACCCACACCGAACCGGCCTTCAGCCGTCGGGCGGTGCGGTGCGCCTTGGAGATGTCCCGGGTCCAGATGCCGGCCGCGAGGCCGTAGATGGAGTCGTTGGCGGCGGTGACGATGCCCTCGTCCGCGTCGAACGGCATCGCCGCGACGACGGGTCCGAAGATCTCCTCCCGCACGACGCTGAACTCGGGCTTGACGTCGACGAGAACGGTCGGCTCGACGAAGTAGCCCGTCTCGCCCCAGCGCTTGCCACCGGTCAATGCCCGGGCTCCGTCGGCGAGGCCGTCGCGCAGGTAACCGGTGACGCGATCGAACTGCTCCTGCGACACGAGCGGTCCGAGTTCGGTGGTGGGGTCGAGCCCGGGGCCGATCTTGACCTTGCTCGCGGCGTCCGCGACGGCCTCGGTGAAACGCTCGAAGATGCTGTCCTCGACGTACAGGCGGGTCCCGGCAACGCAGCACTGACCGTGGTTGAACAGCCAGGCATTGAGCGAACCCGCCACAGCCGCATCGAAGTCCGCGTCGGCGAAGACGATGTTGGGGCTCTTGCCACCGAGCTCGAGCGAGACCTTCTTGAGGTTGCCCTTGGCGGCGTCGACGATCTTCTTGCCCACCTCGGTCGAGCCGGTGAATGCGACCTTGTCGACGTCGTCGTGCGCGGACAGCGCGGCACCGGCGTCACCGAAGCCCGGGACGATGTTGACCACGCCCGGCGGGAACCCGGCCTCCTCGAAGACCTCGGCCAGCATCAGCGCGGTGAGCGGGGTCTGCTCGGCCGGCTTGAGGATCACGGTGTTGCCTGCCGCGAGCGCGGGCGCGAGCTTCCACGACGCCATCAGCAACGGGAAGTTCCACGGCACGATCAGCCCGCACACGCCGACCGGCTCCCGCAGCGTGTACGCGTGGAACTCGCCGCCGGGCACGAACGGCATCGACACGTTGACCGTGCTGCCCTCGATCTTGGTGGCCCAGCCCGCGTAGTAGCGGAAGACGTCCGCCGCCCACGCGACGTCGACCGCAGACGCGATCGCGGCGGACTTGCCGTTGTCGAGCGCCTCGAGCTGACCGAACTCGGCGGCGCGCTCGGTGAGCAGGTCACCGACCCGCCAGATCAGCCGTTCGCGCTCGTTCGGCTTCATCGAGGCCCACGGCCCCTCGTCGAACGCGCGGCGAGCGGCGCGCACGGCGCGATCGATGTCGGCGGCCTCGCCGTACGCGACGTCTGCGAGACGATCACCGGTCGCGGGATCGTGCGTCACGAACGTGCGACCGGACGCCGCATCGACGAATTCACCGTCGATGTACAGCTGCTTGGTGCCGGAGAGAAACTCACGAACCCGCGGCGAAACGGCTTGCTCGGCAACGACTGTCATGCCCGAACCTCCTGCAGTTCTGTCTGTGATGTGCAACACATCCATCGTGCTTCGGGAGGTCGGCCGTCAACTGTTCAAGCTTTGGACAGCCGCGCGAGCAACTCGCTCAGACGGTGATGTCGAGTGCGCGGATCCGGCTGTAGAGCGTGGTGCGACTGATCCCGAGCCGCGCCGCGGCATGCACCTTGTTCCCGCCACTCTCGTTCAATGCCTCGACGATCGCGTCGCGCTCGGCCCGCTCGCGGCCGCCGAGTCGCGCCACCTTGCCCGACGCGCGGTAGTCGTCGGGAAGGTCCTCGACCCGGATCGGCGTGCCGTCGGACTTGTCCGGAAGGCCCGCGAGCACGGCCCGGAGTTCGACGAGATTGCCCGGCCACGCGTGCTCGGACAGAGCGGCGAGCGCACTCGGCCCGAGCCGCAGATCCGCGCGCCCGAGCTCGCTCACGAGAGGCGCAACCAGGCTGTCGAGTTCCCGGATCCGCTGACGGAGAGCGGGGACACTCACCTGGTTCCCACAGCGCGCGAGCAGATCCCGCACGGACGGCCGCACGCTGTCGACCGGATCGCTCGTGAGCACGATCCGGGGACCCCCGGAGTTCGCGACGAGGGAAGCGACGAGCGCCAGCACCGGCTCGGGTGCCAGATGCACGTGCTCGATCAGCACGCACCCGGGCCCGCGCGCGACCACCGCGAGCAGTCCGGCGGACCATTCGTGCTCCCCCTGCCCGACGATGTGCGCGGCATCGACCACCGCGAGCGCGTCGACGGCGCCGTCGGCGAACTGCCGCGCCGCCCATGTCCGACCGCTGCCGGGCTCGCCGACGACGGCGAGCGATCCGGCGCCGGCCCGTAGCTCACGCAACTTGCGCCGCAGCCGCGACGTCGCGTCCTGCGCGGTCGAGGTACGCCGTACCGGCGCCCTCGGGTCGCCGACGTCGAGCAGGAACAGCGCCCCGCTGTCGGCGCCGGCGACGCGGTCGATCCGCAGGCCGGTGCTCCCGCCGGTCGACAGCGCGAAGTCCAGTGTCCGGGTCTCCCCCGTCGGGACGTCCGCGGCGAGCGCCCGCAGCGCGGCGTGATCGCTCGGTGCGAGCATCTCGACCGCGGCCTTGTTGGTGAGCATGATGTCCTGCCCCATCGCGGCGACCGCGAGTCCACGTTGCCGGGCCGCGCGCTGGAACGCGTCCACCACGCGGCGGTCCGACTCGCGCGCCCCCTCGAGCAATCGGGCCTCGATGTCCCCGACCGCGCGGGCCAGGAAGGGCACGAACAGCGGATTCGCCGTCGTCCCCGTCGCGGTGATGTCGAGGATGCCCTCGATCCGGCGGGTGACCGGGTGCACGATCGGGTGACCGTAGCAGCTGAACTGACGGAACGACTCGAGGAAGTGCTCGTCTCGGTGGACGACGATGCCCTGCCGCACCTCGAGCGGGGTTCCGAGCGCGTTCGTGCCGTACGTCTCCTCGGAGAGTGCGACACCGGGTAGCACCCCGACACCCTCCATCGCAGCCTTCATCGCATCGGAGTCGAACACCCGTGAGACGACGCGACAGTCCCGGTCCACCAGGAGGATTCCGCACCCGGTGCCGGACAGTTGCACCCGCAGATCGTCGAGCACCGGGCGGGCCGCCCGGAGCAACCGGCCGGCCGAGTCCGACGGGTCGAGTAGCGTCGGCTCGGGCACCCGGGCGGGGTCGATCCCGCTGAGCTTCGAACGCTTCCAGGACAATTCGATTTCCGGCCGTAAACCGTGCACCACTACTGGATCCTCCGATCAGACGTGATCGATCAGTTCGAGCGACATCTCCCGCATCTCGACCTTGCGGATCTTCCCGGTGACCGTCATCGGGAACTCGTCGACGAGGTGGACGTACCGCGGGATCTTGTAATGGGCGAGGCGTCCGGTGCAGAACGCCCGCACCTTCTCCGCGTCGAGCGGGTGCGCACCCTCACGCAGGCGGATCCACACCATCAGTTCCTCGCCGTACTTCGGGTCGGGTACCCCGATCACCTGGGCGTCGAGGATGTCGGGGTGGGTGTAGAGGAACTCCTCGATCTCGCGCGGGTAGACGTTCTCGCCGCCGCGGATCACCATGTCCTTGATCCGGCCGGTGATCGCGACGTAGCCGTCCGCGTCCATCACCCCGATGTCGCCGGTGTGCATCCACCGCGCCGCATCGATCGCCTCTGCCGTCTTCTCCGGGTTGTTCCAGTAGCCCAGCATCACCGAGTAGCCGCGGGTACACAGTTCACCCGGTTCACCGTGCGGCACCGTCAGCCCCGTCGCCGGGTCGACGATCTTGACCTCGAGGTGCGGGCCGACCCGCCCGACGGTGGAAACCCGCTGGTCGATGCTGTCGTCGCGGCGGGTCTGCAGCGACACCGGAGACGTCTCCGTCATGCCGTAGCAGATCGACACCTCGCTCATGCCCATTCGTTCGATGACCTGCTTCATCACCTCGACCGGGCACGGCGAGCCCGCCATGATCCCGGTGCGCAGGCTCGACAGGTCGTAGGTCTCGAAGTCCGGGTCGGCCAGTTCGGCGATGAACATCGTCGGCACGCCGTACAGGGAGGTGCACCGCTCGGCCTGCACCGCCGCCAGCGTCGCGCCGGGCTCGAACGCCGGACCGGGAATCACCATCGCGGCGCCGTGGCTGGTGCACGCAAGGTTGCCCATCACCATGCCGAAGCAGTGGTAGAACGGCACCGGGATGCACACCCGGTCCTGCTCGGTGTAGCCGCACAGCTCGCCGACGAAGTATCCGTTGTTGAGAATGTTGTGGTGGCTGAGCGTCGCACCCTTCGGGAATCCCGTTGTCCCGGAGGTGTACTGGATGTTGATGGGCTCGTCGGCGGACAGCGCGGCCTGGGCCCGCGCGAGCGTCTCGGGACTCTCGGCGAGTGCGGCCCTCCCGTCGGCCACCAGCGACTCCCACCGCGGCGATCCCAGCAGCAGCACGTACTCGAGTGCCGCACACTCGGGCCGGACCTGCTCGATCATCGCCGCGTAGTCGGACGTCTTGAACGACGGCGCCGCGATCAGCGCGCGGATCCCGGCCTGGTTCAGCACGTACCGCAGTTCGTGGGAGCGGTACGCGGGGTTGATGTTGACCAGGATCGCACCGATCTTCGCGGTCGCGTACTGCACCAGGGTCCACTCCGCGCAGTTGGGCGCCCAGATACCGACCCTGTCGCCCTTCACGACTCCGATCCCGAGCAGACCCGACGCGACCGCGTCCACGTCGGCCGCCAGTTCGCTGTAGGTCCAGCGGCGCCCCGAACCACGGTCGACCAGCGCGTCGCGGTCACCGTGCGCCGCAACCGTGCGGTCGAAGTTGTCACCGATGGTGTCGCCCAGCATGGGGGCGTCCCACGTCCCCGAGGCGTAGCTCGGCAGGGACCCTGACAGCGAAGTTGTGGTCATCGCGTTTCCTCTCCGGACGCCTTCCGGCACCCACGGGAAAGCCCGGCGGTGCAGGCTCCCCCAACGTACTCGCTCGAGTGTGATGTAGGACATAGTCGACGGTCGGGGGTGTCGACAACTGTTCAGAGTTCGAACACCCCCGACTGTCAGGCGTTCAGAGTGCGCGGTCCTTCGTCTCGACCAGGGCCTTGGTGCACACGAAGCTGACGATGCCGAGCACCGCGAGCATCAGGCCGATCGCGAAGCTGCCGAAGGCCGAGGCGAGCGGCGCCGCGATCAGCGGCGGGATCGCGCCACCGAGCACGCCGGCCAGGTTGTAGCCGAGTCCGGCTCCGGTGTAGCGGTAGCGGGTGTGGAACATCTCCGGCAGGAGCGCACCGCACGGTCCGTAGGCCATCCCGAAGATCGCGAGTGTCACGCACATCCCGATCACGAAAGCAGCCGACGACCCCGTGTCGAGGATCGGGAACAGGACCAGCGCCCAGACCACCGCGAGCACGCAGGACAACATGATGACCCGGCGGCGGCCGATCCGGTCCGAGTACAGCGCCGAGACGACGATGGCCGCACCGAACACGACGGCCGCGACGATGCCGACCACGAGCACGAACGGCCGGCTGAAGCCGAGGGTCTTGGTTCCGTAACTGGTGAGGAACGCGGTGCCCATGTAGAAGAACGCGAACAGGGTCGCGAGCGCGCCCGCGGAGAGCAGGATCTCCTTGGTCTGATGCCGCCATGCGTCGAGGAACGGAAGCGTCCGGGGACCGTCGGCGGCCGCGTCGTTCTCCTGGTTGGCCCGGAACACCGGGGTCTCCTCGATGGCCAGGCGCATGTACAGCCCGATGCCGACCAGCACGATGGAGAACACGAACGGCACCCGCCAACCCCACGTGAGGAACGCCTCGTTCGCGTCACCGAGAACGGCGCCGGTGATGAGGAAGGTGCTGCTCGACAGCACGAAGGCGATGGCCGGGCCCAGCTGCGGGAACATCGCGTACAGGCCGCGCTTGTCCGGCGGCGCGTACTCGGCGGTGAGCAGGGTCGCGCCCGCCCACTCGCCGCCGACCGCGAATCCCTGGCCGAAGCGGAGCAGCACCAGAATGATCGGCGCCGCGACACCGATCGTCTCGGCCCCCGGTAGCAGGCCGATGAGAAGCGTCGAGATACCCATCAGCAACAGCGTCGAGACGAGCGTCTTCTTGCGCCCGATCCGGTCGCCGTAGTGCCCGAACAGCATTGCGCCCACGGGTCGGGCGATGAACGCCACCGCGAAGGTCGCGAACGACGCGACCGTGCCGGCGGTGGAACCGAGCGCCGGGAAGAACACCGTCGGAAAGACCAGTGCGGCAGCGGTTCCGTAGATGAAGAAGTCGTAGAACTCGATCGTCGTTCCGATGCAACTCGCGATCGCGACCCTGCCCACGCCGGTGCGCGGAGGTGTGGCGAGCGTCGAGCCGACCGATGGCGACACAGTCGTCATGGATCCCTCTTCTCGAGTCGTGCGCGACGCCCCGATCGGCGTCAGCGACTGCGAGGAAAGGTAGTGATCCGCGTCACTGACCGACCACCCCCGAAAAGGGGGTAGGGGTGACGCCCGTCACTCAACCGTGCTTCGTCCGTGGCGGCATCCGAGAGATCGCCACGGTCAAGGCCGCACCCCACAGGACCGCGAACCACAGCGCATCCAGTCCGACGAATCGGTGAGCGGTCGCCCCCAGGAAGGCGCCGACGATCATCGCCGCCCACAGCAGAAAGTGCCGCACCCATCCCCACCGCTCACCGCCCGAGAGCGCGGTGACCAGCCGCTGCCCCATCTTCACCAGGGTGCCGGTCATGTAGGTGAGGCTGATGCTCACCTCACCCTCACGCTCGAACGTGGTGTTCTCCGCGCCCATCGCTACCACCATGAAGGAGATCGCGATCGGGGTCCAGCCGATGAAGTGGGCCGTCGCGGCCGCGAGCAGCAGTGCGGTCACAAGGGACAGCACGGCGGGCCGGTGACGGATGCCCGCACGACGGCCCGTCGCCGACCCGATCATCACACCGACCACGAACAGCGCGACGATCCCGGCGCCGGTGAGCGCCGTTGTCATCAGACCGTCCGACGCCGAGACCGACAGCTTGGTGGAGTTGCCGCTCATGAAGGACACGAAGAAGCCGCCGAGGGTGATGAACCCCAACGCGTCCACGAATCCGGCCATGCCGGAGAGGAATACCGCGACGACGAGCAGACCCCGTGGGTAGTGGACGACCACCCACCGACGATAAACCCGCCCGGGCGAGGCCCGGGCGGGTTCGTGTGTCGCCGTGGCGGGCCGTCAGGCGACGGCCGGGTCCTCGTCGAGGCCGCACGCGCCGCGCAGTTCCCGCGCGATCTCGCCCCACACCGTGGCGTAGGACGCGACGTCGGGAGCTGCGACCCACTCCGTCTCGCCGGCTTTCGCCTTCTGCAGGGCCTCGGCGAACAGGTCCTGGTAGCGCGACAGGCGTGGCACGAACGCGGAGACGTCGTCGAACACGTCCTGCGCCTTCTTGTCGAGCGCCGCGAGCGCATCGAGGTCGGAGTCACCGGCGCCGACGAGTTCGCGGAGAGGGGCGTCGAGTTCGAGGAAGCGCTCGTGGATCTCGGCGATCGAGTCCTCGTCGATCGACACGCGCTCGGCGTCGAGCTGGTCTCCGAGTTCGGCGACGCCGGCGTCGGTCAGTGCGAACGCACCGTCGCCGGTCTCCTCCGCCTTGCCCTGCGCGAACAGCGCGTCACGCGCCGCCTCCGCGGACGCGGCAGCGACGCCGAGCTGTGCGGCCAGAACGTCGGCGGTCACCCGGCCCTTCAACCGGATCGTCTGCAGCAGTGCCAGTTCGTCGACGTTGCCAGCGAAGGCCATCGTGTTCTCCTCGTGTGTGCGATAGGTCCGACAGGAAACCTACAACTCGCGGATGGTGGGCGGGGACGCCAGCGGGTCCGCGCGCGAGGTGTCCTTGAGCGCGACCCCCGAACGTCCCAGCCGGTGCGCGCCGTCGACCAGCGCTGACACCACCCGCGCGGCGTCCCGGTAGCCGAGGCCGTCGGGTGGGTGGATGTTGGACACACAGTTGCGATCGGCGTCGGAGCGGCCGGGCCCGGGCCGGTGGGTGGGATAGATCCCGAGGCTGTCGGCCACGGACAACCCGGGACGCTCGCCGATCACGACGATGACCGTGCGCACTCCCAGCGCAGCCCCGATGTGGTCGCCGAGTGCCACCCGCGCGCCGGTCGCGACGACGGGCGGTGCGATGCGGTACCGGTCGGACAACGCCTCGGCGAGTGCCCCCAGCAGCGGCACACCGTGGTCGGTGAGCGCGCGCGGGGACAGCCCGTCGGCGAGGACGATGCCGATGTCCGCGTCGGCCCGGGCCACCGGATCGAGCGTCTCCGGCACCCGCCCCAGGTCGGGGCGACGCAGGTACTCGGCGCGGTCGTGCACCAGACTGCGCACGACGGCCGGTGTGCCGAGCCCGACTCCCGCGACAGCCGCGGCGAAGGCGTCGACGTCGAGCGGTTCGTGCACCGCGGCGCGCGCGGCGGCGTGCGCGACCCGGAACTCGAGTACCCGCTCGGTGGGCAGCGCATCGCCGGCGCGGCCGAGGCCGATCCGTGCCTGCGTGCTGCGCCGCAGTTCGTCCCAGAAGTCGTTCATCGGCCCGTCGCCAGTTCCCGCAGCGGCGACGATTCGACGTCGACGGGCAGGATCCGGCCGTCCGCGTCCGCCATCCCCAGACGTTGCAGCCACGCCTCGAACTCGGGCGCCGGGCGCAGCCCCAGCACGCGCCGGACGTACAGCGCGTCGTGGAACGACAGGCTCTGGTACCCGAGCATGACGTCGTCGGCACCGGGAACGGTGATGACGAAGGCCGTTCCGGCGGCGCCGAGCAGGGTGAGGAGGTTGTCCATGTCGTCCTGATCGGCTTCGGCATGGTTGGTGTAGCAGACGTCGACACCCATCGGCAGACCCAGCAGTTTGCCGCAGAAGTGGTCCTCGAGTCCGGCCCGCACGATCTGTCTGCCGTCGTACAGGTACTCCGGCCCGATGAAACCGACGACGGTGTTGACCAGCAACGGTTCGAGGTCCCGCGCCACGGCGTAGGCGCGGGCCTCGAGCGTCTGCTGGTCGACGGGTCGGCCACCGGTCCCGATGTGGGTGCCTGCCGACAACGCCGAGCCCTGCCCGGTCTCGAGGTACATCACGTTGTCGCCGACGGTGCCGCGGCGCAGGGACCGCCCCGCTTCGTCGGCCTCGCGCAGCAGCGAGATGTTCACGCCGAAACCGGAATTGGCGCCCTCGGTTCCCGCCACCGACTGGAAGACGAGGTCGACGGGCGCACCCGTGTTCACGAGGTCGAGCGTGGTCGTGACGTGCGAGAGCACGCAGGACTGCACCGGGATGTCGTAGCGCCGACGGATCTCGTCGAGCAGGTGCAGGAGGTCGGACGTCGCGTGCGGCGAATCGGTCGCCGGATTGACGCCGATCACCGCGTCACCGCAGCCCATCAGCAGCCCGTCGAGCATCGCGGCCGCGATACCACGCGGGTCGTCGGTGGGGTGGTTGGGCTGCAGACGCGTCGCGAGAGTGCCCGGATGCCCGATCGTGGTCCGGAAGCCGGACGTCACCGTGATCGCACGCGCCACCGCGATCAGGTCCTGGTTGCGCATGATCTTGCTGACCGCGGCCACCATCTCCGGGGTCAGGCCCCGCGAGACGGCGGCGAGGGTCGCGGCCGCATCGGGTGTCGCGGTCGTCGCCAGCAACCAGTCGCGGAACCCGCCGACCGTCAGGTGCGAGACCGCACCGAACGCGACGCGGTCGTGGGAGTCCACGATGAGGCGGGTCACCTCGTCGTCCTCGTACGGCACCACCAGGTCGTTCAGGAACGTCGCGAGCGGCAGGTCGGCGAGAAGCCACTGCGCCGCCGCACGTTCGGCGTCGGATTCGGCTGCGCACCCGGCCAGCTCGTCACCCGAACGCAGCGGGGTCGCCTTCGCCATGAGGTCGACCAAGCCTTCGAAGGTGTACGTCACACCGGCGATGCGCTTGCGGTGGAATGTCATTCGCGTACCTCCCCGGCCGTCACCGCGAGTACCTGCGCCACCGAGTCACGCCTGACGGGTGGGTGTGGGGCATGCGTCGGCCGCCTCACCCACGACGAGTGGGTGCGATGCCGGCCCAGGGCGCACGCCTTGCTCCCAGTCTGCACCGCGCACCGGGGTCGCGCCCGCCAGCGCGGCGAGTTCGCCGCCGTCGAACACCCGGCCCCGGCTCAGCAGCCGCACGCCCTCGGGCGCCTCGAGACTGAACCCGGAACCGCGCCCCGGCACCACGTCCAGGACCAGTTGGGTGTGCTTCCACGCATCGAACTGCGGTCCCGAGATCCACACCGGGACCGCGGCGTCGTCCTGCGGTTCGGTCGTCCCGGTCTCGCCCACCCCGAGTTCCAGATCGAGGACGCCGAGCAGCACGTCCCGGTCACCGACGACGAACTCACCCGACGGGAAACACATCGGCGCCGATCCGTCGCAGCACCCCCCGGACTGGTGCAGCATCAGCGGACCGTGGACGTCGGCGAGATGCCGCAGCAAGGCGGCCGCGGCCGCCGTCACGACCACCCGGGGAGGCACGGTGTTCACGCGAAGTCCAGGACGATGCGGCCGTCGACCATCCCACGATCGAGTTCGTCGAAGATGTCGTTGATGTCCTCGAGCCGGCGGGTGTGGACGGTGGGGTGGATCGTGCCCCGCGCATAGAAGTCGAGCGCCTCCACCATGTCCTGGCGGGTGCCGACGATCGACCCGCGCAGGGTCAGGCCCTTCAGGACGGTGTCGAAGATCGGCGCCGGGAAGTCGCCCGGCGGCAGGCCCATGAAGGTGATGGTGCCGCCGCGACGGGCCATGCCGATCGCCTGACCGAACGCGGCCGGGTTGACCGCCGTCACCAGGACGGCGTCGGTGCCACCGGTGACCTTCTGGATCTTCTCGATCGGGTCGTCCTCGTACGCGTTGACGAGCACCTCGGCGCCGTAGCGTGCCGCGAGGGCAAGTTTGGAATCGGCGACGTCGACCGCCGCCACTCGCAGACCCATCGCGACGGCGTACTGCACCGCGACGTGCCCGAGTCCGCCGATTCCGGAGATCGTCACCCACTGGCCCGGAATGAGATTGCTGACCTTGAGGCCCTTGTAGACGGTGATACCCGCGCACAGGACGGGTGCGACCTCGATGGGGTCGGCACCTGCCGGCACCCGCGCCGCGAAGCGCGAGTCGACGAGCATGTACTCCGCGAACGAACCGTCGATGCTGTAGCCACCGTTGATCTGCTTCTCGCACAGCGTCTCCCAGCCCGTGCGGCAGTACCGGCACTCCAGGCACGCCGACCACAGCCACGCATTGCCGACGAGATCACCGACCGCGAGTTCGGTGACTCCCTCCCCCACGGCCACCACCTCGCCGTAGCCCTCGTGGCCCGGAATGAACGGCGGCGACGGCTTCACCGGCCAATCCCCTCTGGCTGCATGTAGATCCGTGTGACAGACACCGCTCGAGCGAACCTTCACGAGCGCCTGGTCGCGGCCCGGCCTCGGGATCGGCACCTCCTCGATGGACAGGGGCTTGCCGAACTCGCGAACGACCGCGGCCTTCATCGTCTCGGTCATGAGAACCTCCGGGTGGTGTGGAGCACGGCGCCCGCCGTGAGCTCACCCGCGGGCGCCGCGCACTGTGCTGTCGGATCAGAAGAAGCCCTGCGCCTTGGGCGCGTAGCTGACGAGCAGGTTCTTGGTCTGCTGGTAGTGGTCGAGCATCATGTGGTGGTTCTCGCGGCCGATGCCGGACTGCTTGTAGCCGCCGAACGCCGCGTGCGCCGGGTACTGGTGGTACGTGTTGGTCCACACCCGCCCGGCCTGGATGTCGCGTCCCGCCCGGTACGCGACGCCGCCGTCACGCGACCACACGCCGGCACCGAGACCGTAGAGGGTGTCGTTCGCGATCGAGATCGCGTCGTCGTAGTCGGTGAACGACGTCACCGACAGGACCGGGCCGAAGATCTCCTCCTGGAAGATCCGCATCTTGTTGTGCCCGGTGAAGACCGTCGGCTGGATGTAGTAGCCGCCGGACAGGTCACCGCCCAGGTCGGCGCGTTCGCCACCGGTGATCAGCTTCGCGCCTTCGTTCTTGCCGATCTCGATGTACGAGAGGATCTTCTCGAACTGGTCGTTGGAGGCCTGCGCACCGATCATGGTCTCGGTGTCGAGCGGGTCGCCCTGGCGCACCGCCTTGGTGCGGACCGCGGCCAGCGACAGGAACTCGTCGTAGATGTCCTTCTGGATGAGCGCGCGCGACGGACACGTGCACACCTCACCCTGGTTGAGAGCGAACATCGTGAAGCCCTCGAGCGCCTTGTCCTGGTAGTCGTCGTTGGCGGCGAGCACGTCGGAGAAGAAGATGTTCGGGCTCTTGCCGCCGAGTTCGAGGGTGACCGGGATCAGGTTCTGCGACGCGTACTGCATGATCAGTCGGCCCGTCGTGGTCTCGCCGGTGAAGGCGATCTTCCGGATCCGCGGACTCGACGCGAGCGGCTTGCCGGCCTCGACGCCGAAGCCGTTGACGACGTTGACCACTCCCGCGGGGAGCAGGTCACCGATCAGCGAGAACAGGTACAGGATCGACGCGGGCGTCTGCTCGGCCGGCTTGAGCACGATGGCGTTACCGGCGGCGAGGGCCGGTGCGAGCTTCCACGTCGCCATCAGGATCGGGAAGTTCCACGGGATGATCTGTCCGACCACACCCAGCGGCTCGTGGAAGTGATAGGCGACGGTGTCGGAGTTGATCTCCGAGAGCGAGCCCTCCTGCGCGCGAATCGCGCCCGCGAAGTAGCGGAAGTGATCGATGGCGAGCGGAATGTCGGCGTTGAGGGTCTCGCGGATCGGCTTGCCGTTGTCCCACGACTCGGCGAGCGCGATCTTCTCGAGGTTCTCCTCCATCCGATCGGCGATCTTGTTCAGGATCACGGCACGTTCGGCGACCGAGGTCTTCCCCCATGCCGGAGCCGCGGCATGGGCCGCGTCGAGTGCGAGTTCGATGTCCTCGGCCGTGGACCGGGCGACCTCACAGAACGGCTGTCCGGTGACCGGCGTCGTGTTCTCGAAGTACTGACCCTTGACCGGCGCCACCCACTCGCCACCGATCCAGTTGTCGTACCGCGACTCGAAGGACATCAGAGCATCGGCCGAACCGGGACGGGCATACACGCTCATCGAAGACTCCTGTCTGTGCTGTCACAGCCCCACACGGGGTGTGACACAGGACACTAGGCACGTCAACGTTGCAACTACGTTGGATCCGAGGTCACAACTGCGCGGCGGCGCGGCCGGGATCCGCCCGAACCGTTCCGTACGTCCGGATCGATCGATGCCCGAAATCGTCACGAAACTGGCATTCGACTGGCTAGGGTGCAGGTCAGAGGTGGAACGTGTTCCACCGATCGTGTCGTTGCTCCGGAAGGAATGCTGATGCAGTTCAACCTGGCCGATGTCTTCGAGACCGTCGCGGCGGCCGTGCCCGACCGGACCGCCCTGACGTACGAGGGCGAGAACTTCACATACGCGGAGCTGAACGGCGAGGCGAACAAGACGGCGCAACTGCTCGCACGGGCCGGCATCGCGCCCGGGCAGCACGTGTCCCTGTTCCTGAAGAACAGCGTCGAGCACGTCACGTCGGTCCTGGGACTGATCAAGATTCGTGCGGTCCCGATCAACGTCAACTACCGCTACACGCCCGCCGAGCTCGAGTACATCTTCACCAACTCGGACTCGGTCGCGGTCGTGGTCGAACTCCCCGAGCACCAGCGCACCCTCGCCGGGCTGCTCGACAGCTGCCCGCTCGTGCGGACCGTGATCGTCGTCGGCGACACCACCGACGAACTGCGGACGGCAGCCGAGGCGCGCTCCGTCTCGGTGGTGCCCTTCAGCGGCGCACACGACCTCCCGGCCACCGCAGAGTTCGCGCCGCGCAGCGGCGACGACCTGTACGTCCTCTACACGGGGGGAACCACCGGATACCCGAAGGGCGTCATCTGGCGTCACGACGACTTCTTCCGCAAGCCCCTCTCCGGCGGCAACCCCTACGGCGAGGACGCGCGGAAGGATCTCGCCGAGGTCGCCGCTGCCGCGAAGGAGTTCCCCGACCTCTCGTTCCTGATCGCCGCGCCCCTGATGCACGGGGCCGCGCTGTACTCCCTGTTCACGTTCTTCACCCTCGGCGCACGGGTGGTCCTGATGCGCGACTTCGTCCCGCGCAAGGTCGTCGAGGCGATCGAGAAGGAGTCGCTGCAGGTGATCCTCATCGTCGGCGACGGCATGGGACTGCCGCTGGTGGACGAGATGGAGCGCCGCAAGGGCGAGGTCGACTTCAGTTCGCTGTTCTCCATCACCTCGGGCGGCGCCATCTGGTCGCTGAGCGTGCGTGAGCGGATGCTCGCCGTGAAGCCGGAACTGTTGCTGCGCGACAACTTCGGCGCCTCCGAGTCCGGCAACGACGGCGCGTTCACGATCGACGAGAACGGCAGCCTGCGGATGCCGCCGTCGCCCAACATGATCCTGGTCGACGAACGACTCGAACAGATCCCCGCCGGATCGGACCAGGTCGGGTACATCGCCCGTATCGGCAACGTCCCCCTCGGCTACTACAAGGACGAGGAGAAGACCGCCCGTACCTTCCCCACCCGCGCGGACGGCACCCGCATCTCGGTGCTCGGCGACATGGGCACGATCGAGGCCGATGGCACCATCGTCTTCCTCGGACGCGGCTCGCAGTGCATCAACACCGGCGGCGAGAAGGTCTTCGCGGAGGAGGTCGAGGCCGCCCTCCACGCGCACCCGGCGATCTCCGACGCCCTCGTCGTGCCGGTCCCCGACGAGCGGATGGGCCAGCGGGTCGCGGCCGTGATCGCGGTCTACCCCGATGCGGCGGAACTGACGCTCGACGGCGTCCAGGAGCACTGCCGCAAGACGCTCGCCGGCTACAAGGTCCCGCGCGCCGTGGTGACCGTCGACGAGGTCAAGCGCACCCCCGCCGGCAAGGCCGACTACCGCTGGGCCACCGCCGTCGCAGCGTCGGAATCCGTAGCGGCACAGGGCTAGTAGCCCGCACCGAACCGTCGGTCGAGCACGCGCAGGTGAGCCTCCACCTGCGCGTGCAGCGGCGAGTCACGGTCGAGGGTCGACAGGTAGGCCACCCAGGCGTCGCGATCGTGACGGCCGTGGACCGAACTGGTCCACGACGCGAGCAGACGCGCATCGCCGCCACGCAGGACCGTCGCCTGCACCCGCATGCGCAGCTCCTCCCGAACGTCCTCGATGCCGGGCGCGTCCGAGCCCGGCAACACCGGGCCGTCGTACAGGCGCAGTGCCGACACGAGGTCGCCGCGGTCGAGCAGCGACCGCACGTCCCCGACGTCGGACTCGAGCGGCCCGAGCAGTCGGTACGGTCGCGAACCCAATCGATCGGCACCGAAAACCTTACGTAGCCGTGACATCTCGGCCCGGACGGTCACCGCGTCCAGTTCGTCCTCGTCGAGCAGCACGGCGAGTTCATCGGCGGCGAGACCCTCGGGGTATTCGGCGAGCAACAGCAGGATCTCGGCGTGCCGGCGCGACAGCTCGTGCCGCTCACCGTTCACGATCAACCCCGGATGCCCCGACACCAGCACCTCGAGGCGGGGCGCCGACGTCGCCGGCGGTCGGGGCGCCGACAGGGCCTGCAACCGCAGCTCCGCCTCCGCCGCCGCCACCGTGGCACGGACGAGAGCGAGCGCCTCGGGCACCGCCACCCGGGGTCCGCCGGTGATGTCGAGCGCGCCGATCGTCCGTCCCGTCGTCGGGTCGTGGATCGGGGCCGCCGAACAACTCCACTCGTGGACAGCACGGTTGAAGTGTTCGGCCGCGAAGATCTGGACGCCGTGGTCGAGCGCGAGCGCGGTGCCGGGAGCGTTGGTCCCCACCCGATCCTCGCTCCAGTCCGCGCCCTCGACGAAGTTCATGCGCAGCGCGCGGTCCTTCGCCGCCGAATCCCCCTCGACCCACAACAAACGGCCGTGAGCGTCACTGATCGCCACGAGCAGACCGGTGTCCGCAGCGTCCTCGACCAGCAATTGTCGTACCACCGGGCGGATTGCGGACAGCGCATGAGCGGCGCGGTACTGCTCGAGCGCGGCCCCGTCGAGTGCCCCCGCGTCGTCGACGACGTCCGGGCTCACCCCGCTCCCCCGGCTACGCAGCCACGACTCGCGGACGACCGACCGGACGGCGTCGGTCGCGGTGCCGTCGCGCTCCGACTCCACGAACAGTTGATGCGCCGACGACGTCCGCTCGGCGAGCACCGCGAGGTCGTCGCCGGGACGCACCGCAATCCACGGATTGCGCGAACCGAACTCCTGACCTGCCATCGACGCCCTCCATCAATCCCCGACGCCCCCGACAGCCACTGTAATGCCGCTCACACGAAGGTGCTGGCACGCTCCGCGACCATGACGGCGGTGGCGTGCGGTCCACGACTCGGCACCGACGGCAGGATCGACGTGTCGACCACGTACAGGCCGTCGATTCCGTGGACACGGCACCGTTCGTCCACTACCGACGCCTCCTCGTCGGCGCCCATCCGGCAACTCCCCGACAGATGCAGCGACGTCCCGAGATGGTCGGAAAGCCAGTCGTCGGACGTCTCGATGCGCTCGGGCTCGAGCAACCGGCTCATCGGCCCGGAGTGCATGAGGTCGGCGGCGTGTGCCACCCCCGAGCGCAGCGCCTCCCGGTCCCCGGCCGACTCCAGGTACCGGTACGACACCGTCGGTGCATCCCCGGGATCGGCGGACACCAGACGGATCTCGCCGCGACTGCGGGGCTTCATCAGCACCACACCCAGACACGGCTTGCCGATTCCCGATCCGGGTATCAGATCACCGAATGCGGCTGTGTAGGGACGCATTTCGATGTCCTCGGCATTGAGCGTCACCTGCAGCACCGGGGTCCGCGTGGTCCGAGCGACCGGGCGTCGGTAGCGGTACGGCAGCACCACCTCGGGATGGTCGCTGAACTCCGAGCCGACCGCCGGCAGGTCCGCGACCACCGGGATGCCCAGCGCCGTCAGATGTTCAGCGTCGCCGATCCCGGACAGCATCAACAGGTGCGGGGTCGCGACGGCGCCGGCGGTGAGGACCACCGTCGACGCCCGGATCGTCCCCAGGCGCCCGTCGGTGGCGACCTCGAGTCCCACCACCCGCGTACCGGAGAACAGCACCCGGGTCACGGTCGTGTCGGACCGGACGGTGAGATTCGGCCGGCCCAGGTTGGGCAACAGGTAGGCCGACGCGGGACCCACCCGGACACCGTCACGGATGTTCAACGGCACCGGGCCGATGCCGTGCGACCCGGGCGCGTTCTTGTCGGGGTCGTCGGGATGCCCCGCGGCGTGGGCGACGTCGGCGAACGCCGCGCTCACCGGATGCCAACGGTCGGCGGGTTCGCGCCGCACCGGGATGGGGCCCGTCGAACCGTGCCACGGACCGTCGAAGTCGGCGTCGGACTCGAGCGCCTTGAAGTACGGCAGCACGTGGTCGTAGGACCACGACGCCGGCCAGTGCGCAAAGTCCTCCACCTGCGCCCGCACGAAGTACCCGCCGTTGACCGCACCCGAACCGCCGAGCACTCGGCCTCTGGCAATCCAGCCGGCGCGGCTGCTCGTGAGCTCCACCGGGTACGGCCAGATCCAGCGACTGTCGGGCCCCACCGGGAGCACACCCGCATCGACGAGTTCGGGCGGGAACTCGGCGGGAATCCGATGGCCCGGACCGGATTCGACGAGCAGAACCCGACGGTTCGGGTCCTCGCTGAGACGTCCGGCGACAACGCTTCCGCACGAACCGCCGCCGATCACGACGACGTCCGCCGACACCGGGATCTCCTGGATCTCCGGGCCGTCCCGGTCCACTGTCAGCTGCCGATGCGCGGCGTCAACGCCCGCAGGTCACGGGCACGGGCGGCCCCCTGCCACAGCCCCGCGCCGTACGCGACGTCGTCGAGACGTTTGAACGCGGTGTACCGCACCGGGCCCAGCCCGCCGGGCTCGCGGTGCGTCGACCAGTCCACGACGCCCTCGGTGATCGCCACGACCAAGGCCAGTCGCCGGATCCGGCGGGACAGCAGGACCGCGAGCAGTGTCACCGGCCAGTAGTGCCGGCACATGGCGGACGCGAGCTGCCACGCGCCACCGACGAAACCACGCGCCGCGAGGACCGCGGCGATACGCGTGGGCTGATCCAGCTCGCGGAACGTGCGGCGCAGCCGCAGCATCGTCACCAGCATGGTGGCGATGCTGCCGAGCAGCCCGATCCGGGTGCACGTCGCGGCCGCGAGGACCGCGAACAGCGTCCACTTCGACATCGCAACCGGCGGCACCATGCCCTCGTGCCGGGCCGCAAGTGGTGCCGCCCCGGTCCCGTAGAACAGCTTGCGGGTGAACCACTTCCCGAACGCCACCCGGTGGTCGTGGGCGACGTGCGAGACCGGCTCGTAGCGCAGGCGCCAGCCGCCCTCCTGGAGCCGCCAGCACAGGTCGACGTCCTCGGCGACGTGCATCGTCTCGTCGAACCCGCCCAGCTCGACCAGGACGTCCCGGCGCACCAGCATCGCGGCGCTGGGTACGTACGACACCGGGCTGCCGGAGCGGACCGCAGCCTCCTTACGTCCGAGATCCAGCGACGACCGCGCGTGCTCGTAGCGGGCCAGCATCGACCCCTCGGGTTCGAGGGCGACGATCCGCGGCGCGACCAGCGCCACCGCGGGATCACTGAAATGACCGAGCATCCGTTCGAGCCAACCCGTCTTCGGAAGCACATCCGAATCCAGAAATGCCACGAAAGGCGTTTCAGCGGAACGTAATCCGGTATTTCGTGCCGCGGCCGGACCACGCGAGGTCTCGTGCCGCAGCAGCGTCACGTGCGCCGTGCACCCGGAGAGGTCCGGCAACTCGAGCGGGGTCCGCGAGCCGTCGTCCACGACGACGACGTTGAGACCCTTCAGCGCCGGGACGAGTCGGGCGATGCCGTCTACATTGTCCCGCAGCGGCACCACGACGGTGACGTCGCTGGGCGACGGGGTGGTCATGGGGCGCGGGTTCGCGACACCGGAGTCCAGCAGGTGTCGGGCGACCACCGCGGTCTGCGAGTCGACGACCTCGAGATATCCGTCGCCGATCATTGCGGCGGCGGCCGGCGCGAGCTTGAGCATGCGCATCGGTGAGCCGCCGATCAGGACCCTGCCACCCGAGTAGGCGCGCACCTTGGGATCGATGCGGATCCCGAACCCATCGGGGAGGCGAGCATGCTGCATCAGACGATCGTAAGGCTCGATCCGACAACGGGCAGAACTTGCTGCAAAAAACCCGGACGAATCGCAACACCGGTCACACGAGCCGCCCGTCGGGGCGCACAGCCCAGCCCGCGATCGCCGCGTCGGCCCGGCGGACGAGGTCGACGAACAGTCGTTCGCCTTCCTCCGCGGACGCTCCGGTGGGGTCGCCGAGAATGCCGTTGGGCGTCGCGGCGAGCATGCCGCCCGACCGCAGCCGCGGCATCAGCTCGGCGATCGGCGCACTGTTCCCCGGCTCGGCTCGGTCCACCGCGACGGCGCGGGGTGAAAGATGTAGCAGCAGGGAAGTTTCGGTTCGTCCGGCATGCGCGTCGGCGCCGGGGACCGCACACGGCAGCCAGGCCACGTCGCGCCCCTCGTAGCGCAGCAACTCGACGGCCTTCACCAGTGCCGGACCGTTGCCGCCGTGCCCGTTGACGAACACGACACGCCGCGCCCACCGGCACACCGAGCGTCCGTACTCGACGAGCACCGTCTCGAGCACATCCGAGCCGATGGAGACGGTGCCGGGGAAACCCTCGTGCTCCCCACTCGCGCCGTACTCGATCGCGGGCGCAGCGGTCACGCCGGTCAGCGCCCCCACCACAGCCGACGCGATCCGAGTATCGGTATCGAGCGGCAGATGCGGGCCGTGCTGCTCGAACGACCCGACCGGAACCGCGACGGTGAGAGCGTCTCGCGCGATGTCCGGCCACGGGGTGGAGGCGAGGCTCGTCGAGGCGTCCATCAGTCCTCGACGCATTCGACACCGTTCGCATCCACCTGAATGCGCCCCAGAAGAGCCTGCAGCGTGGCCGATTCCTTCTGCGACAGCGCGGCGAACAGCTCGTCCTCGGCAGCGGCGAGGGCCTTCTCGATCCGGGCGACAGTACGCGCACCCTCGGGCGTGATCTCGACGATGTGCCGGCGGCGGTCCGCGGGATCGCGTCGACGCTCGGCGAGCCCCGCCGATTCGAGGTCGTTGAGGATCGCCACCAACTGACTCGGGTCGACGCCCATCGTCTCGGCGAGCTGACGCTGTCCGATCGCCCCGTGACCGAGGTGCAACAGCGTCATTGCCTGACGCGACCGAAGTCCGGTGACCGACAGCGCGCTCCGCAGCCGGATTCCGACCAGTTCACCGCGGAAGGCGAGGAGGAAGCCGAGGCGTTCGGTGGGAACTGCCGCTGCGCGCGTCGACGTCATCCTCCCACCGTATCAGGGCCCCCATTGTTTTTGTCCCGAAATCATTGATACCTTCCAACTATTAAGTCACCTCAATCCATGGGAGCCGTACATGTTCATCGCCTACGCTGTCGTCGCCGTTCTGCTGACCCTCGCGCTGGCCGCGTCCGCGTTCATGACCGCCACCCGAAACGAACAGGTGGTCACGAGCATGCGCAACGCGGGAGCGCGCGACTCCTGGTTCCCGAAACTCGCCGCACTGAAGACACTCGGCGCCATCGGACTCGTCGCCGGATTGTGGGTGCCGTGGATCGGCGTCGCCGCCGCCGTCGGCGTCACGCTCTACTTCGTCGGCGCCACCACCATGCACCTGCGCGCCGGTGACAAGAACATCGGCGGATCCGTCGTCCTCGGACTCCTCGCCGTCGCCGCAATCGTCCTGCGTCTGCTCAGCGCCTGAGCCGAGCAGGTCGACGCCGATGCGTACGGCCGGAGCGGCGCCTTACAGCCGGGCGAGGACAAGGAATGTGAACGGCACACCGTAGGCGACGGCACCGAGCAACATGCCGAAACCGAACGCCCGGAGAGGTTGCGCCTTCGTCCAGACGAGAAGAGCGAACGCGCCGACCAGAATTGGACCGATCAGCAAGGCGTTGACCATCCAGTGCCCGAACACTTCGGGCACCGCGAGCTGAAGACCGGTCCACAGTGCGGCACCGAGCATCGAACCGACGACGACCTGGACAGCGACGATGCCACTCCGTGCGACAACACCGCGCTGCGATTCCCGCACTGCACCCCTCCCGGATCGGTTCGTCGTCCCGTTCGGACACCATCCCACAGCCGACGGCGTGCGGTCGGCATTGCACGTCACCTCGCATGACGCGCCAGAGACATTCGGCCACTTGCCGTTCGAGGTCGGCGTCGCGTCGGACGACAACATCCCGACCTCGTACCCTGTGCCGCTACCACCACCGACTACCGACAAGAAACCCATCCCCGCCCACAACCGGGCAGGACCACTCGCGGCAGAGGCGTTGAGCTCTACAACGACACAGCCACGCGATGCCCTTCGAGCACTGCGGCGTGCGAGCTCCGTGGTGCGACGGCGTCCCCGATGCGGCGCACCTCGAATCGCACCGAATCTCTGCGCGACAGCACCTTCCACAGGCTGTCGTCGGGTTCCTGATGGGTCGCGCAGACCACCCAGTCGAACACGCCCGTGCGCGCCTCTCCGGTCAGGTGGTACTCCATTGCCACCCGAAGCCTGCCCGATTCCTCGGCGACACCGGAGACCCCGACATCGGTCCACTGCTCGATACCGGCGCGGTGCGCCCGCCGCTGCCATCCCTCCATGTCCAGGGTGACCCCGAGATCCTGACCGACAATCATGCCGGGCGCCGCAATCGTCACCGCGCACCCACGCGCCGCCAACGTCTCCGCAGTCGACGGCCCCTGCTGGAAACCCAGTTCGTCCACCACGAGCACACGGCCGCACGGACCAGCCCGCCCCTCGAGTACGTCCCGCGCATGGACGACGCGTACACACTCCCCTGCCCACCACGGCCGGACCGGGCGCGCACCCGTCGCCACGACGACGACATCGGGAGCCAGTCCGTCGAGCAGATCCACGTCGACGTCGACCCCTGTCTCGATCAGCACGCCCCGGCGCTCGCACTCCCCGACCAGGTTCCGCACCAGATCGCCGAGTTCACCGCGGCCGGCCGCCGACGCCGCCACCCGGATCTGCCCACCCAGCACGCCCGACCGCTCGTACAGCGTCACGCTGTGCCCACGCTCGGCCGCGGTCGCGGCGGCAGACAACCCGGCCGGGCCACCGCCAACCACCACGACACGACGTCCGGGCATGTGGGGCTGCGGCAGCGGCACCGATTCCCTGCCGGCACGGGGATTCTCGACGCATCCGAGCCACCGCCCCAACCCCATGCGTCCGACGCATTCCTGGTTGCACGACAGACAGGTGCGGATCTCGTCGGCGGCACCCCGCCGGGCCTTCGCCACGAACTCCGGGTCGGCGATCTGGCCGCGCACCACACCGATCAGATCGCAGCGGCCATCCACGAGCGCGCGCTCCGCCTCGGCGGGATCCTTGAGCCGCCCCACCCCGACCACCGGGAGCGAGACACCGCGCCGGATCGCCTCGGAGATGTGCAATGCATAGCCGCGTGGTGTCGCCATGGACGGCTCCACCAGATGCAGCGTCTCGGTCGCCACCCCCATCGTCGTGTTGATGTAGTCGACGGAGCCCGTCGCCTCCACCAGTCGGGCCACGGCCACCGCCTCGTCGAGCACGATGCCGCCGGGCACCTGCTCGTCGCCCGAGAGGCGCACGCCGAGAATCAGGTCCGGACCGATGGCCGCCCGGACCGCCGCGATCACCTCGAGCAGGAACCGCGCACGGCTCTCCAGCACGCCGCCGTAGCCGTCGGTCCGCAGATTCGTCTGCCGCGCCAGGAATCCGCGGATCAGCGAGGACTGCGACCCCTGCAGTTCGACGCCGTCGAATCCGCCGTCTCGGCAGTGCCCGGCCACGGTGGCGTAGCCGGCGACGAGTTCGGCGATCTCGTCGGACTCGAGGGCCTTGGGCACCTCCCGGAACAGCGGATCCGGCACCGGGCTCGGCGCCCACAGCGGACGGCGCGAATACATGCCCGAGCCCTGGCCGCCGTTGTGGTTGAGCTGAGCGAGGATCACCGCGCCGTGGCCGTGCACGGCGTCGGTGATCCTGCGATAGCCCTCGACCACCTCCGGGCGATACCCGTGAATCACCTTCTCGTACGGCCAGTCCGAAGGGTGGACGCACTGTTCCTCGGTGATGATCATCCCCGCCCCGCCGGCGGCCCGGGCCGCGTAGTACGCGGCGTGCTGCTCGGTGGGCAGGCCGCCGCACGCATAGTTCGTCAGGTGCGCGGTGAACACGACCCGATTGGCCAGCGTGTGCGAGCCCAGGCGAAGTGGGGAGAACAACATCGGATACTGGTCAGACCTTGGTGTTGCCCTGGTCCAGGGCCACCTGGCTGGCGGTGACGGTCTTGGAGCCGTCACCCGCGAGCCACAGCACCGCATCCGAGATGTCGTCCGGATCGGCGATCGGCTTCTCGGTGAGGATCGGCGCGAAACTCGGCCCGTAGTGCGGGTACTGCTGCAGGATCACGAGGCTGCCCTGATCGGTGCCCATGTGCGTATTGACGCCGTACGGGTGGATCGAGTTGACCCGAATCCGGTACTCGCCCAGTTCCTTCGCTGCGGCCTGCGTCAGGCCGACGAGGCCGAACTTCGACGCCGCGTAGTGCGCCTGACCCGGAAGCGCCTTCATGCCGGCCACCGAGCTGACGACGATGATGGAGCCACCGTTACCGGCCTCGATCATCGCCGGCACCGCCGCCTTGAGCGTCTTGAAGGAGCCGGTGAGGTTGATGTCGATCAGTGTCTCCCACTGCTCGTCCGACATCTCCCAGAATCGGTTCCAGTTGCAGATGCCGGCGTTGGCGACGACGACGTCGAGGCGGCCGAACTGCTCCACACCCGCGTCGACGACGGCCTTCAGCGCTGCGCTGTCGCGGACGTCGGCCTCACGGGCAAAGATCTTGGCGCCCTCGGCCTCCACCAGCCGGACGGTCTCCGCGAGATCCTCCGAGGTCGCCGCGTCGTAGGTGTTGTCGTCCGTGACGGACTTGCACACGTCCACCGCGATGATCGATGCACCCTCACGCGCCAACCGCACCGCGTGCGTGCGGCCCTGACCGCGAGCCGCGCCTGTGATGAAGGCGACCTTGCCGTCGAACTGTCCCACCGTGATCTCCTATCCCGTGACTACCTCGTACTGCGACATGGACATTGCCGCGAGTCTTCCCTCGCGGACGGCTTCGAGGACGGTTCGGGGTGCGACACAGTCG
The DNA here is from genome assembly GCF_058797375.1 of Prescottella sp. GW823-FHT02E09. Taxonomy (NCBI): domain Bacteria; kingdom Bacillati; phylum Actinomycetota; class Actinomycetes; order Mycobacteriales; family Nocardiaceae; genus Rhodococcus; species Prescottella sp. GW823-FHT02E09. Next base: position 238,244 of record NZ_JBXAJP010000003.1, read on the forward strand.
CCGACCCTCGCCACGCCCTCGCCCACGGCCAACTTCTCGTTCGGCAGCGGAAGTGAACAGTCCACCAGTACCGAGCACGGTACGCCGACACGGACACCCGTGAAGCGGTTCTGCAGCAACACTTCTCCGGATGTCCCGGCCACCGGGAGAACCGCAAGATGCGACGTCACACCGGCTTCCTGCAATCGCTTGTTCGCGCCCACCAGATCACCCGTCGGGCCGAGTCGCGATCCGATCAACTGGTCCTGTGTCGCGATCGCGACATCGCGCCCCCGCGCGGCCAGCAGCAGCGCCAGCGACACCGCCACCGGACCGCCGACGGGGTCGAACACCACGACCGGTCCCGCATCGAGCGCGGCCCCCGACAGCACGTCGGCCGCGGAGATCACCTGCAATCCTGCCTCCGGCGCGAACGGCGCGGGGCGAGACGTGCTTCCGATCGCGACGACGACAGCGGCGCCGCCACGACGCGCGTCCTCCACACCGTCCGGCCCGATCTCGGTGCCGGTCCGGATTTCCACTCCGAGTCGGCGACACTCCGCCTCGAGCCAGTCGACCAACGCCGACAACCGCTCACGCCCCACCCCGTCGGCGGCAGGTCGGAGCATTCCACCGAGCCGAGTGGTGCGCTCCACCAACGTCACCCGGAACCCCCGCATCGCGAGCAACCGAGACGCCTCGAGACCCGCAGGCCCACCACCCACCACCAGCGCCGGGACGGGACGGGCGACCTCGACCGGTTCCGGATCGACGGTCTCGAATCCGGCCGTCGGATTGCCGATACACGTCACCACCGGGTTCCGCGGATCCCGGACCAGGCAGGTCTGGTTGCACAGCACGCACGGCCGCGGCGTGGCGCCGTCACGTACCCGTGTCACCAGGTCCGGATCCGCGATCTGCGCGCGCGTCATCTCCACGAGGTCCGCGACGCCATCGTCGAGTGCCCGCTGGGCCTGTGTCGCCTCGACGACGCTGCCCTGCAACACGACCGGGACTCGGCCGGCGGCGGCCGCGCGGATCGAGCGGCACAGGTCGCTGTTGAACCCGGGCACGGAGTGGCCGTCCGGTCGATAGGCGGCGGTGGAGTACGGACCACCCCGCACGACGACGAGCAGGTCCAGTGCATCGGCCAGTGCACGAACCTGTTCGGCGGCCTCGTCCGGGGTGACACCGGCCCAGGGCGCGAGTTCGTCGCAACTGAGCCGCAGCGCCAGGATCCGGTCGGCGCCGAGCTCGGCCCGCACCGCCGCGATCACCTCACGGGTGAGGCGCAGTCGGTCGGCACCGTACGGGTCGGCACGACGGTTGGTCAGTCCCGATTGGAACTGTCGGAGCAGGGAGAACGGACCGGCATCGAGTTCGACGCCGTCCACGTCGGCGGCCACCGCGGCTCCGGCGGCGGCAGCGAAACCGTCGACGAGCGAGTCGATCTCGGCTCGCTCCATCTCCATCGGCAGCTCGCGCGACACCGGGTCCGGGAAGCGCGACGGCGCCCACAGCGCGGCCTGCGACCACGCACTCGACCCCTGCAGCCCGGTGTGCCCGAGTCCCGCGAGCACAAGCGTTCCGTGCGGGTGGCACGCGTCCACCACCGCGCGCCAACCCGGTCCGCAATCCGCAGCGAGCGGCGCGCGCTCGTACGGCCAATCGCTCGGGTGCACCGACGCGGTCTCGGTGACGATCAGTCCGGCGCCGCCCCGAGCACGACGTTCGTAGTACGCGACGTGCCGCGCGGACAGCGCGCGGCCGTCCCCCAGGTTGGTCTCGTGCGGACCGAACAGCACCCTGGCCGGGGCGATACGCCCGGCCAGGGTGAACTGCTCGGTGAGACTGCCGCGCACGTGCGCGGTTTTCTAGCCGACGCCCAGGTCGCGGCGGAAGCCCTCGGGGACCACCAGGTCGGCGGGGCTCAGGTGGTGAATCGACTTGTGGCCCAATCCCAGCACCGCGGAATCGATGCCGCCGCGCAGGATGTCGAGGACGTTCTCGACACCGGCCTGGCCGTTGGCCGACAGGCCCCACAGGTACGCGCGGCCGATCATGACGGCGCGGGCGCCGAGGGCGAGCGCCTTGACGACGTCGCTGCCGCGGCGGATGCCGCCGTCGAGCACGACCTCGAGCTGATCGCCGACCGCCTCCGCGATCGCGGGCAGCGCCCGGATCGGGGCCGGGGTGCCGTCGAGGTTGTTGCCACCGTGGTTCGACACCGAGATCGCGGAACATCCGGCGTCCAGAGCCCGCTTGGCGTCGTCGACGCGCATGACGCCCTTGAGCATGAACGGACCGCCCCACTGCTCACGCAGCCACGCGACGTCGTCCCACGTGGGCAACGGCGTGCCCATCCACTGCCCGTACGCACCGAAGAACGTGGGCGGCTCCTGGCCCGGCGCCGCCAGGTTGGGCGTCGTCAGATCCGGCACCTTGCCGGTCTTCGCGAACTCCCACAGCCACTTCGGGCGCGTGATGCCCTCGGGCGCGAACTGGAACATCGCCTTGAGGTCCATCTTCTCCGGGATCGACGGGCTGCCCCAGTCGCGTCCGTTGGAGAAGGACCAGTCCAGCGTGATGATCAGGCCGGTCGCACCCGCGGCGCGAGCCCGCTCCATGCGCTGCAGCAGCGTGTCGCGGTCGCCCACCCAGTACATCTGGAAGAAGGTCTGCGGGTTGGCCGCGGCCACCTCCTCGATGGACTTGCTCGCGAACGAGCTGAGCCCGATCGCGGTGCCCCGTGCGGCGGCGGCGCGCGCGACCGCGACCTCGCCGTCCGGGTGCACGGCCTGCACACCGGTGGGCGAGATCATCACGGGCATCGAAATGGGCTGACCCATCACGGTGGTCGAGAGGTCGCGCTCACCGGCGAGGCCGGCGACGTGCGGCGCGAACCCCAGTTCGGTGAATGCCGCGATGTTGTCGTCGACGGTCAGACCCTTCTCGGATCCGGCGACGAGCGCCGCATAGACCGACTTGGGCAGGCGTTTCTTCGCCCGCCGCTGCGCCTCCGCGACCGTCTCGAACCAGGCACTCTTGGCCATGTCAAACCTCTCGTACTGCTGTAGAAAATGTTCGTCTATTCCATTCCGGCAAGCGGATTTTCGTCACAGATCTTGGCCGGCGGACGGGTGAGCAGGGTCAGCGGAACCGGCGCCTGCGGCGTGCGACGCTCGGCGCGCTTACCGGTCCGCGAATGGTCCTGGCTGGACTTGGGCACGCTGCGGTCGGCCGCGAGTGCCGACTCTCCGTACCCCTGGACGCACTCGGGGTCCGGGCCGTCCATCGGCAGGCCGGTGAAGAACTTGGCCGCCATGCAGCCGCCGCGGCACGAGTCGTAGTGATCGCACTTGGCGCACGCGCCCCCGGTCTGCGGCGACCGCAGATCCCGGAACAGCTCCGAGTGCTGCCACACCTGCTGGAATCCACCGTCCGAGACGATGTTTCCGGCGAGGAACTGGTCGTGGATCGCGAACGGGCACGCGTACACGTCACCGATCGGGTCGATCAGGCACACCACGCGCCCCGCGCCGCACAGGTTGAGGCCCGGCAGTGCGTCGCCGTACGCGGACAGGTGGAAGAACGAGTCGCCCGTCAGGACGCCCTCGCCGTTCGCGACCAGCCAGTTGTACAACTCGCGCTGCTGCGCCTGGGTGGGATGCAGTTCATCCCACACGTCGGCGCCGCGACCGGACGGGCGCAGACGCGTAATGCGCAGCGTCGCACCGTACTTGTCGGCGAGCGCCTTGAAGTCGTCGAGCTGGCTCACGTTCTGCCGCGTGACGACGACCGAGATCTTCGCGTCCTTGAACCCGGCCTCGGACAGGTTCTCCAGCGCCCGGACCGCCATCGCGAACGAACCCGGGCCTCGCACCGCGTCGTTGACCTCGGCGGTCGCGCCGTCGAGGGAGATCTGGACGTCGACGTAGTCGCTGGACGCGAGTCGCTGCGCCACCTTCTTGTCGATCTTGACGCCGTTGGTGGAGAACTTCACGCCCACCTGGTGCTCGGTCGCGTAGTCGACGAGCTCCCAGAAGTCGGATCGCACGGTGGGCTCGCCGCCGCCGATGTTGACGTAGAAGACCTGCATGCGCTGCAACTCGTCGATGATCGACTTGCACTGTTCGGTGGACAGCTCGCGCGGGTCACGACGTCCCGAGGACGACAGGCAGTGCACGCAGGACAGGTTGCAGGCGTAGGTGAGTTCCCACGTGAGGCAGATAGGTGCGTCGAGACCGAGTTCGAACTGGTCGACTAGTCGACCCACGGCGGGGGCGGGCGGCTCGAGAACTGAGGTCATGGGGCTGCGTCCTCACATCGGGGATGTCTGGTTGGGTGCATGTGTGGAGATGAGGCAGAGATCAGGACGGCACGATCATGTGCGAGTCGGCCAGGGTCTCGAGGGCGCGCAGATACGGCCGTGCCGCACCCTCCTCGATGCCCTGCGCCGTCAGAGCTGCCCGGACGTCCGGGTGCTCCGGCAAGGATTCGACGATCGCGACGATGGTCCGATTCTTCAGGAACGAGAGCTTGCGCGTTCCGAAGTGGTAGAGCAGCGCCCCGAAAGGTTCGGGGCGCAGCGCCACCTGCGGGTGAAGCTTCCACGCCGCGTCGAGATCGATCGTGCCGGCCGACGAGCTACTGCCGGCGGCTGGTGTGGACACGATCAGTACACGCCGCACATGCCGTCGATGGAAACCTCTTCGACGAGGGACTCCTCGACGAGCTGGCCTTCGGTGACGTTGTCGCGATCGGACATCGATTCCTCCTCCAAATCGGACCCCGGGAGCGGAGTCTGCGGTCATAGTGACTTCTTCACTGTGACTCGACTCACCACTGTAATGGCATCGGGTGCACAATGACTAGTGAAGGAGGCCACACACGTGCGAACTCGCAGGAACCCGTCGTCGCGGATCGGTAGGAGACCGACCACGACGCGTGACCGCATCGCCGCGGTCGGCATCGACCTGTTCGCTGCCCGCGGGTTCGACGACACGAGCGTCGACGACATCGCCGAGGCCGCGGGAATCGCGCGTCGCACCTTCTTCCGGTACTTCCCGTCCAAGAACGCGGTGCCGTGGGGCGACTTCGACGCACACATGTCGGAGATGCGCACCCTGCTCGCGGAGATGCCCGACGACATGTCGATCCTCGACAGCCTCGTCTCGGCCGTGCTGGCGTTCAACACCTTTCCGCCCGAGGTCGCGGCGGGTCACCGCCGGCGCATGGAGCTGATCTTCGTCGTGCCGGCACTGCAGGCGTACTCGGTGGTGATGTACGACGGCTGGCGCAGGGTGATCGCCGAGTACGTCGCGAAACGACTGGACCTCGACCCCACCGACCAGCTCCCCAAGACCGTCGGCTACCTCATGCTCGGCGTCGCGCTGGGGGCGTACGAGACGTGGCTCACCGACGAGTCGCTCGACCTGATCGACCTCATCACCCAGGGCAGCCGGGTGCTCTACACCGGCCTCGCCGACCTACACGAACCACTCCTGAACGGGGCCGCCCACCATGACGCTTGATTCGCTCGCCCCCTGCGCCCCGGGCCGGTGGTCGCACGACCACGTCACCGTCGAGCGCGTCCCGAGCGGACCCATCTCACTCACCAGGACGGGCGACACCCTGCACGTGCGCCATTCACTGGGACCGGAGGCGCTCAGCGAACGCCTCGTCGCCGAGGTGACCGCATCCATCGGCGACGCGAGCTTCGGGCAGGCCGAGTTCGAGCTCACCATGGTCGGGCTGGTCCGCTCGACCGTGCCCGACGCCCTCGAGTCCTGGACGGTCTACTACCGGAACTCGCTCGAGGAGCTCCAGGGCGGCACCGCCGACTTCGCCCCGATCCACGACAAGGCCGCCGAACTGGTGCGCGGGAGCGTCCTCGACCTGGGCTCCTGCTTCGGCTTCCTGCCGCTGCGCCTGGCCCGTGCGGGCGTCCCCGTCACCGCGACCGACATCCTGCCGGGCACGATGACGCTGCTCGACGCCGTCGCACCGCAGCTCGGCATCGAGATCGACACCCTCGTGTGCGACGCCGCGGACGTCCCGGTCCCCGACGGCAGCGCCGACACCGTCACCGCAGTCCACCTGCTCGAACACGTGGATCCCGCGACGGGCGCCACGGTCGTCGCCGAGGCACTGCGCATCGCCCGTCAGCGCGTGGTGATCGCGGTCCCGTACGAGGACGAGGCCACTGCGTGCCACGGCCACGTCCGCACGTTCGACGCCGACACCCTGCGCGAACTCGGCATGTCGACGGGCCGGCCCTTCGAGGTCTTCGACCACCACGGCGGCTGGCTGATCCTCGAGGCCTGACCTCTCGAGCACTCGGCGAGGGCGCTCGAGCACGCTCCCGATCAGCGGGAGCCGGAATCGGAGAATTACCATCGCCCCGGTAGCGTCGCTACGCTGCTACGCTGAAACTAGAACACGTTCTAAACTGATCCACGAGAGGACCAGAGTTCGCATGACCACTATCGACGTGCCGCACAGCTCTCGATCCGCGGTGCTCACCGTGTCCGGGGTGATCGAGGAGACCCCCGATTCGCGGTCGCTGGTCTTCGACGTCCCCGCGGACATGAAGAGCAAGTTCCAGTACAAGCCCGGCCAGTTCCTGACGCTACGCATCCCGAGCGACCTGACCGGCTCGGTCGCCCGCTGCTACTCGCTCGCGAGCTCGCCGTTCACCGACGACGCCCCCAAGGTCACCGTCAAGCGCACCGCCGAGGGCTACGGCTCCAACTGGCTGTGCGACAACGTCTCCGTCGGTGACCAGATCGAGGTGCTGCCGCCGTCGGGCGTCTTCACCCCGAAGTCGCTCGACCACGACTTCCTGCTGTTCGGCGCGGGCAGCGGCATCACCCCGGTGATGTCGATCCTCAAGTCGGCGCTCACCGAGGGCAAGGGCAAGGTCGTCCTCGTCTACGCCAACAACGACGAGAGCTCCGTGATCTTCGCGGCCGAGCTTCGCGAGCTGGCTGCCAAGTACGCCGATCGCCTCACGATCATCCACTGGATCGTGAGCCTGCAGGGCCTGCCGTCGGCCGCGCAGTTCGCGACGCTCGCGGCGCCGTACACGTCGCACGAGGCCTTCATGTGCGGCCCCGGCCCCTTCATGGACACCGTGCACGCTGCCCTGGCCGACGCCGGCATGCCCCGCGCGCAGGTCCACGCCGAGGTCTTCAACTCCCTCGCCGGCGACCCGTTCAAGGACGTCGAGCTCGAGGAGGTCAGCGAGGAGGAGGCCGCCGACGCCGCGACCGTCGAGATCGAGCTGGACGGCGAGACCCACAGCTTCGCGTGGCCGCGCAAGCAGACCCTCGTCGACGTCATGCTGTCGAAGGGCCTGGATGTGCCGTACTCCTGCCAGGAGGGCGAGTGCGGTTCGTGCGCCTGCACCGTCCGCGAGGGCGAGGTGTCGATGGATCACGCCGGCGTGCTCGACCAGGAGGACATCGACAACGGCTACATCCTGGGCTGCCAGGCCAAGCCGGTGAGCGATCACCTGAAGATCGAGTTCTGACACTCGGTTCGAACACTCACGAGAGGCCCGATTCCACCATCCGGTGGGGTCGGGCCTCTCGCGTTCCGGCTGTGCCGGGACCCGCTCGTCGGCCGAATGTCACATGCGTTCGATCCAACTGAACCCATGTGACATTCGGCTACCGTTTCGTGGCCTGACCTGCACCAGTCTGCAACAAGAGTGCAATACGGACATATTGATCGGCCGGTCAGTCAGCGTGACACTGAGGTGAGGACACAATCCTTTCCCGAGGAGGCTGGACATGAAGGCATCAACTCGTTGGCAGGACTACGCGGCTGTCGTCCTCGGCGCCTACGCGGCCCTCTCACCGTTGTGGCTCGCCACCGACACCGGCGCCCGGTGGTCGCTGATCGTGCTCGGCGTGCTGGTCGCGCTGGCCGGCCTGGTCCAGATGGCGCGGCCCGGCATGGTCGCGGCGGACTACGCGATGGGTGTGTTCGGCGTCCTGATGTTCATCTCCCCGTGGGTCATGAACTTCAGCTCGATGACCGGGGCATCGTGGACGGCCTGGGTGGTCGGAGCGCTGACCGTGGTGGTTGCCGTCGCCGGGATGCCGGCGATGAGTGCCCGGATGCACGGTCACGGCGGGGTCGCCGCGCACTGACGAACACTGACCGACACCGAACGAGACAGAACAACACTGACCGAGACAGACCACACTCACGAGCCGTCGGTGGGGTGAGGGCCGACGCCCTCACCCCACCGACATCCGACCGGAGACACCCCCGATGCCGCATCGACGGCGCAGCGCCCAGACCGACGGAGACGCACGCGAGAGGATCCTCGACGCCGCCGAGTCACTGATCGCCGAACGCGGATTCGACGCCACCTCGACCGCCGCCGTGGCCGCGGCCGCCGGGGTACCCAAGGGGCTGATCTTCTACTACTTCGCGACCAAGGCCGACATCCTCACCGCACTGCTCGCCGAACGACTACCCGCCGAACCGCTCGACGACCTCGATCCCCTCGTCGCGCCGGGCGACCCGGCGACCAGCCTGGTCAATCTCGACACCGCCCTCAACCTGCGGGACCACCACTCGTCGACGATGCGGGTGATCATCTGGCGGGAGGCCGAGACGCACCCCGACATCCGTCACCACCTGCGACGACTCCGCTCGTACCTGCTCGAGGCGACGGTCCGTGTGTTGCAGGCCAGCGCCCCCGGCCCGGTGCAGACGGGAACCCTGCGGGCCTGCGCCAACGCGTGGGTCGCGGCGATGTTCTCGGCCGCCCGCAACGACAGGATGCACGACCTCGACGACGTCCCGCGCCGCTCGGGCGACGAGTTGGGCAGCATGGCCCGGGTGGTGGCCGCCGGGATGGTCCAGCTGGGCTGACGCGACCGGATCAGCGCGAGGGTGCGGCGAGCAGGAGCCGTCCGGCATCGAACGCCGCGGCGCTGACCGGCAGCTCGCCTCTGGTCCCGCTCAGTAGGACCTCGACGGTCCCCTGCCCGGTCGTGTCGCGCCCGAGCGCATCGATGCGGCGCAGCGTCTGCGCCGCGACGGCCTCGGCGCTGTCGAACAGCACGACCCCGTCGGGCAGGTGCGCCGCGATCTCGTCCGCGACGAGCGGATAGTGCGTACACCCGAGCACGACACCGGTCACGTCGCCGGGTGTGCGGGCCGCCGCCGACGCGATGGCCGCCCGCGCGGCCTCGACATCGCCCAGATCGATCGCATCGGCCAGACCGTGGCACGCGACCCCCACCACCGAGCTGCCGTTCGCGAACTCGTCGACCAGATTCGCCTGGTAGGCGCTCGCCGTGGTCGCTGCGGTGGCCCAGATGGCAACCGAATCGCACACCGCGGCCGCGGGCTTGATCGCCGGCACCGTGCCGATGACGGGGATGTCGTCGCCGAGATCGGCACGCACGTGCTCGAGTGCGGTGACGCTCGCGGTGTTGCACGGCAGCACCACGACCTCGGCGCCGCGATCGACCGCCCGGCGCGCGGTGCCGACCACCCGGTCGATCACCCACTGCTCGTCTCGGGGTCCCCACGGCGCGTTCTCCGGGTCGAGCGACAGCATCAGATCCAGATCCGGCCGCAACCGACGCAGCCACGCAGATGTCGGCAGCAGTCCGAGACCCGAGTCGATGAGCGCAACGATCACCCGACAAATCTAGCCGGGTCAGGCAGGGGCGGACTCGAGCAGTTCCCCGATCGGCACACCCGCCGCGATCTTCGCGCGCATCTTCATCACCGCACCGGCCGATCCGGCACCGACGACCGCGGTCAGTGCCCCGCCGCGCGAGTAGTACACGACGAACTTGCGTCCGTCGTCCTTGATCACATGGACGTCGTCGTCGGTCGAGACGGTACCGAGGGCCTGGATCTTGAGCCCGTACTGGTCGCTCCAGAAGTACGGGACCTGCGTCGGGGCGTCCGGGTCGCCGGTGCCGGTGAGCGCACCCGCCAGGATCTTCGCCTGGTCGCCGGCGTTGCTCCAGTGTTCGACGCGCTTGTGGCCGCCCGCCTCGTGACGCCACGCTGCGACGTCGCCGATCGCCCACACGTGCGGATCGTCGGTGCGGCCCACCTCGTCGCACAGCACGCCGTTGCCCAGCGCGATCCCCGAGCCGTCGAGCCAGCCGGTGACCGGCACCGAGCCGATCCCGATCGCGACGACATCGACATCGAGTTCGGTGCCGTCGGACAGCACGGCGCCACTCACCCGCTCCTGCCCGGTCAGCGACGCCAGTCCCACACCGGCGCGGACGTCGACCCCCTCGTCGCGGTGCATGCGCCCGACCAGCGCACCCACCTGCTCCCCCAACACCGATGCGAGCGGCGTGGGCTGCGGCTCGACGAGCACGACGTCCAGGCCGAGCGCGCGCATGCTCGCGGCCAGCTCGCACCCGATGAAGCCGGCGCCGACGACCAGGGCACGAGCGCCCTCCCTCAGGTCGGCGCGCAGCGCGCGGCTCTCGTCGACCGACCGCAGGACGTGGACGCCGTCCAACTCGGGCAGGCCCGGGATGCGGCGCGGGGTCAGGCCGGTCGCGATGATCAGGTGGCCGTACTCGATCTCGGTGCCGTCCGACAGCGAGATCGTGCGGTTCTCCCGGTCGAGGCCGGTCGCGGCGGCACCCAGCCGCAGATCGATCCGCTGTTCGTCGAAGAACTCCCGCGGCCGCAGTGTCGTGTCGTCGTTCTCGCCGCGCACCACTTCCTTCGACAGCGGCGGCCGGTCGTACGGCAGGTGCGGCTCGTCGCCGACGATCACCAGCTCGCCGTCGTACCCCGACTGGCGGAGCTCCTCGGCGGCGCGGACGGCGGCCAGACCGGCCCCGACGATCACGACCGGACCCACGGTGCTCTCGTTACTCGACATTGCGTCAACCCTCCATCGCCGCGACCCACGCGGGCCGTCGCAAGAATTAGAACTTGTTCTTATCAAACCTGCGGGGCCGAGCGATACTCCCTCGATCCGGGTCAGCTCCCCGCGACGCCGGGAACGGGCACCTGAGCGCCGGTGATCGCCGCCGACGCGTCGCTGCACAGGAACGCGACGACCTCCGCGATCTGCTCGGGCGAGACCCACCCGCTGCGGTCGGCGCTCGGCTGATCCGCGCGGTTCGCCGGGGTGTCGATCATCGTCGGCAGGACCGAGTTGGCGCGGATCCCGTCGCGGGCGTACTCGACCGCCAGAGCGCTGGTCAGCGCCCACACCGCTGCCTTCGACGTCACGTAGGCCGAGGCGCCGGAGAACGGCGCGAACGCCGCCTTGCTCGACACCGTCACGATCGAGCCGCCCCCGGCCTCGATCAGGTGCGGCACCGCGGCCTGCGTCGTCAGATAGAGCGGGCGCAGGTTCAGGCGCAGCATCGACTCGAAGTCCTCGACCGGCGTCTCGTGCAGCCGCTTGCCCATCGCGAAACCGCCGACCAGGTTCGCGACGGCCGTCAACGGCGCGTCCGCGTCGGAACTCGCGACGCCGACCACCTCGGCGACGCTGTCCGCATCGAGCAGGTCCGCACAAACCGGCACCACGGCCGGATGACCCCCGAGCCGCTCCACCGCCCCGGCCGAATGCCACGGCACGACGACGCGCCACCCGGCGTCCGCGAGCACGCGCGTCACCGCGACACCCAGTCCGCCCGTCCCACCCGTCACCAATACCGTTGCGCTCATTCGCCCCTCACCTCTCGACATGCGACTGTCGCCGCTGCTCGGACACACTCCTCGCTCGAACCGTAGCCGGTCGCCGCTCCCGGGAGCGCGCAGAAGTCACTACAGTTGAACCGGAACCGGGCCGACGCGGGAACGGCACCGCAAGAGGAGCGACGATGACCACTGATCCGAGTGCAGGTTCGAACGCGGGCGGCGGGCGAATCCCGTTCGGGGCAAGTGGGACGCCCGACCTGATCAGCTCGCAGGGCAGGACGATCATCGCGGACGCGGTCGTCGCGAAGATCGCGGGCATCGCCACCCGCGAGATCAACGGCGTCTACGACGTGGGCGGCGGCACCGCACGCGTCGTCGGTGCGCTGCGCGACCGTATCCCCGGCGCACGCGTCGACCACCGGCAGGGCGTCGCCGTCGAGGTAGGCGAGAAGCAGGCCGCGATCGACATCGGCATCGTCGCCGAGTACGGCGTGGCACTGCACGAACTCGCCGCCGGGATCCGCCGGAACGTCATCGCCGCAGTCGAGAACATGACCGGCCTCGAGGTCACCGAGGTCAACATCACCGTCTTCGATGTCGTGCTCTTCGACGAGACCGACGCCGGCACCGAGTCCGACGCCAAACCGAGGGTGCAGTGACAGAGCCTGTCGCACAGACACTCTCACCGGCCGAGCTCGCCGCGAAAGCGGCACTGGCGGTGCCCGGGGTGGCGGGACTGCACGGTGGCGAGTTCGGCGAGATCGCCACGTATCTACCTGGTCGGCGGGTGACCGGTGTGCGGGTCGACGACGACCGCTGTTCCGTCCACGTCACCGTCCGCTACCCCGCCGACCTGTTCGCCACCGCCGAACGGGTCCGCGGTGCCGTCCGCGCGGTCGTGAGCGTTCCGGTGGACGTGACGATCGAGGACCTCACCGACATCCCCGACGACGAGACAGGACCCCAACGATGAGCAGTACAGGCATGGGACTGATCGCGGGACTTCTCCTGGCGCTGGCCGGAATCCTCGGCGGCTTCAGCGGTTTCGTCTTCGCAGTGCTCCTCGGCGCGGTCGGGATGGCGATCGGCGCCCACCGCGACGGCCACCTCGACCTCGGCGCCCTGCTCCGATCCCGCGGCCGTGGCTGAACCGGACACCGAACCGAGCGACGCCCCGTCGATGCATGCGGCGATCGACGAGCCGGGGTCACGTGGCAGCCTGGTCATCAAGGATCGGGCAATCGCGAAGATCGCGACCACCGCGGCCCTCCATGTGCCCGGTGTCGTGCCGCAGGGTGGCGGGCTCACCCGCTTCACCGGCCGCGAGCTGCCCCGCGCCGACGTCTCCACCGGCACGCGCGCGGTGGCGGTCAACCTTTATCTCGGCGTGCACTGGCCGTGCGACGTCGCGGAACTGACCCGGCGTGTGCACCAGGAGGTGGCCGAACGGGTCGAGAGCCTGACCGGAATGCCGCTGCACCAACTCGGCGTCCTCGTCGCCGGCACCGGACCCGACGCTCCGGGCGACTCGGACATCGCGTGCCCGACGCCCACCCCTGCCGACACCGTCACCGCGCCGCGGCCACCGACCGCCGCGCCCGCAGCCGTCCCCGCGGCGATCGTGATCGCGCTGGGCCTACTCGGCTTGGCCGCCGTCGCCGTTCGCGAACTGCTCATCGCTCGCGGCACGATCTCGGGGGCGCCCTGGCTGCGGAACACGTTCGAATGGCTCGGACGTCTGCACTGGGAGCAGTGGCTGGTCCCGGTCGCGCTCGCCGGTCTCGTCGTCGGCATCCTGTTCGTGTTCCTCGCGCTCGCCCCACGCACCCGCACCCACGTTCCGCTGCGCGCCGACGACGGCGTCGCCACGGTGTGGATGCGGCCCGTCGACGTCGCCCGCATGTGCAGTGCACGGGCCGGCGCCGTGCCCGGCGTGGTGTCCGCACACACCACCGTGGACCGGCGCCGCGCCACCGTTCATGTCATCACCGACGCCGCCGTCGGCGGACCCGACACCGACAGCCTTCGCGACGCGGTCGTCGACGCCGTCGGGAACGGACTCTCGCTCCTGGGACGATCACTGAAGCTGCGCGTCAAGACGCGCACGAACCGCAAGCAGGCCCGGTCGTGAAGCGGAGCGCGGCGGCGCTGAACCGCATTCTCGTCCTCGTCGTCGGCCTGGTGCTCGCCGCGGCCGGGGCGACGGCACTCGCCTGGGACCGCGGCGTGACCTCCGTCCGCGACGCCGTGGCCAACTTCGACCGAGACCGGCTGACCGAGGTCCCCGATCAGAGCTGGTGGCACGCGGCGCTCGGGGTGACCGTCGGCGTCTGCCTCGTCCTGGCGGTTGTCGTCCTCGCAGTCGACCTCACCCGGAGGCGCGCCTCACCCAGCCAGTTCCTCGAGTCGTGGACGGACACTCCGGTCTCGATCGACCTCGGCCCGATCGCGAACGGCGTCGCCACCGAAGTCGAACAACTGCCCGGGGTGCGGCGCGCACGGGGTCGCGCCCTGTCGGACCGGGGGCTCGCGACGATCCAGGTGACTATCGAAGCCGATCCACACTCCGACCTCGCCGCGCTCACCCGCGCGTCCGAGCGGATCGCGGCCACCACGACGTCCGCACTCGGCGGCGCCGCCGTCGCCGACGTCGCGGTGCGCGTCCTGCTGCACCTCGACCGCGCCGACCATCCACCGGTGGCCGCACCCGACACACCCGGCACTCAACCCTCCGCCGGCGAAGGTGCAGACTGACACCATGCGCGAACCGGGCCCGGACCTCTCGAACACCGACTCCGACCTCGAGGGCACGGACGTCGACGGCGAGGACTTCTCCGACGCCACCTTCGCCGGCGAGACCTGGCAGCACCGCAACTACACCGGCTGCACCTTCCGGGACGCCGACCTGTCGAACCTCGTCACCGAATCGGTGACGTTCACCGACTGCGACTTCACCGGCGCCGACCTCACCGGCTCGCGGCACAGCGGGTCCGCGTTCCGGAACTGCCACTTCGAGTACACCCGCATGTGGGACAGCACGTTTCTGCATTCGAGCTTCATGGGTTCGGTGATCCGGGAGTCGCGGATCCGCCCGCTCACGCTCGAGGAGGTCGACTTCACCCTCGCCTCACTCGGTGAGATCGACCTGCGCGGCGTCGATCTGTCGGGCTGCCGACTGCGGGAGGCGAACCTCGTCCAGGCGGACCTGCGCAAGGCGATCCTGCGCGGCGCCGACCTCACCGGCGCACGCACCTCAGGCCTGCGCCTCGACGACGCCGACCTGGAAGGTGCGCGCGTCGACGCCGCCCTGTGGACCTCCGCCAAACTGACCGGCGCGTGCATCGAGATGCACCAGGCGGTGAGCTTCGCGGCCGCGAACGGACTGCGGGTGGCCGGCCACTGACCGCGCGCTCGCCCGACTACTCCGCCGGCTGGACGAACTCCGGCTGATCGAGCACCCGCAACCAACTGCCGTCCGGCTGCCGGCGCACCACCTGCGCCCGCGCACCCGCCCCGTCCCCGGGCGGCGTCGACGTCAGGGCAAGCCCTCCACTCACGAGCGTCGGCAACGGCGGCTCCGGCTCGAAACGAGGCGCGTGGGCCAGCACCTGTGCCCACAGATCGCGAATCGCTGTCCGCCCGACCGTCACCGATCCGGGCGGGTACGCCATCACCGCCCCCTCCTCGTACAGTGCCGCGACACCGTCGGCGTCGCCCGCGTTGGACCGTTCGACGAACAGGCGGGTGAGGTCCTCGGGTGTCATGGCCTTCTCGTTGTTCTCGAACTGTTCGGACTGCTCGCTCAGCGACTTCGTCATGTCTGTTCCTCTCCTGCCGCGGATTCGGTACATCGAGCATCCGACGACGCAACCCAGAAGTCCAACAGATAGTTCCACTCGAAAGTAGAATCTTCAGCTATGGAACTGCGTCAGCTCGAGTACTTCGTCGCGGTGGCCGAGGAAGCCAACTTCACGCGTGCCGCGGCCCGCGTCCACGTCAGCCAACCGGGCATCAGTGCACAGATCAGGCAACTCGAGAACGACCTCGGCGCGGCCCTGTTCGACCGCTCGACCCGCATTGCCACACTCACGGTGGCCGGCGAGGCCGCACTGACGCACGCCCGTGCCGCACTGGCCGCGGCCCGGGCCGTCCGTGACTCGGTCGACGACGTCAATCAACTGGTCCGGGGTCGACTCGAGATCGGCATGGTCACGGCCTGCACCGTGACGCCGCTGTTCGACGCCCTGTCCGCGTTTCACCGCGCGCATCCGGGTGTCGACGTGAACCTGACCGAGGACAACTCCGATCGACTCGTCGACGGCGTCCGCGGCGGCACGATCGACCTGGCGCTCGTCGGCGTCGCGGGTGACGCGCCCGTCGATCTGGCCTCGTCGACGCTCGTGAGCGAACGCCTGGTCGCCGCCGCGGCCACCGGTCATCCGCTGACCCGGCTGCCGTCGGTGACGCTGGCCGACGTGTGTGCGCATCCGCTGGTCACGCTGCCGACGGGCACCGGCATCCGCAGCGTCCTCGAGCAGGGGTGCGCGGAGCTGCGCTGCCGACCGGACATCGCCCTGCAGGCCAGCGCCCCCGATGCCGTGGCCGACCTCGCGATCCGCGGACTCGGCGTCGCGATCCTGAGCGAATCCATGGCCGCGTCGTACCCGAACCTGGCATCGCGGGTGATCACCGACGTCACCGTCGACGCCGTGCTGGCACTCGTGTGGCAGCGGGAACCCTCCCCCGCGCTGCGTGAACTCCTGGCGCACACCCGGCGCGCGTTCGGGGATCACCACGGAGCACCTGCACGCTGAAGCCTGTCAGCCTTATGGTGAGGAAATGGCTTGCACCCTCGGTGAGGAGCAGATCCATGGCGGACACCCCCACTTCTGCGGACCCCAAGGACGTGGTCAACTTCCAGTTCGAGCAGATCGTCAACAATCGGCGACATGATCTGACCCCCGCGGTGTTCCACCCGCAGATGCGCATCCACCGGATGGGTGTTCAGGGCGCGGTGCGGCACCTGCTGGCCACCGGACCTGATCACGGGGGCACCGACCCGGAGGGGTCCGAAGCCGGATTCGACGACATGGCAGCGATCCTCGACGCGGCGTTCCCCGATTTCAGGCTCGATGTGGGAGCTCAGATCGCCGAGGGGGATGTCGTGGTGACCCGGGCGACCTTCGTCGCCACGCACACGGGCGAGTTCCTCGGCATTCCCGCGACCGGACGCAGGATCGAGTTCGACGAGGTCCTGATCATGCGGGTCGCCGACGGCAGGATCACCGAGGTGTGGGCCCTCGCGGACGAACTCTCCCTCCTGGAGCAACTCGGCGCGGTCGGTCGGTAGGGAGACGGAACTCCGACGTCACGGCGCTCCTGTCCAGGCACGGTATGTGCTCTCCCAACCCGACGGGCCACGGCCGCGCAGGCTCGGACCGGCCCACGCGATGTAGCCGTCCGGGCGGACGAGCAGTGCCGGACCCCTGTCCGTGCGTCGAGTCTGGGTGAGGTGGGCGGGCACGCTGGTCGGCACGGGGACGGCGTCGTTCTCGTGGACCAGGACGAAGCCCGGATGTTCTCTCTGGACCGCAGTCAGCCGGCCCTCGCGCAGCGGTACCTCGGTGGCGCGCTTGCCGACGAGACGGTGTTGATGCCTGTCCCGGGGATAGTGCAGTGTCACACCGGAGAAGCTGCCCGCGATCATGTCCCGGGTCGGCCCGAATCTCGAGATCACCGGCGCGACGACGTCTCGCAGCGCACGGGCCGGCGCGGGGCCCGCGGTGACTGCTCGCATCATCAGACCGCTCTGCAGGATGACCCGCTTCCCCACAGGGTGCCGCTCCCGGTGGTACGAACGCAGGACACCGGAATCGGCGCCCGACAGCACGGCGTCGAGTTTCCAGGCGAGGTTGGCGGCGTCCTGGATGCCGGTGTTCATTCCCTGGCCTCCCATCGGCGAGTGCACGTGCGCGGCGTCGCCCGCCAGGAACACGCGCCCGTGCTGGTAGTCGGTCACCTGCCGCTCGTCGCAGTGGAAGCGCGACGACCACGAGAATTCCTCCACCCCGACGTCCCGCCCCATCGCGCGAGCGAGTACGGCGATCACCTCGTCCTCCTCCACCGGGTCGGTATCGGGAAGAGGGCGCGTCCGGTCCCAGGTCATCGATCTGAACCATCCGGGCCGGGCGCTGCCGTAGGGCGCCAGGAAACCGAAACAATCGCTGGTGGTGCCGAGTGTGAGACCCGCTCCTGCGGGCCCGGCGCTCAGCCGGACATCGGCCAGTGCCACAGATGACAGCACCGTCTCGCCGGGAAAGTCGACGCCGAGCAGTCGGCGGACCGTGCTGTGGGCGCCGTCCGCGCCGACGACGTACTCTGCGCGCCACACGTCGCTGTCGACGCCGTCCTTGGGACGGGAGGTGACCGTCACGCCGTCCCGATCCTGCTCCAGGGCCGAGACTTCCCGTCCCCGCAGCACCGTCGCGCCCTGGGCGACGGCGTAGCGCTCCAGGGCCTGGTCGACGTTCGTCTGCGGTGTGATCGACACGAACCGGTAGCGCGAGGGCAGCCTGCTCAGATCGAGCGCCGCGCCGGCGAACAGGTTGATGCGCGACGCCGTGCCGGCATTCGCCTGCACTTCGTCGGCCAGTCCGCGGCTGTCGAGCACCTCGAGGGTGCGGGGCATCGTGACGAAGGCCCGGCTGGACGGATTGATCGACGCCCATCGCTCCAGAACCACGACCTGACGACCGGCACGGGCGAGGTCCCCCGCGACGGTCATGCCGGTGGGCCCTCCCCCGACCACCAGCACCTCGGTCTCGTGCGTGCTCGAGGATTCTCGAGAGGTCATCGCCATTCCTCGTCCGACACCAACTGGGTCGGACCGAATGCTACGCCCCGGAAACGCGCAATGGCGCCCACTCCCGAAGGAGTGAGCGCCATTGACGGGATCAACCGTCAGTGATCAGAAAATCACTTGATGATCTTGGTGACGCGACCGGCACCGACGGTGCGGCCACCCTCACGGATCGCGAAACGCAGGCCCTCGTCCATGGCGACCGGCTGGATCAGCACGACGGACATCTCGGTGTTGTCACCGGGCATGACCATCTCGGTGCCCTCGGGCAGGGTCACAACGCCCGTCACGTCAGTCGTACGGAAGTAGAACTGCGGACGGTAGTTGTTGAAGAACGGCGTGTGGCGGCCGCCCTCGTCCTTGGACAGGATGTACGCCTGGCCCTCGAACTCCGTGTGGGGAGTCGTGGTGCCCGGCTTGACGACAACCTGGCCGCGCTCGACATCTTCGCGCTTGATGCCACGAACCAGCAGACCGACGTTGTCGCCGGCCTGGCCCTGGTCGAGCAGCTTGCGGAACATCTCGATGCCGGTGACCGTGGTCTTGGTCGAGGTCGGGCGGATGCCGACGATCTCGACCTCTTCGTTGACGTTGACAACGCCACGCTCGATACGTCCGGTGACGACGGTGCCACGACCGGTGATCGTGAAGACGTCCTCGACGGGCATCAGGAACGGCTTCTCGGTCTCACGAACCGGGTCCGGGATGGACTCGTCGACCGCGTCCATCAGATCCTCGATGGACTTGACCCACTTGGCGTCGCCCTCGAGAGCCTTCAGAGCCGAGATCGGGATGACCGGAGCATCCTCGTCGAACTCCTGGCCGGCCAGCAGTTCGCGGACCTCCATCTCGACGAGCTCGAGGATTTCCTCGTCGTCGACCATGTCGGCCTTGTTCAGCGCGACCAGGATGTAGGGCACGCCGACCTGGCGAGCGAGCAGCACGTGCTCGCGCGTCTGCGGCATCGGGCCGTCGGTGGCCGCCACGACCAGGATCGCGCCGTCCATCTGAGCCGCGCCGGTGATCATGTTCTTGATGTAGTCGGCGTGACCGGGGGCATCGACGTGAGCGTAGTGACGCTTCTCCGTCTGGTACTCAACATGCGAGATGTTGATCGTGATGCCGCGAGCCTTCTCCTCGGGAGCCTTGTCGATCTGATCGAACGCGAAGCTCTCGTTGAGGTCCGGGTACTTGTCGGCGAGCACCTTGGTGATGGCCGCGGTGGTCGTGGTCTTGCCGTGGTCGACGTGACCGATGGTGCCGATGTTCACGTGCGGCTTGGTCCGCTCGAACTTCGCCTTCGCCACTGGATGTCCTCCTGGACTGATTGTGCTTGCGGTATGCAGCAGTGCGGTTGGTTATTACGTTGGTCGTGCTTCGGCCGACGAAACCGAGGTTACTCGCCGGTCGCCTTGGCGATGATTTCCTTCGAGACGTTCGAGGGAACCTCTGCGTAGGAATCGAACACCATGGAGAAGTTCGCTCGGCCCTGGGTCTTCGACCGCAGATCACCGATGTAACCGAACATCTCCGAGAGCGGAACCAGCGCCTTCACGACACGGGCACCACTGCGTTCCTCCATGGCCTGGATCTGGCCACGGCGGGAGTTGAGGTCGCCGATCACTTCACCCATGTAATCCTCGGGCGTGGTGACCTCGACAGCCATGATGGGCTCGAGAATGACCGGGCCGGCCTTGCGGGCGGCTTCCTTCAGCGCCTGCGAACCGGCGACCTTGAAGGCCATTTCCGAGGAGTCGACGTCGTGGTAAGCGCCGTCGAGCAGGGTCAGCTTGAGGTTCACGAGCGGGTAGCCGGCGAGAACACCGTACTGCATCGCATCCTGTGC
Organism: Prescottella sp. GW823-FHT02E09; assembly: GCF_058797375.1. Taxonomy (NCBI): domain Bacteria; kingdom Bacillati; phylum Actinomycetota; class Actinomycetes; order Mycobacteriales; family Nocardiaceae; genus Rhodococcus; species Prescottella sp. GW823-FHT02E09. Next base: position 258,592 of record NZ_JBXAJP010000003.1, read on the forward strand.
ACCGGCGTCGACCGAGGGGATGTACTCGCGCGGAACGCGGCCACCGGAGACCTTGTTCTCGAACTCGTAGCTCGCGCCGTCCTCGCCGAGGAAGGGCTCCAGGGCGATGATGACCTTGGCGAACTGGCCCGAGCCACCGGTCTGCTTCTTGTGGGTGAACTCGTGCTTCTCGACCGCCCGGGTGATGGTCTCGCGGTACGCGACCTGCGGCTTGCCGACGTTGGCCTCGACCTTGAACTCGCGACGCATACGGTCGACGAGGATGTCGAGGTGGAGCTCGCCCATGCCGCCGATGACGGTCTGGCCGGTCTCCTCGTCGAGCTCGACGGAGAACGTCGGGTCCTCTTCGGCCAGCTTCTGGATCGCGGTGCCCAGCTTCTCCTGGTCGGACTTGGTCTTGGGCTCGATGGAGACCTGGATGACCGGATCCGGGAAGGTCATGGACTCGAGAACGATCGGGTTGTCCTGTGCACACAGGGTGTCACCGGTCGTGGTGTCCTTCAGGCCGATCATCGCGTAGATGTGGCCGGCCACGGCCTCGTCGACCGGGTTCTCCTTGTTGGCATGCATCTGGAAGAGCTTGCCGATGCGCTCCTTCTTGCCCTTGGTCGCGTTGAGGACCTGGGCACCCGGCTCGATACGACCCGAGTAGACGCGCACGAAGGTGAGCTTGCCGAAGAACGGGTGCGCAGCGATCTTGAAGGCCAGAGCCGAGAACGGCTCGTCCTTGCTCGGCTTGCGCTTGAGGATGGTCTCCTCGTCGTTCAGCTTGTGACCCTCGACCTCGCCGATGTCCAGCGGGGTCGGCAGGTAGTCGATGACCGCGTCGAGCATGGGCTGGATGCCCTTGTTCTTGAACGCGGTGCCACACAGCACCGGGTACAGCTCGGAGGTGACCGTCAGCTTGCGGATGGCGCCCTTGATCTCCTCGACCGTGAGCTCCTCGCCGCCGAAGTACTTCTCCATCAGCGCTTCGTCGGACTCGGCAACGGTCTCGAGCAGCTTCTCGCGGTACTCGGCAGCCTTGTCGGCCAGCTCCGCCGGGATCTCCTCGATCGTGGGTGCGGTACCGATCTCCGTGACGCCACGCCAGGTCAGCGCGCGCATCTCGACGAGGTCGACGACGCCGTCGAAGTCTTCCTCAGCGCCGATCGGCAGCTGCAGGACCAGCGGCTTCGCGCCGAGGCGGTCGATGATGGTCTGCACGGTGAAGTAGAAGTCCGCGCCCATCTTGTCCATCTTGTTGACGAAGCAGATGCGCGGAACGTCGTACTTGGCAGCCTGGCGCCAGACCTGCTCCGACTGGGGCTCGACGCCCTCCTTGCCGTCGAACACGGCAACGGCGCCATCAAGAACACGGAGGGAGCGCTCAACTTCCACCGTGAAGTCGACGTGACCCGGGGTGTCGATGATGTTGATCTGGTTGTTGTTCCAGAAACAGGTGACAGCAGCGGAGGTGATGGTGATACCACGCTCCTTCTCCTGCTCCATCCAGTCGGTGGTCGACGCACCGTCGTGGGTCTCACCGATCTTGTAGTTCACACCGGTGTAGAAGAGGATGCGCTCGGTGGTGGTGGTCTTACCGGCATCGATGTGCGCCATGATGCCGATGTTGCGGACCTTGTTCAGGTCGGTCAGCACTTCCTGTGCCACAGGATTCTTCCCCGCTCGTTGATCGTGTCGGCCCTTCTGGGGCCACGTCTTTTCTTCTTGTCAGCCGGCCCGGTGACGGAACCGACACAGTAGTGACAACGCCAGGCCGAGGGATTCGGTGCCGGTGAGGCTCCCTCGGCCTGGCGTGGTATCACCAGCGGTAGTGCGCGAACGCCTTGTTGGCTTCAGCCATCTTGTGGGTGTCCTCGCGACGCTTCACAGAAGCGCCCAGGCCGTTGCTCGCATCGAGAAGTTCGTTGGCGAGACGCTCGACCATGGTCTTCTCACGACGTGCACGCGAGAAGGTCACCAGCCAGCGCAGGGCCAGCGTGGTGGAACGGCCCGGACGAACCTCGACCGGGACCTGGTAGGTGGCGCCACCGACGCGACGGCTGCGAACCTCGAGGGCGGGCTTGACGTTGTCGAGCGCGCGCTTGAGGGTGACGACCGGATCGGTGCCGGTCTTCTCACGAGCCTGCTCGAGTGCTTCGTAGACGATGCGCTCGGCGGTGGACTTCTTGCCGTCCATCAGGATCTTGTTGACGAGCTGCGTGACCAGCGGCGAACCGTAGACCGGGTCGGCGATCAGCGGGCGCTTGGGAGCGGGGCCCTTACGTGGCATTAGCTCTTCTCCTTCTTGGCGCCGTAGCGGCTGCGTGCCTGCTTGCGGTTCTTGACACCCTGGGTGTCGAGCGAGCCGCGGATGATCTTGTAGCGCACACCCGGGAGGTCCTTCACACGACCGCCGCGAACGAGCACCATCGAGTGCTCCTGCAGGTTGTGGCCCTCACCCGGGATGTAAGCGGTGACCTCGACGGAGCTGGTCAGGCGCACACGGGCGACCTTCCGCAGCGCGGAGTTCGGCTTCTTCGGGGTGGTGGTGTACACGCGAGTGCACACGCCACGACGCTGCGGGCTGCCCTTGAGGGCCGCGGTCTTGACCTTGGCGGCCTTGTCGCGGCGGCCCTTGCGGACCAGCTGGTTGATGGTTGGCATTTACCGGCTTTCTTCTTCGTTTCGGACTGCTCGTACAGGAACCCGTTCAAGCAACCTTGGCTGTTCTGAAATTAGGGATCCATCGGTTGGGGCAAGAGAGCTGCTGCCCCTCACCCGCCCCTCATGTGCACACGAGGTCGGGCGTGTCGCGCACCCCTACACAGGCAACCGGATGCTCGTACCTGCAGAAACCACAGAAACGCGCGCACGGCAATGCCTCGCATAGGCACACAGATCGGGCCCGAGCACGCGAGACAATGCCTGCGTAGAGACCCCCGCGGTCGGACACGACCCCCAACGATACCCGGCGGCTCCGTTCGAGGTCAAAGCGGGCCGAACATGGTATGCCCGGCGTGGTATGTAGGTCCGGAAATCGGCGGGCAAGACGGACCGGTCGGACTCAGGCACTCTGCTTCAACGTGAGTTTCGCGAGCGCGACCGCGCCGTCACACGGATCCGGGTGTCCGGGCGACTGGAACTGCACCCACCAGCCCACCACACCGCCGGCCGGGCCACCCGCGGAGACCCCGCAGCTGGCCGGGTCCTGCGGCGGACGCGACAGCACCGCGCGCCGCCCCTCGACGCCGACCTCCTGCACGTCGTACCCCAGCTGCTCGGACGTGCGGCGCTCGATGCCGAGCGAGCCGGTCTCGAACCAGTTGAACGTCACCCGGACGGGACCACTCGGGCCCCCGACGGTCCAGCGGCAGATCGCGCCGAAGAACCCCCGCTCGATCGAGTCGCCGCCGACCGCGCCGGCGATCTGGTCCGGCGCGACGACGTCACACTCGGTGAGCAGCGACGCGAACCTCGACGACGCGCCGGCGTCGGTCGCGCCGACCGGGGTCGGTGTCCCGGAGACCGTCGACGCACAGCCCGCGAGCACGAGCACGCCGGCCAGGAGGATGGCCGGAGCGGCGGCGGGTGCGAGAATCCGGGTCACGTCACTTCCCCCTCGACGCGGTGAGCTCCGCGAGCTGTCGTGCCGCGGCGCACGGGTCGGCCGTCGGTACCGAGTCGACGTACGCGACCGACCAGTGCACGAAGTCGTCGCCGAACTCGACACCCAGCTCGCACAGCCTGCTCGATACGGATGCTTCGAACCCGGGGTGCCCCGCGATCTCGATGTCGGACGCCGGACGCCCGATCAGTTCGCTACCGGCACGTTCGCGACCGATCGGACTGCCCCGATACCAGGAGAACGACACGTGCGGCCCGCCCTGCCCGGCCCCCGGCGACACCTGCCACTCGCAGCCGACCGAATTGCGGACCACCGTCCCGAAACCCGGGACGCCGAAGGCCGCGGCCACCTCATCGTCGGTGACCGATCCGCACTCCCCGAAGAACGGGCCGGACGCGCGCACGGTCGACGTCGACGAGCCGTCCGATCCGCCGGAATCGCCCGTCGCCGCGCCGCAGCCGGTGACCAGCACAGCGACACCCGCCAGCACCCCCACCAGCTTGTTCGACATGGAGCGGAACTGTACCGGCTACGACACCGGCGAGGCGGGCGCCGACACGGGCGCGCGCTGCGCGTCGAGCGGCGGCAGCGCGGCGTCGAGTTGGGCCGCCCAGCACCGCACGATCTCGGCGCGCCGACGCGAGTCGTCGGTGAGGACGTCCGCAAGCCCCAGACCGCGCGCCAGATCGAGGGTCGCCTGGACCAGCCGTCGGACCGCCGGGTTCGAATCGTCCACGCCGAGACTCTCGACGGCGGTACGGTGCGCGATGCGGCCGAACCGGTCCTCGAGCGGCAGGACCCGCGCCCGCAGTTCCGGGTCGGCCGCCGCTGCCGTCCACACCTGCAGCGCCGCCTTGAACAGCGACCCCGAGTAGTACTCGACGAGCCGCGCCACGACCGCCTCGGTCCGACCGACCCCGTCGGGCGGCAACTCCGTCGCCTCGCGGCGCGCCTGTTCCATCCGACTGTCGAACATGAACTCGAGCGCCGCCGTGATGAGGTCCTCGCGGGTCGGGAAGTGGTGCTGTGTGGCACCGCGGGAGACGCCGGCGCGTTGCGCGACCACGGCGACCGTCGTCGCGGACCACCCGAAATCCGCCAGGCAGTCGACCGTGGCTTCGAGGAGCCGGTGCCGGGTCAGCCTGCTCCGGTCCTGCTGGGGTGCGCGCATGTCGTCGCTGTCCTCTCCTACCTGCCCTACGAATTTCCGTATCCGAAGTTAACATCGCGGAAGTTAGGGTTACCTACGTCACATTCTCATTGCGAAACGAACTCGGGCACGTTATTAATTTTCCCTGAGGAAGGATTGCCTTCCCTACCAACATCGCATCCACAGGAGCATCACTATGGGTTCTGCTGAGTTCATCCCGGTCTTCGACTTCCTCATCGACTTCACCGATGCCGCCGGCGACTTCTTCGGCGCCCTCAGCTTCTTCGTCGGTTCGCTCGAGACCGTCTCCGGCTTCCTCGGCTGATCGACGCCCGACTCGCACGGGACCTGCTCCGCGATCGCGGGACAGGTCCCGTGGTCGTATCGTTCCTGCGCTACGCGGACGCCCATGACGGCTGCCGCTTCTGCATGAACGCCGTGATCCCTTCCACCGCGTCCGCCGACCCGAACAGCGCCGCCGACTGCGCGGCGAGGACGTCCCCGTAGCGGTCGAAGTCCTCGAGCATCCGCATCGTCGTGAGCTTCTTGGATTCGGCCAGCCCCTGCGGCGAGCACTTCCGCAGTGTGGCAACCAACTCCCGAACGGTGCTGTCCGAGTCCTGCACCGCCTCGCTGATCAGTCCGATCGCCTCCGCCTCGTGCGGGCCGAACTTCTCGCCCGTGAGAAAGTAGCGCCCCGCCGCGCGCGCCGTGAGCCGCGGAATCACGGTGAGCGAGATGATCGACGCCGCCAACCCGAGACGCGCCTCCGTCAGCGCGAACGTGCTGTCCGGCCCGGCGACGACGATGTCGCACGCACCCACCAATCCCATCCCGCCGGCACGAACGTGTCCGTCCACTCGGGCGATCACGGGCTTCGGCAGCTCGACGATCGCCCTGAGCAGCCCGACCATCTGCCTGGTCCGCCCGGCGGCGAGTTCCGCCGGGCTCGCATCGACGGTCGAGGCGGCCCCCGATGCTTCCGACAGATCCGCACCCGCACAGAACGTGCCACCGGTGTGTGTGAGCACGACGGTGCGGGCGGCATCGTCGGCCGCGGCGTCGGCCAACCCCTGCAGCAGTTCACCGACCAGCCGGCTCGAGATCGCGTTGCGGTTGTGCGGCGAGTCGAGTGTGAGCGTCGCGCAACCGTCGGCGACGTCGTATCGAACGAAACGATCCGTCACGAGTACCGCCTCAGTACGACTTCGGCAGGCCCAGCGAGTGCTGGGAGACGAAGTTGAGGATCATCTCGCGGCTCACCGGCGCCACCCGTGCGATCCGCGCCGCACCGAGCATCGCCGACAGCCCGTACTCCTTGGTGAGCCCCGCGCCGCCATGCGTCTGGATCGCCTGATCGAGAGTCCGGATGCTGGCCTCGGCGGCCGCGTACTTGGCCATGTTCGCGGCCTCCGCGGCACCGAAGTCGTCGCCGCTGTCGTAGAGGACGGCTGCCTTCTGCATCATCAGCTTGGCCAGTTCGAGCTCGATCTTGCACTGCGCCAACGGATGTGCCAGACCCTGGTGGGCACCGATCGGCGTCTTCCAGACGGTGCGTTCCTTCGCGAACTTCACGCCCGCCTCGAGTGCCCAGCGCCCCATGCCGATCGCCATCGCCGCACCGAGGATGCGTTCCGGGTTGAGGCCCGCGAACAGCTGCATCAGCGCCGCGTCCTCCGATCCGACGAGCGCGTCGGCGGGCAGCCGGACGTCGTCGAGGAAAAGGGTGAACTGGTGATCCGGCTCGATGACGTCCATGTCCATGCGCTGCGCGACGAAGTTCTCGGAGTCGGTGGGCACGATGAACAGCGCGGGCTTGAGCTTGCCCGTCTTGTGATCCTCGGTGCGGGCCACGATCAGCACGGCATCGGCCTGGTCGACGCCGGAGATGTAGACCTTGTTGCCGCGCAGGATCCAGTCCTCACCGTCACGCCGGGCGGTGGTGGTGATCTGGTGCGAGTTGGAGCCGGCATCGGGTTCGGTGATGCCGAATGCCATGATCTTGGAGCCGTCCGCGAGCGCGGTCAGCCATTCCTGCTTCTGCGCGTCGGTCCCGTACTTGCCGATGATGGTGCCGCAGATTGCGGGCGAGACCACGACCAGCAGCAGTCCGGCGCCCTGCGCCGCGAGTTCCTCCTGCACCAGGGCGAGTTCGTAGATGCCCGCTCCCCCGCCGCCGTACTCCTCGGGGAGGTTGACGCCCAGGAACCCGAGCTTGCCGGCCTCGTTCCACAACTCCGTGAGCGGCTCGCCCTTGCGGGCCTTCGGCAGCACGTAGTCGACGTAGTCGAAGCGCTGCGCGAGCTTGGACACCGCCGTCCGCAGCTCCTTCTGCTCCTCGGTCTCGATGAAGCTGCTCATGCGGTTTCTCCTTCTGCGACTTCTGCTTCCACGATTGCCAGGACCGATCCGACGTCGACCTGCTGGCCGACGGCGACGGGTAGTTCGGTGAGCACACCGGCGGTGGGCGCCTTGACGGTGTGCTCCATCTTCATGGCCTCCAGCCACAGGATCGGCTGCCCGGCCTCCACGCGATCGCCCGCCGCGGCGCCCAGCCTGATCACTGCGCCCGGCATCGGCGCCAGCAGCGACCCCTCCGCGACGACGGTCGACGGGTCGACGAATCTCGGTACCGCCGTGAGCGATACCGGCCCGAGGGCCGAGTCGACACACACCCGGGCGCCGTAGCGGGCGACGTCGAACCCGCGCTGAAGGCCCGCGACGTCGAGCACCACCCGGTCGGACGCCGACGACACCAGCGCGACGTTCTCGAAGCCCTCCGCGGTCAGACCGGACCGGGTCTGCAGGTAGCGGATGTCGTACTCGCCATGTGCTCCCGCGTACTGCTTGTGCTGCGACTGCGAGGGCAGGTTCCGCCAGCCACTGGGCAGACCGGCGTTCACCGGCGCCGCAGCACGATTGACGGCGGCATCGGCCAGCGCGGCCGCGAGCGCGGACAGCTTCTCGGCTCTCTCGTCGGCGAGCGGACGCGCCAGCCGGTCGAGCCCGTGGGTGTCGAAGAACGCGGTATCGGTGTCGCCCGCGAGGAACGCGGGGTGCCGCAGGACGTTCACCAGCAGGTCGCGGTTGGTCTGCAGACCGTGCAGCCGGGTGCGGGCCAAGGCGGACGCGAGCACCTGTGCGGCCTGCGTGCGGGTGGGCGCGAACGAGATGACCTTCGCGAGCATGGGGTCGTAGAAGACGCTCACCACCGAACCGTCTTCGACGCCCGAGTCCAGGCGCACCCCGGTCCGGTCGAGAACCTCGAACTCCGCGGTGCTGCCGGGCAACTCGATGCGTTCGACCGTGCCGCTCTGCGGTCGCCAATTGTGGGCGGGATCCTCGGCGTACAGCCGGACCTCGATGGAGTGGCCGCGCAGCGCGGGCGGGTCCGCAGGCAGCTCGGCGCCCGACGCGACCTGCAACTGGAGCTCGACGAGGTCGAGTCCGGTGGTGCACTCGGTGACCGGATGCTCCACCTGCAAGCGGGTGTTCATCTCCAGGAAGAAGAAGTCGCCCTGTTCGTCGGCGAGGAACTCGACGGTGCCGGCGCCCTCGTACCCGATCGCGTTCGCGGCGAGGCGGGCGGCCTCGAACAGGCGTGCGCGCATAGCCGGAATGCGTTCGACCAGTGGCGACGGAGCCTCCTCCACGACCTTCTGGTGGCGGCGCTGGATGGAGCACTCGCGCTCCCCCACCGCCCACACCGTGCCGTGCCGGTCGGCCATCACCTGGACCTCGATGTGCCGACCGGTCTCGAGGTAGCGCTCGCAGAACACCGTCGGATCACCGAACGCCGACTGCGCCTCGCGTGCGGCCGCCTCGATCTCGCGGGGTAGCGCCGACAGCTCGCGGACCACCCGCATGCCGCGGCCGCCGCCACCGGCGGAGGCCTTGACGAGGACCGGCAGATCGGCCTCGCTGACCGTGGACGGGTCCAGCTCGGCGAGGACGGGGACGCCGGCCTCGGCCATGATCCGCTTGGACTCCACCTTGGAGCCCATCAGCTCGATGGACTTGGCCGGCGGCCCGATCCAGGTGAGCCCGGCGGCCTCGACGGCCTGCGCGAAATCGGCGTTCTCCGAGAGGAACCCGTATCCGGGGTGGACGGCGTCGGCTCCGGCGGCACGCGCCGCGGCGATGAGTGCGTCGCCGCGCAGGTACGTCTCGGCCGGCGTCGAACCCGGCAGCCGGACCGCGGCGTCGGCCTCGGTGACGTGCGGGCTCGCGGCGTCGGGATCGGAGAAGACCGCGACCGTGCCGACCCCGGTACGCCGGCACGTCGCGAAGACGCGTCGGGCGATCTCGCCGCGGTTGGCGACCAGAACGGACGTGACGGGGGAAGTACTCACAGTGCTGTTCACTCGGTTCCTCACATCCGGAAGACACCGAAGTTCTCGGTGCCCTCGATCGGGGCGGTGGCAATGGCCGACAGGCACATTCCCACCACCGTGCGGGTGTCGCGGGGGTCGATGACGCCGTCGTCGTAGAGGCGACCGGACAGGAACATCGGCAGCGACTCGGCCTCGATCTGGTTCTCGATCATCGCGCGCATCCCGGCATCGGCCTCCGCGTCGAACGCCTGGCCGCGGGCCTCGGCGGCGGCTCGGCCCACGATGGAGATGACACCCGCGAGCTGCGCACCGCCCATCACCGCCGACTTGGAACTGGGCCACGCGAACAGGAACCGCGGATCGAACGCGCGGCCGCACATGCCGTAGTGGCCGGCGCCGTACGACGCCCCTAGCAGGATCGAGATGTGCGGGACCGTGGAGTTCGAGACGGCGTTGATCATCATCGAGCCGTGTTTGATCATGCCCCCTTCCTCGTACTCCTTGCCCACCATGTATCCGGTGGTGTTGTGCAGGAACAGAAGTGGCGTGTTCGACCGGTTCGCGAGCTGGATGAACTGGGTGGCCTTCTGTGACTCCTCGCTGAACAGCACGCCCCGCGCGTTGGCGAGGATGCCGATCGGGTAGCCGTGGAGTTCGGCCCAGCCGGTGACGAGTGAGGACCCGTACATCGGCTTGAACTCGTCGAAGTCGGATCCGTCGACGATGCGGGCGATCACCTCGCGCGGATCGAACGGGATCTTCAGGTCGGCCGGGACGACTCCCAGCAGCTCCTCCGGGTCCTCGAGTGGATCGATCACCTCGGCACGCGGTGCGGGCCCCTGCTTGCGCCAGTTCAGACGCTTGACGATACTGCGGCCGATGCGGATCGCGTCGGGCTCGTCCACCGCGAAGTAGTCCGCGAGACCCGATGTGCGGGCGTGCATCTCGGCACCACCGAGCGCCTCGTCGTCGGACTCCTCACCGGTGGCCATCTTCACCAGCGGCGGACCGGCCAGGAAGACCTTGGAGCGTTCCTTGATCATCACGACGTGATCGGACATGCCGGGGATGTACGCGCCACCGGCGGTGGAGTTGCCGAACACCAGCGCGATGGTGGGGATCCCGGCTGCCGACAGCTTGGTCAGGTCGCGGAACATCCGCCCACCCGGGATGAAGACTTCCTTCTGCGTCGGCAGGTCGGCGCCGCCCGACTCGACGAGCGAGATCACCGGCAACCGGTTCTGGACGGCGATGTCGTTGGCGCGGAAGCCCTTCTTCAGGGTCCACGGGTTCGAGGTGCCGCCGCGGACCGTGGGATCGTTTGCGACGATGAGGCACTCGACGCCGCTGACGACGCCGATGCCGACGATCGTGGACGCGCCCACCGGGAACTCGGTGCCCCACGCCGCGAGCGGTGACAGTTCGAGGAACGGCGAATCCGGGTCGAGCAGCAGTTCGATCCGCTCGCGAGCGAGCAGTTTGCCCCGCTTGTGATGCCGCTCCACGTACTTCTCACCACCACCGGCGAGCGCCTTCGCGTGCTCGGCCTCGATCTCGGCGAGCTTGGTGGTCATCGACTCCGCCGCCGACGCATACTCCGGTGAGTTCACGTCCAGCGTCGATCGCAGGATCGTCATGCCTGGTACCCCAATCGCTTCGCCGCCAGGGAGGTCAGGATCTCCGTGGTCCCGCCCCCGATGCCCAGAATCCGCATGTCCCGGTACTGCCTCTCCACTTCGCTCTCCTGCATGTACCCCATGCCGCCGAACAACTGCACGGCCTGGTTGGCCACCCACTCGCCGGCCTCGACGGCGGTGTTCTTCGCGAAACACACCTCGGCGACGAAGTCCTCATCCGACGTGAGCGACCGCTCGACGAGGGCGCGCGTGTAGACGCGGGCGACATCGGTGCGTCGGGTCATCTCGGTGACCGTGTTCTGCACGGCCTGCCGCGAGATCAGCGGACGGCCGAACGTCTCGCGGTCGCGGCACCACTGCAGCGTGAGGTCGAGGCAGCGCTGCGCGCTCGCGTACGCCTGTGCGGCCAGCGCGATCCGCTCGGTGAGGAACGCCTGCGCGATCTGCACGAAGCCCGAGTTCTCCTCGCCGACGAGGTTCTCCACGGGAACGCGGGCATCGACGAACGCCAACTCGGCGGTGTCCGACGCGCGCCAGCCCATCTTGTCGAGCTTGCGCGCGACCTCGAATCCCGGTGTGCCCTTCTCGATCACGAGCAGCGACACCCCGCCGGCCCCCGGGCCGCCGGTGCGCACCGCGGTGACGACGAAGTCGGCGCGCACCGCGGAGGTGATGAACGTCTTGGATCCGTTGACGATGTAGTGGTCGCCGTCGCGGACGGCCGTGGTGCGCAGATGGCCGACATCGGAGCCGCCGCCGGGTTCGGTGATCGCCAGCGAGCCGATCTTCTCCCCCGCGAGCGTCGGCCGCACCCAGCGATCGATCTGGGTGGGATCACCCGCCGCGACGAGGTGCGGCAAGGCAATCCCGCACGTGAACAGCGATGCGAACAGCCCGCCCGATGCCCCGGCCTGGTGCATCTCCTCGCAGATCACGACCGCGTCCACCAGGTCGCCGCCGTCGCCGCCGACTTCCTCGGGGAAGCCGGCGCCGAGCAGACCCAGAGCCGCGGCCTTGCGGTGCAACTCGCGCGGGATCTCGCCGTCGCGCTCCCAGTCGTTCAGGTGCGGCAGGATCTCCTGCTCGACGAAGCCGCGGACCGTCTTGCGTAGCTGATGCCGTTCGGGTGTGTCCCACACACTCATGCGTGCCCTTCCTGAAGCTCGTCGGCGTAAGAGGGAACCAGGTCGATGGGGATCTCGATGTGCCGCGAACGCAGCCATTCGCCGAGCCCCTTGGCCTGCGGGTCGAACCGGGCCTGCGACGCGACGCCGCGGCCGAGGATGCCCTCGATCACGAAGTTGACCGCCCGCAGGTGCGGCAGCACGTGCCGTGTCACGTTCAGGGCCTTCGCCTCCGGCAGCATCCGTTTGACCTCGTCGACGGTGAGGGCGTGCACCAGCCACCGCCACTGGTCGTCGGTGCGGACCCACACCCCGACGTTGGCGTTCCCGCCCTTGTCGCCACTGCGGGCGGCGGCGATCGCGCCGAGCGGCGCGCTCACCGTCTCGGTCGACGGAAGCGATTCCGGCAGAGACGGTTCCGGGACGTCCCCGAGTTCCCGGGTGACAACGCTCGGGGGAATGTCGATGCGCGTGCCGTCCGACAGCACCGCGACGTGCGGCACCTCGTGCGCATCGACGTAGCCGGGCGTGAACACCGCGTAGGGCTGCCCGTTCGACGGCGGCGCCGTCAGCGTGAAGCCCGGATAACTCGCGAGCGCCAGTTCGACCGCGACCGACGAGAACGCCCGTCCGACGACGTTCGGGTCGGTGTCGCGGACCGTGCAGCGCAGCAGCGCGCTCGCCGCCTCCTCGGTGTCGGCGTCGGGGTGGTCCGTCCGCGCGAGGGTCCACTCGAGTTCCTGCGGCCGCACAGTCAGCCACGCATCCAGCTGCTGCCGAACCAGATTCGCCTTGGCATCGATGTCGAGTCCGGTGAGCACGAACGTGGCCTCGTTCCGGAAACCGGCGAGCGCGTTGAGCGACACCTTGTACTGCGGCGGCGGGGCCTCGCCGACCACACCGGAGATGCGGACGCGGTCCGGGCCGTCGTCGGAGAGCACGACGGAATCCATGCGCGCCGTGGCGTCCGGGTTCGCGTAGCGGCCGCCGGTGATCTCGTACAGCAACTGGGCCGTCACGGTCCCCCGGCTCACCGCCCCGCCGGTGCCGGCGTGCTTGGTGATGACCGACGAACCGTCGTCGTGGATCTCCGCGATCGGGAAGCCCGGACGCCCCAGGTCGGCGATCTCGGTGAACCACGAGTAGTTGCCACCGGTTGCCTGTGTGCCGCACTCGATCACGTGACCGGCCACCACGGCGCCCGCGAGACGGTCGAAATCGTCTCGGGCCCAACCGAAGTGTGCCGCGGCCGGCCCGACGATCACCGACGCGTCGGTGACGCGCCCGGTCACGACGACGTCGGCGCCGGAGTTCAGGCACTCGACGATTCCCCACGCCCCGAGATAGGCGTTCGCGGTGAGCGGTGTGGTCTCCCGGTCGAGCCCCAGTTCGGCGGCCCGCGAAATGAGGTCGTCGCCCTCGACGTGCGCGATCCTCGCGTTCAGCCCCAGCCGATCGTTCACCTCGCGCAACGCGTCGGCCAGGCCTGCCGGGTTGAGCCCGCCGGCGTTGGCGACGATCCGCACGCCGCGGTCCAGCGCGAGCCCGAGGCAGTCCTCGGCCTGCCGCAGGAAGGTCTTCGCGTAGCCGCGCGCCGGATCCTTCATCCGGTCGCGGCCGAGAATGAGCATCGTCAGCTCGGCGAGATAGTCACCGGTGAGATAGTCCAGCTCGCCACCCTCCAGCATCTCCCGCATCGCGGAGATGCGGTCGCCGTAGAAGCCGGAGCAGTTCCCGATCCGGACCGGGGCGTTCACTGGGCGGCCTTCGCGTCGCGGCCGGCGCCGGACGGCCCCGCGAATGCCTGCGCGATCCCGAGCCATGCCTCGGCGTCGGCACCCGTCGCACGCAGGTCGGTGTCTCTGCGGTGCGCGCGCTGCGTGACGAGCAGGCAGAAGTCCTCGGCGGAACCGCTCACCCGCTGCTCCGCATCCGCGGGGCCCCACGCCCAGACGGCGCCGTCCGGTGCGGTGAGCTCCACGCGGAACTCGTCGGCCGGCGGGGCCAGTTCGTTGACGCTGTACGCGAAGTCACGGGTGCGCACTCCCAGCCGCGCGATGTGCTGCAACCGATCGGTGGGACCACTCACGGCGCCGAGCGCCTCCGCGACGTCGTGCCCGTGCGCCCACGTCTCCATCAGCCGGGCGGTCGCCATCGAGGCCGCACTCATCGGCGGCCCGTACCACGGCAGCTTGGTGCCGGCAGGAACCTCCGCGAGCACCGCAGCCAGCCTGTCCCGGACCTCCCGCCAGTCGGCCAGCAGTTCCCGAGGCGGGCGCTGCGCCTCGATCTCGGCACCCTCGTCCACGAAACCGAACGGGTTCTTCCATGCCTCCGCCAGTTGTGCGGTGAAGGCGTCTCCGTCGGTGGCGGCCAACAGTGCGGCCCGGTCGGTCCACGCGAGGTGGCCGATCTGGTGCGCGACAGTCCAGCCCTCGGCCGGCGTCGGGGTCGCCCACCGCTCGTCCGGCAGATCCGCGACGAGCGCGTCGAGCGCGTCGCCCTCCGCACGCAGGTCGTCGACGATCTTGCTCACGTCAGCCACATACCCTCCTCGAAGTCTGAGACCAGCATCACACCGAGGAGATTAAAAATCAAGCACGCATGCTTGTTTATCGGTCGACGCAGGTCTCGACCGGGGGAAATGCTCGCCTGTCAGGCGCTTGCCGCGCCGACCCACGACCGGCGGCGCCCGCCGTTGAGCGACCATTCGAGATCCGGGGTACGGGTCACCGGGTGCAGCCGCTCGATCGCGAAGTTCGTGATCGGAAGACGCTCCACCAGGTGCTGCTCGGCGAGCATGTTCCCGGTAATCCCCTGCTCGAACAGCGAATACGCCGTGTGATTGACCGAATGGACGGCGACCTGCAGCGCCGTGAGTGCGGTGGGATGAGGCCCGAACTCGGCGAGCGCGTATCCGCCCCCGATGGTGGTCCCCACGACCGCGTAGTAGTGCCAGTTCGAAGTGTTCTCCGGGTTGTGCGCGACGCCAGGCTCTACAGCCATGATGCGCCCCTTCCCTACTCGAGGCTCCTGTCGTGACGATAGGACTGCACCCCGACAAGTTCGGGGCGACGCGCCGAGAATCCCCCGAGAACGCGAAGAGCCCCCGAGCGATTCGCATCGCTCGGGGGCTCCACCGGATGGCCCGGAAGGGTCAGTGCACCATCGCCGGCTGGACGGTCTCCGTCGTCGCGACGGTGCGCTTGCGCGGCAGGAAGAACGCCGGGATCAGGGTGACGAGAACGAGCGCGAACGCCACCATGAACGTGTTGCCGAACGCGTCGGCGGCAGCGCTCAACACGTGCTCGACCGTGCCGGGAGGCTCCTGTGCCACGACCTCCGGAACATGCTGCATCGCAACCTTCTGGTTGTCGAGGTCACGCGAGAGCAGCTGGTTGGTCAGCACGACGGACATCGTCGCGGTACCGATCGAGCCGGCCGTCTGCTGGACGATGTTCATCAGAGTCGAACCGCGGGCGATCATCTCGTGCTTGAGGGTGACCATCGCGGCGGTCATCAGCGGCATCATGGTGCAGCCCATACCCAGGCCCATCACGAACAGCGAGCCGAGCAGCAACCAGTACGAGGATTCCGCCGACAGCTGCGTGAACGTGAACATTCCGAGTGCGATCAGCGGCAGACCCGTGAGGACGATCTTTCCCGGACCGATCTTGTCGACCAGACGACCCGCGATCGGCATCGTGACCATCGCGCCGATACCCTGCGGGGCGAGCAACAGCCCGGCCGCCAGCGTGGACTCGCCGCGCACCTGGATGAAGTAGCTCGGGAACAACAGACCCGCACCCATGAACGCGATGATGAACATCGTGGTGGTGAGGACGGCCACCGTCAGCTGACGATTCTTGAACAGGCGCAGGTCGATCAGCGGATGGTCCTTGCGCAGCGCATGGAAGACGAAGCCGACGATGAGCACCAGGCCGATGCCGACGGGCACCAGCACCTCCGGAGCAAGCCCCTTGCCGTGCTCGGGAATCGACGAGACGCCGTACAGGAACAGGGCCAGACCCGGCGACAGCAGGATCATGCCGACCAGGTCGAAGGGCTGCGACGGGCTCGGCTGGTCCTTCGGCAGCAGCTTCACCGCTGCCGCGAGCGCGATGATGCCGATCGGCAGGTTGATGAGGAAGATCCAGTGCCAGCTGGCGGCGTCGATCAGCCAGCCACCGAGGATCGGTCCACCGATCGGACCGAGCAGCATCGGGATGCCCAGCACCGCCATGACGCGGCCGACGCGCTCCGGGCCGGCAGCCCGCGTCATGATCGTCATACCGAGCGGCATCAGCATGCCGCCGCCGAGGCCCTGGAGGACGCGGAATCCGATCAGCGACGTGATGTCCCACGCGAACGCGCACGCGACCGAACCGATGACGAACAGCACGAGGGCGCCGATGTACAGCCGCTTGGTGCCGAACCGGTCCGCAGCCCAGCCGGTGACCGGGATGACGGTGGCCAGCGCGAGCGTGTAGGCGGTCATGGTCCAGGCGACGACCGCGTAGCTGGTGTCGAACTCCTGGGCGAACGTCGGCAGCGCAACGCTGACGACGGTGACGTCGAGGATGGACATGATGGCGCCGAGCACCACCACGGAGGCGATCTTGAGGACCGCGCCGTCGATCTTGTCCGACTCGGGCGCCCCGGTTGGGGGCGCCGCCGGCGAGTTGGGCGTCGTCATGTGCAGAATTCCTGACTTCGAGCCCGCAGGGCGTCGCCTGCGAGTATGGGTTGAAGGGCCTCGAGCAACCGCCGGCGATCCGGCTGATCCAGCCGTCCCGCGAACGCGCGAAGCTCGTCAAGCTTGTCCTCGAGGTGACGAGAGACCAGGGCTCGCCCTGCCTCCGTCAACGAGACCCGTTTGATCCGGCGATCGTCGGGGTCTTCACGGCGCTGTACCAATTCCTGGCACACCAGCTGGTCGATGTTGCGACCGGCCGCGGCCACCGACATCCGCAGACATTCGGCGACCTCGTTGATCGCGATCGGCTCCCCGTGCTGTGCCAGCACGAAGAGCGCGCGGACCTGCGAGAACGACAGATCCATCGCGACGAGGGTGTCCATCGACTCGGACTCCCCCATTCCGAGAAGACGCATGATGAACTCCTCGAGCGCGTCGAATACCTCGTCTGGAGTCACATCTGCCACGAACGTCGATAGTAGCGGCCATGCAACTATTGCAACAACGCAAGGATGTCTGGGCGCCGCCCGAAACAGCGACCCATCCACGACACCATGCACCCCCCACCTGCGGCAACAGGTTTTCCGGCCAGGAGGGGGTCAGGTGATGAGGAACACAGTCAGTCCTGGATGAGGACGGCCTTTCCGAGCACCCGGCCGGCCTCGAGATCGGCGAGCGCCTCGGCCGCCGACGCCAGCGGATAGCGCGCTTTCACGATGGGACGCAAACCGGCGCGCACGTGCTCGACCAGCGCCGCGTGGGTTTCGGCGAGCGCCGACGGCTCGGTCCGCAGGAACTCACCCCATGCGGCGCCCACGATGCTGATGTTCCGGAACAGCACTCGGTTGACCTTCACCGACGGGATTCCCCCGCCGGCGAAGCCGATCACCACCAACCGGCCCTCCGGTGCCAGCGCGCGGACGGCGTCGTCGAACGAATCGCCTCCCACCGGATCGACGACGACGTCGGCACCCCGATCACCGGTGAGTTCCCGCACGCGTGCCGCCCAGCCGTCGGTCAACCGCACCACCTCGTCGGCACCGATCTCACGCAGGAAGTCGTCGGTACCGTCACGTCGCACCACCGCGATCACGCGGGCGCCGTGCGCCTTCGCCAGTTGGATCGCCGACGTCCCGACACCGCCGGCGGCGCCCAGGATCGCGACGGTCTCGCCCGGCTGCAGACGCGCCCGTCGCGCGAAGGCGAACTCCATCGTCTGGTAGTTGATGATCAGCGACGCCGCTTCCTCGAATGTCAGCTCGTCGGGAATCGGAAGCACCAGATTCGGGTGGACCGCGACGCGTTCCGCGTAGCCGCCGAGACTCGAGACTGCGAGCACGCGCTGACCGGGCTCGAACCCGCTGCCCTCGGGTGCGCTGAGCACGACGCCCGCCACCTCGGTACCGGGCACGAACGGCGGTTCGGGCCGGATCTGATACTTGCCGTAACTGATCAGCAGGTCGGGGAAGCACACGCCGCTGGCCTTGACGTCGAGGAGGACCAGCCCGGTCGAATCCGGTTCGGGCACCTCGCGAACCGCCATCGCCGCCGGACCCGCCAGATCCGTGACCACCACTGCGTGCACTTCCCACCTCCGAGATCTCCGAACACCGTCGACCGGGCGTGTGCCCTCCCGACGAAGCTACCCGGGCCGGGGCGACGACCGGTCAGTTACCGAACAGGCTGCGCCGCTTGCGCCCGACCGCCACCATCTCCGCGGTGTCCGTCATCTTCACCCGGGGTCGCCCCGACTCCAGGCCCCGGCGGCGCTCCGCCTCGTCGATGGCTTCCCACCCGCGGCGCGAGATCCGCTCCGGCCGTCGGCGGGCCAGCAGCTTGGACAGGTCCTTCCGGCCCAACGCCGGTGTGGGCAGGCGCTTCGCCTCGAAGTCCTCGACGATGCGCGCGACGGTCTCCTTGGCGCAGGTCTTGTTGGTGCCGATCACGCCACTCGGACCGCGCTTGATCCACCCGGTCACATACACGCCGTCGAGCGTCGCACCGGCGCCGACGACGACACGGCCGCGATCGTTCGGGACCACCCCGCGGCGGTCGTCGAACGGCACCCCCGCGAGCGGTCGCCCGCGGTAGCCGATCGAACGGAGCACCAGGGACGCGTCGATCCGCGTGATGTCCTTCGTGGGATGCGCCGCCAGACCACCCGACGCATCCTCGACCAGTTCGTTCGACACCACCGTCACCGCCTCGACCCGGTCGGCGCCGAGGATCTCCGTCGGCGACGTCAAGTACCGGAACACGATCCGCTTGTTGCCCGGATGCGCCGCCCGCTGCGCGAACTCCCGCGCCAGCCGCACCTTCATCGCGACGGCGGGTTCCACAGCGCCCGCATCGATCAGCGCCTGCGACCTGACGTCCAGTTCCACCGCCGCCGGATCGATCACGACGTCGACGCCGGGCAGATCACCGAGCGCCAGGAACTCCGGGGTCGTGTACGCCGCCTGTGCCGGCCCACGACGCCCCAGCAGCACGACCTCGCGAATGTTGCTCTCGCGCAACGCCGCCAGCGCGTGATCGGCGATGTCGGTCTTGGCGAGTTCGTCGGGATCCAAGGTGAGGATGCGGGCGACGTCGAGCGCCACGTTGCCGTTACCGACGATCACCGCCCGCTCCCCCGACAGGTCGAACACCCGGTCCGCGTAGTCGGGATGCCCGTTGTACCAGGCCACGAACTCCGTTGCGGCATGGCTACCGGGCAGGTCCTCACCGGGGATCCCGAGCGTGCGATCGCTCGAGGCGCCGACCGCGTAGATCACCGCATGGTGATGGCTCAGCAGATCGGCGTGGCTGATGTGCTTGCCGACCTCGACGTTGAGATGGAACTGGAACGCGTCGCGTCCGAGCGACCAGTCGAACATCTCGGTGACGACCTTGGTCCCCGGGTGATCGGGGGCGACACCGGCACGGACGAGCCCCCACGGGGTGGGCAGCTTCTCGAACATCTCCACCTCGACGTCGGAGCGCTTCAACAGCTCCTCGGCTGCATAGCACGCGGCTGGACCGGCGCCGACGATCGCGACGCGGAGCGTGCCCAGGTCGCGGACCGGCGGGGTGGCCGGCGTGAGCGGGATCCAGCCCGGCTGCAGCGGGTGGCGCGTGTAGTAGTCGGCGTTGATCTCCCGGTAGCGGGACAGCGACTCGGTCAGCTGGTCCTCGGGGAAGATCGCATTCACCGGGCACGCATCGACGCAGGCACCGCAGTCGATGCACGCCTGCGGCTCGATGTAGAGCATCTCGGTGGTCGCGAACTGTGCTTCCTCGGGCGTCGGGTGGATGCAGTTCACGGGGCACGCCGAGACGCAGCTCGCGTCGTTGCAGCACGCCTGGGTAATGACGTAGGCCATGTTCGATTCCCGTTCTTCGCGCCACACCAGACGTGATGCACGCCCGCTGCCCCCACCGATGTGACGGCCTTCATGTGACGTAGAGTTACAGCTACAGGACTGTACTAGGACCGCCGATCCCGAACAAGCATCACTGTCGAATCGTGTGACGCCCCGCCCTGGAACTGCCAGAATCGCTGGCGACACCCGCCGAACCGAGGGAACCACCGTGCCTGCCGAGCAGATCGTCCCCACAGCGAAGTCCGTCACCGCAGCCCAGTCCGACAGTGCAACGCACAGCCTCGCGCCCGCCCCTCCCCACGGACAGGGCTTCGAGACATCCCGCCCGATCCGTACCGGGGACGTCGACGCCGCCTACCGGCTGAGGCTCGACGGGATCGCCCGCTACCTGCAGGACATCGGCACCGACAACCTGACCGCCTACGGATTCGACCGCACCGATCCCCTGTGGATCGTGCGCCGCACCGTGATCGACGTCCATCGGCCCGCGGTCTGGCCCGACCGCATCCACCTGCGGCGCTGGTGCGCGGCACACTCCACCAGGTGGTCGGCGATGCGGGTCCGGATGACCAACGACGAGAACGCACTGATCGAGACCGAGGGGTTCTGGATCAACATCGGCACCGACACCGGCATGCCGGCACGGATCAGCGAGGAACTGCTCGCCGACCTCGGCCGCACCACCGACGAGCACCGGCTCAAGTGGAAGCCGTGGCTGCCGGCGACCCCACCCGACACCGACGAGGACGACCACACGTTCCACCTGCGGGCCACCGACATCGACCCGTTCAACCACGTCAACAACGCCACCTACTGGCACGTCGTCGAGGAGTACCTCACCGACCGCCCCGACCTTCTCGAGGCCCCGCACCGGGCCGTCGTCGAGCACCTGAGCCCGATCCTCGCCCGCGACCACGTCCGTATCCGGACCCACGACGACGACACCACGCTGTCGCTGTGGTTCCTCGTGGCGGACGAGGTTCGGGCCGTGGCCCGCGTGGCGAAGCTGTAGCTAGAACACCTTCTTCGCCACCACCGCGAGACCGGCCAGAACCAGCGTCACGAGCAGTGCGGTGCCGAATCCGGTGAGCCACCACAGGACGCCGAACACGACGATCGCCGGCGCCGCGACGATCAGGGCGATGGTGGGGCTCTCCCGGACAACCTCGAGCGCCGACTCGGCCCTCACACGATCGATCTTCTTGCCAGCCATGTCGTCCTCCGCAGGGTCTGCTCGGTCCGGTCGGTCCGCGCGATCTCTCCTCCCCAGAATGCACGAAGGTCCCGCCCCCTGCATCGGGGACGGGACCTTCGAGTCAGACGTTCCTACCGGCTAGCGGTAGTCGGTGCCGAAACCGTAGTCGTCCAGCGGAACAGCAGCGCCAGTCCCGGTGCCGAAGCCTTCCGGGCTGTAGTACTGATCGTCGTACGACGGAACCGCGTAGGCGGCAGCCCGTGCCTCTTCGGTGGGCTGAACCTGGATGTTCCGGTACCGGTTGATGCCGGTGCCGGCCGGGATCAGCTTGCCGATGATCACGTTCTCCTTCAGACCGATCAGCTTGTCCGAGCGGCAGTTGATGGCCGCGTCGGTCAGCACGCGAGTGGTCTCCTGGAACGACGCGGCGGACAGCCACGAGTCGGTCGCCAGCGATGCCTTGGTGATACCCATCAGCACCGGACGGCCGGCCGCGGGCTCGCCACCCTCGGCGACGACGCGACGGTTGGACGCCTCGAACTCCGCGCGCTCGACGAGCGAGCCCGGCAGGAACTCCGTGGCACCCGAGTCGATGATCGTCACGCGACGCAGCATCTGGCGCACGATGACCTCGATGTGCTTGTCGTGGATCGACACACCCTGGCTCCGGTACACCTCCTGAACCTCGTTGACGAGGTGGATCTGCACCTGACGGGGGCCCATGACACGCAGCACCTCGTGCGGGTCGGCAGCACCCTCCATGAGCTGCTGTCCGACATCCACGTGGTCGCCGTCGGCGAGCAGACGCTCGCTGCCGTCGTCGTGCTTGAACACGCGCAGACGCTGACGCTTCGAGAGCTTGTCGTAGACAACCTCTTCGCCACCGTCGTCCGGGACGATGGTGATCTTGTAGAAGCGATCGCCGTCCTCGAGCTGCACCCGACCGGTGACGTCCGCAATCGGCGCCTTGCCCTTCGGGACACGAGCCTCGAACAGCTCCTGGACACGCGGCAGACCACCGGTGATATCGGCGGCACCCGCCGCACCACCCTGGTGGAACGTACGCATGGTCAGCTGGGTACCGGGCTCACCGATGGACTGCGCGGCGACGATACCGACGGCCTCGCCGATGTCGACGAGCTTGCCGGTCGCCATCGAACGGCCGTAGCAGGTGGCGCAGACGCCGGTCGCCGTGGTGCAGGTGAGCACCGAGCGAACCTTGACCTGCGTGACGCCCGCTGCGAGCAGCGCGTCGATCGCCGGATCGCCCAGGTCGTGGCCACGCTCGACGATGACGTTGCCGTTCTCGTCGACCGCGTCCGCGGCCAGGGTGCGGGCGTACGTCGAGGTCTCGACGTGCGCATCGCGGATGATCGTGCCGTCGGCCTGCTTCTCGGCGATGTGCGTGATGATGCCGCGCTCGGTGCCACAGTCGACCTCGCGGACGATGACGTCCTGCGAGACGTCCACCAGACGACGGGTCAGGTAACCCGAGTCGGCGGTACGGAGCGCGGTATCGGCCAGACCCTTACGAGCACCGTGCGTGTTGATGAAGTACTCGAGAACCGTCAGGCCCTCCTTGAAGGAGGACTTGATCGGACGCGGGATGAACTCACCCTTCGGGTTCGTCACCAGGCCCTTCATACCGGCGAGCGAGCGAACCTGAGTCATGTTTCCGGCCGCGCCGGACTTCACGATCATCGGGATCGGGTTGTCGTCGGGGAAGTGCGCCTCCATGGCCTTACCGACCTCGTCGGTGGCCTCGGACCAGATCTTCACGAGAGCACTGTTGCGCTCGGCGTGGTTGAGAGCACCGCGCTGGTACTTCTTCTCGATCTGATCGGCCTGCGCCTCGAACTGCTCCATGATCTGGGGCTTCTCCGGCGGCACGAGGACGTCGGAGATCGAGACCGTCACGCCGGAACGAGTGGCCCAGTAGAAGCCGGTGTCCTTGAGCTTGTCGACGGTCTGCGCGACCACGATCATCGGGTAGCGCTCGGCGAGATCGTTGATGATCGTCGCCTGACGCTTCTTCGGCATCTGCTCGTTGACGAACGGGTAGTCCGCCGGCAGCAGATCGTTGAACATGACGCGGCCGAGAGTCGTCTCGGTGGTCCAGGCGTCGCCGTAGCTCCAGCCCTCGGGGAACAGCTCCGACTCGACCTCGCGCGACGGACGCTGATGCGTCAGACGCACCTTGATCTTCGCCTGCACGGACAGCACGCCACGGTCGACGGCCATCTGAGCCTCGGCCGGCGACGAGTACACGCCCTGCTCCGCCTGGTCGGCGGTGGCCGGCTGGTACTCGCCCAGCGCACCTTCGACCTCGCGGGTCAGGTGGAACAGACCGGTCACCATGTCCAGACGCGGCATGGCGAGCGGGCGGCCCGACGCGGGCGACAGGATGTTGTTCGAGGACAGCATCAGGATGCGGGCCTCGGCCTGCGCCTCTGCCGACAGCGGCAGGTGGACGGCCATCTGGTCACCGTCGAAGTCGGCGTTGAACGCCTCACACACGAGCGGGTGCAGCTGGATGGCCTTGCCCTCGACGAGCTGCGGCTCGAACGCCTGGATGCCCAGACGGTGCAGCGTAGGTGCACGGTTGAGCAGCACGGGGTGCTCGTTGATGACCTCTTCGAGGACATCCCACACCTGCGGACGCTGACGCTCGACCATGCGCTTCGCGGACTTGATGTTCTGCGCATGGTTGAGGTCGACCAGACGCTTCATGACGAACGGCTTGAACAGCTCGAGCGCCATCAGCTTCGGCAGACCACACTGGTGCAGCTTGAGCTGCGGGCCGACGACGATGACCGAACGACCGGAGTAGTCGACGCGCTTACCGAGCAGGTTCTGACGGAAGCGGCCCTGCTTGCCCTTGAGCAGATCGGACAGCGACTTCAGCGGACGGTTGCCCGGACCCGTGACGGGCCGGCCACGACGGCCGTTGTCGAACAGCGCGTCCACGGACTCCTGCAGCATCCGCTTCTCGTTGTTGACGATGATCTCGGGGGCACCGAGGTCGATCAGTCGCTTGAGGCGGTTGTTGCGGTTGATCACGCGGCGGTACAGGTCGTTCAGGTCGGACGTGGCGAAACGGCCACCGTCGAGCTGCACCATCGGACGCAGCTCCGGCGGGATCACCGGCACGGCGTCGAGGACCATGCCCATCGGCGAGTTGCCGGTGGACTGGAACGCCGCGACGACCTTGAGGCGCTTGAGGGCGCGGAGCTTCTTCTGCCCCTTGCCGCTGCGGATGGTCTCGCGCAGCAGCTCGGCCTCGGCCTCGATGTCGAAGTTCTCCATCAGCTTCTGGATGGACTCCGCGCCCATCGCGCCGGTGAAGTACTCGCCGTAGCGGTCGACCAGCTCGCGGTACAGGCCCTCGTCCACGATGAGCTGCTTGACGCTCAGCTTGGTGAACGTGGTCCAGATCTCGTCGAGGCGGTCCAGCTCGCGCTGCGCACGGTCACGGAGCTGACGCATCTCGCGCTCGCCGCCGTCCTTGACCTTGCGGCGCACGTCGGACTTGGCGCCCTCGGCCTCGAGCTCGGCGATGTCGGCCTCGAGCTTCTGCGCGCGGGCCTCCAGATCGGCGTCACGCTGATCGGCGACGGTCTTCTTCTCGACCTCCATCTCGGCCTCGAGCGTGGAGAGCTCGTTGTGACGCAGCTCGTCGTCGACACCGACGATGACGTAGGCGGCGAAGTAGATGATCTTCTCGAGATCCTTCGGAGCCAGGTCCAGCAGGTAGCCGAGCCGGCTCGGCACACCCTTGAAGTACCAGATGTGGGTCACGGGAGCGGCGAGCTCGATGTGGCCCATGCGCTCACGGCGCACCTTCGCGCGAGTCACCTCGACACCGCAGCGCTCACAGATGATGCCCTTGAAGCGGACACGCTTGTACTTACCGCAGTAGCACTCCCAGTCCCGGGTGGGGCCGAAGATCTTCTCGCAGAAGAGGCCGTCCTTCTCGGGCTTGAGCGTGCGGTAGTTGATGGTCTCCGGCTTCTTGACCTCGCCGTAGGACCAGTTGCGGATGTCCTCCGCGGTCGCGAGACCGATGCGGAGTTCATCGAAGAAGTTGACGTCGAGCACGTAACTTCCTTTCCCCAGAGGGATTGTGGATCAGCGGGTGAGATCCGCTTCTCCTGACTGCCAATTCAAATGTGCTCTAGCGCCCCCGGGCCGCGACGGGTCGCGGCCCGGGGACCGAAAACTAGTTCGCGAGATCGTCCACGGTTGCGGCCTCGTTCCGGGACAGGTTGATGCCCAGGTTCGCGGCGGCACGCTCGAGGTCCTCGTCGTCGCCGTCGGCCATCGCGATGGCTGCGCCGTCCGAGGACAGCACCTCCACGTTGAGGCACAGCGACTGGAGCTCCTTGAGGAGCACCTTGAAGGACTCGGGGATGCCCGGCTCGGGGATGTTCTCGCCCTTGACGATGGCCTCGTACACCTTCACGCGGCCGACGACGTCGTCCGACTTGATGGTGAGCAGCTCCTGCAGGGTGTAGGCGGCGCCGTACGCCTGCATCGCCCAGCACTCCATTTCACCGAAGCGCTGGCCACCGAACTGGGCCTTACCGCCGAGCGGCTGCTGGGTGATCATCGAGTACGGACCGGTCGAACGCGCGTGGATCTTGTCGTCGACCAGGTGGTGCAGCTTGATGATGTACATGTAGCCGACCGACACCGGGTACGGGAACGGCTCGCCGGAGCGACCGTCGAACAGCGTCGCCTTGCCGTCCGACCCGACCATCTGCTCACCGTCACGGTTGGGCAGCGTGGCACCGAGCAGACCGGTGAGCTCGTCCTCCTTGGCACCGTCGAACACCGGGGTGGCGATGTTCGAGTCGGCCGGCGCGGACAGCATCTCCTCCGGCAGGTTCTCGGCCCAGTCGGGGCGCGAGCCGTCGGCGGCAATCTGCACGTTCCAGCCGGTCTTGCCGATCCAACCGAGGTGCGTCTCCAGCACCTGGCCGATGTTCATACGACGCGGAACACCGTGGGTGTTCAGGATGATGTCGACCGGGGTGCCGTCGGGCAGGAACGGCATGTCCTCCTGCGGGAGGATCTTGCCGATGACGCCCTTGTTGCCGTGGCGGCCGGCGAGCTTGTCGCCGTCCTGGATCTTGCGCTTCTGAGCCACGTACACGCGGACCAGCTCGTTGACG
Source organism: Prescottella sp. GW823-FHT02E09 (assembly GCF_058797375.1). NCBI lineage: Bacteria > Bacillati > Actinomycetota > Actinomycetes > Mycobacteriales > Nocardiaceae > Rhodococcus > Prescottella sp. GW823-FHT02E09. The sequence goes on from NZ_JBXAJP010000003.1 coordinate 284,874, forward strand.
CCCGGAGGCAGATCGTCGTCGTCCTCGCGCGAGAACACGCGGATACCGATGACCTTGCCGGACTCACCGTGAGGAACCTTGAGGGACGTGTCGCGAACCTCGCGGGCCTTCTCACCGAAGATCGCACGCAGCAGGCGCTCCTCCGGCGTCAGCTCGGTCTCACCCTTCGGGGTGACCTTGCCGACGAGGATGTCGCCGTCGCGGACCTCGGCACCGATGCGGACGATGCCGCGCTCGTCGAGATCGGCGAGGACCTCGTCCGAGACGTTCGGGATGTCCCGGGTGATCTCCTCGGCACCGAGCTTGGTGTCGCGGGCATCGATCTCGTGCTCCTCGATGTGGATCGAGGTGAGCACGTCCTCCTCCACGAGGCGCTGCGACAGGATGATCGCGTCCTCGTAGTTGTGGCCCTCCCACGGCATGATCGCCACGAGCAGGTTCTTGCCGAGCGCCATCTCACCATTCTCGGTGCAGGGGCCGTCGGCCAGAACCTGACCGGTCTCGACCCGCTGACCCTCGTCCACGATCGGACGCTGGTTGGCGCACGTGCCCTGGTTGGAGCGCGCGAACTTGCGCAGGCGGTACGTCTTGCGGCTGCCGTCGTCGGCCATCACGGTGACGTAGTCGGAGGAGACCTCCTCGACCACACCGGACTTCTCGGTGACGATGACGTCGCCGGCGTCGACCGCGGCACGCAGCTCCATGCCGGTACCGACCAGCGGGGACTCGCTGCGGACCAGCGGCACTGCCTGACGCTGCATGTTCGCGCCCATGAGGGCACGGTTGGCGTCGTCGTGCTCGAGGAACGGAATCATCGCGGTCGCGACGGAGACCATCTGACGCGGCGAGACGTCCATGTAGTCGACGTCCGACGAGGACACGTACTCGACCTCGCCACCCTTACGGCGGACGAGGACGCGGTCCTCGGTGAAGTGCCCGGCCGAGTTGACCGGCGAGTTGGCCTGCGCCACGACGTGGCGGTCCTCCTCGTCGGCGGTCAGGTAGTCGACATGGTCGGTGACCTGGCCGTCGACGACCTTGCGGTACGGGGTCTCGATGAAACCGAACGGGTTGACCCGCGCGTACACCGACAGCGAACCGATCAGGCCGATGTTCGGACCCTCAGGGGTCTCGATCGGGCACATACGGCCGTAGTGCGACGGGTGGACGTCGCGCACCTCGAGGCCGGCGCGCTCACGGGACAGACCACCCGGGCCCAGCGCCGACAGACGGCGCTTGTGGGTCAGACCCGACAGCGGGTTGTTCTGGTCCATGAACTGCGACAGCTGGGAGGTTCCGAAGAACTCCTTGATCGCGGCGACGACCGGGCGGATGTTGATCAGGGTCTGCGGCGTGATCGCCTCGACGTCCTGAGTCGTCATGCGCTCGCGGACGACGCGCTCCATGCGGGACAGGCCCACGCGGATCTGGTTCTGGATGAGCTCGCCCACGGTACGCAGACGACGGTTGCCGAAGTGGTCGATGTCGTCGACCTCGACGGGAACCTCGACGCCGCCCGGGGCGGTCATCGTGGTGTCACCGGCGTGCAGGCGCACCAGGTACTCGATCGTGGCGACGATGTCTTCCTCGGTGAGGGTCGACGCCTCGACGGGCAGGCCGGTGTTCAGGCCCAGCTTCTTGTTGATCTTGTAGCGGCCCACGCGAGCGAGGTCGTAGCGCTTGTCCTTGAAGAACAGGTTCTCCAGGAGGGTCTGCGCGCTCTCCTTCGTCGGCGGCTCGCCCGGACGCAGCTTGCGGTAGATGTCGAGCAGCGCCTCGTCGGTGCCGGCGGTGTTGTCCTTCTCGAGCGTCGCCATGAGGATCTCGGAGAAACCGAAACGCTCGGTGATCTGCTCGGTGGTCCACCCCAGCGCCTTCAGCAGCACGGTGACCGGCTGGCGGCGCTTGCGGTCGATACGGACACCGACGGTGTCGCGCTTGTCGACGTCGAACTCGAGCCAGGCACCACGGCCCGGGATGACCTTGACGCTGTGCAGGGTCTTCTCGGTGCTCTTGTCGATGGTGTCGTCGAAGTAGACGCCCGGCGAGCGGACCAGCTGCGACACCACGACGCGCTCGGTGCCGTTGATGATGAACGTGCCCTTGTCGGTCATCATCGGGAAATCACCCATGAAGACCGTCTGGCTCTTGATCTCACCGGTGTTGTTGTTGATGAACTCCGCGGTGACGAACAGCGGCGCCGCGTAGGTCATGTCCTTGTCTTTGCACTCGTCGACCGAGGCCTTGACCTCGTCGAAGCGCGGGTCCGAGAAGGACAGGGACATGGAGCCCGAGAAGTCCTCGATGGGCGAGAGCTCGGCCAGAATTTCTTCGAGGCCACCCGTGACTGCACCGTCGCCGCGCGCGGCTGCGCGCTCACGCCAGCCCTGCGAGCCGATCAACCATTCGAACGAATCGGTCTGTAGATCGAGGAGCCCTGGGACTTCGAGGGGCTCGCGAATTTTCGCGAACGAGACCCTCTTCGGGGCTCCGGGGATTCCGGCAACTGCCTTGGTCTGGCTAGAGACTGCCAAGATGCGTCCTTCCAGCACCTCACGCGGGCCGCTCTTGCTGGTGCGACCGCCGCTGTATCTGCTTCTTCATGTGGGGCGAATTCGCTGGTTACAACCCGAACGAAACCTCGCCACAGAAGCAGGAAGTGGAACACTTCGCCACAGTGAGGATGAGAGGTGGACAGGAGGCAGCCAGCGCAACGTCCAAAAGTACACCCAAACTCAGTAGATGTCGAGCCGGGCAGCAGAAAGGACACCCGTCGCGGGCGCCGCACGCGGTATGCCGCGTGATTGTTCACGCATAGAGTGACGCGTGATCATCGCCGCGTCAAGCCCATGTTCCGGCGTTTCGATCTCCGACTGCGGGGAGCGCCCGCACTGTCACGAGTTCTCGACACCGGACAACAGCCACTGACCGTCCACCTTCTCCATCCTCAGAATCACCGGCCCGGATGTGCTGCCCGCCGCGACGCCGTCGTTCTCGACGCTCACGATCAAGTTGGCGAGCACCTCGGCGCGATTCTCGTCGAGAAGCATGACTCCCACGTTCGTGACCTGCGCTGCTGTGTCCGACCGAGTCTGCTTGACGATATCGATCGTCGTGCCGATTGTCCGATCGAACTCTTCCTTCATCCCGTCCGTCATCACTGCGCGCGCCGTGTCGGGGAACTGGTCGATCGAATCAGCACTATAGACGGTCACGGCCGTCAGCGCCTTCTCCGCCGCGGCCGCCACCTCCGAAGTCGCGCCGACGTCGAGGTACGTGCGATTGGAGGTCGCACCGTCGCGGGACATCAACGCGGCGACGCCGGCGAAGGCCGCCAGCACGACCGCCGCGACACCCACGATCACGACCGCGCGCCAGCTCAGCCGGCCGGTGCGCCGGCTGACCCCGGCCTCGGATTCGCCACCGGCCGCCTCGGGCGCCTCGGAAGGTTCGGACGGCCCGGAAGACCCCGAAGGCTCAGAAGGCTCGGGCGCAGGCGCTGCGACGGACGACTCCTCGACGACGGGATCCTCGACAGCCGGGGCCTTGACGAGCAGCACGCTCGCGGCCGACTCCTCCCCCGCAGCCTCGTCCCGGGTCGGCGGTGCCGCCGGGCGGGGCGCCGAACTGCCCGCAACCTTGGGCCGGCGCACGGCCGACGGGGACGCCTTCGGATTACGACGAATGGGAGGCACTGATGGAACTCCTTCCAGCGGCCGAACGAGGAGACGTCGGCTCGGCTGCTGCGACGGTCTACTGTCCGCCGCTCTGCGGATCGGTGGCCTGATCTTCCTGAGTGGGCGCGGGCGTGGGCGCGGGCGCGGCCGGGCGCGGCGTCCCCGGGTCGATCACGACGGGCTCACCGAGGTTGCCGGCGTCGGACGCCTTCCAGGTGTCGCCGTCACGCACGAGACTCATCCGCATCGTGATCTGCCGCTTCACCGGTGTCTCGAGATTCGGCATCGCGGTCGAGGTCTCGACGACGAGCATCGCGTCCGCCGTCCCGTCATCCACGTTCAGCGACGTCAGCGCGGCCCGTAGCACGCGCCCCTCGGTCTTCGCGCCCGATGCGACGGCCGCCGTGGTCATGTCTTCCCGTGTCTTCGCCAGATCGTCCAGGAGCGTTCCGGTGATCGACGACTCGAGGTCGGAGAACGACTTCTCCATGTCGGCCGCGTCGTACGAGTTGAGGTTGATCGCCGCCTGCCGGGCGTCGGACAGCGCCGTGTCACGCGCATCCGCGGTGGACCTACCGGACTCCGCCTTCGCCCATCCGATTCCGAAGAAGATCGCTGCAGCCAGCGCGCCGACGAAGAGCACACACACCGCCACGGCGGCGGCAATGAGCGTGTTGTTCTTCGTGGGCGCGGTCGTGGTGTCCGTCACACGGCAACCTTACTCTTGGGTAATGAATGCTGCCCGAGGCTACCGCGCGGGCACGACGCCCATGAGCGTCGCGATCTGGGCGGCGATCGGGTTCAGATTCAACTTGTCGGGGTCGACCTTAGGCGTGCTGTCCCACGGCTGCGGGGTCTGCGGGTCGGCGTAGACGATGCGCTCGGCACTGCGGACACCCGTCGGGTTGCCCTGTTCGACGGTGCATCGCGCGTCCGCGTTGAACGGGAAGTTGTCGACGGTGTCGTCGAAGTTCGGGTTCTCCGCGCGCATCTGCGCGAGGATCTCCTGCGTGCCCTCGTAACCCTGCGTACACGGCACCGGATTGTTGGTCTCGAGGACCAACCCGAAGTGGATCGTGCCGTCACCCGGGGCCACCGCCGACGCACCCGCCGACAGTGCCGGCAGGAACTGGAAGAACGGCTGCAGCGCGATGAACGTCGGCGACACCGTCGTGAGCGTCGTCGACAGGTTCGTCAGGTTCGCGGTCAGCGCATCGCCGCTGTTCGAAACGAGCTTCCCGACCGTGTCCGTCGCGTCCTTGCCGGTGCCGATCAGCCGTCGCACGTCGGGATCGCTCGACTTCAGCTGGGCGGCGATCTGCTCGAGGCCGTCGCTGAAGGCGCGGATCGAACCTGACTGCTCCGCCTGGGTGTCGAGCACCGTCCGGCCGTCGCTGATGAAGGTCAGCGTCTCCGGCAGCGCCTCGTTCGCGGTCTCGGTGAACCGGCCGAGCGAGTCGACGAGCACCTGGAGATCGCTGCCCTTCCCGGTGAACGCGTTCCCCAGTTCGACGACGGCGGTGTGCAGCGAGTCGGTGGGCACCGAACGCGCCAACCGGTCCACGCTGCCGATCAGGTCCTCGACCGGGATCGGCGTCGCCGTGTTCTGCTCGAGGATCACCGAACCGTCGGTGAGGAACGGACCCTCGTCGGTGTCGGGCTGCAGGTCGACGTACTGCTCACCGATCGCGGATCGATTCGCGACGACGGCCTTCGCCGAGGCCGGGATCTGCGGGGCCGCGTTGTCGATCATCAACGCGACGGACACACCCTTCTCGGTCAGCGTCAGGTCCCCGACCCGGCCTACCGGCACACCACGGTAGGTCACCTCGGCATTGGTGAAGATGCCACCGGAGTGCGCGAGTTGCGCGTCCACCTGGTACTCGCCGAAGCCCAGCAGCGTGTCGAGGCGCACGTACTTGGCACCGACGTAACCTATACCGAGCACGGCGACGACGATGAACGCCACCAACTGCCACCTGGCCAGACGCGAGACCATTACTCACCCACCCCCAGCTGCTTCAGGAACGCATCGAACGGATTGACCGGAGCGTCCGCCGGCGCGGACACCGCGGTGCCCGGCGCGGGGACGGGATTCGGCACGATCGGCGGCAACGGCACGATCGACACCGTCGGCCACCCCGGGCGCGGCCCGTTGCCGTTGTAGTACGGGTTGCTCGGATCGACGGGAACCGGCGGGCCGTACTGGGGCGGGTAGTAGACGGGGTCCGGCTTCCCGACACCGAGGTTCGACAGGGTGTCACCGATCTGCAGATCGATCGACAGGAACACGTTGGCCTGGCCGCCGTGGATCGACGGGATGATCGTGTCCGGGAAGGGGAACGTCGGAACGAGCGGCGCCGACGTGATGATGTCCGGGGCCGCCTCACCCAACTGCTGCAACGTGGGGCGCAGCGCCCGCAGATCCGTGATCAGGTCGTCCTTGGACCGGTTGATGACATCGGCGCCGACCTGACCGAGCCGATCGACCTGCCCGAGCATCTCCACGAGTTGCGGACGCTGCTCGGCGAGGATCTCGACACCCTGCGGCAGCTCGTCGAGGACCTTCTCGAGCTTGGTGGTCTGGTCTCCCACCCGGGCACTGAGGGTGTCGAGCCCGTCGAGCGCACGAGTGATCGAGTCGCGCTGCTCCTCGAGACCGGCGATCAACGTGTTCGCCTGCTCCAGGAGTCCGCGAACCTTGGTCTCGCGACCGTCGAGCGCCTTCTCCAGCTCCGAGATGATGGGCTGCAACTGCGCGACACCGCCACCGTTGAGCAGCAGCGACAAGGCACCGAGCACCTGCTCGATGTCGGTGGCGTGCCGGGTGCGGTCCACCGGGATCGTGGCGCCGCCCACCAACCGTTCCGGAGACGGATTCTGCGTGGGCGCCGAGATCGCAATGAACTTCTCGCCCAACAGATTCGACTGCTGGACCTCCGCGACCGCGTTGGCCGGCAGATCCACCGAACTGTTGACGAGCGTCTCCACCTGCGCGGTCCAGCCGTCCGGCGCCACCTCGATCTTCTCGACACGTCCGACCGGAACGCCGTCGACCTTGACGGTCGACTGCGGTACCAGGTCGAGGACGTCGTCGAACTCGATCTTCAGGCGCATCGGGTCACTGCCGATGTCGGCGCCACCGGGCAGCGGGATCGAATAGATACCGCCCGAGCCACACGCACCCACCGTCAGCGCGACGACGCACGCTCCCGCCGCGACCGCCGCGATCCTCATCCGCCCGACTCTCACGGTGTGCCCCCCTGCAGTTGCGTTCCGCCACCCAGTCGCGGTGACGGCGTGCCCGGCACGGTCCCGGGAACCGCGCCGCGCTGCAGATTGTCACCGCTGAGGATGCCGAGCGGCAGGTTCAACGTCGGTGTCTTCACACCGGCGGTCATCTGATCCGTGATCGCCTTGCAGTTGTCGATCAGCGGCTTCATCTGCCGGCCCAGCGCCTCGAACTCCGGGTCGCCGGGCTTGAGCTTGGCGATGTCGATGAGCTTGCAGCCCAAGCCGAACGGATCCTGCAGATCCGGCAGATCGACGCGCATCTGCAGCGTGCCCGACTCCGCGTCGTGCGTGTTGACCAGGTTGCTGATGGCCAGCGGAATCGTCACGAGCGCCTCCGCGAGGGAATCTCGCTGGTCGGCGACGGTCTGGGTGACCGTGGTCAGGCTGTCGATGTTCCCCTGCAGTAGTTCCCGATTGTCCTCCACGAACCGCGCGACGTCGCCGAGCGCGAGCGAGAGCTGATTGAGCGCCAGACCCAGGTTCTCCTTCTCCCCCGCCAGGAAGCCGCTGAAGTCGGCGAGCTGCGTGTTGAACTGGCGCACCTGCGCGTCGTTGGCGGCGAGGGCACTGACGAACACCTGCAGGTTCTTGACCGTGTCGAAGATGTCGGTGCGCGAGTCCGACAGTGTGCGGGCCGCCGCCGACAACTGCGTGAACGTGTTGCCGAGCGCGTCACCGTTGCCGTCGAGGTTCGCGGCCGCGGTGTCCACGAGGTTCGACAGCGCGCCGTCCTTGTTGGCACCGTTCGGTCCGAGCGCCTCGGACAGTTCGGTCACGCTCGCGTACAGCTCGTCGACCTCGACCGGCGTCGTCGTGCGGTCACGCTCGATCGTCGCGTCGCGTGCCAGCTTCTCGCCGCCCGTGTACGCCGGCGTCAGCTGGATGTACCGGTCGGACACCACCGACGGGGTCACCTGGGCGGCCTTCACGTCGGCCGGGATGTCGATCCCACGGTCGACGGTCATGACCACCTGCACCTGCTCACCCTGCGGCACCACGGAGTCGACCGAGCCGACCTTGACGCCGAGCACCCGGACGTCGGAGCCCTCGTAGATGCCGACGGACTTGTCGAAGTACGCGGTGATCCGGGTGGTGCCGGCGTTCTGGAAGAGCCACCACAGGACACCGACCGCGACCACGGCAACCGCCGCGATCAGGGCCACCGGGATCCACTTGCGGGTGCGCGCCCGCGTCTCACTCATCTCAGTTGCCCCCCATGGTGCGCAGCGGCTCGCGGTATCCGGGGATGTCCGGCAGGCCGGGCGGGGTCAGGTTGGTCACGACCGAGTCGAACCACCGGCCGTTGCCGAGCACGTTCGCGTAGATCCGGTAGAACGGCGCAGCCAGTTCGAGTGCCTTGCTCACGTTCTGCTGGTTCTGGTTGAGGATGTCGATCGTGCCCTGCAGCTGCGTGAGCGCCGGCGTGATCTGAGCCTCGTTGTCGGCAACCAGACCGGTGAGCTCCCGCGACAACGTCTGGGTGCTGGTGAGGAGCTGGCCGATCGCCTGCTGGCGGGTGTTGAGCTCGGCGAGCAGCAGTCCACCGTTCGCGAGCACCTTCTCGAACTCCTCGCTGCGGTCCGCGAGGATCTGCGACGTCTGTTTGGTCGCCTCGAACAGCTGCTTGAGCTCCTGGTCGCGCTTCGCGACCGTCTCCGACAGCCGAGCCACCCCGTCGAGCGAGCCGCGGATCTCGTCGGGCGTGCCCGAGAACGACTGCGACAGCACCTCGAAGCTCGACGCCAGCTGCGTCGTGTCGATCTCGGCGAGTGTCGTGGCGGCGTCCCCGAACGCGTCGATGACGTCGTACGGCGACGTGGTCCGCTCGAGGGGGATCCGCACGCTCGGATCCGCAACCTCGGTACCCCGCGGATCGAGCGCGAGATACTTCTGGCCGAGGATCGTCTTGATCTGGATCGACGCCGTGGTCTGGTCGCCGATCCAGGCGTCCTTCGTCTGGAACGACACGAGCACGCGGTCACCGTCGAGTTCGACGCTCGACACCTTGCCGACCTTGACGCCGGCGACCCGCACCTCGTTGCCGGGTTTGAGCCCAGCCGCCTCGGAGAACTCGGCGGTGTACCGGTTGCCGGCGCCGAGGATCGGCAGGCTGTCGAGGAAGAACGCCGACATGGTCGCGAGCAGGATGACGACGATGCCGAGGGCACCCGTCACCGCTGGATTTCTTCTCTTCGTCATGGCTGCTCACCGTCCGCGTAGCACCGGGGAGCCGCGTTGGTGTAGATCGGCTGGTTGATCGTCGGCAGGTTCGACGGGATGTTCAGCTGGGGAGCGGTTCCGGGACCGGCGACGACGTCGATGCCGCACAGGTAGAACTGGAACCATGATCCGTAGCTGCCGGCGCGGCCGAGCTTCTCCATCTTGATCGGGAGGTTCGTGAGCACCTGGTTCACGTCGTCGGATCTCTCGTTGATGTGCCCGGCGAGGGTGTTGAGGCCCGCGATCGAACCCTGGATCGACGGGCGAGTCGGCACCAGCAGGTCGGCGGTCGCGCTGGTCAGGTCCGACAGCGACTGCACCGACTGCCCGATCACGCCGCGGTCCGCGGACAGCCCGCTCACGAGACGCTCGGTGTTGACGATCAACTGATCGACCTGCTCGTCCCGCTTGTTGACGGTGTCGAGCACGATGTTGAGGTTGGTGATCAGGTCGCCGATCACCTTGTCCTTGTCCGCGATCGTGTTCGTCAACGATGCGGTGTTCGCCACGAGCTCCTCGATGGTGCCGCCCTCCCCCTGGAACACCTGGATGATCTGGTACGACAGCTTGTTGACGTCATCGGCGCTCAGGGTCTGGAACAGCGGCCGGAACCCGTTGAACAGCGTCGTCAGGTTCACCGCGGGCTTGGTGCGGTCGAGCGGGATCGTGTCACCCGCCGTCATCTTGTAGCCCTGCTGCCCGGTCCCCTGTTCGAGCGCGATGTAGCGCTGTCCGACGAGGTTCCGGAACCTGATGGTCGCGGTCGTGCTCGCCGGCAACCAGTCGCGGTCGGTCACCGCGAACTCGACCTGTGCCTCACGGTCGTCGACGATCTCGATCTTGGTCACCTGGCCGACGCGGACGCCGGCGATGCGGACCTCGTCGCCCTTGTTGAGCGACGTGACATCGGTGAACCGCGCACTGAACTTGGTTCCCCCACCGGAACTGGTGTTCGCGATCGTCAGCGCGAGCATGCCGGTCGCGAGAATCGTCACCAGTGCAAAGATCACGAGCTTGGTGAGCGGGGCAGCCACCCCTCGCAGCTGTCGCTTCACTTGATGCTCACCTCTTTCCCACGGAGCGCAGGGGCACCGATCATGGTCGTCCAGGACGGCACGTCCTCCGGCGCAATGCCGGCCGCCTCGCCGTACACGACCGCCAACGTCTCGCGTTCGAGCGGCGACCCCGCGAAGGTCGCCGGCGCCAACTGAGCCCCCGTCGCAGGCAGCACCGAGAACTGCGGAACCGCCACATCGGGAATGGTCTGGTCTCCCGGGTTGCGGGTCGGCACCTGGTAGGAGCCGTCGTGGATGGAACCGCCGGGATACTGCCCGATATCGGTCCCCAGCGGCGGCGCCTCGTAGCACCGCGGACCGCGGGTGTCGATCAGGCGCGGCTCGTCCTGGTTGGGCAGGTACCGGCCGCGCGGATTGACGAGTTCGATCGTGGCGCGGGCACCCGGGTTGGGCGAGTTCTCACCGGTAATCGCCCCGGAGCGCGCCATCACGTCCGCGAAGTTCGCGAACGTACAACTGAAGGTCCCCGAGAACCTGGCCAGGATCTCCAGCGCCTCACGCGAGTCGGCGGCGATCGAGATCAGCGAATCCCGGTTGGTCGTCAGCAGGTCCGCGGTGCTCGATCCCGTCGACGTCACCGAGGCCATCAGCGCGTCGATCGAGGGCCGCTCCTGCACGATCGTCGCGTTGGTGGTGCGCAGGTTGTCGAGCGCGTCGATCAGCTGCGGCGCCGCATCCGAGTAGGTCTGGGTGAACGTCGCGAAGCTCTGCAGTCCCGCCGTCAGGTCCGGCAGCCGGGTGTTGACCCCGGCGAAGATCGTGTCGAGCTGATCGAGCGTGACACCGAGCCGTTCGCCCCGGCCGTCGAGCGCCTGCGACAGCGCGCCGAGAGTGGAGGCCAGGCTCTCCGGCGGGATGGCCTGCAGCAGCGGCAGCAGACCGTCGAGCATCTTGCCGAGCTCGACCGCATTGCCACTCTTGTCCTGGTAGATGGTTTCGCCGGCTGCGATCGAGTCGGGACTCGGATTCTCCGGGATGACCAGGTCGACGTACCGCTCACCGAACAGTGTCTTGGGCAGCAATCGGGCGGTGGCGTTGGACGGGATCAACTCGGCCTTGTCGGGGTCGATCGCCATGACGGAGGTGACCTTGCCGTTCTCGGTCGACGCGCCACGCACCTCGCCGACGATGAGGCCACGCACCTTGACGTCGGCGTTGCGCGGCAGCGCGTTGCCGACGGTGTCGGTGACGAGGTCGACCTTGACGACCGGCGTGAAGGTCTTGTTGTAGCTGGCGATGGTCCCGCCCACGAACAGAGCCAGGACCAGGAAGAAGGCGACTCCGAGGATCCTGCGGCGCAGCTTCGATGTGCTCTCGATCATCCGGCCACCCTCACCGTGGTCGTCGTGCCCCAGATGGCGAGACTCAGGAAGAAGTCCAGGACGGCGATGGTGACGATGGCGGTACGCACCGCATGGCCGACCGCGACACCGACGCCGGCCGGGCCGCCGCGGGCGTGGAAGCCGTAGTAGCAGTGGATGAGGATCAGGACGAACGCGAACACCAGCACCTTGCCGAAGGACCAGAGAACGTCCTCGGGAGGCAGGAACAGGTTGAAGTAGTGGTCGTACGAGCCGGACGACTGCCCGTTGAACACGGTCGAGACCACCCGCGACGCGAGATAGGCCGCGAGCAGGCCGACGATGTACAGCGGAATCACTGCGATGAAGCCGGCGATCATCCGGGTGGTGACGAGGAAGGGCACGCTGGGCACGGCCATCACCTCGAGCGCGTCGATCTCTTCCGAGATGCGCATCGCGCCGAGCTGAGCGGTGAACCCGCAACCGACCGTGGCCGACAGCGCCAGCGCCGCGACGATCGGTGCGATCTCACGGGTGTTGACGTACGCCGACAGGAAGCCGGTCAGCACCGAGCTGCCGATCTGGTCGAGCGCGGCGAAGCCCTGCAGTCCGACGACCACGCCGGTGAAGCCGGACATCATCACGATGACGCCGATGGTGCCGCCGATCACCGCGAGCGCGCCGCTGCCGAACGTGACCTCCGCCAGCAGCCGGAGCATCTCCTTGCGGTACCGGCGCAGTGTTCGCGGCGTCCACGCGATGGCCCGCGAATAGAACGACATCTGCTCGCCGGCGTTGTCGAGCACGTCGAGCGGCTTCCGCGCCCAGCGGCGCGCACGCATCAGCGCGTAGTCGCCGCGGCCCCTGGCGATCGTCATCCGGTCATGCCCCCTTCGCCGGAACAATCTGCAGGTACACCATCGTGAGAATCAGGTTCGCGAAGAACAGGACCAGGAAGGTGATGACGACGGCCTGGTTCACCGCCTCGCCGACCCCCTTGGGCCCGCCCTTCGGCGTCAGACCCTTGTAGGCAGCGATCACGCCGGCGATGACACCGAAGATGGCAGCCTTGATTTCCGCGATGTAGAGGTCGGGCAGCTGGGCCAGCGCCGAGAACGACGCAAGGTAGGCGCCCGGGGTGCCACCTTGGAGGATGACGTTGAAGAAATAGCCGCCGGCGATACCGACGACGGACACGAGCCCGTTGAGGAGCACGGCGACGAGCACCATCGCAAGCACCCGGGGCACGACGAGCCGCTGGACCGGGTTGATACCGAGAACTTCCATCGCGTCGATCTCCTCACGGATGGTCCGTGAACCGAGATCGGCCGTGACGGCGGAACCAGCGGCACCGGCGATCAGCAGCGCGGTCACGATCGGACTGCCCTGCTGGATCACCGCGAGCACGCTGGCGGCACCCGTGAACGCCTCTGCACCCAACTGTTTGATGAGCGAGCCCGTCTGCAGCGACACGACGGCACCGAACGGGATGGCGACCAGCGCGGTAGGCAGAATCGTCACACTCGCGATGAACCAGGCCTGTTCGATGAATTCCTTGAACTGGAACGGCCGCTTGAACGTGTTGCGAACCACGTCGACGAACAGTTGGACGATGTTTCCGGCCTGCGTCAGCGCCCCCGTGACCGGCTTCATCATCGAGGTTCGGGTGCCCCCCATACGCCGCGCCCCTACCCGTGCCCGTACGTGGTCTGTCCCAGACCTCCGTCGTCGTAAGCGGGAATCACCTGGGTCGCGGCGTCGTCTTCCATGCTGGCAATGATGCTTTGTTGCGCCTCGATCGGCAGGGTGTGAAGGATCTCGCGCACACGGGCCTGACGGCGTGCGACGGCCTGACGGAAGGGCAGGCCCGGTGTGGCCTGCATCTGCGGCACGACCCCGTAGACGTCGTCGGTTCCGCCGTGGTGGTGGCCGGCGTCGACGAGCGCCTGCTCGTGCGCCATCTGCGCCTCGTCCTTCTCCTCGGACATCCCGATCGGACCGATCTTGCTGCCGTTGAGGAACTGGTGGACCACCGGTTCGTCACTGGTGAGCAGCACCTCGCGCGGCCCGAACATCACGAGCTGCTTACGGAAGAGCATTCCCAGGTTGTCCGGGACCGTGCGGGCCAGGTTGATGTTGTGCGTCACGATCAGGATCGTGGCGTCGATCTGCGCATTGATATCGATCAGCAGCTGACTGAGGTACGTCGTGCGGACGGGGTCCAGACCCGAGTCGGGCTCGTCGACGAGGATGATCTGCGGATCCAGGACGAGCGCGCGGGCAAGTCCGGCACGCTTGCGCATACCTCCGGAGATCTCGCCCGGCAGCTTCCCTTCTGCACCGACGAGACCGTTGAGCTCGAGCTTCTCCATGACGATCTTGCGGATCTCGGACTCGGACTTCTTGGTGTGCTCGCGCAGCGGGAAGGCGACGTTGTCGTACAGGTTCATCGACCCGAACAACGCTCCGTCCTGGAAAAGGACGCCGAACAGCTTGCGGATCTCGTAGAGCTCACGCGACGAACACTGAAGGATGTCGGTACCGTCGATGATGATCGAGCCCTCTTCGGGCCGCAGCAGACCGATCAGCGACTTCAGGAACACGGACTTACCGGTACCCGACGGTCCGAGCAGTGCGCTGACCTCTCCGGCCGGCAGCGTGAGACTCACGTCCTGCCAGATCTTCTGTGAGCCGAACGACTTCGTGAGTCCCTCGACCGATACCTCGACTCCCACCATTACCTCCTGCGTGAAGCATGTCCCCCCACCGTGGGCCCACTGTGGGTTGCGTCACTCTATCGCATCGAAGTGTTGTACGTTACGCCGAATCCTACTCATGAGTAAGTAAGGACCACAACCCGGCGATTGCGCATTCTCCGGCACCGGGCGGAGTAAGAAAAGAGGGCCGCCCCGAACGGGGCGACCCTCTCTTCTGGATGCTTCGTCAGGAAGCAGCGCGGACAGCCGTCTTACTTGACGGTGATCTTCGCGCCGGCAGCCTCGAGCTTCTCCTTGGCGGCGTCGGCCGCGTCCTTGGCAACCTTCTCCAGGATCGCCTTCGGAGCACCCTCGACGAGGTCCTTGGCTTCCTTCAGGCCCAGGCCGGAGACGACCTCACGGACGACCTTGATGACCTGGATCTTCTTGTCGCCGGCCGACTCGAGGATGACGTCGAACTCGTCCTGCTCCTCAGCAGCGTCGGCAGCGGCAGCCGGGGCGCCCGCAGCAGCGACGGCGACCGGAGCAGCAGCGGTGACCTCGAAGGTCTCCTCGAACGCCTTCACGAACTCCGAGAGCTCGAGCAGCGTGAGCTCCTTGAACTGGTCCAGCAACTCTTCGGTGGTGAGCTTCGCCATGGTGGCGGTCCTTCCTCTTAAGTCCTGTGTCGCCGATCCGCGACCGGACAGGTGGTGATGGTTGTGATGCGCAGGTGCGGATCAGCTATTCGGCAGCGGCGTCGGCGGGAGCCTCGGCGGCCCCACCCTCCGCAGCCTTCTTCTCCTGCAGCGCGGCGGCCAGACGGGCCACCTGCGAAGCGGGAGCGTTGAACAGGCCGGCGGCCTTTGCCAAGTTGCCCTTCATCGCGCCGGCGAGCTTGGCCAACAGGATCTCGCGGGACTCGAGGTCCGCGATCTGGTTGACCTGATCCACGGACAGCGCAGCGCCGTCCATGTACCCGCCCTTGATGACGAGTGCCTTGTTGTCCTTAGCGAAGGCCTTGATGGCCTTGGCAGCGTCGACCGGCTCGCCCTTGATGAATGCAATGGCGGTCGGTCCGACGAACAGGTCGTCAAGGCCCTCGACGCCCGCCTCAGCGGCGGCACGCTTGACCAGGGTGTTCTTGGCGACGGAGTAGGTGGCACCCTCTCCGAGAGCGCGTCGCAGCTGCGTCAGACTCGTAACCGACAGACCACGGTATTCCGTGATCACGGCGGCGGACGAGTCCTTGAACTGCTCGGTGATCTCCGCAACTGCGGAAACCTTCTCAGGCTTTGCCATACTTCGCCTCCTCTCGTGACAGTCGTTGTTCCACTTCGGGCCGTGACATGCAAAACGCCCCGGTGCAGGGCACACGGGGCGTACACGAGGAGATCCATTCACCCGGCCAGGCCGAGCGCAGACATCATCCCCCACCTCGTCCTCCTGCGTGGGCCGCCGGGCAATCCCGGACCTTCAACCGATTCCATTGCCGGACTCGGTGACCAACGGTCTTTGGTAGAACATGTTTCGGGGCGGAATTCGCATAAAGCGCCGAACTCCAACGAGCAGCCTAGCGGAGCCGTCGCCGCGACACAAAGCGAGAGGCCCGCGCGGCCCCACTTGTGCGACAGTTCACATTCCGTCGCGAATGTGTCAGAGCACCCACAATTGAACGTTACCGACGGTTACATGTAGTGGGATACGTTTCCGCCATGACTCTCACCATGCCCGCCGACCCGGAGACCGCCGTCGGCAGCGGTCGGCGACGCCGGTTCCTCGCACTCGCGGTCATCTGCCTGGCCGAACTCCTGGTCGTCCTCGACAACACGATCGTGAACGTCGCCCTTCCGTCGATCGGCGTCGAACTGCGCACCGACGTCAGCGGCCTGCAGTGGGTCGTCGACGCGTACACGCTCACCTTTGCCGGACTCCTGCTCGCGTGCGGCAACCTGGGCGACCGATACGGCCGACGACGCGTCATGACCATCGGCTTGGTAGGCGTCGCGGTGATGTCCGTCGCCGGAGCGTGCGCCGGTTCCCTCGAACAGGTGATCGCGGCACGCGCCGCGATGGGCGTGTTCGCTGCCGCCGTGTTCCCGGCGACGCTCGCGCTGATCATCAACATCTTCACCGACGTGCGGGAGAAGGCGCTCGCGATCGCGGCGTGGACGGCGATGGCCGGGTTCGCCATCGCCATCGGCCCGGTCTCGGGTGGCTGGCTCCTCGAGCACTTCTCGTGGCACGCGGTGTTCTGGATCAACGTTCCGGTCGCGTTGGTCGCGCTCGTGGCCACACTGCTGCTGGTTCCCGAGTCGAAGTCGTCGTCGGTCGGCCGCATCGACTTCGTGGGCATCGCGACGTCTTTCGCCGGCATCACGGGACTGGTGTGGGCCATTATCGAGGCGCCGCGCCACGGCTGGCTCTCCCCTGTCACGATCGGGACAGGGACCGCGTCCATCGCGGTGCTCGTCGGCTTCGTTCTGTGGGAACTCCGCGTCGACTCGCCGATCCTCGACATGCGCCTGTTCCGGGTCCGGAGGTTCTCGCTTCCGGCGCTGGCGATCGCGGTCGCCTACTTCTCGATGTTCGGGTTCCTGTTCCTCATCACGCAGTACTTCCAGGGTGTGCGCGAATACACGCCCCTCGAGTTCGGCATCGCATCGCTGCCGTTCGCGGTGTCCGTCGCCGTGGGCGCACCGATCGCGACCCTGCTGGCGCAGCGGGTGGGCACCACCGCCGTCCTCGTCTTCGGACTGTTGCTGACCGGCCTCGGGTTGTATCTGGGCGGACAGGTCGACGTCGACAGCAGCTATCTGACCGACGTCCTCCCGTCGATGGTGTCGATGGCGCTCGGTCTGGCGATCGTGCAGGGACCGGCCACCGAGTCGATCATGTCGTCGCTACCGCTGGACGAGGCCGGTGCCGGCTCCGCGGTCAACGACACCACCCGCGAGATCGGCGGCACTCTCGGCGTCGCCGTGCTGGGATCGATCGTCGCGTCGTTCTACGTCGGAAAGGTTGCGCCGCTCATCGACCGCGTCCCGACGACACTCATGAACGACGACGAGAAGGGGTTCGCGAGAGCCACGATCCTCAGCGTCCTCGAGATCCGCAAGCGCGAGATTCCCTCCATGCTCGAACCGCAACGTGAGCAACTCATCACCGCGATGAAGACGGCGGTCCTGCAGGGCGCACAGGCGGCGTCCCTGGTCGCGACCGGAGCCGTCGTGCTGTGCGCTGTCGTCGTCGCGATCTTCCTGCCGTGGTCACCGGCCCGCGGCCGGTCCACCATGCTCGCCTGGCACCGCGACCGGAAGCGAGCCGACCACTGAAACGCCGAAAGGTCGGCACAGAGAAATCTCTGTGCCGACCTTTCGGTGTCGATCAGATCGCGAACAGTCGCGACTTACTCGCCGTCCTCGAGGAGGTTGCGGGTACGGTTCGGATCCACCGGGATGCCCGGTCCGGTGGTGGTCGAAACCGTGACCTTCTTGACGTAGCGGCCCTTCGCCGACGACGGCTTCGCACGCAGGATCTCGTCCAGCGCCGCGCCGTAGTTCTCGACCAGCTTGGTGTCGTCGAACGAGGCCTTGCCGATGACGAAGTGCAGGTTGGCCTGCTTGTCGACGCGGAAGTTGATCTTGCCGCCCTTGATCTCGGTGACAGCCTTGGCGACGTCCGGCGTAACGGTGCCGGTCTTCGGGTTCGGCATCAGGCCACGCGGTCCGAGGACACGGGCGATGCGGCCGACCTTGGCCATCTGGTCAGGGGTGGCGATCGCGGCGTCGAAGTCGGTCCAACCGCCCTGGATACGCTCGATCAGGTCCTCGGAGCCGACGACGTCCGCACCGGCGGCCTCGGCCTCGGCGGCCTTCTCGCCGACAGCGAAGACGACGACGCGGGCGGTCTTACCGGTGCCGTGCGGCAGGTTGACCGTGCCACGAACCATCTGGTCCGCCTTGCGGGGGTCGACGCCCAGACGGACGGCAACCTCGACGGTCGCGTCCATCTTGCTCGACGAGGTCTCCTTGGCCAGCTTCGCAGCCTGCAGGGGGCTGTAGAGCTTGTCCGCGTCGATCTTCTCAGCGGCGGCGAGGTACGCCTTGCTGCGCTTTGCCATTTCTTCTGTCCTTACTTCTCACCCTGGGTGTTCGACCCGGGTGAATGGTTCAGTTGTGGTTGCGGGCCTGGCCGGCCCTCCCACAGTGGAGGATTGACCCTGCAGTGTCAGTGCAAGGCATCGCTTCGCTCAGCCCTCGACGGTGATACCCATCGAACGCGCGGTGCCGGCGATGATCTTCGCGGCTGCGTCGATGTCGTTCGCGTTGAGGTCTTCCTGCTTGGTCTTCGCGATCTCGCGCACCTGATCCATGGTCACGGTTGCAACCTTGGTCTTGTGCGGCTCGCCGGAGCCCTTCTGGACACCAGCAGCCTTGAGCAGCAGCTTGGCGGCCGGCGGGGTCTTCAGCTTGAAGTCGAAGGTCCGGTCTTCGTAGACGGAGATCTCGACAGGGATCACGTTGCCGCGCTGGGACTCAGTCGCCGCGTTGTAAGCCTTGCAGAACTCCATGATGTTCACGCCGTGCTGACCGAGCGCAGGACCCACGGGCGGTGCAGGGTTAGCCTGACCAGCCTGGATCTGAAGCTTGATGAGCCCGGCGAGCTTCTTCTTCTTGGGGGGCATCTTCGTTCCTTGTTTCCTACTGGGTGTGTTTCTTGCGTACTGCGTGCAAGTGTGTGGGTCCCACACTGCCACGTGCGAGCGTGGCAACCGGAACCGAGCTAGATCTTCGAGACCTGGTTGAAGGACAACTCCACCGGGGTCTCGCGACCGAAGATCGAGACGAGGACCTTGAGCTTCTGCTGCTCGGCGTTGACCTCGCTGATGCTGGCGGGCAGCGTTGCGAACGGGCCGTCCATGACGGTGACCGACTCGCCGACCTCGAAGTCGACCTCGATGGTCGGCTTAGCGGCCGTCTCGCCGGCCGTCTCGCCGGCAGCGGCAGCGGCCGCGGCAGGCTTCTTCTGGCCCTGCTGAGGCATCAGGAACTTGACGACCTCGTTGAGGGTCAGCGGCGACGGACGCGACGTGGCTCCGACGAAACCGGTCACACCGGGAGTGTTGCGGACCGCGCCCCACGACTCGTCGTTCAGCTCCATGCGAACGAGGATGTAGCCGGGCAGGATCTTCCGGTTGACCTGCTTGCGCTGGCCGTTCTTGATCTCGGTGACCTCTTCGGTGGGAACTTCCACCTGGAAGATGTAGTCACCGACGTCAAGGTTCTGGACGCGGGTCTCGAGGTTGGCCTTCACCTTGTTCTCGTACCCGGCGTAGGAGTGGATGACGTACCAGTCTCCGGGTGCGCGGCGGAGCGCGGCCTTCAGCTCGGCGACAGGATCGGCCGCTTCCTCGGCGACCTCCGGAGCCTGCTCCGCGATGGCACCGTCCTCGGCCTCGTCGCCGGCAACGTCGGCGTCGTCTTCGACCTCGAGCTCGGCAGACACGCCGTCTTCGTCGGTTACCGCCTCGGCCGAAACACGCTCCTCGGCCATGGCCTCGTCAGAGTCGTTCTCGGGGGTGCTCACTGGAGGCACTCTTCCTCTCGTCAATCACATCGTTCGGGAGCGCCGACGGGCGTTCCCGGCTAGCCGAACAACCAGGTAACGCCCTGGCTGAAACCAAGGTCGAGCAGGCCGATGAACGTCACCATGAAGGCGACGAACACGAGCACCACGCTGGTGTAGGTGATCATCTGCTTGCGATTGGGCCAGATGACCTTACGGAGCTCGGCAACCACTTCGCGCAGGAAGCGTCGAATCCGCTTGAAGATGTTCTCCGTCTGCGGCTTGTCGGCCTTCCGGGACTTCGCTTCCGGGGACTTCACGGAAGTCGCGGCAACGGACTTCGCAGACGGTGCCGCCTTGGCGGTCTTTGCCATCTGGACCGTCTTGGCCGGCTCGGTGGATTCCGGGGTTCCCGCGCGGCGCGCCGAGCGCTTACCGGTGGGTTTACCTGCTGGGGCCGCACTCGCGGGGCTCTCATCAGCAGTGACCTCGCCCTCAGGGGCATGGTCGGGAAGGGCCTCAGCGCGAGAGCTCGCGTCGGCTGCAGAATCGTCGACAGGGCCGGAGTCCGTAGACCCGGTAGTGCCGCCGTCGCGCTTATCGCGCTCCTCGCTCACCGTCGTTCCTCTCAGTCGCTGACCAGTCCGGGTGCAGGGGCGACAGGACTTGAACCTGCAACCTGCGGTTTTGGAGACCGCTGCTCTGCCAGTTGAGCTACGCCCCTTTGGTCGACCGATCGATCTGGTCGACCCATCTGGGTTCACATGACATGCGCGCCACCCCATGCGGACAAGTCCAGCCTGTTGCAACAGGTTGATACCTCACCGTAGGGCAGCGCGCAGCGCCTGAGTAACCCCAGAAACTCTAGTGTACTTCAATGCACCGGAACAAACCCAATCCGCCCGGCACTCAGGCCAAACGGACCGTTGCGGTGGCCCGGCCGAAGATCTTACGACCCTCCGAGCGAGCCACGATCGCGACTACTGCGGTCTTGCTTTCGGCGTCCACCGACTTGATCTTGCCGGTGAACTCCACAGCGGCAGCCTTGTCGGCCGCCACATAAACCGGACTCGTGAACCGAACGTTGTATTCGGTCACGGCACCCGGATCGCCGAGCCATGACGAGACGAACCCGCCACCCAGACCCATTGTGAGCATGCCGTGGGCCACGACGTCCGGCAAGCCGGCCAGTCGGGCCACGTGATCACTCCAGTGGATCGGGTTGGGATCGCCCGACACGCCGGCGTAGTTGACGAGATTGCCACGGGTCAAGGTGACGACGCGCTCGGGCAGTTCGTCACCGACGGTGACGTCCTCGAACCTACGGAGCGACATGCATCATCACATCCTTGACCGCGTGTGCGATGTTCTCGTCCACCTCACCGCCGGAGCGCGCGACGAGCGTGGTCCAGGTGGTCTGGACCAGTTCCCCGTTCACATCCGAGATGACGTTCTTGGTGACGATGATGTCACTGCCCGCGACCTGGCGGAACGACTCCAGGTAGACATCGCAGATCAATCGGTCGCCGGCCTTCAGCGGCCTGTGGAACACGAGCCGCTGGTCGGTCTGCATGATCTGACTGAGGTCGTAACCGGTCACGACCTCTTCGAACAGCTTCCGCTGCGCGATCATGCCTACGATCGACACGAAGGTGAGGGGAGCGAGGAGGCCGTCGTAGCCGAGGCCCCGTGCCGCATCCTCGTCGTGGTGGGCAGGGTGGTCGTCGAGCACTGCACGTGCGTACTCGCGAACCTTTTCCCGGCCGATCTCGTAGAAGTCGCTCACGCGGTAGTGATGTCCGACCATCGCTGCCGCATGCGCGGCGGGGTCGAAGGTCACTTCGGCCTCTCTCACGACTGTCTCTGTCACAGCGAAACACCCATCTGCCCTGTGGACGCAATATCGTTAGGGCAGTCTGACAGTGAACCTAACGCGCGAGCGTCGACTCCGAGAAGAAACTTACTTGGACTCGCGATGCGCCTGGTGAGTTCCGCAGTTCGGGCAGAACTTCTTCAGCTCGAGGCGGTCGGGATCGTTGCGGCGATTCTTCTTGGTGATGTAGTTACGGTGCTTGCACACCTCACAGGCCAAGGTGATCTTGGGCCGAACGTCAGTCGAGGAGGCCACGGGGATGCCTTCTTTCGCGTGAATCTGATCATAGAGAGATCAGGGTGGATCATTCGTCTTGTGTAGCGATGGCCGGACTTGAACCGGCGACACAACGATTATGAGTCGTTTGCTCTACCAACTGAGCTACACCGCCTCGGTGTCGAGTGTCGCGCGAAGCTGGCGACACCACAATCCAGCGAGCCCCCTGACGGAATCGAACCGTCGACCTTTTCCTTACCATGGAAACGCTCTGCCGACTGAGCTAAGGGGGCGTGGCTGTCCTGCGCATCTCTGCGCGCTGAAGCCTCCAGAAGATTACACAGACCTTCGCGCGAGTACCAAATTTGCAGGTCAGACCGGGTAAATCGCGGGCCGGCCGCGGCATTCACGCACTGTGGACGCGATCGGACTCCCCCACGTGCATGCGTGGGGGTCCGATCCAGGCAGATTCGGCGCGTTCGACCACCAGGTCAGACGGTCGGAGAGGTCCCCGAGCCGACCACTGAGCGCGGCGCTGCCGGCCTTACCGCCCGTCGGCCACGCTCGGAGGCAACGCGTCGAGCAGCACGGTCTTGGCCTCCAGATACGGCTGCAGGCCGTCGAGCCCGCCCTCACGGCCGATGCCGGACTGCTTGAAGCCGCCGAACGCGATCCCGAAGTCCGTCCGGAAGCTGTTGTGCCCGACAGTGCCGGACCGGAGCTGTCGCGACACCGCCCACGCCCGATCGACGTCGTCGGTGAACACCGACGCGTTGAGGCCGTAGATCGTGTCGTTCGCGATCTCGACCGCGTGGTTCTCGTCGTCGGCGGCGATGACGCTCACGACAGGGCCGAAGATCTCCTCCCGGGCGATGGTCGAGCCGTTGTCGACGTTGCCGAACACCGTCGGCTCGATGAAGAAGCCGCGGTCGAGGTGACCGGGCCGACCTCCGCCGGTGACCAGGCGGGCACCTTCCTCGCAGCCCTTCGCGATCAGACCCTCCACCTTGTCGCGCTGGCGGGACATTGCGAGCGGTCCCATCTCGGTCCCGGGGTCGAACGGGTCGCCGACGCGGATCGCCGACATCGCGGCGCCGAGCGCCTCCGCGAACTCGTCGTGACGGTGGCGGCTGACGACGATCCGGGTCAGCGACGCGCAGACCTGGCCGGTCATGAGGCGTGCGGACTGCGCGATGGACTGCGCCGCGGTCGCGAGGTCGAAGTCGTCGAGAATCACACCGGCGGACTTGCCGCCGAGTTCGAGGGTGCAGCGGGCGATGCGCTCACCACACAGCGACGCGATGCGGCGGCCGGCGACGGTGGAACCGGTGAAGGTGACCTTGTCGATGCCGGGGTTGCGCACCAGCAGCTCCGACACCTCCCGTTCGGCGGTGACGACGTTGACGACGCCGGCCGGGAGTCCGGCCGCCTCGACGATCTCCGCGAACAGGTACGCCGCGCCCGGTGCTTCCGGGGATGCCTTGACGACGACGGTGCAGCCCGCGATGAGCGCTGGGGCGACCTTGTTGGCGATCAGCCCGAGGGGGCTGTTCCACGGGATGATCGCGGCGACGACGCCGACGGGCTCGCGGACCAGCAGACCCACCCCGTTGCCGGAACCGGGCTGGCGCTGCTCGACGAACGCGTAGCTGTCCGCGAGGCCCGCGTAGTAGTCGAAGACGTCACCGGACTGCGCCGACGCGTATGTCGACACCGCGGCGAGGATGCCCATCTCGCTGGTCCAGATCCGCCCGAGTTCGCCGCTGCGCTCTCGGATCGCGGCACCGATCGCCAGGAGGTAGGGGGCACGCTCGGCGTGGGTCATCCGTGACCACGGTCCGCGGTCGAATGCTTCTCGGGCGGCGTCGACGGCTCGCGACATGTCCTGCGCGTCGGCCTCGGCGACGGTGAGGAACACGTCCTCGGTGGCCGGATTGACGACGTCGAACCGCGCGCCGGTCGACGGCTCGACCCAGTTGCCGCCGATGAAGAGCCTGCCGGGGTGCTGCACTGTCACGGACGTCTCGTGCGCGTTGATCAGACCTGTCATCGAGGTTCGGGCTCCTTCACACATCCCAGGCACCCGTCGTGTGACGAGCGCCACTGCCGAGCCGGACGCTAAGGCGCATCCGGCGCGATCAGACCGCACGGTCCCGTTGAGTGGGATGGATCACAGGTGCGTGCCACGGCCTCCGGTCGGACGAGGTCGAGGAAAAGGGATGAAGTACCCCGAAAGCAGTTCAGCCCCGACCCTTTTCGGGTCGGGGCTGAACTTGTGTGGCAGGTGTAGGATTCGAACCTACGTAGGCATAAGCCGACGGATTTACAGTCCGCTCCCATTGGCCGCTCGGGCAACCTGCCTGGTTTCGCGACCGGAGTGCACAGGCTCTCTGGCGCGTATCGAAGAATACAACGAAGCCCCCCCAGATATGCAAACCGGGTGGATAGGGGCGGTCTCGACCCGATAGCGTCAGGGCAACCCACCGCTGTCCGGGTGGGCTCGACCGCTATGGATTTGGGAGTGTGCAGTGGCTGATTCGTCCTTCGATGTGGTGAGCAAGGTTGATCGTCAAGAGGTGGACAACGCTCTGCATCAGGCTGCGAAGGAGCTGGGCACCCGGTTCGATTTCCGCAACACCGGGGCGAGCATCGAGTGGTCCGGCGAGGAGACCATCACGCTGACCGCCGAGACGGAGGAGCGCCTCAATGCGGCGCTCGACGTCTTCAAAGAGAAGCTGATCCGCCGTGACATCTCACTCAAGGCGTTCGACGCCGGTGAGCCCGCGCAGTCCGGCAAGATCTACAAGCTCAGCGGAACGCTGGTCCAGGGCATCAGCAGCGAGAACGCCAAGAAGATCTCGAAGAAGATCCGCGACGAGGGCCCCAAGGGCGTCAAGGCGCAGATCCAGGGCGAGGAGCTCCGGGTGAGCAGCAAGAAGCGCGACGACCTGCAGGCCGTCATCTCGCTGCTCAAGGGTGAGGACTTCGGCATCGCCCTGCAGTTCGTGAACTACCGCTGACACCGCCCGGCCCCGCGCCGGTACCGGATCGTCGAACGGGCCGCACACCTTCCGCAGACGCGGAGGTTGCGGCCCGTTTCCGTCGGATCGGACCGTGTCCCGCCCGCGTGACCGGCTGCGGGCTCAGTACTCGCGATGGGTGGGAGGTATGCCGCCGTCGGACGAACCACCGCCGGCCATCTTCTCCAGGCGGGCGATCCGGTCGGCCATCGGTGGATGCGTCGAGAACATCCGGCTCATCTTGTCGCCGGCGCGGAACGGGTTGGCGATCATCATGTGCGATTGCGCGGCGATCTTCGGCTCCGGCGGCAACGGCGCCGCCTGGGTGCCGCGCTCGAGCTTCCGCAGTGCCGACGCCAGAGCCAGCGGATCGCCCGTCAACTCGGCTCCGGACTGGTCTGCCTGGTACTCCCGGGATCGGGACACGGCGAGCTTGACGACGGTGGCCGCGATCGGGCCCAGCAACGAGACCAACAGCAGCGCGAGCGGATTGGCGCCCTGACCGTTGCCGCGACCGCCGAACATGTTCGCGAAGATCGCCATGTTCGCCAGGCCCGAAATCACCGCGGCCATCGCACCGGCGACCGACGAGATCAGGATGTCGCGGTTGTAGACGTGGGACAGCTCGTGCCCGAGGACCGCACGCAGTTCACGCTCGTCGAGGATGTCGAGGATCCCGCTGGTGCAGCACACCGCCGCGTGACGCGGATTTCGTCCCGTCGCGAACGCGTTGGGCGCCGCGGTGGGGCTGATGTAGAGGCGCGGCATGGGCTGGTGCGCGGTGGTCGCCAGTTCACGGACGATCTTGTAGATGACCGGGGCCTGGACCTCGGTGATGGGTTGGGCGTGCATCGCCCGCAGCGCCAGCTTGTCGCTGTTGAAGTAGGCCCACGCGTTGGTGCCCACGGCCAGGAGGATCGAGAAGATCAGGATGTTCCGGTTACCGAACAACGAGCCGATGAAGATGATCAGTGCCGACATCCCGACCAGCAGGCCGAACGTCTTGGCACCGTTTGCGTAACCGTGCACGACTCGCCTCTTCCCTGTTCACCGCCGCGACGTCCGCGTGGCCTCCTGACCTGAACAACGATCCAGCCCGGGGAGACGGTTCCCGGGCTGGTCGAAGACTACGTCAGCGAGGCGTCATCCGACGCGTTCGATGGTGTACTCGACGAGTCGCACCAGCGCCTCGTTCGCCGGCCCCTGCGGCAGCTGAGCCAACTCGGTGCGGGCCCGGTCTGCGTACTCTCCGAGCTTCGCCTTGGCCGCGGCCATGCCGGGGGACCGCTCGAGCAGTGTGAGCGCCTCCGCGACCTCGGCGTCGTCGGTGACGGGGCCGTCGAGCAGTTCGCGCAGCCGGTCGCCGTCGGCGCCCTCCTCACGCATTGCGTACAGCACGGGCAGGGTGTGGACGCCCTCGCGGAGGTCGGTGCCGGGCGTCTTACCGGACTGGTCCGACACCGACGAGATGTCGATGATGTCGTCGGAGATCTGGAACGCGATCCCGACGGCGTCGCCGAGACGCTCGAGACGCTCGATCTGTTCGGCATCGGCGCCGGAGAACGTGCCGCCGAACCGTCCACTCGCGGCGATCAGCGAGCCGGTCTTCTCCCACACGACCTCGAGGTAGTGCTCGACCGGGTCCTGCTGCTCCTTGACGCCGATCGTCTCGCGCATCTGGCCGGTGACGAGCTCGGCGAACGTCTCGGCGATGATCCGCACCGCATCCGGGCCGAGCGTGGACACCAGCCGCGACGCATGCGCGAACAGGTAGTCGCCCGCGAGGATCGCGATGCTGTTGCCCCAACGGGCGTTGGCGCTGGGCGCTCCGCGGCGCATGGTCGCCTCGTCCATGACGTCGTCGTGGTACAGCGTCGCGAGATGGACGAGTTCGACGACGGTGGCGGCCGTGACCACGGCGGGATCGGACGCCTTGGGCCCGAGCTGCGCGGTCAGCACGGTGAACAGCGGGCGGAACCGCTTGCCGCCGGCCTTCGCGAGGTGCAGCGCCGCCTCGGTGAGGAAGTCCTCCCCGTCGGACAGCTCGCTGACCAGGAGTTCCTCGACACGGTGGAGACCGTCGCGCACCACGTCGGCCAACTGCTGGTCGCCGAGGTCAACCCCGGCCACGACGGTGCCCGAACCTGCCGCCCGCTCCGACCCCTCAGTGCTCACGATGTCAGTACTCATTCCTGTAGTCGGTGACGCCTCGGTAACCACGGTAGTGAACCTAGCGGTATCACCGGCCGTCATCACCACCTGCCCTCACCGCGTTGCGCTCCCCCAGCCTGAGAAGATACTGGGGTGGTGGCCGAACATTTCCCGACCGCTGGGTCCAGCGATGTCCCGAATCTCCCCTCGAGCACCGAAGTCCTGGTCGTCGGCGCCGGTCCGGCGGGCTCGGCGGCGGCCACGTGGGCGGCGCGCGACGGGCGCGACGTGCTCCTCGTCGACGCGGCGACGTTCCCCCGCGACAAGACGTGCGGGGACGGACTGACCCCGCGTGCGGTCGCCGAACTGGATCACCTGGGCCTGGGCGACTGGGTCCGCGGGCGCACCACCAATCGGGGCCTGCGCCTGACGGGCTGGGGCCGCGAGCTGGAGTTGCCGTGGCCCGGCGGGGCACTCCCCGCGGTCGGCAGCGCGGTGCGGCGCACCGAACTCGACGACCGCCTGCGACTCACGGCGGTCGAGGCCGGCGCCCGAATGATCCAGGGCGCCAAGGCCGTCGGCGTCGAGCGCAGCGGCGACCGGGTGAGCGCGGTGACGATGAAGACGGCGGACGGCACGCACACCGTCACGTGCGAGAAGCTGATCGTCGCCGACGGTGTCCGGTCGACGCTGGGTAAGCAGCTGGGCCGGCAATGGCACCGCGACACCGCGTACGGGGTGGCGGCGCGCGCATACGTGACCTCCGCGCGCAGCGACGACCCGTGGATCACGTCACATCTCGAACTGCGCGACGACGCCGGCACGCTGCAGCCGGGCTACGGCTGGGTGTTCCCGCTCGGGACCGGCGAGGTCAACATCGGTGTCGGGACGCTCGCGACGGCCAAGCGCCCCGCTCCGGGTGCGCTGCGGCCCCTGCTCGAGCTGTACGCCGGGCAGCGCCGCGCCGAGTGGCAGCTGGACGGCCAGGTGCATTCGGTGGCGTCGGCGCTGCTACCGATGGGTGGCGCGGTGTCCGGGGTGGCCGGCCGCAACTGGGCGCTGATCGGCGACGCCGCGGCGTGCGTGAACCCCCTCAACGGTGAGGGCATCGACTACGGGCTCGAGGGCGGGCGCCTGGTGGCGCAGGTGCTGGGCGACGACGACCTGACCGAGGTGTGGCCGGAGATCCTGCGGGACCGGTACGGCAGGGCGTTCTCGATCGCGCGACGGCTCGCGGGACTGTTGACGCTGGCCCGGTTCCTGCCGGCGTCGGGGCCGGTCGCGATGCGCTCGCGCGCGATGATGACCGTCGCGGTGCGGGTGATGGGCAATCTCGTCACCGACGAGGACGCCGATTTCACGGCCCGTGCGTGGCGGACGTCGGGTTCCGCATCGCTGCGACTGGACCCGCGCCCGCCGTTCAGCTGAGCTGCCCTAGCGGGTGGCGCGGTGCAGCGCCACGATGCCGCCGGTGAGGTTCCGCCATTGCACGTTCCGCCAGCCGGCGGCCTCGATGCGCTGGGCGAGCTGTTCCTGTGTCGGCCATGCCCGGATGGACTCGGCGAGGTAGACGTAGGCGTCGGGGTTGCTGCTGACGGCGCGGGCGACCCGCGGCAGCGCCTTCATCAGGTACTCCATGTAGACGGTGCGGAACGGCCCGAACACCGGTGTCGAGAATTCGCTGACCACGAGGCGTCCGCCGGGCTTGGTGACGCGCGCGATCTCGCGCAGGCCGGCATCGAAGTCGGACACGTTGCGCAGCCCGAAAGAGATGGTGGCGGCGTCGAACACGCCGTCGGCGTACGGCAGGTGCATCGCGTCGCCCGCGACCATCGGGACCTGACGTCCACGACCGGCGTGCAGCATGCCCTTCGAGAAGTCGGTGGCCACCACCCACGCGCCGGAGCGTCCGAGTTCGACGGTCGAGACGCCGGTGCCGGCGGCGAGGTCCAGGACCCGCTCCCCCGGCTTCAGGTCGAGCGCCGCCCTCGTCGCCTTCCGCCAGCTGCGGTCCTGCCCGAACGACAGGATCGTGTTCGTCAGGTCGTAGCGCTTCGCGACACCGTCGAACATGGATGCGACCTCGTGCGGATCCTTCTCGAGCGAAGCCCGCGATCCGTGTGTTTCTGCCACGACGGAAGACGCTACCAACCGGCTCACGCGTCGATCTCCGCCGCCGGGTTCTCCCCGGTCGGGCTGTTCCGGGTGCGGTCCTCCGCGGCCGGTGTGCGCCGGGTGAGTGTGCGGGCCTTGGCCCGCGCCCACGGCACGAGCATCACGACGACCGCGATGGTGACCGAGGAACCGAGGATCGCTCCGGCGAGGACGTCGTGCGGGTAGTGCACGCCCTGCAGGACGCGGGCCGCGCCGATGAGGGCGGCCAGGGCGATCACCAGCCCCCGCTGCAGCGACGACAGTGCCCGCTCGGAGGCGAGGACGATCGCCGTCGCGAGGCCGACGGCGATGACGGTGTGGTTGCTCGGGAACGACCAGTCGCCGACGGCCGGGCAGTCGGGCAGTGCGAGTTCGACCCGGCAGGGGCGGTCCTCGCGGACGAACATCTTGACCACTTCGCTGAGCGCGTACGCGACGACGACGCCGAAGCCGCCCATCAGCAGGTCCCCGAGGTACAGGGATCGGGTGCGCCACATCTGCACGGCGAGGACCGCGAACAGCGCGACGAGCGCGAGCAGCCCGACGTCGGCGATGAGCTCGACGCCCGGCAGATCGGACGTCTGCGGGACGATCGCACGGTAGATCGCCGCACTGACATCACGCAGCAGGTAGAGCGCCACGATCAGCACCGCGGCGGCGATGAGCATCATCCCGGCCCGTTCCGAACTTCTCCGCATTCGGTCGAGCTTAGAAACCCTTCCTGAGTGAACTTCTCAGGAACCCTCGGTGTCGACCTTCCGGCGCACCACCAGCAGCGCGGGCAGTGCCACGATCCACGTCACGACGATCACCGATCCGGCGGGCACGATCGCGACGCTGGCGTCACGGCCCGCGACCCGCACCAGGTCGGGTTCGCTGCGCGCGTATTCGACGTCGATGCGCTGTCCCGCGGTGAGCTTGGTCGGGTAGAGCACGCCCAGTTTGGGGTTGTGGGTGACACCGTCGGGGGTCACGAAGCTGACCGCGGAGCGCAGCGATCCGGCGGACAGCACCTCGGCGGTGGCGGTGCCCATGTCGGACTCGATGGTCCGGTCGTTGCGCCACGCGGCGAGCACCAGCAGGACCGCGAGCACCGAGATCCCGGTGGCCACGGCGACGATGCCGACCTGCACGCGGTGTGCGATGCGAGGACTCACAGTTGTGCCCGCACCGCGGCGTGCAGTTCGCGCAGACCGGACCGCTCGGTGGTCACCTCGAGCACCCGGACGCCCTCCCCCCGTGCGGTCAGCGCGGCCGTCAGGCCCGACAGTTCCACGCGGCGGTGCGGGACGCGGTAGGCGGCGCACAGCGCGGCCAGGTCCATGCCGTGCGGGGTCCCGAAGACCCGCTCGAACACGCCCGCGTACTGCGGGTCGCCCTGCTCGAGCAGCTCGAAGATGCCGCCGCCGTCGTCGTTGGCGACCACGATGGTCAGGTCGGCGGGCCGCGGCTCGCCGGTGCCGATCAGCAGGCCCGACGCATCGTGCAGGAACGTCAGGTCGCCGAGCAGCGCGACGGTCCGGCCCTCACCCTCGTACGCGAGTGCCGCGCCGACGGCGGTCGAGACGGTGCCGTCGATGCCCGCGACGCCGCGGTTGGACAGCACCCTCACGCGCGGCCGCGGATAGCTCACGAGCGCGGCGTCGCGCACCGGGTTCGACGCCCCGAGCAGCAACTGGTCGCCTTCGGACAGCGCATCCATCACCGCGGCCGCGACGTGCAGGCCGGTGGCCGCGGGGTGCGCCGCGAGCTGCGAGCGCACGGCCTTGTCGGCGTGCTCCGACAGTGTCCTGCAGCGCGCGATCCACGCCGGGTCGGGCTCACCGGACACCACGGCCCGGGTGCCGGTGGCAAGGACGTTGCCGGAGACATCGGGCCAGCGCGGGCCGGTCGTGAGCGCATACACGGCGACGGCCGGGTCGGCGAGCAGCTTCGACACCGGACGGTGCAGGGTGGGCCGGCCGGTGATGATCGCCTGGCGCGGCTTGAGCTGCGGCAGCGCGAGCGGGTGCAGCGGGATGCCGTGCAGCGGCGCGGTGGGTTCGGCGACGGTCGGCAGGTGCGCGAGTTCGGGCCGGTAGGCGGACCCGTGCCCGGAGATCACGACCGTGTCGGGGGTGATGTCGAGGTCCATCGGGACGTCGAGGGTCGCGTGTGTCGTGGTGGTCCAGGCGGCGCCGTCGGGGCGTCCTTCCGGGATCGGGCCCTGCGCGTGGACGTCGGGCACGAGGGGCTCGCGCAGCGGGATGTCGAAGTGCACGGGTCCGGCGTTGCCGGAGCGGGTGCCGCGGGCGGCGGCGAGGACGCGGCAGACCGCGCTGCGCCACTGGCTGTTCTGGTCCTCGCCCGCTTCGGCGAGGCCGAGGCTGATGGTGGCGCGGACCTGGCTGCCGAACATCCCGAGCTGCTCGACGGTCTGGTTGGCGCCGGTGCCGAGCATCTCGTAGGGCCGGTTGGCGCTGAGCACGACCAGCGGGACGCGCGCGTAGTTGGCCTCGAGCACGGCGGGCGCGAGGTTCGCGACCGCGGTACCGGACGTCATGACGATCGGGACCGGCCGGCCGGCCGCGACGGCGAGACCCACCGCGAGGAACCCTGCGGTGCGCTCGTCGATCCGCATGTGCAGGCGGAGACGTCCGGCGGTGTCGGCGGCCTGCAGCGCGAAGGCGAGCGGGGCGTTACGCGAACCCGGGCAGAGCACGACCTCACGTACCCCGCCGCGGACCAGTTCGTCGACGACGGCGGTGGCTTGTGCAGTGGACGGATTCACGCCATCCAGATTGGCAGACGCGGCGGGGGCCGTCCCAGGCGGCATCTCCACACGGTCGCTGCGACGATGGTCGGCATGGTGCGCACAGTCTTCGATCCGGCCGAGATGGATCCGGGCCGCCTCTACCCCGTGTTGACCGCGACGATCGTGCCCCGCCCGATCGCGTGGGTGTCGACGCTGTCGGCGGACGGAGTACCGAATCTGGCCCCGTACAGCTTCTTCACGGTGGCGAGTTCGGATCCGCCGGTCGTCCAGTTCACCTCGGTCACACGCAAGGACACCCTCCGCAACGTCGAGGAGACCGGTGAGTTCGTGATCAATCTGGCCACCGAGTCACTGGTCGACGAGGTCAACGCCAGTTCGGCGCCGTATCGGCCGGGCACCGACGAGTTCGCGGCGCTCGGCATCGCGAGCGAACCGAGCGGGCGGGTCCGCCCGCCCCGGGTGGCGGCCGCCCCCGTCGCGATCGAGTGCTCGCTGCGTCGGGTGATCGAGGTGGGCAACTCGTTCGTCGTGATGGGCGACGTCCTCGCGGTCGCGGTACGTCCGGAGGTGCTGGCCGACGACGGCCTGCCGGAGTTCGCGAAGATCGCCCCGCTGAGCAGGCTCGGCCGTGACGAGTGGGGCATGACGCCACCGGTACGGCGCATCACCCGGCCGGGCCGGCCGGGCTGACCACGACACGACGGTTCCGTATTAGGGTTGGCTAACCACTACCCGATCTCGCGGACGGAATGCCATGGCCAAACGCTCCAAGTTCGTCAAGCCCGAACATCGCGACGTCGTCTCGGCCCACGTGCTGGGTACCAAGCAGATCAGCCCGTCGTTCATCCGCGTCACCATCGGCGGCGCGGACCTGGCGGGGTTCATCCCGATGGGCTTCGACCAATGGTTCCGGATGTTCATCCCGGACACCGGGCAGACCGGATTCAAGCTCCCGAGTTCGGCGGGCAGCCTCTGGTACGCCCAGTTCAAGCTGATTCCCAAGGACTCGCGGCCGATCCTGCGCAACTACACGGTCCGCGAATTCCGTCCCACCGGAGGAGTTTTCGGCGACGGCCCCGAACTCGACATCGACTTCGCCTCACACGGCGACCTCGGACCGGCGTCGGCGTGGGCCAACTCGTGCTCGGCGGGCGATCCGCTGGGCCTGCTCGACGAGGGCCTCATCTACAACCCCACCCCCGACGCCCGCTGGCACCTGCTGGTGGGCGACGAGTCCGCGCTGCCCGCCATCGTCGGGATCCTGCGTTCGGCCGAACCGGGCGTGCGGATCCACGCGTACATCGAGATACCGCACGCAGACGACAAGCAGGACGTGCCCGTGCGCGACGACCTCGAGGTGCACTGGCTGGTGCGCGAGGACGCCGCGGCGCGGCCGGGTGAACTCGCCCTCGCGACGCTGCGCGCAGCCGACCTGCCCGACGGGCCGCTCTACGCGTTCGTCGCCGGCGAGAGCGAACTCGCGACCGGCGCGCGCCGCCACCTGGTCGCGGACCGGCACGTGCCCAAGACCGACATCGCGTTCACCGGATACTGGCGCCACGGTCACGCGGCGTACTGAGACTGCCGAAGCGACAGTGGGCCCGCCCGGTACGCACCGGACGGGCCCACTGTCTCGGCCGACTAGGCCGCGTGCTTCTGCACCAGATCACCCAGGCGCGGCAGCGCCTCGGTCACGTGCTTCTTCGCCGACGGACGCAGGGTCGAGTAGACCTTCTTGATCGCGCCCTTGTCGGTTCCTTCGATGCGCTCGTCGGTGACACCCAGCAGGGCATCGGCGGCGGCATCGCCACGTGCGGTCAGGAACGCCGAGAAACTGCCCTCACCACTCGCCGCGAACTCCTGCCAGAACGGCTCGAGACGCGCGACGAATGCCGGGAGCAGACCCTCGATGGCGTCGGGCACGATCGACGGACCGACCTTCTTCACCGCCGAGTACCCGCCCTTGAGCGCCAGACCGGACGCACCCTTCTTGTCCGAGACCTCCGCGTCGACGAGCGCCTGGACATCCGCGAGCACCGCGGGCTTCCGGGCATCGTCCAGCAGGGTTTCGTTCAGAGCTGCAACCACTTTCAAAGCCTCCGTATCGACTGGTCCAATTCTGGCGGGCACGACACTATACGAGGCGGGTGTCCGCGCCGGTGACCAGCAGTTCGTGGCAGCGGCGCAGCCGGTCGCGCCACCAGTCGGCGCGGGCGTCCGGCGCGGCGAGTTCGGCGAGCCGATCCGGGTCCGGGAGCACCGGACGCGCATCGAGTGTGCCGTCGGACATCTCCCGTGGTTCGGCCACGACGTCGGCGGCGAACAGTCCCCCGGTTCCGAGACCGCACGCGTGCGCCAGCCCGGGCAGCGCGGCCGCAGCGGCCAGGCCGGCGTTCATCCCGACGGCGGTGTCCAGCGCACTCGACACCACCACCGGCACGCCGTGACCTGCGAGTTCGTCGGCCAATGCGAGCAGTCGGCGCATGCCGCCGAGCGGCGGCACCTTGACCACCGCGACATCGGCGCCCCCTGCCCGCACCACCTTCAGCGGGTCCTCGGCGCGGCGGATGCTCTCGTCGGCGGCGATCGGCACACCCGGCAGGCGTCGGCGCACCTCCACCAGTTCGGGCACGGTGGCGCACGGCTGTTCGGCGTACTCGAGGGGACCGTCGGCCGTCAGGGCGGCGAGCGCACCGACGGCCTCGTCGACGCTCCACCCGCCGTTGGCGTCGACCCGCACGTTCGGGATCGACTCCCGCACCGCGGTTACTCGGGCGACGTCCTGCGCGAGGGTCTGGCCTTTCTCGGCGACCTTGACCTTCGCAGTCCGCGCGCCGGGGAAGCGGGCGAGGATCTCCGGCACCTGCGCGGGATCGATCGCCGGGACGGTCGCGTTGACCGGTACCCGCTCACGCACCGGCGTCGGCGGTCCGGCCCACGCGGCCTCGATCCCGGCACGCAGCCAGTGCGCGGCCTCGGCGTCGTCGTACTCGGGGAAGGGCGCGAACTCACCCCACCCGGCCGGCCCCTCGAGTAACAGCGCCTCGCGAGTGGTGATGCCGCGGAAGCGAACCCGCATCGGCAGGCTCACCACGCGCGCCCCGGCCAGGACGTCCTCGAGGGACGGGAAGGTCACGGCTGGCCCGGCAGCAGCTGGACCATCAGCGCCTCGCAGTCGGCGAGGACGGTGCCGTCGAGGTCGCGCAGTTCGGCGGTGCAGAACAGCTTGCGGCCCTCGACCCGGTCGACGCGACCCTCGACCACCAGCTCGGTCTCGATCGGGGTGACCTTGCGGTAGTTGACGTGCAGGTACCCGGTGCGGGCGATGGGGTGACCGGACGCGTGCACGATCATGCCGAGCATGTCGTCGAACAGCAGCGCGATCGTGCCGCCGTGCGCGGCACTGTTGCCGCCGCGGTGGTACATCCGGAACACGCCGCGCGCGCGGACCCCGTCGACGTCGACCTTGTCGAACTGCCACGGCAGGAGCAGCAGGCTGCCGCGGCCGGGAAGCTGCGAGTTGAAACCGGCCGGCGACTTGCCCTCCGGAACCCGGTACGGCTCCAGCAGGTCGGCGAGGGCCTCGGCCTGCGCGATCGCCTGCTCGGTCACGTCGTCGGGCACGTGCGTCGAGACCGCGAGATCCTGCAGCCGCCGCAGCGACTCGACGAACCTCCCGAAGTTCGGTCCCGCCTCGACGGGCGTGAACATCGGGAAGCCGCCGTGGTGCTCGTGGACGTCGTCCCCGGACCGCACGCCGTCGGTACGCACTTGTTCGCTCATTCCTGCACGGTATCGCCGGGGTGCTGCCGTGCCGGTGCGAGGTGCTCCCCGACACACCGGGTGCCGGGGCCTATCCTCGCTTCCGTGACCTTCAATCCGCAGCTCTGGCGCCCCGTACCCGGTTTCGAGAACCTCACCGACATCACGTACCACCGTCATGTCTCGGAGGGCATCGTCCGCATCGCGTTCGATCGCCCCGAGGTGCGCAACGCGTTCCGCCCGCACACCGTCGACGAGCTGTACCGCACGCTCGACCACGCGCGCATGACGTCCGACGTGGGCTGCGTGCTGCTCACCGGCAACGGGCCCAGCGAGAAGGACGGCGGCTGGGCGTTCTGCTCGGGCGGCGATCAGCGCATCCGCGGTCGCAGCGGCTACCAGTACGCGTCCGGCGAGACGGCGGAGTCGGTCGATCCGGCACGCGCGGGCCGCCTGCACATCCTCGAGGTGCAGCGCCTGATCCGGTTCATGCCGAAGGTCGTGATCGCTCTCGTCAACGGCTGGGCCGCCGGCGGTGGGCACAGCCTGCACGTCACGTGCGACCTGACGCTCGCATCCCGTGAGCACGCCCGCTTCAAGCAGACCGACGCCGACGTGGGCAGCTTCGACGGCGGCTACGGCAGCGCGTACCTCGCGAAGATGGTGGGCCAGAAGTTCGCCCGCGAGATCTTCTTCCTCGGCGACACCTACACCGCCGAGGAGATGCACCAGATGGGCGCGGTCAACCGGGTCGTCGACCACGACGAGCTCGAGAACGTCGCGATCGAGTGGGGCACCAAGATCAACGGCAAGTCGCCGCAGGCCCAGCGCATGCTCAAGTACGCGTTCAACCTGCAGGACGACGGCCTGGTGGGCCAGCAGCTGTTCGCCGGCGAGGCCACCCGGATGGCATACATGACCGACGAGGCCGTCGAGGGCCGCGACTCGTTCCTGCAGAAGCGCGATCCGGACTGGTCGCCGTACCCCTGGTACTTCTGAGCCCTGTCGCTCCGGTTTTCGTCGTGCCGCGTCCCCGCTCGGAGGCGCGGCACGACCGTTTCCGGAGCGGCACGGGTTGGGTCGAGCCGATTTCGGGTGTGCAATGGACAGGTGGGCACCGAGGTCTCGTTCACGGTTGACGGTGTGCGCCTGTCGGGTGCGCTGACCGATCCGGTCGGCGCGCTGCCGGTGGTGGTGTTCGCACACGGCAGCGGCAGCGGGCGGTTCAGTCCGCGCAATCGGTTCGTCGCCGAACTCCTGCAGGACGTGGGCCTGGGCACGCTGCTGTTCGACCTGCTCGCCCCGCACGAGGAGGGCGACCGTCGGCTGGTGTTCGACATTCCGCTGCTGTCGTGCCGGCTCGTCGAGGTCACTACGCGGGTGCAGGAGCGGGCGGCGGCGGTCGCGTACTTCGGCGCGAGCACCGGCGCGGCCGCGGCCCTGCACGCCGCCGCCGAACCGCACGCCGACATCTCCGCGATCGTCTCGCGCGGCGGCCGACCCGACCTGGCCGGGTCGCGCCTGTCGATGGTCCGGGCGCCGACGTTGCTGCTGGTCGGCTCGCTCGACACCGCGGTGATCGAGCTGAACCGGAAGGCCGCCGCCCTACTCGGGTGCGACCACGAACTGGAGATCGTGCCGGGTGCGACGCACCTGTTCGAGGAGCCCGGCACGCTGGATGTGGTGGCCGAGCGGGCCCGCGACTGGTTCGTCGCGCACGGGCAGTGACTGCCACACACTGAGACGGGCCGTGATGCGACGACCTCGATCGACGCGTCACGCCCCGACCCGGTTTCAGCCGACTGGCGAGGTCTCCGTCGAACCCGACGATCCGGTCTCCTCGGACGACCCGGCGGCCAGTTCCATCGACCCGAACGCGAGCATCGGCATCGCGTAGGGCATGACCATCGATCCGATGAAGGCGCTGCCGACACCGGCCGCGATCGCGGGGCCGACGAACTCAGGCGGAATCAGTCCGGGCGGCGGCGGGGGCGGAGCCGGCGGGTCCGGCAGACGAGTCCATGTGCCGCATCGGCTGGACTTGAAGGCGACGTCCGAGCCGTAGATCCGCACGACCTGACGTCCCGAGGCGTAATCATTCGCGATGACGTGGTCGATCCCGCCGGACAGACCACTCGAGCGCTCCCAGTAGCAGCTATCGCTCCACTGGGACTCATAGACTCCCGGCACGATGTGCGCACCCACCAGATGCGTACCGTCGCCGAACGATGTCGCCGCAGCACCTGCTGTGCCCGTGCCCAGGGCGAGCGCGCCGGCGATCACTGCCGCAACCGCGGCAGACTTTCCAATCATTGTGTGACTCTCTCGATTCCGCTCGTGGTAAGTGGAGTCGGACAGCGCGATTACCCCCGACGAGATCGCGATCTCGGAATCTGACGTTCCTCCCCCGAATTGCTGCGTAGTTGTATCACCCTGGTCGGACATTTCACACAATCCACCCCACCGGCGTGCTCGGGACCCGAGTGCCACTTCGACCAGGCAGACTGGACCCATGAGCGTCGACCGCGAGCAGCCCGCGCCGGAACACCGCCGCCCGGACGGCGTCACGGATGCGACCGTGGAGGCGATCGGCAAGCTGTCGGAGGCGCTCGAGACCGTCGAGCAGGCCCGTGGCCACCTGTATGCGTTCCACCAGTTGCTGGGCCGGGCGGATCTGCAGCTCGGGGACGCGGTGGAGAAGCTGGCTGCGTCGGGCCACCCCGAGTGCGCCGACCGCCTGCGGGCGTCGATGGTGGGGCGCAACGTGCTCGAGGGCAGGTGGACGTTCCAGATCGTCGAGGAGTTCGACGACGGTTACTGGTCCGAGTTCCGCGAGCACGAGAAGGCGGTGCGGGACGCGCTCGTCGACGGTCGTCGGCACCTGCACGAGGCCGAGATGAAGGAAGACCGGCGTACACACGGCCGTCCGGGGCACGAGGCCCGTCCCGGCAGCGACGAGTGACTCGGGGAGAATTGCCCGGCAATTAGCATCAGGAGGACGTGAGCGTGGAAATTCTCAGCAGCCGGATCATTCTGCGGCCCCGCGACTACGAGGTGACGCTGTCGTTCTACCGCGACGTGCTGGGTCTGGCGATTGCACGC
Organism: Prescottella sp. GW823-FHT02E09; assembly: GCF_058797375.1. Taxonomy (NCBI): domain Bacteria; kingdom Bacillati; phylum Actinomycetota; class Actinomycetes; order Mycobacteriales; family Nocardiaceae; genus Rhodococcus; species Prescottella sp. GW823-FHT02E09. The sequence continues at coordinate 323,739 of NZ_JBXAJP010000003.1, forward strand.
GAATATCCCGGTGGCACAGTGTTCTTCGTCGGCCAGGGCCTGGTCGAGGTGACCTCGCACGGCAGCACCGACCTGGATACCCGGTTCCCGGGCGCGCTGTGGATGCAGGTGCGCGATCTGGCGCTCGCCCAGGAGGATCTGGTCCGGGCGGAGGTGCCGATCGTGCGAGAGGCCCGGCAGGAGCCGTGGGGCCTGCACGAGATGTGGATCGCCGATCCCGACGACGTTCCCATCGTGCTGGTGCAGATCCCGGAGGACCATCCGATCCGCCGCGACCTGCGCTGAACACGCCCGTGCGCCTTTTCGGTAGTTGCAGCTACCGGAAAGGCGCACGGGCGCGGAGCGCCTACTTCGACAGTGCGGCAGCGATCTGGTCGGCCTGTGCCTGGCCCTCGTGCAGCTGACGCAGCAGCCACACGCGCAGCACCTTGGCGATCGCACCGGCCAGGTACAGGGCGGCGCCGAGCACCGTCACGGCGAGGAACCCGGTGGCGAGGATCTGGTACGACGCGATGTCGCGCAGGTCGTCCAGGGTCAGCGACGAGATGTACACGACGAAGGCCGCCACGGCACCGACGATCATGAGCACCAGGCCGGACACGCGCGCCACGCTGTCGCCGCGTGACTGACCGGTCTTGAGCTTGAGATCGGCGACGTCGGTCTTGAACTGGGCACGACGCTCATCTGCGAGAGTGGTCATCGTCATCCTCCTAGGTAACTGTTGGAAAGGTCGTTCTCGATTTCGTCGGGCTCCCCGACTCGGACCACTCGTCCGTGGAGCATGAGCGCCGCGCGATCGGCGATCGGCAGCACGGCGCGGGCGAACTGTTCGGCCACCAGGATCGTCAGACCCTCCTCGACCAGCTGGCCGACGATGTCGTACATCTGCGAGACGATCCGCGGCGCCAGACCCATCGACAGCTCGTCGAGCAGCAGCAGGGTCGGGTCGGTGCCGAGGGCCCGGGACAGCGCCAGCATCTGCTGTTCGCCGCCGGACATGGAGCCGGCCAACTGGTTCTTGCGTTTCCCGAGGATCGGGAAACGGGTATAGGCGATCTCCTCGAGCTTCGCGAGGTCGGTGCCGGTCCCGGTCGCGATCCACAGGTTCTCGCGGACGGTGAGGTTGGCGAAGATGCCGCGTCCCTCGGGGATCGAGCACACACCGAGCTTCGCCAGATCCGACGCCTCGGCGCCGTTGACGACGCGACCCGCCATCCGCAGCTCGCCGTGGGTGATCGGCAGGATGCCCGAGCAGATCTTCAGGGTGCTGGTCTTGCCGCCGCCGTTCGGCCCGAGGAGGGCCATCACGGTGCCGGGCGCGAGCGCCAGGTCCACACCGTGCAGCACCTCGATGGGGCCGTAACCGGCTCGGACACCGGCCAATTCGAGCAGCGGCACGGGCCCGTCCAGCGTCTCCGCCGGGTTCGTGGTCCCAGTCGACATCACAGCCATCACACTGCCTCCTCTGCCGTACCGATGTAGGCGGCGATCACCGCCGGGTCGTCGCGCACCTGCGCCGCGCTGCCCGACGCCAGCACGGCGCCGTAGTCGAGCACGTGAATCTGCTTGCACAGCTTCATCACCAGTGGGATGTCGTGCTCGACGAGGCAGATCGCCAGACCGTCGGCCGCCAGGGACTGCAGCAGGTCCGCGAAGTCCTCGGTCTCCTGCTCGGTCTGGCCCGACGCGGGTTCGTCGAGCAGCAGCAGTCGCGGCGAGGTCATCAGGGCGCGGGCGGCCTCGACGACGCGGGCGCGTCCGGTCGGGATGTCCGAGACGTCCTTGTCGGCGACGTCGGTGAGCTTGGTCAGCTCCAGGATCCGGTCCGTCTCGGCGTCCACGTCGATCTTGCTGCGGGTGTTCGCCTTGTGGATGTCGCCGGCGACCCGGATGTTGTCCCGCACCGACAGCGACAGGAACAGTTCCAGTCGCTGGAAGGTGCGGGCCAGACCCTTGTTCGCGCGCTTGGCGGGCGAGAGCCGGGTGACGTCCTGACCGTCGAGCAGGATCTTGCCCGACGCCGGCTTCTGCAGTCCGGTGATGGTGTTGAACAGCGTCGTCTTACCGGCGCCGTTCGGTCCGATCAGTCCGGTGATGGAGCCGCGCTCGACCGTGATGCTGACGTCGTCGACCGCGACGTGGCCACCGAACCGGACTGTGATGCCGCGGGTTTCGAGGATCGGGGTGTCAGGCATGGACGATCGACTCCTTCGACTTGGACGCGACGTGCTCCGTGGCTGCGGCGGTGTGGGCCGTGACGGCGGCGGGCAGTCCGAGCTCGCGGTCGAGCTGCGCCAGTACCTCTTCCGTGTAGGGCTCGTCGATGCCGATCGCCTCGGGCTCGATGCCCTTGGCGGCGTCGGCGGCTTCCTTGCCCATCACGGCCTCCGGCATGACCATCTTTCCGACGACCGGAAGCATGAACACCGTGACGATCGTGATCGTCGCGAACCACCAGTTGCCCAGGACGCCGGTGAGCGCGAGGACGTACGACAGTCCGACGACGGCCGCGCCGCCGACCAGGACCGGCTTGGCACTGCGCAGGTGGCGGTAGCCCTCGATCACGTCGTGCACCGCGCCCGACGGGTTCTTGCCGACACCCATACCGATCAGCGCGGGGCTGACGGCGGCGACGTGGCCGAGGAACGTCCACAGTCCCTCGATCTCGGGCTGGCTGGAGGCCAGGTTGCCGAACGAGACCATGATGACCGCGAAGCCGATGCCGGCCATGATGCCGCCGAAGAAGGCGCCGGTGACGTAGCCGATGCCGGCGACGACGGTCAGCATCAGGATCGTGAGGCTGATCATGATCGTGAAGTTCTCGTTCGAGACCGCGCCGATCGCCGTCGACATCAGGATGCCGCCGAGTCCGGCGATGCCGGCCGAGAGCATGAACACGCTGAGCTTGAGCTTGACGAGGTTTTGTCCGAGCATCGCGGAGGCGGCCGGGCTGTCCTTCATCGCGGCGAGCCGGCGGCCGTAGCCGCTGTTGCGCAGTGCGATGACGCCGACGGCCAGGATGACGAACAGTGCGGTGGCGGTCATGAGGAACGCCGTCTGGTTGCTCAGGTCCAGCGGGCCGATCTTGATCGGCGGCATCACGAGGGAGCCTCCGGGGAAGATCGAGAACTTGACGCCGAACAGTTCGTGCTCGGTGGTGTCGCGCAGCACCATGTTGCTGAGGAACACACCGAACGCCATCGTCGCCAGGGCCAGGTACAGGCCGCGTAGTCGCAGCGCCGGCAGTGCGACGAGACCACCGATGACGGCGGCGGCGAGGGTGCCGAAGATCAGGCCCCAGATGCTCATGCGGGCCGCGAGTCCGGTTCCGGAGATCCCGAAGTGGAACGCGACGATCGTCGCGATCGCACCGAAGGACACCGGGGCCAGGTTCATCTCGCCGGCGTAACCCGTGAGCAGGGTCAGCGAGAGCGCGATGATCGCGAACGAGACACCCAGCGTGAGGGTGGTGATCGCGGATTCCACCATCAGCAGACGGATCAGGAAGACGATCACGATGAGGGCGATGCCCCACGCGACGGCCTTACGCACGCTCGGGACCGAGTACCGCTCGCGGGTACGGACCGCGGCGCCGCGCAGGCGATCCTGCGGCAGCACGATCAGGACGACGAACAGCGCGATCATGGGCAGCGACACGCGCAGGTTCGAGGTCCACGTCCACTCGGACGGGAAATAGCCGAGCACGTAGGTGCCCGCCAGACCCAGCACGATGGCGCCGACGAACGTACGCGGGATGCTGCGCAGGCGGCCGAACATCGCGGCTGCGAACGCGTCGATCACCAGCAGCGTCAGCAGGTTGGCCTCGAGCGTGCCACCACTGATCGGGGTGACCAGGATGCCGGCGAGGACGGCCAGCGTCGAACCGAGCGCCCACGAGAAAGCGGCGATCCGTTCGGGGTTGTGCCCGTTGAGGCGGAGCAGGTCGGGGTCGTCCACGACGCCGCGCATCGAGACGCCGATCCGGGTGCGGGTGAACAGGAACCGCAGGCCGACCGCGATGAGGACCGCGGCGACCAGACAGATGATCTCGTGCGTGTGGATCGTCGCGCCGAAGAACGAGATCCGGCTGTCGTCGCCGAAGAACATCTTCATGGTGCGGGCTTCTTCGGGATGCCAGAACCAGGTCGACAGCGACAGCATGCCGAGCATGATCGACACCGTGACGACGATCTTGGTGACCTCGGAGGTGTCCCGCAGGCCCCGCATGATCAGCGCGTACAGCAGCAACCCCATGAGCGGTCCGGCGACGCCGAGCGTGATGATCAGCGCGACGGGCGTCGGCAGACCCCAGCCGTAGCGGAGCTGCCAGTAGAGAAAGGCGCCGAGCATCGCCTGCGCGCCGTGCGCGAAGTTGAAGATGCCGGACGAGTTGTAGGTGAGCACCAGCCCTGAGGCGGCGATTGCGTACACCGAGCCCAGGACGAGACCCAGGATCGTGAATGTCACGAATGTGTCCATCTGGAAACCCTCTGAGTTCTCCAGTCAGGATGGATGCGGCGCCCCGGGGCGGTGGCCCGGGGCGCCGCGTTCATCGGTGGATCGTTGGTTGGATCGAGGGGACCGAACGGCGGGACCTGTGGGTCCTACGCCGTGCGGCGGGCGATCAGGCCTTCGGTGTGATCACGTTGGGGTTCAGGTACTTGGTCGAGATGCGATCGGCGTTGAGTTCGGTGCCCCACGTCGACTGATCGGTCTTGACCAGGTAGTTCGGGTCGCACTTGAACTCGCCGGCATCGGCGGGGAACGCCTGCGAGTAGTCCGCGCCCTTCAGCGAGACCATCAGGCCGCACTGGGCCGGGATGTTCGCACCCGGGTCGCTGACGGCATGCAGTCCGCCACCGTCCCACTCGTGGATCTGCGAGAGTTCGTCGATCATGCACTGACGCGTCAGGTCCGAGCCGCATTCCTTGGCGGCGGTGGCCCACAGCAGGAACGAGGACGTGGCCTGCATGCCCAGCAGCGCGGTCTTGCCACCCTGGGCCGTGACGAGGTCCTTGTACTGCTTGACCGCCGCGTTGTCGTCGTTCTCCAGCATCTGGAAGGTCATGCCGGCGTTGAGGTTGTCGAGCAGGCCACTGTCCTTGTTGAAGGACTGGACGGCGTTGGCGTACCACGTGGCCTCACCGAGGAGGATCGGGTCGAGGCCGACCTGATCGATCGCCTTGATGAGGTTGAACTCTGCCGGCACCGGCGAACGCGAGGTCCACAGGCCCTTGACGCCGCACTGCTTGAACTTCTCGGCGAACGGCACGTAGCTGGCTTCACCGTCGTAGTTGATGGTGACGCCGCAGTCCTTGAGCTTGAAGCCGGCGGCCTCGGCCATGGACCTGGTCTTGGTGAGCGACGTGATGATGGTCGGCATCGTGGAGCCGATCAGCGCGAAGTCGTTCTTGAGGTCGGGGTGCATCTCCCCCATCTGGAACCACGCCGACGCGTTCGCGATGTCGACCGGGAACGGCACGCCCTGGTAGGTCATGGGGCCGTTGGCCGCGTCCGGCGAGACCGTGAAGCCGGGTACAGCGGCGAGGTTGCACGCCACGCGGGTCTGTTCGGAGGTCTGGTCCATCGCGAAGCCGTGGCCGACCATCATGAACTCGGAGCGGCACGCGTCCTGCATGACGGCGTTGGCCTGCGTCATCGCGGCGTCGTAGTCGGTACCGACGATCGTGCGGCCGTTGATGCCGCCCTGATCGTTGCACCACTCGATCATCGCGGAGACGGCGTCGGACATCTCCTTGTTGAGGCCCGGACTCTTGGCGTAGCCGCGGTCGTCGCCGAAGCCGATCTTGATCTCGGTGTCGCTGACGCCCTGATCGGTGGCGCCCTTGGCGTCGCCCTCACCGCACGGGGAGGCGAGCGTGCCGAACTTGTCGACCGCCGCGGACGCCGACTTGGTGTCGCCCGAGCCGCTGCTGGGGACGCCCGAGTCGCCGGAGCGCTCACCGGCACAGGCCGAGACCAGTGTCGCGGTTGCGGCGAGTGCCACAACCAGCTTGGCTGTCTTGTTTCGCTTCACGATCTGTGGATCTCCTTCTCGAGTGCCCGGAAACCGGGCCGGGAACGGGTGCGCACGGCGATGCAAGCCCGCCCTGCCGGGCGGTCGCTTCCGAGCGCGTGGATCGACGGCTGGTAGCGGTCGAGTAATCGAGTTCGTTTTCTTTAGGTAAAGACACGAGGTCGAGTGCTGTCCCAGACCGCTTTTCTCATCGCGCCAACCACTCCTCGCCCCGCTACCGGAGGCTTCGCGAGCTCCGATGCGGAGGACCGTAATGAGGATCACACCGGCGCCGACGGCCCATCCCGGTGAGTGAGACTGCGCAGTGAGCCGTGCCACAGGCGGCCGAAAAACGTGAGTGTCGGCACACTGCGGAAACCGTCGTGCGAGGTGATGGGACGATGCAACCGAGTTCACGCCCGGTTCATCGGACGCTCGCTGTACTTTTACGCCTTCGATACGCACAATTCGCTTGTGACCGCAGAGCTCGTCGTTCTCTTGGTAGTGGTCGTCACTGCCCTCGCATTCGATTTCACGAACGGCTTCCACGACACCGGGAACGCGATGGCCACCTCCATCGCCACCGGCGCACTTCGACCGAAGGTCGCAGTGGCACTCTCTGCAACCCTCAACCTGGTCGGCGCCTTCCTGTCCGTGGAGGTCGCCGCGACCGTCGCCAAGGGCGTGGTCAATCTCGGGACCGTCAGCGGCGAGGACCTGTTGCTGATCGTGTTCGCCGGCCTCGTCGGCGGCATCCTCTGGAACCTCGCGACGTGGCTGTTCGGCATGCCGTCCAGCTCGTCCCATGCCCTGTTCGGCGGCCTGATCGGTGCAGCCATCGCCTCGATCGGCATGAGTGGCGTCGAGTGGGGCGGCGTACTCGGCAAGGTCATCATCCCGGCGCTGCTGGCTCCCGTGGTCGCCGCGCTCGTCGCCGCCGTCGGCACCAAACTGATCTACCGCATCACCAGGGACGTCCCGGACGACACCAAGGGCAAGGGCTTCCGGATCGGCCAGGTCGGCACGGCATCCCTCGTCTCGCTCGCACACGGCACGAACGACGCCCAGAAGACGATGGGCGTGATCTTCCTGGCCCTCGTCGCCCACGGCACCATCACCGCGGACAGCGAGATGCCCTTCTGGGTCAAGCTCAGCTGCGCGGTCGCGATCGCTCTCGGCACCTACCTCGGCGGCTGGCGCATCATCCGAACCCTCGGCAAGGGCCTCGTCGAGATCGCCGCCCCGCAGGGCATGGCAGCGGAGTCGTCGTCCGCCGCGATCATCCTGACCTCGAGCCACCTCGGTCTGCCGCTGTCGACCACCCATGTCGCGACCGGGTCGATCCTCGGCACCGGGCTCGGCCGCAAGGGCGCCGAGGTCCGGTGGGGCGTCGCCGGCCGCATGGCGGTCGCCTGGCTGATCACGCTGCCGTCCGCGGGCATCGCCGGTGCGATCTGCTGGGCCCTGGCACACGTGATCGGCGGCCTGCCCGGCGTCCTGGTCGTGTTCGCCCTGTTGGTCGCGCTGTCGGCTTTCATGTACTACCGGTCGCGCCGCGAGCCGATCGACCCCAGCAACGTCAACGCCGAGTGGGAGGGTGGCCTGGCCCCCGCGAACAACACGGCCGGCGCTGCTCCTGCCGATGCGGCCGACCAGACCGTCGACGCCGAGCCCACCACCCACAAGAGCTGAAGGGAGACGACCGATGGATGTACTCACGCAGACCGCCAACTCGCTGTGGCAGGTCGTCCTCGTCGGACTGTTGCTCGGCGCAGGCCTGCCCGCGATCTTCGCGCTGGGCCTCAAGTCATTGTCCCTCGGCGCACAGCCGGGTCCCGACGGTCGGACATCGGCATCGTCGCTCGGCAAGGTCGGCGCCGCCGTCTGCTTCGCAACCGTGCTGATCGCGATCATTGCTGGGATACTGATGTTGATGCAGGACTTCCTGGCCAGCAGCTTCGGCATCCACGTTTTCTGAGCGAGGTACGCGTCACCCGCATACCCGCTCCTTCGTGAAAGTGATCGCATCCGTGACTGACGACTCGCACCGCTCGACAACTGGTGACTCGCCCCGCCCGGCGCACAAGAGCGCGCTTCGCTCGGTTCTCGACTGGCTCCGCGCCGGATACCCGGAGGGGATTCCCGCGAAGGATCATTTCGCGTTGCTCGCCGTCCTGGGGCGCCGGCTGACGGACGAGGAGATCGGGCAGATCGTCGAGTTGTCGATCGAGACCGCCCACGAGCATCCCGACCGGCACGTCGACTACGACGCGCTCAAGAGCATCATTGCCGGGGTGATCAGCGAGAAGCCGACCGAAGAGGACATCGCCCGGGTCACGGAGCGACTCGCCGCCGGTGGCTGGCCCGTCGTGGCCGACGAGCAGGACATGCCGAAAGCACACGGACACCACTGACGGACCGAGTTCAGGAGCACCATTGAGCCTGCCTCCGTTTCTCTCGTCGATCATCGACTGGCTCCGCGCCGGCTACCCCAACGGCGTTCCGGAGCAGGACTACGTCCCGCTGTTCGCTCTCCTCACCCGCCGTCTGTCGGAAGACGAGGTCGGCATCGTCACCGCAACCCTGGTCGACGACGGCGACCTGCCGATCTCGAAGACCGACATCCAGGTGCTCATCACCAAGATCACAAACGAGATGCCGCTCGAATCCGACGTGGACCGGGTGCAGTCACACCTGTCGGCCGGAGGATGGCCGCTCACCTGACCCGTGTCCGACCGGGGCACTCTCCGTGAAACCATCGACGAGTGACCCCGGTCCTGCACACCCTTCCGATTCCCAGCGGTCCCGCGGTGGCCGCCCTCCTCCCCCGCCTCGATCGACTCCTCGACGGCGGCGGCCCGCCCCTCCTGCCGGTACCCGAGGAGGACGCGAAGGAGACGAACCGACTCTGTGATGCGCTGCGTCCGGGCGCGGCGATCGACGACGTGCCGGACGCCGACGACATCGCACTCGTGATGGCGACGTCGGGCACGACCGGGGTGCCCAAGGGCGCCCTGCTGACGGCCCGCGCTCTGCGGGCCAGTGGCGACGCGACACACCGCCGACTCGGCGGACCCGGGTCGTGGCTGCTGGCGCTGCCCGCACACCACATCGCCGGCATGCAGGTGCTGCTGCGGAGCGTGCTGGCCGGCACCGCCCCCGTCGTCGTCGATGTCACGCGGGGATTCGATCCGGCGACGCTGCCCGCCGCCGTGGACGCGATGACCGGGACCCGTCGGTACACATCGCTGGTACCCACCCAACTGGTCAAGGCTCTCGACGACGACGCGGCGACCGCTGCGCTCGCCGAACTGGACGGCATCCTCCTCGGCGGCGCGGCGACACCGCCGCCGGTTCTGCGCCGGGCCGTCGATGCCGGGATGACGATCGTGCGCACCTACGGGATGAGCGAGACGTGCGGCGGGTGCATCTACGACGGCGCTCCGCTCGACGGCGTGCGAGTCCGGATCGCGGAGGACTCCCGAGTCCTGCTCGGCGGCGAGACGCTCGCGTCGGGGTACCGCGGGATTCCGGATCATCCGGCTTTCGCCGAACCCGGATGGTTCCGCACCGACGACGCCGGAACCGTCCGCGACGACGTCCTTACGATCCGGGGGCGACTGGACGAGGCGATCTCCACCGGTGGCCTCACGGTGGTGCCGCAGGTCGTCGAGGCAGTCCTGATGGAACACCCGGACGTTCGGGAATGCGCAGTGCTCGGTGTCCCCGACGAGCGACTCGGCCAGCGAGTGGTGGCGGCGATCGTGCCGGAGTCCGGGACGTCCCCCACCATCGACGATGTGAGGGCCCATGTCTGCGCCTCGCTCGACGCGACCGCGGCGCCCCGCGAACTGAAACTCGTGCGGTCACTCCCGCTGCGGGGACCGGGCAAGGTGGACCGCAAGGCGCTGCAGACGGACTGGGCTCGAACGAATAATTGACCGGGATGATCAGCGAGACCCGATTGTTACCTCGGGGCGAGGGTGAGTCCGGTTCGCCGGTTTCCCCTGCTGAAGCGGAGTACGGCGGAGAACCGGACGATTCAGCCGCACCCGTAGGCGCGAACGATTCCGCCGAAAGCCCTTGCCCGAAGCCGTAAACGGGCCATGCTTCGCCTGTGATCTTGGTTTCGGGGAACCGAGCACCGCGATCGCCTGTCCACCGACACTTCATCGACAAGGGTTGATCATGCATACACGTCCATCTCAGCTGTTACGCCGCGCGACCGTCGGGGCCGTCCTCGTCGCCGTGCCGGCACTCGCCGCGCCCGCGCTCGCCACCGCGGACGCCGTGGAACTCACCAGCCCCACAGTGACGTTCACCGTCACCGACGGCACCTTCGATCTGACCATCGACAATCCCAACAGCGATCCGACCAGCAGTTGCGGAGCATTCGTGGTCCAGGCCGCGAAACTCCCCACACTCGAGAAGGATCCGGCAAAGTTCACCGAGCCCGGATTCCTGACTTGGCGAACCGCGAACAGCGAGCGCGTCGGACCCGACTCGTCCAGGACCTACACCTTCGACGCCCCCAGCGGTCTCTATGCCGTTGTCGGCGAGTGTGATTCGCCGACCCAACCGCAGTGGTCCACGAGTGATCCGCAGATGGTATCGATTCCGAGCCAGTACACCGGAAGCTCGAGCGCGGCCCCCGCGAACGTCGCGGGCATCGCCCGCAACATCTTCGCCGGCGGTTCACTCGCCGCAGGCTAGCCCGGACCGGTTTCGATCGGGCGGGCGGAGACCACCCCACCCACCCGATCGAAACCGACCGCCCCGGAAATGAAGTAGTTGAACAAGCAATTGAATACGAGACAATCACGGATTACCGAAACGGAATTGTTATACAGAACCCAAATCGGCTCATGCGGTGCGGGTTTCCGCTGATCAAACGCCGTTACCAACGGGTAGGAATGGTCCATTCTGCGCACTCGCAGCCCGCAGTTCGTTACGTACCCGAGAGATTCGCCTTGCGGGAACTTGACCCAAGACCGATGCTTCTCCCCAGTGATCTTGGTTTCGGGTCTGGGTTTCGGGGAGCCGGGCGCCGCGATCACGTGTTTCGAACACTCGTACTCAACAGGAGTTGTCCATGCACGTGCGTACTCGAAATCTGTTCGCCCGCAGTGTTGCCGGTGTCGCCATTGCCGGCGCGGCCGCTCTCGCCGCCCCTGCAGTCTCGTCGGCCGCGCCCGCAGTCAAGGCGCCCACGGTCACCGCCGCTGCCGCGGGCAGCACCATCACGGTGACGGTAGCGAACCCCAACACCGATCCTGCCGTCACCTGCGGCGCCCACGCGTTCGCCGCGTCGCGTGCGAGCGAACTGGAGAAGGATCCCACCAAGCTCTTCGAGCCGGGATTCACGTTCTGGAAGGTCTCCGACAACGCCCGCGTCGCCGCGTCCGGCACCAAGTCCTTCACCACGCCGGAGTTCAACGACGGCGTGTTTGCCGTTGTCGGCGAATGCACTTCGGCCGACGGCGCGCCGGTCATCGGCCGCCCACAGGTCGTCAGCGTGCCCGAGGACGCGATCTTCGGCAGCCTCCGGAACGGCGCTCTCGAGAACGTCCTCGACTTCGTCCTGGGCGGCAACATCGACGGACTGATCGAGGCCATCTCGGCCGGATCGTCTCAGCCTGCCTGAGAGACGACCCGCACCACAGAACGTGCGCGGCGGTCCGGACACCAGTCGGGGATGCCCGGGCCGCTGCGCATCCTTTCCTGATCCGCTCGCCTCGTCGCCTCCTGCTTCGTATCGAGGCGACCGTCGCCGAAAGGTCCGCACCATGCGCTCACGTTCGACTTCAGTCCTCAGCCGTCTGGCGGCAGGAGGCGCCGTCGCTGCGGCGGCCCTGATCGCCGCCCCCGCGCTCGCGTCCGCCGCACCCGCCACGTTCACGGGACCGACCGTGACCGCGGCGGCCGACGGGGACACGATCGACGTCTCCGTCACCAATCCCAACGTCGACCACCCGACGAGCACGTGCGGTGCCGTCGCGGTCGACTCCGTCAAGGTGCCCCAGGCGATCGACGACCCGCTCAAGCTGCTCGAGCCCGGATTCGTCGCATGGACCAGCGGTCTCGACAGCGTGGGTGCGGGCGTCACCAAGGAGTACACGACGCCGGCACTTCCCGGTGGCATGTACGCCGTCGTCGGCGCGTGTGTGTCGCTGACCAATCCGGTTCCCGAACTGAGCGAACCGATCCTCGTCGGTGTCGGTGACACCTTCGGCAGCCTCGGGACGATCACCGGCAGCCTCGGCGACTTCCTCCCGAACATCGGCGATCTGCTCGGCGGCCTGCTGAAGTAGTTCGACCCGTACGAAGACCCGGGCCCGCGGTGCACTGCACCGCGGGCCCGGTGCATGTCCGGGCGCAAGCGCGGTGCAAGGGCGATGCAAGAGGGCCCCCTCATGGTTGTGCCATGAACCTCGATACCTCACCCCCGGCCATCGAGGCCGCCGGGCTCGTCAAGACCTTCGGGCAACAGCGAGCCGTGGACGGCGTCAGCCTCACCGTGCCGACCGGCTCGGTGTACGGCGTGCTCGGACCCAACGGCGCCGGCAAGACGACGACCGTCCGGATGCTCGCAACCCTGCTGCGACCCGACGGCGGCGAAGCCCGCGTCTTCGGCCGTGACGTGGTCCGCGAGTCGACGGCCGTCCGCTCCCTCGTCGGTGTCACCGGCCAATACGCGTCTGTCGACGAGGACCTCACCGCCACCGAGAATCTCGTGATCTTCTCGCGACTGCTCGGCCTGGGCCGCGCCGATGCGAAGCGCAAGGCCGTCGAGCTTCTCGAGGAGTTCGGACTCACCGAGGCGGCATCCAAGCCGCTGAAGAACTTCTCCGGCGGTATGCGCCGACGCCTCGACCTCGCCGCCAGCCTCATCGCCCGCCCCCCGCTGCTCTTCCTGGACGAGCCCACCACCGGTCTCGACCCGCGCACCCGCGCCCAGATGTGGGAAACGATCCGCCGGCTCGTCGCCGAGGGGTCGACGGTCCTGCTCACCACGCAGTACCTCGACGAGGCCGATCAGTTGGCCGACCGGATCGCGGTCATCGATCGCGGCAGGGTCATCGCCGACGGCACCGCCGACGAACTCAAGGCGTCGGTCGGGGTGTCGGCACTGCAGTTGACTCTCGCCGATCGCACGCAGACCGACGAGGCACGGTCGGTGATCTCCACGATGCTCGGCGTCGAGGCGGCGGTCACGCCGGAGTCCGGACGCATCACCGCGCCGCTGGCGGATCCGACTGTCACCGCGGATCTTCTCGTGCACCTGCGTGACCGGTCGATCGCGGTGGACGAGATCACCGTGTCGAAGCCGAGTCTCGACGAGGTCTTCCTCACCATCACCGGGCACGACACCGCCGAGTCCGAAGGAGACGCCGCATGACCACCACCCTCACCTCTCCCGCACGGGAACGCAGCACGCGGACGATCGAGGCCACCGATCGCATCGGCCTCCGGGACGCCGTCGCCCACACCTTCACGATGGCCTACCGCGGCATCCTGAAGATCAAGCACAATCCCGAGCAGCTGTTCGACGTGGTGATCCAGCCGGTCATCTTCACGTTCATGTTCACGTACATCTTCGGTGGCGCGATCTCCGGCGACGTGCAGTCGTACCTGCCGATCATCATCCCGGGCATCCTGGTGCAGACCGTCATCACAGCGTCGATCGTGACGGGCACCCAGTTGCGGGAGGACATGGACAAGGGTGTGTTCGACCGGTTCAAGTCGCTGCCGATCGCCCGCATCGCACCGCTGTCCGGAGCCTTGCTCGCCGACGTCGTGCGGTACGCGATCGCGACGACCATCACGATCGTCGTCGGCATCGCGATGGGCTACCGGCCGGACGGCGGCGTCGTCGGCGTGGTGTGCGCCGCGCTACTGATCATGGTGTGCGCGTTCGCGATCAGCTGGATCTTCGCACTGATGGGCGTGCTGATGAGCAAAGCCTCTGCCGTTCAGGGCGTCTCGATGATGATTCTGTTCCCGCTCACGTTCATGTCGAACGCGTTCGTTCCCGCCGACACGATGCCGGGCTGGATGCAGGCCTTCGTGAACGTCAATCCGGTCTCGCACCTGGTGACCGCGGTCCGCGAGCTCGCGAACGACGGCCACTTCGGGATCCACGCGGTGTGGGCGCTGCTCGGCGCCGCGGCGATCGTCGCGATCATGGCCCCGCTCACGGTGCGGACCTACATGCGCAGGACCTGACGGCTCACTCGTCCGTTGCGGCGAGGATCTCGAGGATCTCGAGGATCTCGTGACGTGCGGCGGCGCGCGGCATTCTCCGGACGGACGCCAGCGCCGCCGCGACGGCCTCTTCACCGAGCACGGCACGTGCCGCGTCGAGGTGACGATCCAGTCGCATCGACGGATAGTCCTGTCGTGCACGAACTCTCGTCGCGAGGGCGAGCAGCCGCAGCGCCCGCCCGAGGGCGCCGCGACCGGTGGCGATGCAGAAGCTGCCGACCGCGCAGGCGACGGCTCCGGTCTGCGGGAGGTCCGGGTATCCGCCGGGTCCGAGACGGTGCATGGAGACCGCTGCGAGCCGGTCCGCCAGATCCACGACCGTCCCCGGGCGCCCCGCGAGCACGTGTGCGTCCACGGCCGCCGACGCCACCATGACCTCGAACGGGTCCGCCGGGAGCTCGCCCACGAGATCGCCGGCGCTACCGACTGCACGACGGTACTCGGCCAGTCCCCGGTCCACCGCGCCGACGGCCAGATCCGCCTCCGCGGTGCTCGCAGCCAGCGACGCCTGGTTGTGTGTCTCGTGATCGCTCTGCGTGCCGGCGCTCGGGGCGCTCGCGTGCATCGGGACGAGCGTGGCGAGTTCGGCGCGGGCATCGGCGATCCGGCCCGCACCGATCAGCGCGGCCACCATGAATCCGCGCACCTGCAGGCTCTCGTCGTACAGGTGCAGTTCCCACAGTCCGTCGGCGGACCGCCGGTAGAAGTCGACTGCCTCGGTGTAGCGGGTGGACTGGGCATACAGGCTGCCGAGATGTTGGCACACCATCGCCAGGCCCCAGCTGTCGTTCGTCTGCTCGGCCAACGCGAGGGCCCGCAGTGCATCGGACTCCGAGCCGAACAGGTCTCCGTTGTTCTCCCGAAGGCTGGCGCGGGCGACCAGTGCGGAACTGCGCGCACCCGGGTCGTCCGAACGCACCGCCGTCGCCAGCGTCCGCGCCAGGCCGCGCCCGGATCCGGACGTCAGCATCAACGTCGCGTTGACTCGCGACGACTCGCTGATGTCCTTACGGGTGGCGAGCAGTCGCCGCAGGCGGGTGCGGGCGATCGCGACCGTGCGCAGGTGACCGCCCCTCGCCAGGTGGGCGGTGGCCAGCACGTACGCCGCCGCCAAGAGGTCACCGGGGACGTCGTCGGGAGCGAGGCCGGAATCGTCGAGTTCGAGCACGCGCGGCGCCCAGGCGAAGACCTCCGAGTGTGCGCCCCGCGATGCCCACATGCCGCCGAGTACCGGGAACACCGTGAGGACGGTGCGAACGAGCTTCGCCGACAGTGCGTACCGCAGCACCGCGAGCAGGTTGTCGTGCTCGGCCTCCAGCCGATGCGCCGCAGCGACCTGCCGGCCGGACGTGAAGTCGTGGAACGTCTCTCGCGAGAAGCACTCCGCCCACTCGACCGTCCGGCGCCGTACCTCGGCAGCCTCGTCGTCGTCCGACTGTTCCTCGCCGAACTCCCGCACCGTCTCGAGCATGTGGTAGCGCAGCCCCACGGCATCGGCTCCGCCGGGTGGTTCGACCACCGCCAGCATCGACTGATTCACCAGGCCCTCGAGCGCATCGGCAACGTCGACGACCTCCCCCCACTGCGCCACCGCGACCGCGGCGTCGGCCGTGAAACCGGCCGGGAACCGGCACATTCGACGCAGTGCCGCCCGCTCCGGCTCCTCGAGCAGGTTCCAACTCCAGTCGATCACCGCACGGAGGGTGCGGTGCCGTTCCGGGGACGTGCGGTCCCCCGAGCGCAGCAACGTGAACCGGTCCACCAGTCGGGCATTGATCTCCTCGACGCTCATCGTCCGGACCCGCGCGGCGGCGAGTTCGATCGCGAGCGGCAGCCCGTCCAGCGTCCGGCACAAGCGCTCCACTTCGCCGTCGTCCAAGCGCACCGACGGCCGCACCGCGAGCGCGCGTGCCCGGAACAGTTCGACGGCGGGCGAACCGTCGTCGTCGATCGCCAACGGTGGCAACGGATACACCGCCTCCGCCGTGTTCGACATCGGCGACCGACTGGTCGCGAGGACCGTGAGATGCGGACTCGCGGCGATCAGATCGGACACCACGTCGGCGACGTCGTCGATGAGGTGCTCGCAGTTGTCGAGGATCAGCAGCGACGGCCGAGCCGACAGTGCGTCACGCAGCCGCTGGCGCGCGTCGTGGATCCGGGTGCGGGTGAGGCCGCCCGGGGTGAGGTCGGCCTCGCTGAGCCCGAGGGTGCCGCTGATCGCGGCGATCAGGTCCTCGCCGCTGCGCAGTGGCGCGAGTTCGACGAGCGCGACCGGCATCCGGCCCGACACCACCGTCCCGACTGCGTGCGCCACCCTGGTCTTGCCGGTGCCGCCGGGCCCGAGGACCGTCACCACCCGCGACGACACCAGCAGCAGTTCGAGCGCCGCCAGGTCGGTCTTCCGCCCGAGCAGGGGGTTGGGCGCAGCGCGGAGCCCGATCACGTTGGGCAGCATCCGGGTTGCGGTCTCCGCCCGGTCCGCGGGCTCCGCGGCGCCGCCCGGTTCCTCCCCTACACCCGAACGGTCGTTCCGATCGCCGCGCAGGATCGTGGCGTTGAGGTCGACCAGCCGGGCCGACGGGTCGACACCCAGGCGGTCGGCCAGCCGACCACGCAACCCCGCGAACACCTCGAGCGCCTCGTTGGACCGCCCCGAACCGTGCAGGCACTCCATGAGCAGCGCGTGGGCTCCTTCGTCGAGCGGCGCCGCGCCCGCCGCGGCGCGCGCGATCGGCAACGCGGCGGCGTGCTCGCCGGACGCCAGCAGCGCCGCCAGTTCGACCGCCTCGAGCGCACCCCGGTGCGAGGCGGCCTCGGTCGCCAGATCGTCCGCGAGGTCACCGCCGGGAAGATCCGCGCCCGGCTCGCCTCGCCACAGGGCCCGGGCCCGCCGCACCGCGTCCAGTGCGCCCCGATGGTCCCCGTCCGCGTGCCGCTGCCCCGCCTCCCGCGCGAGCAGACGAGCCCGCGCCAGGTCGACCCGCTCCGGCGCGAGAGCCAACCGGTAGCCGGCCGGACCCGCTTCGATCGCACCGTCCGGCAGCGCCGAGCGCAACCGGGAGATCTGGGTGTGCAGGGCGTTGGTCGGGGCTTTCGGCGGGGTCTCGCCCCAGACGTCCTCGACCAACGCCGCGGCGCTGCGGAAGTGTCCGGGCCGCCGCGCGAGCGCCACCAGCAGAGCGCGGGCCCGTGGCCCGGGAAGCGGAACCAGGCCGCCGTCGCGGCGTGTGGCAACGCCACCCAGCAGCGCCACCTCGACCGGCGGCTCCGTGGGTGCCGGGGACTGGGGATCGCTCGTCACGGTTTGCACCGGCGACAAGCCTATGGGAGTACCCGACCGTGCGGCCACTCGATTCGACGAGGGTGAAAGGATCGGCGCATGGCTTCTGTGTCCCAGTGGATCGAGGGCGCTCGTCCGCGCACCCTGCCCAATGCGATCGCTCCCGTGTTCGCCGGTACCGGCGCGGCGGCGTCCCTCGACGGCGCAGTGTGGTGGAAGGCGCTGCTGGCACTGCTGGTCTCACTCGCGCTGATCGTCGGCGTCAACTTCGCCAACGACTACTCGGACGGCATCCGCGGCACCGACGACGAACGGGTGGGACCGCTGCGCCTCGTCGGGTCCGGGCTGGCCTCACCGGGGGCGGTCAAGGGCGCCGCGATGGGGTGTTTCGCCGTGGCCGCGGTCGCGGGCATCGTCCTCGCCCTGGTCTCGGCGTGGTGGCTGATCCTGGTCGGCGCGGTCTGCATCCTGGGCGCCTGGTATTACACGGGCGGCAAGAAGCCGTACGGCTACAGCGGTTTCGGTGAGATCGCGGTCTTCGTGTTCTTCGGTCTGGTCGCGGTGCTCGGCACCGAGTTCGTGCAGGCCGGGCGCGTCGACTGGGCCGGACTGCTCGCGGCGATCGCGGTCGGTTCGTACTCGAGTGCCGTGCTGGTGGCGAACAACCTGCGCGACATCCCCACCGACACCGAGTCCGGGAAGATCACCCTCGCAGTGAAACTGGGCGACGCCCGGACCCGCACCCTGCACCTGGTGCTGCTGGTGGTGCCGTTCCTGGCGACGCTCGCGCTCGTCGCACGCACGCCGTGGGCGCTCGTGGGCCTGCTCGCTCTCCCGCTCGCGATCAAGGCGAACGCCCCGGTGCGCAGCGGTGGCCGGGGACCCGCGCTGATCCCGGCCCTCGCGGTCACCGGAATGTCGATGTTGGTGTGGGCCATCGCCACCGGTCTCGCACTCGGGCTGGGCTGACTCGTTCCCCGCTAGTCGTGCTCGGCGCGGTGCCCGAGAACGTTGACGACCTTGCCGTCCGGGTCGAGCACGAAGAACCTGCGCACGCCCCACTCCTCGTCCTGCAGCGGATGGACGATGGTCGCGCCGCGCGCGACCATCGCCTCGTAGACCGCATCCACGTCGTCCACCTCGACGCTCATGTCGGGGTGGACCGACGCCGTCGCGTCGTCACCCAGGAATGTCACCTGTGCGGTGGGGTTCGACGGCGACGCCATCGTCATCACCCACCCCAGGTTCATCACCTCGACGAAACCGAGTGCGCCGTAGAAGTCACGGCTGTCGCCCAGCGAGCTCGATCGGATGTCGGGTACGACTCGGCGGACGGTCATGTCACTTCCTTTCCGGGACCAGCGCGCTGAGCACGAAGTTCACGAGCGAGATGATCAGCGCACCCCACACCGCCGTCCAGAAACCGTCGACGCTCAGGCCCCACTCGGTCTGCGAGCTGATCCACGACGTCAGCATCAGCATCAGCGCGTTGATGACGAGAGTGAACAGACCCAGCGTGAGGATCAGCAGCGGCAGCGACAACAGTTTCACGAGCGGCTTCACGAATGTGTTCACGACCGTGAACAGCAGCGCGATACCGAGGATGATCAGCACGTCGCTTCCGGTGCCCTCGCCCGACTCGGCGATCGTGATGCCGCTCACCCACTGCGAGGCCAGCCAGATGGCGACCGCGTTGATCACCAGGCGTATCAGAAATGTCATGTCCACATGCTGGCACGAACCCGACCACCGGACGTAACGAGCGACCTCGCGCTCACGGGCGACGGATGACGGC
Organism: Prescottella sp. GW823-FHT02E09; assembly: GCF_058797375.1. NCBI lineage: Bacteria > Bacillati > Actinomycetota > Actinomycetes > Mycobacteriales > Nocardiaceae > Rhodococcus > Prescottella sp. GW823-FHT02E09. The sequence goes on from NZ_JBXAJP010000003.1 coordinate 343,098, forward strand.
CGCGTTGAGGCGCAGACGCTCGCGCAGGAAGTGCTCCACGGTTTCGATCTCGGCGTCCGAGCAGTCCAGCAACAACTTGACCTCGACGTCCCGCTTCGTCAGATCCGCGGTGAGCGCGACCCCCACCAGTCCGGCGCCGGCGGCCGAACCGCGAAACACGTCGACGCCCTCGGCGTCGCCACCGCCGGTGTCCTCGAGGAACCCGTAGTCGACGGGGTAGACCACCTCGGGAAACCGCGGGTGCGTGCTGCCGCGGGGACGGTCGATCCGGAGCGGTGCCCGGCGGATCAGCTCGTCGAGGGCCGCGAAGAACGAGGCCATGTTCGTGTCCATGACGCCAGCCTGCCACGCAAAAACCTGGCGAACGACGACATTCCGCGCATTGCCGCACTAGCATCTGCGCATGACCGTGCGCCGAGTCGATTGGTGGGCGGCCCTCGGAGCGGCCGCCCTGCTCGCCGTGGTCGGCGTCGCCGCCGGCGGGTTCGCACTTGCCGACGACGCCTCCGTGAAAGCCGGTCGCGAATACGGCACCAGCCAGGCCACGATGTACCTGCAGTACAACCCGGTCGACCCCACGGACGAACAGTTGCAGCAGTGGTGTCGGCAGGGCGCGGAACTGTCCGCAGGCATGCAGGTCTGGTACGACGGCGGCGTCATCCAGGTCGGCGAACTCGACCGGAAACGTTTCGCGGACGGCTGTTTCGAGAGCTACCGCGACGGAATCCGCTGACCGTCGGCGTCGAACGCCCCGTCCACCGCGGCCTGCAGATCGGCCGCCACGGCACGGGTGATGTCCATCGGCGTCGTCGGGAGTTCGAGAACCGGGGACGAGATGTAGACGTCGGCCGCGCCCCCGGGCCGGTAGCGGATGCCGAGGCTCAGCAGTGCCGGAGCGGAGCCGAGCTTGCGTGCCTTCACCACGATGTGCCCGATACCGCTGTTGATCTTCTGCACGCGACCGGGGTCCACGTCGTTGCAGGTGCCTTCCGGGAAGATCGCGAGCACGTCTCCGCGATGGAGTCGTTCCGCGGAGATCTCCATCATCCGGCGGCCCGCATCCGCGACCGCCCGCATCCCGTGATCCTTGCCGCGGAACACCGGAATCGACCCCATCATGTCGATCTTCCGACGCAGCTTCGGATCCACGAACAGTTCGTCCTTCGCAAGCACGCGGGTACGCCCGATCGCACGGCGCAGCGGCGACTGCCATGCAGTCGCGGCGAGCGTGTACTGGTCCCGATCGGTCACGTGATTGGCGGCGACGATCAGCCGCGTGCCGTTGCGGAGCAACTCCGCCAACTGCAGGCGGGCCCCGTCGGCGTAGCGGATACGCGGCCGGAAGCGTGCGCTGAGCGCGGCGTAGGCGCCGTACGCGACGATCCGATTCTGTCGATGATCCAGGTAGAAGCTGTAGACGTCCTCGTAGTTCTCCAGCGTCACTTCGGGCCTGGTCATGTCGAGCCTCTCGTTCGGATGCCCCCATCCGACCCCCAACGGTACACAACCTACGCAACCGTAGGTTGTGTACCGTGGTCGGCTCAGTGCAGCCGCGCCCGGAAGGCCGCGACCAGATCGGGCAGCGCCTGCGCGGCGACCTCCGGATCGGGATCGATCCCACCGACCGCCATCATCAGGTCGGTCGCACCGCTCGCGACGAGCGCCTCGGCGCCCGCCATCGTCCGCTCGAGATCGATCGCACCGTCCGCGCCGCGCTCCACGGTGAGTCGACCGCGTACCTGCAACTCGTGCGGATCCCGTCCGGCCTCCTCGAAGCTGCGCCGCAGCAGCGCGGTACCCGCCGCGAGATCCTCGTCGGTGGCACCCATGATCGGGATCCAGCCGTCACCCCACGTGGTCACCCGCCGGACAACGGGCTTCGACAGAGACCCGGACACCCAGATCGGGATGCTGCGTCCCGGGGCCGGGCGCGGCGAGCAGTAGGCGTCGTCGAACGACAGGCTCGGCGTGGACACCGATGCCGGGCCACCCGCCCACAGCGCGCGGCACGCCGCCAGCGTGTCGTCGAGCAGCGGTCCCCGCTTCGTGAAGTCGAGACCGGCCGCCTCGTACTCCCTTTCCTGCCAACCGGTCCCGACTCCGAGATCGAGACGCCCACCCGAGATCAGGTCGAGCGTCGCAGCCGTCTTGGCCAGGACCGCACCACCACGCAGGGCCGCGATCACGATGCCGGTGCCCAGGCGCACCCGCTCGGTCCTGCCCGCGAGCAGCGCCAGCATCGTCAGCGGCTCGAGCCAGACGGCGTCGGGTTCGGTGGGGAACGCCGACCACGTGTAGCCGGACGTGTCCGAACCCATCACGACGTGGTCGGTGACCATGATTCGATCGATGCCGGCCCGGTCGGCCGCCACGCAGAAGCGCACGAACTGCCCGTAGTCGTCACCCGCCAGCAGTGGGCCGAAGTTGGGGACGTTGAGACTGAGAGTCGGCTTGGCGTCGGACACGAGCGACCTTTCGTTCGAAGAGCGGGTCACGGGTTGCGGGGACGATTGGTCCAGCCACCCTCGGGCTTCGGGAACCAGCCGCCGGCCGCGAAGGTGCCACCGTCGACGTGGACGGTGGTGCCCGTCGTGTAGCGGCCCAGATCGGACGCCAGGAACAGTGCGGCGCCCGCGATGTCCTCCGGCTGACCGGGCCCGCCCAGCGGCGCCCACGTCGGCCACTTCGCCCACTCCTCCTCCGACAGCCACTCGGAGTAGGGCACCTGCACGGACTCGATCAGGTCGGGCGCGATCGCGTTGACCCGGACACCGGTCCGCCCGACCTCGACGGCCAGGCTGCGGCTGAACTGCGTGACGGCAGCCTTGTACGCCGCGTACACCGAATGTCCCGGTATCGCCCGATGCGCCTCGACCGTCGTGAGGTTGATGATCGAGCCGCCCCGCCCGCCTTCCGCCATGCCCGGCAGCAGCGCGTGCGTGAGCCGCAGGACGTGGTCGAGATTGATCCCGGCGACCTCCGACCAGAACGCCGACGCGGTCTCCTCGAACGGCGTCGGCGGACGCAGGAAGTGACCGGCGTTGTTCACCAGGACGTCGGGTGCGAACTCGACGATCTCGCCGGGAACCGTCGCGTCGAGCACGTCGTAGGCGAGGACCTCGATCCCGCCGCCCGCCGCGGTGTCGAACTCCAGCGCGTGAGCCGCGTCGGCGTCGATGTCGGCCACCAGGACCTGCGCGCCGTGCGCCGCGAAGGACCGCGCGATCGCGGCACCGATTCCGTGGGCACCACCGGTGACGATCGCACGCTTACCCGGAAGCAGTGGTCCGGGGCTGAACGCCGGGCGGATGGATGCAGGTTGTGGCGACACGGTTCCTCCTAGGTCTGCGGATCGAGCCCCTGGCCCGATGTCACATACGCTCGGTCGAGCTGAACGCGTGTGACATTCGGCCACTATCCGAGGCACGCCGGTACGGGCGCAGACGATTTCCCGGACAACGAGAAACCACACGCGTGAGAGTTCTCATGTCCGCGCGCGTGAGCCTGTCGGTAGCCTCGAATCGACTGACACACACTCGGAACGGGAGAACTCCACGATGCTGAACAAGACCGCCAACTCCGCTCTCGCCGCAGCCGGACTGGTCGGCGGATACGCCGTCGCGCGGCAGACCGGGAACCGCCAGCTGGGCGGCGCGGTGCTGGCAGCGGTCGGTGGCGTGTGCACCTACAACTGGGCCAAGACTTCGGGGGCGGGCCGCGCCGCGGCACTGCTGGGCACCTACGTCGGCGCCTTCGGCGGCTCGCACCCGCTCGCCAAGAAGATCGGCGCGTGGCCGTCCGTCGGTGTCGTCGCCGCCGGCACCGCGATCGCATCGCAGGTCGTCTCGAAGGGCTGAATCGCCCTTCCCCGACCTAGCCGGTCCACCGCCCGGTGCGCGCGAACTCGTCGAGCACCGCGGCGGGACCGGTGAGGTCGATCCCCTCGGACGCCACCCAGGCGTCGTCGAAGTACGTGCCCGAATAGCGCTCGCCGCCGTCGCACAGCAGCGTCACGACGCTGCCGCTGCGTCCGGCCGCGAGCATCTCGCCCACGAGCCCGAACGCGCCCCACAGGTTGGTGCCGGTCGAGCCGCCCACCTTACGACCCAGTGCGTCACTCGCGTGCCGCATCGCCGCGATGGAACCGGCGTCGGGCACCTTCACCATGCGGTCGACGACCTGACCGATGAACGACGGTTCCACCCGTGGCCGGCCGATGCCCTCGATCCGTGAACCCCGCTCCCCGGTGACGCTCGGATCGCCAGCACGCCACGCGTCGAAGAACACCGAGTGCTCCGGGTCGACGACGCACAGCCCGGTGTCGAACTTGCGGTACCGCAGGAACCGCCCGATGGTCGCGCCCGTGCCGCCGGTACCGGCACCCACGACGATCCAGTCGGGGATCGGATGATCCTCCTGCTGCAGCTGCGTGAAGATCGACTCCGCGATGTTGTTGTTGCCCCGCCAGTCGGTGGCCCGCTCGGCGTGCGTGAACTGGTCCATGTAGTGCCCGCCGGTCTCGGCGGCCAGACGGTACGACTCGTCGTAGATGCGCGACGGGTCGGTGACGAAGTGACAGCGGCCCCCCTGCGCCTCGATCAGGGCGATCTTGGCCGGGCTGGTGCTCGCGGGCATGACGGCAACGAAGTCGAGACCCAGCAGCTTCGCGAAGTACGCCTCGCTGACTGCCGTCGAGCCGGACGACGCCTCGATCACCGTGGTGTTCTCGGTCACCCAGCCGTTGCAGATCGAATACAGGAACAGTGAGCGCGCCAGCCGGTGCTTGAGGCTGCCGGTGATGTGCGTGGACTCGTCCTTGAGGTACAGCTGCACGTTCCACGACGGCGGAAGCGGGTACCGCAGCAGGTGTGTGTCGGCGCTGCGCTGAGCGTCGGCCTCGATCAGACGGACGGCGTTGTCGACCCAGGCCCGTGAGCCCCGGCGGTCGAGGACGGTCGTCACCGGTTGCGGTCCTCGCCCCGCAGCTTCGCGTGCAGATCGGCCTTGTCGGCCCGGCGCTTCGCGTCGACCGACGCGATGTCCTCGTTGACCCGCTTACGCAGCTTCGCGAACAGCACCAGCGACAGAGGCAGCGCGATCAGAACGGCGAACAGTGCGGCAACGATGAACGGGACCTCGACCCCGATCAGGTTGCCGCCGAAGAGGATGACCGCCGCGAGGACGACGACCAGGCCCAGGCGCGCCACCGAGTAGAGGGCGACGTCACGGACGAGGTGACCCGTCGTGACGGCGGGGACGGTGTCGGTGCCCTGCTCACTGGCCTTCTCGGGACGATTCTGCGCTGCATCACTCACAGTGCCAGCCTACCTATCGCCGGGTGGCGCTCTCGCCGGGGAACACTCTCAGAAGACCAGCAGCAATACGCCGGGGCCGAGGTTGTTGAAAGTCGACCCCCACTCCCAGACGCCGAACGTGGCCATCAGGTTGCCCCAGTTACCCGTCACCACCGCGTTGCCGAGGGTCGCGCCCTGTTGGAACGCCGTGTAGATGGCCTGGATGACGGTCGCGCCGGCGTCGGGTCCGACGAATCCGGCGATCACAGGTTCCTCCTCTGCTCCGGACGAGTTCTCCTGCTCGAGCGCTGTCGTGGGAGACCCGGGATCGTTGATCCGTCTCCCGTCATGAGCGCGTTACCGAAGGTGGCACCCTGCCGGAACGCCCAGTAGACGCTGTCGATGATGTTCGTGCCGATGTTGGGACCCATGGCCTCGGCGAGCATGCACGCCTCCTCCTGACCCGAATGTCCGACACCGATTCACGGCCGACGGGTGCTGGACTGGATGACGGTCACCCACCCCGGCACTTCGACGTTCCGCCCCTGTATTCGGCTTCTGTCGGCTTCGGTGCGCCTGAGCAGAGGCCCACCCTAGGGGCCGTCCGCCCACTTCGTACCGGGTTTGCCGATTCCTGTGCGCACTCCACAATGTCCCGGCCCGAGTCGCCCGATTTGTCCATTACCTCCGCTTTACCAACTTTAGATCGTTCGAGTACCTGGGGGGTGTAGTGCCACGATGTCGAGGCCGGTCGACAAACGAACCGGTCCCGAATCCCCCGGCCGACCCCCGACGGGTAGGCCCCGACAGTTGGAGGATCGATGAGCGCACCCACCTATAACGGCGCCAAGGAAGCCCTGCTGACCCCGGGCCAGGTCGCCGCACTGTTCCACGTCGACCCCAAGACCGTCACGCGTTGGGCGCACGCCGGCCGGCTCGGATCTCTGCGCACCCCCGGCGGACACCGGAGGTTCCGAGAGGCCGAGGTGCTGGCGCTCCTGACGTCGCTGACGACCGAGGCCCACCACTCCTAGAACGCCCCGTCCGACAGGTGGATACCCGGACGACCCGGACGCGGTTACCCTCGTAGCAGGAGGTGCACCGTGATCTACCTATTGGCGTTCATCGGCCTGGTAACGCTCGCAGTCCTGTTCTGGAAGGCGTTCGGTCCGACCGCCACCACCGTCGCCCGAGGCGGCGGCAGGCCGGCCGGCAGGCCCGGGAGGGCAGTGGGTCCCGACGACGATCCCGAGTTCCTGTGGCGGGTGGATCGTGACAACCACCGTCGGCAGTCGGACCACCGTCCGGGTACCGACTCCCCCGCCGACCCGGACAACTGACGGACCACCGCGGGCTGACGCCCGTGAGGGTTCAGCGGACCGGTTCCCGGCGTTTCGCAGGGAACGCAGAACCGAAAACGGTCGCCGTGCAGTGCACGGCGACCGTTTCGCATTCGGGGGTCGGACCGGGTCAGTTCAGGCCGGCGTACGAGTGCAGGCCGGACACCACCATGTTGATGATGAAGAGGTTGAACAGCATCGCCACGAAGCCGGCGACGTTGATCCAGGCCGCCTTGGTGTCCCGCCAACCCGACGTGGCGCGGGCGTGCAGGTAGGCCGCGTAGATGACCCAAGCGATGAACGAGACCGTCTCCTTGGGATCCCAGCCCCAGAACCGGCCCCATGCCGCTTCTGCCCAGATCGCACCGAGGATGATGCCCGCGCCGAACAGCGGGAAGGCAACGATGGTCGACTTGTAGGCCAGGCGGTCGAGGGTCTCGGCGGAAGGCAGACGCTGCGCGATCTTGCCGAAGGCTCCGGTCCCCTCCTCGCCCGCGGGGAACTTCATGCGGTAGAGGAACAGCAGGCTCGCGACGCCGGAGACGAGGAAGATGCCGCTGCTCACGCTGATGATCGTCACGTGGATCGGCAGCCAGAACGAGCGCAGGGCCGGCACCACCGGGGCGGCGTCGGCGTACAGCACCGTTGCCGCGAGGAACATCAGGACCAGGACCGGCACCAGTAGGAACACCCACAGGTCCGCGGTCTTGCGCAACGCGACGATGCCCGCGATGACCGCGGTGGCGCACGCCATCGACACGAACTCGTACATGTTGCCGAGCGGGAACCGCTCGGTGGCGAAGCCGCGCAGCACGATCGACGCGACCTGGAGTACTGCGCCGACGACCAGCAGCGCGTAGCCCATGCCGCCGAGCTTCTCCGACCAGGTCTTGCCGGGCTGTTCGACGACGCGCCCGGGCACCTGTTCGTCCGCCGCGACGGGACCGCCGCCCGACGCCACGAGTTCGCGCTCCTGGACCAGTCGGGCCCGCATCGAGGCGTACCGCGCGATGAGCAGCACGGTGGCCAGGACGTAGACCGCAAACGCCGACTCGAACGACCAGTCGCTGTAGCGAGCCAGTGTCTCGTTGATCGTCATGAATTCATCTCCTGCGCGTCGCACGCTCGTGTTGTCCGCGGTGACGTGGCGTCACCCAGCAGCCGGGTGGTGAGCCGATCGAACTCGTCGCCCCATCCGGCCTGGTCGGTCCGGGCGAGTCCGCCGAGCTCTACTACGGTACGTCGTTCACCCTCGGCCAATGTAGCCGACATGGTGTCGGCATCCTTTCCGGGGACCGCTCCGGGGCCGCTCGCGGGGTAGATCCGGACCCAGATCCGGCGCCGTTTGATCACCAACGAGACCAACAGGCCGGACATCATCACGATCGACGACACCAGGACCCACTGCTGCGCCGGATCGTGCGAGACCTGCAGGTTCACGAAGTCGACGGCGCCGTCGAAGCGCACCTGCGTCCCGTCGGCGAGAGTGGCGCTCTCGCCGGGGAACAGGTTCACTCGGTCCTGCTTCACGAGCCGGCCCTGGTTGATCAATTCCTTGTTCAGCGAGAACAGACTCTGCGGGAGACCGGTGTCGAGGCCCGTGTCGCCCTTGTAGATGTCGATCGCGACGGCGGGATCGTCCATCGCCGGGTAACCCGACGACAGCAAGCTGCCGTGGAACACCGCGGTCGGCGCGAACAGGCCCTCGATCGCGATCTGGTTCTTGCGACGTTCCTCGAAGTCCGGGTACAGGCCGCCCGGCGGGTCGAATCGCATCGCACCGCTCGACAGGAATGTCGTCGCGTCGTCGGGCTGCCACTGCAGCGTCTCGGTGCGGGCCTCCCCGTTCGGGAACGTGACGGTGAACGTGGGCGCGTAGCCGTGACCCTGCAGGTAGACGCGGTCACCGCCGATACGCAGCGGATGGTTGACCTTGAGCTGGCCGTCCCGCCACGTGTTCGACGTCAGATCGTCGCCCGCCTGATACGAGATGTTCGACGTGAACATCTCGGCCTGGCCGTTGTCGAGATAGTCGGCGGTGAAGTCCTCGACCCTGATGCACAGCGGTGTCATCCCCGTGCCGTCGCGGGCAACTCCCACGCGGAACGCGTCGAAGGAGGCAGGAGAGGTGGTGCAGAAACTCTCGTCTCCCGCCGCGACCAGGATGCGATTGCCCTCGTAGTAGTACAGCTTGCCGAAGGCGATCGAGACCAGCAGCGCGACGAGCGACAGATGGAACACGAGATTGCCGGCCTCACGGAGGAAGCCCTTCTCCGCGGACAGCGTGATCTCGGCGGGATGCTTGGAGCGCGGACCACCGACCCGCTTGACCACACGCCAGCCGCGCAACTGCTTGCGGACCCGCTCGGCGACCGCCTCGGGATCCTCGTCGACGGTCTCGATGTGGTGGTGCGGCAGTCGCGAGAGGTTGCGCGGCGCCGCGACGGGCTGCGCGCGCAGGGCCTTCGCGTACTCGACACACCGCGGCACGATGCAGCCGACGAGCGAGATGAACAGCAACACGTAGATCGCGGTGAACCAGAAGCTGCCGAACACGTCGAACAGCTCGAGCTTGTCCATGATCGGCCCCAGGGTGGACCGGGACGCGATGTACTCGTTGACCTTGCCCTCGTTGAGGCTGCGCTGTGGCAGCAGGGCTCCCGGGATCGCGGCGAGCGCGAGCAGGAACAGCAGGACCAGCGCCGTTCGCATCGATGTCAGGCCGCGCCACGCGTTGCGGCCCGCCGCGACGACGCGGCCGGGCACCGATTGCCGTGGCGGGTGGGGAGAAGGAGCGTCGGCGGGCGAACCGTCGCCGTTCACTGTGTCTCTAACCGTCATATCGGCAGGATCACCTCCGAGATAAATGCGTCACGGACCCAGCCGACGAACACGTCCCACGCGCCGGTGACCAGTGCGATGCCGACAGCCACCAACATCATTCCGCCGATGATCTGAATGGTCCGGGTGTGCCGGCGCAGCCAGCCCACGCCGCGCAACGCTCGGGCGGAGCCGAGTGCGACGATCACGAACGGCAGCCCCAGCCCCAGGCAGTACGCGACGATCAGGGCGACCCCGCGCGCCGCGGTCGCCCCTTCGGTGCCCGAGGCCACCGAGATGACCCCGGCAAGCGTCGGACCGAGACACGGCGTCCAGCCGAGCGCGAAGACCCCGCCGAGCAGCGGTGCTCCCGCGAGGCCGGAGATGCGGCGCGGAGCCATCCGGGTGTCTCGCTGGAGCGCCGGGATCAGGCCGATGAACACCAGGCCCATCGCGATGGTCACGACACCGCCGACCCGCTGGAGCACCTGGCGATTGAGGGCGAGGGCCTCGATCGCACCGAACACCGACACGGTGGCCAGCACGAACACGACCGTGAACCCGGCGACGAACAGCCCGGCGGCGCCGGCGACCCGCAGGCGCCCGTCCCGCAGCGTCATCGTGCGCGTGCTCGCCTCGGCGGCGGACACCGCGGGCGCGTCGGCCCCGACCACGCCGGCCAGGTACGACAGGTAGCCCGGGACGAGCGGGATGACGCACGGCGACGCGAACGACACGAGACCCGCGAGCAGGCACGCGGCGAGCGCGAGCAACAGCGGTCCGCTCGTAGCCGCCGACTGGAAGCTCTCGCCGACGTTCGCCAGGACGACGATGTCGGCCGTCATCCCTGGTCCTGCGGTTCCTGCGCGACCCGCTCGACCACCGGCTGCAGATCCTCGACCAGCAGTTCCTTCAGGAAGACGGCGGCGACCCGGTGCTGGCGGTCCAGCACGACGGTCGTCGGGACGACGCTGGTCGGGTAGTTCTTGCCGAGAGTGAGCAGGGTGCGCATCTCGGGGTCGTAGATGGACGGGTAGGTCACGCCGTAGTTGACGATGAAATCCTGCGCCTTGTCCTTGGTGTAGTCGCGCACATTGATGCCGAGGAACTGAACGCCCTGGTCCTTGGTGTTCTCGTAGACCTTCTCGAGGTCGTCGGCCTCGCCGCGGCACGGGCCGCACCACTGGCCCCACACGTTGAGCACCACGACCTGTCCCTCGAAGTCGGACAGCGAGGTGGTCTTTCCGTCGACCATCAGGTCCGGTCCCGAGACGTTGCCGGCCTTGCCGCGCTCGGACGGGGTGTCGTAGAACAGCTCGGTCTTGCCGCCCGGCGAGACGAACACGAACGTGCCGCCCTGGGCGACGGCGTCCTCACCGCTAGCGCAGCCGGACAGTGCGGCGGCGACGACCATCGAGCATGCTGCGGCCGCCAGCCGCAGAGACGGGAACTTCATGCGCCGGTCACCCTCGGATCCGACGACCCGGCCGGCTCGGAGTAGACGATGTCGACGAGGGTGTCGCCCTCGTAGACCAGCGACGTCAACGACGCCAGACCGCACTGACGGTGGCGCGGATCGTGCCACAACCGCTCGCCCTGCAGGAAGCGGCGCAGCGTCCACACCGGCAACTGGTGGCTGACGCACACGGCCTCGTGACCGACCGCGGCGACGCGGGCGGTGTTGACGGCCGCGAGCATGCGGTGCGCGATCTGCAGGTACGGCTCACCCCACGACGGCGTGAACGGGTCGCGCAGCTTCCACCAGTGCCGGGGGCGGCGCAGCGCGCCGTCACCGACTGCCACCTTGAGCCCCTCGAAGTCGTTGGCCGCCTCGATGAGGTTGGCGTCGGTCGCGATCTGCAGGCCGTGCTTCTCCGCGATCGGTCCGGCCGTCTCCTGCGCGCGCTGCAGCGGCGACGCGACGACGTGCGTGATGTCGTGATCGGCGAGAGCCGACGCGACGGCACGGGCCTGGGACTCACCGTTCTCCGACAGCCGGAAGTTGGGGAGGCGTCCGTAGAGGATGCCGCTGGGATTGTGCACCTCGCCGTGTCGCAGCACGTGGACGATGGTCCGGGTGTCGGAGTGGTCGGCGGCGATGGAGTCGTCAGCGCCGGTCGGGGCGTCGGTCACGGTGGTGGTCCCTGCGTTCGGTGGTCAGGCGGTACTTCTGGGTTATGGAGTCAGTGTCGAGCGGCGGCGGCAGCCCGGGCCGCGTGCGGCGCGGCGTCGGCGATCTTCGAGAAGGCGTCGTCGTCGAGGGCCGACGAAACGAACCATGCCTCGAACGCGCTCGGCGGGGCGTAGATGCCGCGCGAGAGCAGGGCATGGAAGAAGTCCGGGAAGCGCCACGTCTCGGCGGCCTTGGCCTCCGCGTAGTTGGTGACGGGGTTCTCGGTGAAGAACACGCTGACGAGGGTCCCGGCGTACTGGACGCGGTGTGGGACGCCTTCGGCGGTGAGCGCGTCGCCCAGCAGCGTGCCCAGAGTCTGCGCGTTGCGCTCGAGAGCGGCGTACACGGCGTCGTCGGCGGCCCGCAGGTTCGCCAGGCCCGCCGCGACGGCGACGGGGTTCCCGGACAGCGTGCCCGCCTGGTAGACGGGGCCGGCCGGGGCCAGCTTGGCCATGACGTCGGCGCGGCCGCCGAACGCTGCGGCGGGCAGGCCGCCGCTCATGACCTTGCCGAAGGTGTAGAGGTCGCCGGCGACGCCGTCGCGGCCGAACCAACCGGAGCGGCTGACGCGGAAGCCGGTCATGACCTCGTCCATGATCAACAGCGCGCCGTGCTCGGTGGTGAGGGCGCGCAGGCCCTCGTTGAACCCGGGCAGCGGCGCGACGGCGCCCATGTTGCCGGCGGCGGCCTCGGTGATGATGCACGCGATCTCGCCGGGGTTCGCGGCGAACGCCGCGCGGACGGCCTCGAGGTCGTTGTAGGGCACGACGATGGTGTCCTCGGCCTGCGCGCCGGTCACGCCGGGCGAGGTGGGCAGGCCGAACGTGGCCAGGCCCGAACCGGCGTCGGCGAGCAGTGCGTCGACGTGGCCGTGGTAGCAGCCGGAGAACTTGATGATCTTGGAACGGCCGGTGAACCCGCGGGCCAGACGCACCGCGCTCATGGTGGCCTCGGTGCCGGAGTTGACCAGGCGGACCTGCTCGACGGGCGCGACGCGGGAGACGATCTCCTCCGCGAGTGCGATCTCGCCCTCGGTGGGCGCACCGAACGACAGCCCGCTGGCGGCGGCCTTCTGCACGGCCTCGACCACGGCGGGGTGCGCGTGGCCGAGGATCATCGGCCCCCACGAGCACACCAGGTCGACGAAGTCGTTGCCGTCCACGTCGGTGAGGGTGCAGCCCTTGGCCTCGGCGATGAATCGGGGCGCGCCGCCCACGGAACCGAAGGCGCGGACCGGGGAGTTGACCCCGCCTGGGATGACCTGGCTCGCCCGCTCGAAGAGCTGAGCGGAACGGGTATCGCGAAGGTCGGGTCCAGCGGAGGCAGCAGTCACGGATTCCAGTGTCCCAGTTCTGTCGAATTTGCCAACGACAGGGTGTAGGAGGTGTCCGGAATCACACCACCTCGGCGTGTCGATCCACGCAGGTAAGGCGCATCCGAGTTCCCCGGCAGGACTCCGCGCGCCGCATTACCGTCGGGTCATGGCGACCACGGCGGAGTTTCTACGGACCACCCTCGACGGCCGGTGGGCGGAGGTGCGCGAGAAGGCCCGCATCGACCTCTCCTCCGACGAGTTCCGACCGCACTACACCCCCGACCTGGACCGGGCCCGCGCGAAGACGCTCGAGCAGCTGCGGGTGCTGGCGTCGGGCGGCTTCGTCGACCGTGGGTTCGGTGTGGAGGTCGGTGCCGGTTCCGATCCCGGCGCCGCGGTGACGGCGATCGAGATGCTCGCGATGTCGGATCTGTCGCTGATGGTGAAGGCGGGTGTGCAGTGGGGCCTGTTCGGCGGCGCCATCGAGAACCTCGGCACCGAGCGCCACCACGCGGAGTATCTGCGACCGATGATCGACCTCGAACTCCTCGGCTGCTTCGCGATGACCGAGACCGGCCACGGCAGCGACGTCCAGGAACTCGAGACCACCGCGACGTACGACCCCGCCACCGACGAGTTCGTCGTCCACTCCCCCACGCCGTCGGCGCGCAAGGACTACATCGGCGGCGCCGCCGAGCACGCCCGGACGGCCGCGGTGTTCGCGCAGTTGATCGTGGGCGAAGAATCGCACGGCGTGCACTGTCTGCTGGTGCCGATCCGGGACGCCGACGGCAACGACCTGCCCGGGGTGACGACGTCGGATTGCGGCTACAAGGGCGGGCTGCCCGGCGTCGACAACGGCCGCATCGTGTTCGACAACGTGCGGGTGCCGCGGGCGAACCTGCTGAACCGCTACGGCTCGGTCGACGCCGACGGCGTGTACTCGTCGCCGATCGAGAACAAGAACCGCCGCTTCTTCACGATGCTCGGCACCCTGGTGCGCGGACGCGTCACGGTCGGCGGGTCCGCGGCCGCGGCCGCCCGCGTCGCGCTGACGATCGCGACCCGATACGCACTGCAGCGCAAGCAGTTCAGCGCACCCAGCGGAGACGAGAACACCCCGGATCCCGAGGTGCTGATCATGGACTACCTGGTGCACCAGCAGCGCCTGCTGCCGCACATCGCCCGCGCGTACGCGCTCGGCTTCGCACAGAACGAACTCGTCACCGCGATGCACGACATCCAGACCTCCGACGAGATCGATCCCGACGGCCAGCGCGAACTCGAGTCCCGCGCCGCCGGGCTCAAGGCCGCCAACACGTGGCACGCGACCCGCGCGATCCAGGAGTGCCGCGAGGCGTGCGGCGGCGCCGGCTATCTCGCCGAGAACCGGCTCACGGCCCTGAAGGCCGACACCGACGTGTTCACCACCTTCGAGGGCGACAACACCGTGCTGACGCAGCTGGTCGCGAAGGAACTGCTCACCAAGTACGCCGACGAGGTCCGCGGTATGAGTCCCGTGGAGTGGATGGCCTTCGCCGCCAACGCCTTCGGTGACGCGGTCCGTACTCGTACCGCAGCTCAGCAGATCATCCAGACCATCCTCGACACCCGGCAGGACAACGAGGAGGACGGCAGCCTCTTCAACCGCGGCACCCAGCTGACGATGTTCGAGGACCGCGAGGAGTACCTGCTCTCGACCGCCGCCCGCCGCCTGCAGGGAGCCCGCAAGCGCGAGGACGACCCGTTCGACGCCTTCAACTTCGTGCAGGACCACGTGCTGCACGCCGCCCGCGCCCACATCGACCGGGTGGTGCTCGAGGCGTTCATCGCGGGCATCGACGAATGCGAGGACGAGGCGGCGCGCGACCTGCTGAACGAGTTGTGCGACCTGTACGCACTCACCGTGATCGACGAGGACAAGGCGTGGTTCATGGAGCACCGCCATCTGTCGGTCGAACGGGCCAAGGCCGTGCGGCGCGGCATCAACGAGCGCTGCCGCACGTTGCGCCCCCACGCCGCCTCCCTCGTCGACGGTCTGGGCGTGCCCGACGCTCTGGCGGGTGCCGCGATGCTCGACGACGGACGTCAGTAGCTCCCCTGCCACGAGCCCACCACCGCGGTCGCGTCGAGCTCTCCGGAGTGGACGATCCGTGCGAGCAGTCCTGCGCGCGTGAATATGTCGGCCGTGTCGGGTGCCTGGCGAGCACTGGTCTCGATCAGCAGATGACCGCCGGGGCGCAGCCATCGCGGCGCCTCGGCGGCCACCGCCCGCTGGAAGTCGAACCCGTCGGCGCCGCCGTCGAGCGCCGTGCGCGGTTCGTGGTCGCGCGCCTCCAACGGCATCAGCGCGATGGCGCCGCTGGGCACGTACGGGACGTTCGCGACCACGACGGCGACCCGTCCCCGCATGCTGTCGGGCAGGGCGTCGAACAGGTCACCCTCGTGCACGTGCCCGCCGATCGGCTCGATGTTGCTTCGCGCGCACCGCACCGCGGTGGCGTCGACATCGGCGGCGTGGAGTTCCACACCGGGGACTTCACCGACGAGGGCGACGCCCAGGGCTCCGGACCCGCAGCACAGATCGACCACGACGTCGTCCGGTCGCACGAGGGCGACGGCCTGCCGGACGAGAAGCTCGCTGCGGCGTCGCGGTACGAACACGCCGGGCCCGACTTCTATTCGCACACCGCAGAACTCGGCCCAGCCGAGGACGTGTTCGAGGGGAAGGCCCGCGACGCGGCGCGCGACCATCGCCGACAGCGTGTCGGGGTTGGATGCCGCGGCCGTCAACAGGTGTGCCTCGTCCTCCGCGAAGACGCAACCAGCGGCGCGCAGAGTGGTGACAATTGCCGGAAGCGTGAAGGGCGAGCCGGAATTCTCGGGAGTTCGCACGAAGAGCCTTTCGGGATACCGAGGGGCTCTCACGGCCGGCCGCGCGGACTAGTCCGCGCGACCCCGAGTCGGGAGCACCCTGCCTGCACGAGCGGTAATGGGTCCCACCCCCTTCGGTCTGTATTGCCGATCGGTCACGAACACCGAGACACTACCGCGGATCGGCGCGGCAGTCCTTAGGATTGCCCGATGCCGAAGTGGTTCGAGCTGTCCCCGTGTGACCAGTCGTTTCTGGAGAAGGCACCGTTCGTGCGGCGCTTCTCGGTCGTGCTGTCGGCCTCCGCCGAATCGGCGTGGGCCGAACTGACCCGCGACAACACGCTCTCCTGGTGCACGTTCATCGCGGGGTCCCGCTATCTCACCCCACGCCCCTTCGGAGCGGGTGCCCGGCGCGAACTGTCGATGCGTCCGTCCGCGGTGAAGGCCGCCGAGGAGTACTTCCGCTGGGAGGAAGTCCCGGGCCTCCGGTACCGGAACACCTTCTACGTCAGCGGGTTCACCGTGCCGGGCCTCCGTCGTTTCGCGGAGGACACCCTCGTCGAGCAGAATGCGACGGGGTCGCGACTGACCTGGACGTTCGCGATCGAGCCGGGCCCCGCGCTGAGGGTACCGCTGCGACTCGGCGCGTCGGCGGTCACCGCCGGGCTGCGCCGCACCGTGGCCGAGACCGCGGAGCATCTCGGGCGCGCGCCGGTCAGCCGGACGACCTGAGCGCGAACACCGGGTGGTCGACGGGCTCGGGCAGTTTGTCCCAGTAGCCCTGCACCGTCCGGCCCGCCTTCGCCCGGTAGGCCGCGATGATGGGTTCCCGGTCGCCGACGGGGATCTCGGCGGCGGTGTAGTGCGCGGTGTGACCGCGGCGGCTCACGTCCACCTCCGGGTCGGCACGGAGGTTGCGCACCCATTCCGATTCGCCGCGGGTCGAAACCAGGTAGCGCACCCCCTCGACATCGACGGGGACGACGGGCACCGATCGGGGTTCGTGACTGCTGCGACCGGTGACGGTGATCTTCTCGGTGCCGCTGACGCCGGTCGCGAGGGCGATACGGTTGAACACCTCGCGGACCAGCAGCGGTGGTTTCAGGTATGCCATGACCGCAGTATGAGCGCATCCCGCCGGGATGTCACCAGCGAGTTGCCACGGATCGAGTGCTGTGCGGGCCCGACCTGCCCCGGTAGCTTGGGACGAACCGGACAATTCGAGGGGAACGATGACGGCATGGGTCGAGGTTCTGGTGACGATGGCGGACGGGCCGAGCCTGCCGATCCGAGGGGTGATCGGAAAGACGCCGGAGGAGCCCGAGCGGGTCAACTTTGCGACGGTCGGCGACCGCGAACCCATGCTCGTCGGAGTCGGCGGCGGCGGCGACATACGCATATGGCGCGACCACGACAAGGCCAGAGTCGAGACACTCGACGGCCGGCCGCTGTTCATCGCCGACGGCGAGACGGCGTGGCAGTTCGGGTCGCCCGGCGAGCCGCCGCTGCGCAACGTCGCCCGGCGGGTCCGCTACCTCGGCACGGGCAACGACCTGCTGTTCACCCGGCCCGCACACGATTGGCTGAGCGACGACTACACCCGGCCGGCCGGTCCCGTCGAGGAGATCACGTTCCTCGGACGCGACTGCTGGGCAGTGGATCTGGCACCCGGCGCCCACAAGTCCGGGGTTCTGCGCATCGTCGTCGACCAGGAGAGCGGTGCGGTGCTCGAACAGCGAAACGACACCGCCGGTGTGCGCGTCGCGTACACCGAGATCACAGTCGGGGAAACCGCCGACCCTGAACTGTTCACCTGGGTCGGCCCGTCTCGTGACTTCGACGAGGACCGGCGGGAACGGGTAGACCAACACCGCACCGAACAGCGACGGAAGCTCGAGTGGTTCCGAGACATCGTCGCCGACCGGCTTCCAGCGGTTCAGGTGCCTCTCCCCCTCCGTGTCGAAGACGTCCACAACCTCGACGAGGCGACCGGATCCTTCCTTGCCACGATCAACGCGGGTTTCACCTCGGGCATGCTCGCCCGACGACGCCGTTCGACCGAGCCGTGGAACCTCCGATGGCACAACACCGCCCACCGGTGGTCGACCGAGGACTTCGACTGGGCCGCCACGTTGCACGGCGTCGACCTCGACGCCGACGCCCTCGCAGCACTGCAGGCCGCGCTGCATCCCGGCGAAGCAGCGATCACCGACTGACCAGCCCGGCCGATCGAGGACCGACCAGAACGTGTCTGACAATCGATATACTCGTCATCGGCGCTGGGAGCGTGGCGCTACACACGACATTCCTGATCACGTCGTCGACGAGGGTCGAGTTCACTCGCGAAGAAGATCGAGCCAGCCTCGAGAATCTCATTGGCTTCCTTCAGATCTCGAACCTCACGTTCGAGTTCCTCGATCCGCTTCTACTCCTCGCTGGTGACGCCAGGGGCCTGGTTCTTCTCGAGCGAGTGTGGCGCTGGCATGCAGTCGAGTGAACGACGGCCCCGGAAGACGTCCAGAGCGAACTTGCTGGGTGGTATCCGCTTGCGCTGCCCGATGATTCGATCGCGTGTGCGGCGAGTCCAGCGAGCGCCGATCCGTTGATCGAGCCCGGGACCAAAGGCCTTGCGAGGGAGGGATGAAACTGGTCCCGGATGACTCCGAACCAGTCCATGCCGCTTTCCTGAGGTACGGCGAGCAGAGGTCAACTCCGGCAGTCCGACGATCCGACACCTAGAACGTGTTCCAATTTGGAAGGTTTGTGGTTATCGTTCCAGCGGCCGATAGTAAACAACGGGGAGGGTGTTTCAATGAAGACCAAGGGCGCGTTGCTGTGGGGCGTGAACGAGAAGTGGTCGGTCGAGGAGATCGAGCTCGGTGATCCGGTCGCCGGCGAGGTGCAGATCCGCATGGAAGCCGCTGGTATGTGCCACTCCGACCTCCACATCGTCACCGGTGCGACGCCGATGGCGTCCTACCCGGCGATGGGTGGCCACGAGGGTGCCGGTGTGGTCATCAAGGTCGGTGAGGGCGTCACGGGTCTCGAGGTGGGCGATCACGTCGTCCTCTCGTTCATCCCGGCGTGTGGGCGGTGCCCGTCGTGTTCGTCGGGGAACTCGAACGTCTGCGATCTCGGCATGGGTTTGCTCAGTGGTCAGGCCATCGCCGACGGTACTTACCGCATCCAGGCGAACGGGGAGAACGTGATCCCGATGTGCCTGCTCGGCACGTTCTCGCCGTACATGACGGTGCACGAGTCACAGGCCGTGAAGATCGAGAAGGACATCCCGTTCGAGCTCGCGGCCCTCGTGGGCTGCGGTGTCCCGACCGGTTGGGGTTCGGCGACGAACATCGCCGAGGTCAAGCCGGGTGACTCGGTCGCCATCATCGGCGTCGGCGGTGTCGGCATGAGTGCGCTGCAGGGCGCCGTGGCGTCGGGTGCGCGGCACGTGTTCGCGATCGACCCGTCGCCCTTCAAGCGAGAACAGGCGCTCAAGTTCGGTGCCACGCACGCCTTCCCGTCGATGGAAGAGGCGATCGTGCCGATCATGGAGATCACGTGGGGCCGGATGTGCCAGAAGACGATCATCACGGTCGGTGAGATGAAGGGTGAGTACGTCGACCCGGCCCTCACGCTCACGGCCAAGAACGGTCGTTGCGTCGTCACCGCCATGGGCCACATGTCCGACATGGACGTCAAGCTCAACTCGTTCACGTTTGCGATGCTGCAGAAGAGCCTGCTGGGCAACATCTACGGTGGCTGCAACGCCCGCGTGGACATCCCGAACCTGCTGAACCTGCACCGGGCCGGTCTGCTCAACCTCGAAGACATGGTCACCAACACCTACTCGCTCGAGCAGGTCAACGACGGCTACCAGGACATGCTCGACAACAAGAACATTCGCGGAGTGATCCGCTACACCGAAGCGGACTGGTAAATCGATCGGGAGGGCCACGCAGCTTGATCGGGCGCAGAATCTCGATCGGATCGGGCAATGGCCTGCGGACAACGCCTCGGCCACCGTCGTAGACGACGGTGGCCGAGGCGTTGCGCATCTCGGGGACCCGCAGCGGCTCCCCCCGGGCGTCGGTGACGAAGCTGCCGTGCACGTACGCCGCCCTCGCCGCGGTCGAGGAACGCGCGACTGAACTCGACCACCCGAATCTCCGCCCAAACGTCGCCGGCCGGAGGGCGTATCCGCACGCTCATCCCAACCTGTACTGGACCTCGTAGCCACGTCCGACGGCACACTCCGAGCAACTTGCGACTGCGTCGGCCCGGCGCGGACCGATGGCCGGCCCGTCGCGCGCATGACCGAAGATGGACTCGAGATACCCACTGCTGCAACAAAACTAACGATCAGTACATGCACGTCCTGTGTTGACGGAAGTCGAACCAACCCTTAGCCTTGCCGGCAAGGGGGATGAAACATGTTCTATTTCTGTGCCGAGAGTGGGCATCACCGGCGGGATGCTTCAGCCTCGCTGATGACAACCGGAATCTCATGAGAACGATCATGGAGGTTCCAGCTGGAGATGCAGCTCGGGCACCGTTCCACTTCTCCCGGTTCCGACAAGGCCACGTACGGCTGGACAAGTAACCGAATCGATTGGGGGGCGTTACATATGTGTGGAATCGCAGGATGGGTGTCGTTCGACTCCGACCTGACCCGACAGCAGAGTGTTCTCGACGCGATGACCGACACCATGGCTTTGCGCGGGCCGGACGGGAGCGGCACTTTCGTGCGCACTCATGTGGGACTCGGGCATCGGCGGCTGGCCGTCATCGATCTACCGGGTGGAGCGCAGCCGATGAGCGTGAACACCGCCGCTGGGGACGTCGGAATGGTGTACACGGGGGAGACATACAACTACCGGGAACTGCGCGATCAGCTACGGGCTCTGGGCCATACATTCCGCACCGACAGCGACACCGAGGTGGTGCTACACGCATACCTGCAGTGGGGTGAGAGCCTCGTCGATCACCTCAACGGAATGTACGCCTTCGCGATCTGGGACCAGCGCGAGGAGAAGCTGGTGATGATCCGAGACCGCATGGGCATCAAACCGATCTTCTACTACCCGACACCGGACGGGGTCCTGTTCGGATCGGAGCCGAAGGCGATTCTGGCGAACCCATTGGCACGCAAGGCCGTCGACTCCGACGGGGTTCGCGAGCTGTTGGCCATGACCAAGGCGCCGCGCAGGTCGATCTGGAAGGGCATGTACGAGGTGGCGCCCGGAACTCTGATCCGGGTGGACCGCCAGGGAACTCACGAACGTACCTACTGGCGCCTGGGCGCGGTCGAGCATGCCGACAGCAGGGAGAAGTCCGTCGAGCGGGTGCGGGATCTGCTCACCGACATCGTCGACCGGCAGCTGATCTCCGATGTGCCGAGATGTGTATTGCTCTCGGGCGGATTGGATTCCAGTGCCATCACAGGACTGGCCGCGGCGAGCCTCGCTCACAACGGCGAGCAACTGCGCACCTTCTCGGTGAACTTCCTCCATCAGGAGCAGAACTTCGTCGCCGACGAGGTGCGCGGCACCCCCGACGCGCCGTACGCGCGCGAGGTCGCGGCGTTGGTGGAGTCCGCGCATCAGGATGTGATGCTGAATTCTGCCGATCTGCTGGATCTTTCGGTGCGGCGTGCGGTGATCGCCGCACGTGACATGCCCGGACTCGGCGACATGGACTTGTCGCTGTACCTGCT
Organism: Prescottella sp. GW823-FHT02E09; assembly: GCF_058797375.1. NCBI lineage: Bacteria > Bacillati > Actinomycetota > Actinomycetes > Mycobacteriales > Nocardiaceae > Rhodococcus > Prescottella sp. GW823-FHT02E09. The sequence continues at coordinate 364,630 of NZ_JBXAJP010000003.1, forward strand.
GTTCCAGGCGATTCGCGAGCAGTCGACGGTGGCGCTGTCGGGCGAATCGGCCGACGAGGTGTTCGGCGGCTATCCGTGGTTCCACAACGAGAGGGCGGTCAATGCGGACACCTTCCCGTGGGCGGCCTTCACCGGAGACACCCCCTGGGCTGCTCTGAGGCCGGAGCTACGCGAGCGGCTGGATATCGACAGCTACGTTGCCGACCAATACGCCGCAGCGTGCGCGGAGGTCGAACACCTGCCCGGTGAATCCGCGGCCGAACATCGCATGCGCGAGGTGTGCTATCTGCATCTGACCCGGTTCGTGCGGATCCTGCTCGACCGCAAGGATCGCTTGTCGATGGCGGCCGGCCTCGAGGTTCGAGTGCCGTTCTGCGACCATCGCCTCATCGAGTATGTCTACAACACTCCGTGGCCGCTGAAAACCTTCGATGGCCGCGAGAAGAGCCTGCTGCGTCACGCCACGAAACATGTGCTCCCGCAATCGGTCGTCGATCGAGTGAAGAGCGGTTACCCGTTGACGCAGGATCCGGCATACGCGACGAACCTGCAGCAGCTCGCGAAGGAGATCCTGTCCGAGACCGATTCGCCGCTGTTCGACCTCGTCGACCGGACCTGGATGCAACAACTGACGGCGCAAGATCCGATGCGGATGGATCCCATCACCCGGGCCGGCCTGGATCGCGCCATCGACATCTACACCTGGCTCGACCTGTACAAGCCGGAGCTGCAACTCGATTGAGCGAGAGCCACCGTGCGCCCGCCATCGAGACCTCGCCGCTTGGCGCACGGTCACCCTCGGTGTGTCGGGACCATGGGTGGCGAACCAGTCGACTTCGGTCAAGACTCGGAGTCTCGGGGAACGACCGGGCAACGCCGCAGTGACTTCGCTGCGGCGTTGCCCTTCAACCCCGCACAGATCAGGACGATGAGCACAGCTGGAAGACACGACCGGTGCAGCGACAGCCGACACCACGGATCCGAAACCTGTCGCGACACCGATCACGACCTGCATGCACAATCCCGCAACGGCTGCCCACTCCGCCCGGCGCAGAAGCGGCCCCGCTACCTGATGGGCCGACTACCACGCTTCGTGGCTCGACATCGTCGCCTTCGTGCGTATGCCCACAACGGGATTCGGTTCCTGGGGGCGCCGCTGGGACGCCCCTGACCGCATGCGAACCGATGTATGTGAGGCTGCTCGGGTCTGCTCGGGTCGCCCGGACAGGCCGGCGACAGCCCGGCATTCCACACCTGCTCGACCACTAGCACGTTCCCGCATCGGAGGTGAACGGCCGCGACCGGAAGCAACGGCGCGGACCAGTAACTCGGTACGACAAACTCGCGATCGTCTGCCGCACTGTGGCCGTCCTCGACGCGGTGGTCGCCTGGGCCCGTCGACTGTCAGACATGCCCTAGCTGATCGACGAAGGCCAGCACCCGGCACGGCCCGCCCGAACCACCCCGATGCTTGGGCGCTCCGACCACGACCGTTGCGCCGGCCGGTGGCAGTGCGGCGAGATTCGCGAGCGATTCGATGCCGTACTTCCCGGCGCCCAGCGCGGCGACATGAGCACCGTAGGTGCGACTGCTCGCGGCGTCGAGACTGAGAGTGTCGACGCCGATCGCGACGATGTCGCGCTCCTCCACGAGGAACGTCACCGCGTCCGGGTCGAAGCCCGGCGAGTGTGGCGTCCCGGATCGATCGCGATTGACGTACCGCCCCGGATCCGCGAGGCGCTCTTCCCAACCCGAGTGCATCGCGACGATCGACCGGCCGGGTATGCGACCGTGCTCGCGTTCCCACGCCTCGATGTCGGTGACCGTGAGGAGGGCGTCGGCGTCCACCGCGGCCTTCGCCGAGATGTCGACGACGGCGACAGGAGCGACGAAGTCCTCGATCGGCAGCTCCTCGACGGTGCGGCCGTCGGCGATCTTGTGGGCAGGGGCGTCGATGTGTGTACCGGTGTGCTCCCAGTAGGTGAGCTTGTTGACGTGGAACTCGCCCCGTGCCGGCCCGGACGAGCCGCCCGCCGAACCCGACAGCGACCCGAACGGACCCGGATCGTCGATCACGACCACCGGTTCCATCGCGAAGGCGTCGTTGCCCGGCCACACCGGGAAGTCGGCAGTGAGTGTGTGGGTGAGATCGACGACCGACCGCGCCCGGATCGCGAATGTCGGGGTGGCCGGCGCGGCGGAGGCCGCTCGGGGTGCGAGCGCCCCGCCGAGCACCGCCAGACCGGCCGCGCCCAGGAGTCCCCGTCGGCTCACCGCCGGTGCGGTCTCACCGATCGTCCGACGAACCTGTGCCATCACGTCGGGTGAACACACGGCGACCGCCCTCAGTCCGCGGCCGGCACGACGCGGAGAACCCGGTCGCCGGAACCGTTGTCGGTGGTGATCAGCAGGCTGCCGTCCGGCGCGGCCGTGGCCGAGCGCAGGCGCCCGTACTCGCCGGTGAGCGCCGACGACGTGTCGGTGACGGTGGTGCCGTCGCCGGATAGCTTCAGGAACACCAGCTTCTGGCCCTGCTGCGCGGTGACGGCCAACGCACTGTCCCAGTCGCCCCAGCCGGCACCCGACACGAAGGTCCCGCCGGGTGTCGCGATGGTGGGGGCACCGGAACTCCACACGGCCTCCACCGCGCCGGGCACGCGTTCGGGGTCGGTCATGGGCACGCTCTCGTCGTAGGTGCCCGGTCGCCGATCGGGACGGTAGCCGTAGTTGTTGCCGGCGGCGAGCAGATTCACCTCGTCGTCCCGACTCGTGCCCTGCTCGATGTCGTATATCCTGCCGGTGCCCGGCTGCAGCGCCAGTCCCTGCACGTTACGGTGACCGAGCGTGAACACCGGGCTGTTCGGGAACGGATTCCCGGCGGCCGGCGAGCCGTCACGGTCGACGTGCAACACCTTGCCACCCAGCGAGTTCCGATCCTGCGGCACCGTCCCCTGCGCCGAGTCGCCCGTCCCGATGTACAGCGTGCCGTCGGGGTGCGCGAGGATGCGGCAACCACCGTGACGCCCTTTGGCGCCCACCGGCATCCCGGTGACGACGTCGCCGGTGCGGGTGAGCGTCGTCCATCCCGGGTCGACGGTCCACGACACGACGCGAACGTCGGTTCGGTCGACGTCGGCACTGCCCAGCGAACCCGTGTCGACCGAGCCGAGCGATCCGGATCCGCCGCCACGGTGTCCCTGGCACGTGAACACCGTGCGAGTGGTCTCGAAGTCCTGCGCCAACGCGATTCCCATGAGGCCTGTCTCGCCCTCGGCGTACAGGTCCGACAGGTCCGCGGACACCTCGCCGACGCTGCCGTCTGCGCGGGTGACGACGAACCGGCCGGCCCGCTCCCCGGTGAGGATCGCACCGTCCGGCGCGACGACGACGTCCCAGGGTCTGGTGAGACCGTCCATCACGGTGGTGACCTCGAGAGCCGGAAACGCCTCGGGCGGTTCGGCACATGCAGTGGGTGCCACTCCCACACCGATGAGCACCGCAGCGGCAACTGCTCCCGACATCCGAATCGACTTACGCACGAACGGCCCTCCCGTTTCACCGTCGGTAACGGGTGCCACCCTACGGGAGGATACTGACACGAGTCTTCCGGGCCACCGTCAGTGAAAACGCCGCAGCCGCAAACTGTTCCCCACCACGAACAGCGATGACAGCGCCATCGCGGCACCGGCGATCATCGGGTTGAGCAGGCCCGTCGCCGCGAGAGGTATGGCCGCGACGTTGTACGCAAAGGCCCAGAACAGGTTTCCCTTGATGGTCGCGAGGGTGCGGCGGGACAACCGGATCGCGTCCGGCACCGACCGCAGGTCGCCACGGACCAGGGTCAGATCGCTCGCCTCGATCGCGGCATCGGTACCGGTGCCCATCGCGATGCCGACGTCGGCGGTCGCGAGCGCGGCGGCGTCGTTGAGACCGTCGCCGACCATCGCGACCGCGCCTTCCCTCCGCAACCGGGCGACGGTGTCGGCCTTCTGGTCCGGCAGAACCTCCGCGATCACCCGGTCGATGCCGACTTCGCGCGCGACGGCGGTCGCGACGGCCTCGGCGTCGCCGGTGAGCAGGACCGGTGTCATGCCGAGTGCCCGGATCTCGCGGATCGCCTCGGCGCTGGTCGGTTTCACGGCGTCGGCGACGACCACGGCGCCGCGGACGCGGTCGTCCCACGAGACGATGACGGTGGTCCGGCCCTCCGGCAGCTGCCCCTGCAGTCCGGCGGGCACCGGCCCCTGTACCCGGCCCACCCGCACCGCATGCCCGTCGACGACGCCCTCGACGCCGACACCCGGGCGGTTGACGAACCCGGTCACCGGCAGCGGCCGCGGCACCGCGCGCACGATCGCCTGCGCCACCGGATGCTCCGACCCGGACTCCACCGCCGCAGCCAGCGCCAGGACCCGGTCGCGGTCCTCGCCGTCCACCGCGACGATGTCGTCGAGTTCCATCCGCCCGGTGGTGACGGTGCCGGTCTTGTCCAGCACCACGGTCTCGATGCGACGGGTCTGTTCGAGCACCTCGGGGCCTTTGATGAGGATGCCCAGCTGTGCGCCCCGCCCCGTCCCGACCAGCAGTGCCGTCGGCGTGGCCAGCCCGAGGGCGCACGGGCACGCGACGATCAGCACGGCGACGGCCGCGGTGAACGCCTCGGTCACCGGCTGCCCCAGCAGCAGCCACGCCGCGAGCGTGCCAGCGGCGATCACCAGCACGACGGGCACGAACACTGCCGAGACGCGGTCCGCGAGTCGCTGTGCGAGCGCCTTGCCGCCTTGCGCTTCGGTCACGAGCCGGGCGATGTGCGCCAGCTGCGTGTCGGCGCCGACGCGTTCGGCCCGGACGGTCAGCAGCCGGTCGGTGTTGACGGTGCCGCCGGCCACGGCGTCGCCGGTACCCACCTCCACAGGAACCGACTCGCCGGTGAGCATCGACGTGTCCACCGCGGAGGCGCCCGCGACGACGCGTCCGTCGGTGGCGATCTTCTCCCCCGGCCGCACCACGAACTCGTCACCGACGTGCAGCGCAGCGACCGGCACCCGCTGTTCGACGCCGCCCCGCAGCAGCGCGACGTCCTTGGCGCCCACCTCGAGCAGCGCCCGCAGCGCGGCCCCGGAGCGACGTTTGGCGCGGGACTCGGCGTACCGGCCGGCGAGGAGGAACGTGGTGACCCCGGCCGCCACCTCGAGATAGATCTGCCCGGAGGCGTCGTGCGCGCCGGGCAGCAGCGTGAACTCGTGGGTCGTGCCGATGTGTCCGGCGGTGCCGAACACCAGCGCCCACAGCGACCACCCGTAGGCGGCGAGCGTGCCCAGCGAGACGAGGGTGTCCATCGTCGACATGCCGTGCCTGGCCGTCACGACGGCGGCGCGGTGGAACGGGTAGCCGCACCAGAAGACGACGATCGTGGTGAGCACCAGCGACATCCACTGCCAGTAGTCGAACTGCAGCGGCGGGATCATCGACACCAGCACGACCGGCACCGACGCCACGATCGCCACCACCAGGCGCGAGCCGAGCAGATCCCGGGTCTCCGCGGGGACCGGATGTTCCGGTTCGGTGACCGTCGCGGAGTATCCGGTCTTCTCGACGACGTCGATCAGATCCTGCGTCGGGATCGACTCGGGGAACTCGACGTGGGCCTGTTCGGTGGCGTAGTTGACGCTGGCGGTGACGCCGTCGAGCCTGCCGAGCTTGCGTTCGATCCGGGCCGCGCACGACGCGCAGGTCATGCCGCCGATGTCGAGTTCGACGGTGCGCAGCCCGGTGACGGTCACTGGAGCAGCTCGTAGCCTGCCTCGGCTACCGCGGCGGCGACGGCAATGGTGTCCATGGGGGAATCACTGCGCACCACCACGCGACCGGACGCGACATCGACGTCGACACCCGTGACCCCGGACGGCTCGCTGATCTCCTCGGTGACGGCGGCGGCGCAGTGCTGGCAGGTCATGCCCTTGACGATGTAGGTGTGTTCCATCGCAGACCTCCTGTTGTCGACAGGTCGCACTGTTGTCAGGGTCGCACTTCGGCTCAGGACTTCACCAGGCGCGCGATCGCGTCGGACGCCTCCTTGACCTTGGCATCGGCCTCCGGGCCGCCCTTCTTCGCAGCCTCGACGACGCAGCCTGCGAGGTGCGCCTCGAGCAGCTTGAGCGACACCGACTGCAGCGCGGACGTGGCCGCGGACACCTGGGTGAGCACGTCGATGCAGTAGCGGTCGTCCGCGATCATGCGCGAGATTCCCTGCACCTGACCCTCGATGCGCCGTAGACGCTTGAGCAGGTCCTCCTGCTGCGGGCTGTATCCGTTCATACTCGAATGATACCCCCTATGGGTACCGGGTGCCGCGTCGTCGACGTCGGATGTCGAGCGCCAGCAGCCCAGCGAGAAGCACCGACGCGAATGCGGCCGTGATCCACGACCCCTCGTAGCGGACGGAGGTGAACGACGGAGCGTCGGGGGCGACCGGTTCGAAGACATGAGTGGTCACACCTCGGACCGCGCACCACGCGGCGAGCAGCAGTGCCCCGACGACCCCCGCCGCCTCGGCCACCAGCACCACCGGACGCGTCACACCGACCTCCCCTGCACCTGCGCGAGGGCCGCCGTCAGCGCCTCCCGCAGACCGTCGTCGTCGCGCGCCCACGCCTGTGCGAGGGAACCGTCCCGCAGGCGCAACCCGACGGCCGTACGGCGCCGCGGCACCCCGGACAACTCGCCGAGGCTGCGCGCACTCTCCCAGGGCTCCGGTTCGTCGGCGTACGGATCGGCCTCGGGCAGGATCTCCCCGATCTCGTCGAGCGGCACCTCCTCCGCACCCTGCCGCAGCGCCGTCGCGGTCAGCAACACGCTCACATGGCGGCGGGCGGCAGCGACCTGCACGTAGACGATGCCGGCGAGGATCAGCGCGAACAACGTCAACGCGAACCAGTGCACCACCGGACCGGTGAACAACTCGATCACGAGCGCGATCACACAGAAGACGGGCCCGTAAGCCACCGCCCGCCAGCGGGCGCCCTCCTCCAGGAACAGCGCAGCCTCCGGCTCAGCCGACCCGTTCGTCGCGGAACCACTCACGCGCACCCTCCCGATAGACCAGAACGCTCGCCACCAGCAGCAACAGCGGAATCGACAGCAGTAGCGGCGCGATCACCCCGATCGCCGACAGGGCGATCGCCGCCAGCGCGAAGACCGACGAGAGCACCACGACGACGATCCGTAGACCTCGGTTTCCCGCCCGCACCGGCGCAGCCAGGAACCCGATGGCCAGTCCGAAGATCAACGACGCCCCGCCGACACCGCGGAGCAGCCACACGAAGGTATCGGCATCGGCGCCGAGTTGTCCGCGGATCGCATCGGCGGACGTCGTGAGCGCAAGCAGTCCGAACAGCACCATCGCCGCGGCGCACAGCACCCAGATCCAGTAGGCGACGGAGACCACGCGGGGGGACGACACACTCACCCCCTCATCCTGCGGCATCGATCGACCCGAGACGAGCGGAGGACCGGACAGCGAGACACACCCGACACTGCGGACCGCGTCAGCGTGCGGGCGGCAGGTGGAGGAAGTACTCGTTGGATTCCTTGCGGTGCATCAGCACGATCGCACCGATCGCCGCGACGGCCTGGAGGATCCCGGCGCCGCCCATGATCAGCGCCGCGGCACCGGTACCGGCCCCGATCCCGAAGATCGTGGGAAGGGCCGAGAACACCGTGAACACGCCGATCATCGTGAGCAGCATCCGCGCCCAGTTCTTGCCCTTGCGCATCTTGAAGGCGAACAGTGCCAGCAGACCGGTGAGCACGATGCCCAGGAACACACCGGTGCCGATGATCGCGAACACGAAGAGCTGCTCGACGTCCGCGCGCGACATCACGCTGTCCGACTGCTTCGACAGCTCGTCGACGACCTGGTCGACGAACGCGTCCCGGTCGCCGTACGCGAAGGCCAGCGCCGACACGAGATACACGATGCCGAGCGCTGCCACCACGAACCACAACTGGAACGCCGTGATCACGTCCGCCGGAACCGGCTTCTTCTCGGCCTGCTGCTGGGCGGGCGGCATCGGCGCGGGGTACTGCGGGCTGCCCGGCCAGGGCTCCGGCGGTCCCGGCTGCCCGGTCATCCGAGCCATCCCGCGGCCTCGGCGGCCCAGTAGGTGAGGACGATGTCGGCGCCCGCGCGGCGAATGCTCAGCAGCGACTCGAGGACCGCGGCGTCGCGGTCGATCCAGCCGTTCTGCGCGGCCGCCGTGATCATCGCGTACTCGCCCGAGATCTGGTAGGCCGCGACCGGCACGGTGGAGCGGTCCGCGACCTCGCGCAGCACGTCGAGGTACGACATCGCCGGCTTGACCATCACCAGGTCGGCGCCCTCGGCGAGGTCGAGATCCACCTCGAGCATCGACTCCCGACGGTTCGCCGGATCCTGCTGGTACGTGCGGCGGTCGCCCTCGAGCGACGAACCGACGGCCTCCCGGAACGGACCGTAGAAGGCGGACGCGTACTTCGCCGAGTACGCGAGCTGCCCGACGTCGGCGTGCCCGGCAGCGTCGAGACCCTCACGGATCGCGGCGACCTGGCCGTCCATCATCCCGCTGGGGCCGAGCAGGTGCGCTCCGGCCTCGGCCTGGGCGATCGCCATGTCGACGTACCGTGCGAGCGTCGCGTCGTTGTCGACGTGGCCGTCGGCCGTCAGCACACCGCAGTGCCCGTGCGAGGTGAACTCGTCGAGACACGTGTCGGCCATCAGCACCGTCGATTCGCCCAGTTCGGCCTTCAGTGCGGCCAGCCCCCGGTTGAGGATGCCGTCCGGGTCGGTCGCACCGGACCCGTCGACGTCCTTGTCCTCGGTACGCGGCACGCCGAAGAGCATCACCCCGCCCACCCCGGCCGCCACCGCGTCGGTGGCGGCGCCGCGCAGCGAGTCCAGCGTGTGCTGGACGACGCCCGGCATCGACGAGATCGGTCGCGGCTCGTCGATGCCGTCGGCGACGAACATCGGAAGCACGAGATGCCTTGGCTCGAGCGATGTCTCGGCGACGAGGCGGCGCAGCGCGGGAGTGCCGCGCAGTCGGCGCGGGCGGCGGGCGGGAAAGTCACCGTCTCGGCGGGTGGGGAACACGGGTGCAGCTACTCCTGTACCGGAAGTGGTCAGCGGCGGGCGCGGGACTTCTTGCGCGGCGGAGGCAGCGCGCCCTCGGCACGCAGCCGGGCCGCGTGCTCGGCGAGCGCCTCGACCAGCGGACCCATCTGCGCCGTCTCCGGCTGGACGTCGACGCGCAGACCGAACTCGATCGCGGTCTCCGCTGTCTTGGGTCCGATGCACGCGACGATCGTGCGGGCGTGCGGCTTGCCGGCGATGCCGACGAGGTTGCGCACGGTCGACGACGACGTGAAGCACACGGCGTCGAAGCCACCCGTCTTGATCATCTCGCGGGTCTCGGCCGGCGGCGGCGCAGCCCGCACGGTGCGGTACGCGGTGACGTCGTCGATCTCCCAGCCACGCTCGCGCAGGCCCTCGGCGAGGGTCTCGGTGGCGATGTCGGCGCGCGGCAGCAGGACCCGGTTGACCGGGTCGAACACCTCGTCGTACGGCGGGAAGTCGGCCAGCAGGCCCTCGCTGGACTGCTCACCCGACGGCACCAGCTCGGGGGTGATACCGAACGAGCGCACCTTCTCGGCCGTGGCCTCGCCGACGCACGCGATCTTCACGCCGGAGAACGCGCGGGCGTCCAAGCCGAACGCCTCGAACTTCTCCCACACCGCGCGCACCGCGTTGGTGGAGGTGAAGACGACCCACTGGTAGCGGCCGTCGACCAGACCCTTGACGGAACGCTCCATCTGGGCGGGGCTGCGAGGCGGCTCGACCGCGATGGTCGGAACCTCGATCGGGATCGCGCCGTGCGTGACGAGCCGATCGCTCATGTCGGCGGCCTGCTCCTTGGTGCGCGGCACCAGGACGGTCCAGCCGTACAGGGCGCGTGACTCCCACCACGACATCTTGCTGCGCTGCGCGACGACCTTGCCGACCGTGACGATCAGCGGGCCGACCAGCTCGGAACCGGCATCGTTGAGGGTCGCGAGCGTGGCCTCGACGGTGCGCTGCTGACGCGTGGTTCCACGGACGGTGATCGCGGCCGGCGTCTGCGGCGCCAGACCGTGTTCGACGAGCGCGCTCGCGGTCTCGGCCAGGTGCGCGGCACTCGCGTGCAGCACCAGCGGGCCGGGAGCCGCGGCCAGCGCCGCCCAGTCGACCTCGCCGCGCACGTCGGCCTCGGTGTGGGCCGAGCCCAACGCCATGCCGGCGTAGCTCGGAACCGCGGAACCGGACGGGAGTCCGGGCAGCACCTCGAACACCACCTGGGTGCGGGCGACGGCCGAGACCTCGGCGATCACGGAATCGGTGGTCAGCGGATCACCGGAGACGAGACGGACCACGTCGTGGCCGTTCTTGGCCTCGGCGACCAGCGTCTTGGCGACCTCCGCCGGCTCGCCGAGCGCGGGCCGGACCTCGGCGATCGGCTCGTCGGTCTCGGCGTCGCGACCGAGCGCGGTACCGACCAGCGCGGTCACGCCCTTGTCGACGTCGGGGTCGGTGAACGCCAGCGCCGCCGACGCGAGAACGTCGCGCGCCCGGACGGTGAGCAGCGCCGGATCACCGGGTCCCGATCCCACAAAGAGGATTCGTCCGGGACTGTTCTTACGGACTCGGCTCATCGGTAGTTCTCCAGTGCGGTCTCATGTCGATAGGAATCAAGTACGAAATCGGGCCTGCGATCGACCCCCGGACGGACAACGACGTCAAGCATCCGCATCACCGTCCTCGGCAATCGTCATCAAATCGCGTGCGCCGAGCTCGAGAAGTTCCCGCGCAACCGCGCGGCCCAGCTCGTCGGCACGCTCGGGCGATCCCACCGTGGATGCCCGAATCACATCGGAGCCGTCGATCGCGGCGGCACAGCCGCGCACCGACAGTTCCTCGAACACGTGGCCGTCGTCGTCGATCGACTCGACGACCTCGGCGATCGCACCGACCGGTGCGGTGCAGCCCGCCTCGAGCTCGGCGAGCAGCGAGCGCTCCGCGACGACGGCGGCACGGGTGGCCGCGTCGTCCAGTCCGGCGAGGACCGCGATCAGCTCCGGCTTGTCGGCACGGCACTCGACAGCGAGCGCACCCTGCGACGGTGCGGGCAGCATCTGCACCGGCTCGAGCGATTCGGTGATCGCATCGGTGCGGCCGATGCGGGACAGGCCGGCACGGGCGATGACGATCGCGTCGAGCTCACCGGACGCGACCTTGCCGAGGCGGGTGTCGATGTTGCCGCGCAGCGGTTCGATCTCGAGTCCCAGACCGAGGGCGCGCAGCTGGGCACGGCGCCGCGGCGCGGACGTGCCGATCCGCGAACCGGGCGGCAGCTCGCCCAGCACCAGGCCGTCGCGGGCGACGAGCGCGTCGCGCGGATCCTCGCGCGGCGGCACGGCGGCGACGACGAGTTCGTCGGGCTGCGCGGTGGGCAGGTCCTTGTACGAGTGCACCGCGACGTCGACCTCGCCGGCCGCGAGCGCCTCGCGCAGTTCGGCGACGAACACGCCGACGCCGATGCGCTGCACCGGTCCGGCGGTGACGTCACCCTTCGTCTTGATGATCACCAGTTCGGCCGGGTGGCCCGCGGCGATCAGCGCATCCCGGACGGTCCCGGCCTGCGTGGTGGCCAGCAGGCTGCCGCGGGTGCCGATCCGCAGGGTGCGGGTGGTGGGGTCGGTCTGCGAGCCGATGCTCGAGGCGACGGCCGGCGACTGGACAGCGTCGGTGCTCATGCCTGCGCATCCTTTCCTGAAACATCGGGGCCGCTGGTGAATTCACCGAGATCGATGGGGGCGGCGACGGCCTCCGCCGAACCCGGGCGCAGCTCGAACAGTTCGCGCAGCGCGGCGGCGTACGAATCTCCGCCCGGTGTGGAAGCCAACTGCTTGACCCGCACGGTCGGTGCGTGCAGGAGCTTGTCGACGACACGGCGGACGGTGCGCGCGACCTCGTCGCGCTGCGGATCCTCCAGACCCGGCAGCCGCGAATCCAGTCGCATCAGTTCCGCCTCGACCACCTCCGCGGCGCGCTGGCGCAGCGCGGTCACGGTCGGGGTGACCTCGGCCAACCGCTGGGAGGCCAGGTACTGAGCAAGTTCGGAGGCCACGATCCCGCGGGCGGCATCGGCGTCCGACGCGGCGGCGCCGGCGGCCGGATCACGCTGCAGCGCGGCCATGTCGAGCACGACCACCTCGGGCAGCCCGGCGACGGCGGCCTCGACGTCGCGGGGCAGTCCCAGGTCGCAGATCACGAGCGGACGCTTCGGGTCGCGCCCCGGCCGGGCCAGCGCCCGGTGGGTGTCGGCGAGCGTGACGACGGAGCCGACCGCGCCGGTGCAGGTGACCAGGACGTCGGACTGCGCCATCGCGTCGGGCAGCTCGTCGAAACCCATGGCGATCGCGTCGATGCCGTTGCCGACCGCGGTGGCCGCGAGGTGCTCGGCGCGCTCGCGGGTGCGGTTGACGACGAGGATGCGGCCGATTCCGGCGCGCGTGAGGTGTGCGACCGACAGGCTGCCCATGGCGCCCGCACCGACCACGACCGCGGTGCGGCCGACCAGGCCGCCGTCGCCGAGGATCCCTGCGGCTCGGTCGAGGGCGACGGACACCACGGAGGCACCGGCGGCGTCGATCCCGGTCTCGGAGTGGACCCGCTTGCCGACCCGCAGCGCCTGCTGCGCCAGCTCGTGCAGTGCGCGTCCGGCGGCCTGCTGTGCGTCGGCGGCCGCGTACGCGGCACGGATCTGCCCGAGGATCTGCTGCTCGCCGATGACCATCGAGTCCAGGCCGCTGGCGACCGCGAACAGGTGCTCGGCGGCGGCCTCGCTGTAGCGGACGTACGCGTGCTTGTGCAGCTCGGCGAGGTCGAGGCCGGAATGCTCGCTGAGCAGATCGGCGATCTCGGTGAGCGCACCGTGGAACGCGTCCACGACCGCGTAGATCTCGATGCGGTTGCACGTCGAGACGATCATCGCCTCCGAGACGTGGGCCGAAGCCAACATCTTGTCCGTCAGCTTCGGGCGGTCCGTATCGGTGACCGCTATCCGCTCGAGGACGGAGACGGGAGCGCTACGGTGCGAGATCCCGACGAGAAGCACACTCACGGCCTGATCACCGATCCGTTTCTGGTCGAAGCGCGACCGCCGCGGATGCGGCGGCAACCTGCTGAGGAAACTGCTCCTCGTTGCGGGCCATATTGAACGACAGAACCTGCATCTCCATGGCGAGATCGACCCGACGCATCTCGACGTGGTCGGGGATCTCCAGCGCGAGCGGAGAGAAGCTGAGGATGCAGCGGAGGCCGGCGCCGACGAGCAGGTCGCACACGGCCTGGGCCGCACTGTCGGGCGTGGCGATCACACCGATGGTGGGTTCGAGGTCGCGGCACGCGTCGGCGAGCTCGGCCACGTCGCGGACCGTCAGACCGCCGACTCGAGCGCCGACGACGTCGGTGTCCTGGTCGAACAGGCCCACCATCGAGAATCCGCGACGGTCGAAGCCGCCGTAGCCGGCGAGTGCGCGCCCGAGATTGCCGATACCGACCAGCACCACACGGTGGCCACGATCGAGGCCCAGCGCCGATTCGATGCGCGCCCGCAGTCGGGTGACGTCGTAGCCGACGCCGCGAACCCCGTTGGGGCCCAGGAACGACAGGTCCTTGCGCAGCTTGGCCGATCCGACACCGGAGGCCGCGGCGAGTTCCTCGCTCGAGACGATGAGAGCACCTTCGTCGGCGAGCACTCCGAGGACCCGCAGGTATGTCGCCAGACGCGTCACCGTAGCCTGGGGAATGTCCCGGTACTGCGCGGCCGGAGGCGTCTCACGCCGGGGAGTGGGCGAAGCGGACGGAGCAGCCCCGGCGACGCCGCGGGCAACCGCCCCCTGCGCCTGGTGCTGTTCGGTCACGTCGATGGCTCCTCGTCCGGCCGGCCGTGTACCCCGGCCTTCGCACAGGTCCGGGGCGTTTGTTCACACCACGGTAACCGCTTGTGAAGCCATGCACAAAGTTGCTCAACGGGCCCCGGACGTGCTCTCACCTGCAAAGCGACCGGATTCCTCGATACAGGGTGACCCTTCCCACTCCCCCATCAGCCCGGCTTCCGTCGAGCCGAGGTCAGCCCGCGGCGAGGTCTGCGCGGAGCCGTTCCTCGTCAACCTCCCAGTAGCTGTGCTCCTTGCCGTCGAGCAGGACGACGGGCAGCCGGTCCCCGTATTCCGCCCGCAGATCGGGATCCTCGGCCGCAGCCGCGTCCACGTCGATGCAGGTCAGTTCGAGTTCGAACTCGCGGCAGATCTCGTCCAGCGTTTCGCGGGCGGGCGCGCACGCACCGCAGCCGACGCGAGTGAGAAGTGTGATCCGGTGTCGCGACTGGTCCATGCGCATCAGTCTTCACCACCGCGCGATGCACCGTCCGGACAGCCCGCGCGACGCCACTCCGCAGACCGTTCCGTTTCGAGACGAACATCACACGTCGCGGACCCGGCCTCGATCCGCCGGGATCGAGGCCTGCACGCGGGCTAGGGTGAGCCAGAGGTGTCTGCGACGCAGGAGGTGCGAGTGCCTGGGCGATCACTGCCGATCGGCGCGAGATTCGGTGTGGGCCTGTCCGGGATTCTGCGCCCCGGCCGCCGCCGGATACGGAATCTGCTGGGCCCGAGCGAGGCCGAACTGCGCGCCAATCTCGCCGGCGAGGCCAGCGCCGACGCCGCCCTCGCCCTGCAGGAGGCCGAGGCACTCCAGGAGGCCGAAGCCCTCGAGGCGGCCGCTCTCGAAGCGGCGGCACTCGAAGCCCCCGAGGCTCCCGAAGTTCCCGAGGCACCGGAACCGCCGGCCGAGATCGTGGTCCCCCGAGATCTCACCGCCGCCGCGTTCTTCGATGTCGACAACACGATGGTGCAGGGCGCCTCGATCATCCACTTCGCCCGTGGCCTCGCGGCCCGGAAGTACCTGAGGACCGCCGACCTGGTCGACTTCGCGTGGAAGCAGGTCAAGTTCCGGGTCACCGGCAAGGAGAACAGCGACGACGTCGCGGAGGGTCGGGAGAAGGCGCTCTCGTTCGTCGCGGGCCGCTCCACTGCCGAACTTGCCCGCCTCGGCGAGGAGATCTACGACGAGGTCATCGCCGACAAGATCTGGGCCGGCACCCGCGCACTCGCGCAGATGCACCTCGACGCAGGCCAGCAGGTGTGGCTCGTGACGGCCACCCCCGTCGAACTGGCGCAGGTCATCGCCAAACGCCTCGGGCTCACCGGCGCCCTGGGCACGGTCGCCGAGAGCAAGGACGGCGTGTTCACGGGCCGCCTCGTCGGCGACATCCTGCACGGACTCGGCAAGGCGCACGCGGTGCGCACGCTCGCCGTCCGCGAGGGCCTCAACCTCAAGCGCTGCACCGCGTACTCCGACAGCTACAACGACGTTCCGATGCTCTCCCTCGTCGGCACCGCCGTCGCCGTCAATCCCGACGCCGATCTGCGTGAGCTCGCCCGGAACCGCGGCTGGGAAGTGCGCGACTTCCGTACCGGACGCAAGGCCGCGAAGATCGGTGTGCCGACCGCCCTGCTGCTCGGCGCCGTGGGCGGCGCGGTGGGCGCGATCCTCAGCCGTCGACGTGACCGGGCACTGATCGCCGAGCTCGCGGCCCGCCAGGAGCCGGGTCGGGTTCAGCCCATGAAGACGTTGCGACGCTGCGCCAGCAGGCGGTAGAGCGTCTGCTGGATCGTCTCGCGGACGTGGTCGGTGACCTCGAACAGCACCATCGGATCGTCGGCCTCGGCGACGTCGTAGGTGTCGGTGACGATCGGCGTCCCGAACTCGATGTACCACTTGGACGGCAGCGGGACGAGCCCCAGCGGCCCCAGGTGCGGGAACAGTGGCGTCACCGGGAAGTACGGCATGTTCAGCAGCCGCGCGAGTGGGGCGATGTCGCCGATCTTCGGATAGATCTCCTCCGATCCCACGATCGAGCACGGGATGATCGGCACGCCGGCGCGCATCGCCGCGGACACGAAACCGCCGCGACCGAACCGCTGCAGCTTGTAGCGCTCGGAGAACGGCTTGCCGATGCCCTTGTAGCCCTCCGGGAACACCGCCGCGACCTCACCGCTGCGCAGTAGTCGCTCGGCGTCGGGGTGGCAGGCCAGCGTGTGCCCGGCCTTGCGGGCGATGTTGCCGACGACGGGCATCTCGAACGCCAGATCGGCGGCGAGCATCCGCAGCGCGCGATGCCGGGGATGGTGATCGTGCACCGCGACCGACGTCATGAGCGCATCGATGGGAACCACCCCGGCGTGGTTGGCCACCACCAGCGCGCCGCCCGTGGCCGGGATGTTCTCGACGCCGCGTACCTCGACCCGGAACCACTTCTCGAACAGCGGCCGCAGCGCGGGCAGAAAGACACCGTCGGCGAAGTGCGGGTCGTAACCGAACTCGTCGACCTCGTAGTCCCCCGCGAGGCGGCGGCGGACGAATCCCGCGGCACCGGTCACCTGTCCGACCAGGCGACCGCGCAGACCGTCGAGCAGTGACCCGCCGTCGGCTTCGCCGGCTCCGGCACCACCCGCACCGGCGCCGGTCTCACCGACCGGCTCGTCCGATGCCGTGAACACGCGGTCGGCGCCGCCCTCGAGCGGCCGCCGATGCGCCGCGCGGGTCGGCGACGGACGGGTACCCGAGCCGCCGTGCAGCGGGATCACCTTCGCCACCTCGTTCACCAGAGCCCCCTGCCCATTCGATCCGCGGTTCACCTGTCGTGCTGTCCGACCCCGCCTGGTGCGCCGACGAACGTGAGCACAGTCGATTCTGCCCGGTCCAGCCATTCGGGCCGGATCACCGGGGTCAACCCGGTGCCGCGCACGAAGTCGTCGAGTGCCTCCATCGTCGTCCACCGCGGCTCGAAGCCGAGTTCGGCCCGCATCCGGGTGGTGTCGAGCCCGCACCCGAAGTGGAAGTAGTCGAGCTGTTCCCGCGTGAACGAACGCATCTGCGAGCCCATCAGTGCCCGCCCGGCGCTGCGGAACAGCGAGAACGGCATCGGGACCTCGACGCGGCCGGCCCGCCGGATCGCCTGCGACATCATCACGGCGCCGTCCCCCGCGACGTTGAAGGTTCCGGCCGGCCCGGCGAGGGTGGCCCGGCCGAGCGCGGCGAGGGCGTCCTCCTCGTGGAGCAGCTGCATGCGGGCGTCGCGGCCCAGGATGCTCGGGACGATCGGCGACGACAGGTACCGCGCCACCCAGCCGTGCAACCGCGGACCCATCAGTGGTCCGAGCCGCAGGATCGACACCGCGATGTCGGGGCGCCGCCGCCCCAGGCCTCGGGCGTAGCCCTCGATCTCGATGCAGTCGCGCGCCCACGCTCCCTGCGGTGGACGCCGGGCGCCCATCTCCTCGGTGAACTTGGCCGGATCCTTGGGGCTGCCGCCGTAGACCGCGGAGGCGGAGCGCAGCACCATCTTGCGCACGGAGGGCGCCTTCTGGCACATCGCGAACAACTGCATGGCACCGATGACGTTCATGTCCTTCATCGCCGCGCGGCTGCCGGACTTGGGCGCCTGGGCGACGGTCGCGGCATGCACGACGGTGTCGACATCGGCCCCGCGGATCACCTTGCCGATGAGCGGGTTTCGAATGTCGGCGCGGACGAACTCGGCGCGGCCCATCCGGCGCATCATGTCCTTGCTGGGCGAGACGGCGTCGACCGCGATCACCCGCTCGATGCCCGGCTCCTGGGCCAGCCGCGCCACCAGGAACCCGCCCGGGAACCGGCTCGCGCCCGTCACCAGCACCACCTTCGGTGGCTGCACGCCCCGCTCGTCAGGACTCACCCGTACCCCCGTCCATTCGCCCCTTCGGGGAGCCTAGCCAATCCGCGACGGGAGGCAAGGGTTCCGCGCGAGCCTTTACGCCCTGGCAACACGATCGTCGGAGAAGGCCGCGCACACCCGACAAATGGCACACCGAAAAACGCGGATGCCCGCCACCATGACGGTGACGGGCATCCGGGTGCAAGTTCTTACTTGCCGAGCTTCCGACGCTGGACGCGCGTGCGGCGCAGCAGCTTGCGGTGCTTCTTCTTCGACATGCGCTTGCGGCGCTTCTTGATCACTGAACCCATGGTGGGTGTTCCTCACAGTCTTCTATAGCGTTCAGCGCACGCCGGTCACGTACGCCTGTGTCTTCCTCTGGCGCTGAGGCCTCGTTGCCACTGGTCGCTTTCACGACCCCAGCGCCTGACGACACCGGCTGGCTGGTACGACGACTCACGATCGTACCGGGGCGGGTGAGCTCGACGAAAACCGAGGCTCACCCTATCGATTCCGGCAGGTCAGCCGGCGTCGAAATACGAGGTCTCCAGATAATCGTGCACCGCCTTGGCGTGCACGCGGAAGGACCGACCCACACGAACTGCGGGCAGTTCACCGCTGTGCACCAGCCGGTACACGGTCATCTTCGAAACCCTCATCAGCGTCGCGACCTCCGCGACGGTGAGGAACTGCGTCCCGGCGAGACTTGCGCCACCGGGGTTGTCTTGCTTGCCGGACTTGTCTGACTTGGCCGGCTTTGCTGGGTTTTCAGGGGATCCCATCTGTCCACTTACCTCCGGCACATGTCGCGCCGCCGGCTTCCCCTCCGGCGGAACAGACACGCACGTGCTGACACGAGCTTAGCGGGACCAGAGGGATTGGTGCGACGGGTGTTGCAAACAAGATCGCCAATTGCGATCTACTCGGGCGACACCCCGAGTTCAGCCGAGCGGTCACGAGCGGCCGTGAGCGCCTCGTAGAAGGCCGTCCGGAGACCACTGCGCTCGAGTTCCCGCACCGCCGCGGCGGTGGTGCCACCCGGCGACGTGACCGCCGCCCGCAGGTCGGTGGCGCTCTCGCCCGACTGGTCGAGCATGGCGGCCGAGCCGACCATCGTCTGCACCACGAGTTCCCGCGTGGTCGCGCGGGTGAGCCCCAGCGCGACACCCGCGTCGATCATCGCTTCGACGGCCAGGAAGAAGTACGCGGGGCCGGAACCGGACACCGCGGTCACCGCGTCGATCTGCGACTCCGGAACGGTCGTGACCGTGCCGACGGACGCGAGGATGCCGCGCACCAGGTCCAGGTGCCCGGCCTTGACGTGGCGTCCGGGCGCCATGACGCTGGCGCCCTGCCCGACGAGCATCGGGGTGTTCGGCATGACCCGGATCACCGGGAACCCGGCGGGCAGCTTCACCTCGTACCGCGCCGTGGGGATGCCCGCGGCCAGGGAGACCAGGAGCTGCTCCTGCTCGCCGTCGAGGTCCACCTTGCTCATCGCCGTCAGAACCGAGTCCACGTCCGTGGGCTTGACCGCGACGACGATCACGTCGGCGCCCTCGGCCGCGTCCTCGATCGTGGTGACGCGGATCGAGTACGTCGCGGCCAGTTCCTGGGCACGCGGCTCGTACGACTCGGCGACAACCAGATCTCGGGTGGCGTGACCGCCCTGCAACAGTCCAGAGATCAGGGCCTCACCGATCTTGCCGCCACCGATCACCGCAATTCTCGTCATACCGCCCAGCCTGCCACGGGCCGTGATCGGGGCAATCCCCCGGTACCGGGCGGTGTGACGCAGCAGTCCCCGGGTGCGAGGTCAGCGGGGAATCATGGCCAGCTGACGGCTCTGCACGACGACGGCGCCGGTGGAGTCGAGGACGGTGTGATCCTCCTCGAACCAGGTGTCGCCCAGCACCGTCGAACTCGCCATCACCCGCAACCAGCCCGGAGCCGGCTGTCGGCGCAGGTACGTCGTCAGCTGGACGGTGGGCGCCCACCCGAACATGCCGCGGTTCATCGTGACCGGCGCGCAGATGTCGCCGGTCATGATCGCGAACAGCGCCGCGGTGGCCGGATCCTCCTCGTCCGCCGCCCACGGCCGTGCCCACATCCGGACCTGCGGCTCGCCCTGCTTCCCGGTCAGGAAGTGGGCGGACGAGCCGTCGACGCGCAAATCGCACCCCTGCGAGACGTGCACGATCTGGGCCATCGGGTGGTCCTTCGAGAGCACGTGCGCCTCGGACGTGGGCTCGGCCGGCAGTTGCGCGAGCGACTGCACCTCGGCGTAGTGGGGCTCCCCCGCATCCGGGACGCCCAGCGTCACCGCCGCGTGCACCGCGGGCCGACCGGCCTGCGACAACTCGACGTCGACCAGCGAGACCTGCCGCCCGCGCTTGCGCACGGTCGCCACCAGGTCGACGTCGCCCGGGTCCGGGGCCGCGAGGTAGTTGGCGCTGACCGCGAGCGGCTGGACTGCCGCGTCGACGGGCATCGCGTCCGGCGCCGTCCGGATCAGCTCGCGCCGCGCGGCGGCCGCGCACAGCGCCATCATGCAGCCGCCGTGGACCTTGGGCCCGATGGTCCAGATCGGGTCGATGTGGGCGCCGTATCGGCCGGCGGCACCGTCGAGACCACTGTCCTGCGGGGTGACGGTGGTCAGATCCCGGAACGGGTGGGCGGACACTGCGTCGTCGGGGGTCACTGGTAGTCCTGTCTGTCGGGGTCGGTGAAGTCGTCGAAGGTGCGGCCCGCGAACGTCGCGGCGCCGATGTCCTGGTGTGCGAGCCGGCGCAGGGCGGCGAGCACGGGTTCGTAGATCGCGGTGCCGAGGACGGCGTACTCCACCGCGGATTCGACGGAGTCGGTGGGCATCAGCTCGAGGTCCACCTCCGCGATCCCGCGGATGTGACGGCCGTACGCGTCGAGGCGTTCGTCGGTCATCGGGATGCCGACGTCCTCGGCGGCTGCGAGAGCCCGATCCAGTTGCGCGACAGCAGGGTACGTCGGTTCGTACACCTGCCCGAGCCGTTCGAGGACGGCGCGGGCACGGGGGTAGTCGTCCGCCTGCCCGGCCGGTTCGGCCGGATACGGCGGCAGCGCCGCGAGCGCGCGCCCCACGGTGTCGAAGACCGTGTCGGCGGGGCGGTCGACGAGGCGGACGACGGTGCGGATCCTGCCCAGCGGCAGCCCGACACCGGCGAGCGCCTTGATGAGCGCCAGACGTCGGACATGACGTTCGCCGTACTCGGCCTGCGTCGCACTGCTCGCCTCGCCGGGCATCAGCAGGCCCTCGCGGAGGTAGTACTTGACGGTCGCGAGGGGCACGCCACTGACGGCGACCAGTTCGGAGACGCGCATCCCACCGCTCCTGCCCGCGCCGACTCTTGACACCCACGGCCGTGAGGTCGACGATGAATACGGATTGGATAGTTCAACTATCCAGTTTCGGTTCGAGCCTACCGCACGCGAGGAGCTCACCATGGATCCCGTTCTCACGATCGTCGTCGGCGTCACCGTGCTCACGGTGGTAGGTATCGCGTCCGGCGGCGCGTTCCTGCTCCGCATCCTCACCGGACATCAGGGCGCCAACGACCTGCAGAAGAGCTTCTTCAGGGCGGGTCACGCCCACGCCGGCGTCCTCGTCACGCTCGGTCTCGTGCTGGCGACCCTGACCGCGGTGGTCGATGCGAGCCCCGGCTGGGCGGCGGCCGGCGCGATCGCCGTGCTGGTGTCGGCGATCTTCATCCCCGCCGGGTTCTTCCTGTCCGTCCTCGGACGCGACCCCGCGAAACCCGGCCCGATGCTCGCGTCGATCTGGGTGGGCGCGGCCTGCCTCGCGGTGGGGCTCGTGATCTCGGGGATCACGGTGATCAGCGCGGGAGTGTCCGCGCTGTGAACCGGGGTGGGATCAGCGGCGCAGGTGTTCGCGCGCGAAGCTCAGCGCCTGCCCCAGCATCGACGCGCGTTCGGAGCGGGTGCGGGCGTTCTGGGTGTTGATCTCGATGACGGCCTGCCCGGCGAATCCGCTGTCGACGAGGTGCCGGCAGACCTCGACGCAGGGCTGGCTGCCGTGCCCGGGAATGAGATGCTCGTCGATCGAGGCGCCACGACCGTCGGCCAGGTGCAGGTGCGCCAGACCGCGGCCCATCCGGTTCGCGAGATCCATCGCATCCATGCCCGCCGTCGCGGTGTGGGACAGGTCCAGCGTGTAGTGCCGGTGATCGGAGTCGGTGGGGTCGTAGGACGGGCTGAACGCCGACAGCGCCGCACCCGGTCCCCCGCGTCGTCGCAGCCGCTCCGCCGACTTCTCCCGGCCGCCGAAGAAGCTGTCGGCCCGCATCGGGAACATGTTCTCCACCGCGACCACGGCGCCGGTCTTCTCCTCGAGACCCGCCACCTGGTCGGCGAACCCGTCGGCGTATCGGCGCTGCCACCGGAACGGCGGGTGCACCACCACGTTGGACGCACCGAGCGCCTCCGCGGTCGCGACCGAACGGTCCAGCTTCGCGACGGGGTCGGCGCCCCACACGCGCTGTGAGATCAGCAGGCACGGCACGTGGACCGCCTGGACGGGCACCGCGTACTTGCGGACCAGACGCTGGACCGCCGAGACGTCCTGGCTGACCGATTCGGCCCACACCATCAACTCGACGCCGTCGTAGCCGACCTCGGCCGCATACCGGAACGCCGCCTCGGTGTTCTCGGGATACACCGAGGCCGTGGACAACCCGACGAGGATCTTCCGATCCGGCATTCCTGGTCTCCCCACGACGTACCCTTCGCCGGCGTCCGGTCAGCTCGTGCTGAGCAGGAAGGCGAGTGGGCCCAGGGTGACGAACACACCCGCGACGACCGCGATCACCAGGCTCGTGATGTCGTCCGTGCGGCGCAGGATCCGAACCATCGCGACCAGGCCGACGATCACGAGGACCGCGAGCACCAGCGCCACCATCGGCAGCATGTCCCACAGCTTCTCGAAGCCCTTGAACATCAGCGCGCCGGCAACCACCGCGACGGCGCCCTGTCCCAGCAGCACGGCCCACTGCTTGGCTCCGCTGGCTTCGGGCTCGTCGTCGAGGTCCTCGAGGTCCTCCGGGTCGGCGCGATTCTCGTCGTCGACGAGATCGGTGTCGGAGTCCGCACCGCGATCGGTCTCGGCGGGCTGGTCGTTCCCCTGACGCATCAGGTCACCGGCGAGAGTCTGGCCCGACAGCAGCCTGGGCTCGGGCGCCTCGCTGCGCGCGAGGGCCGGGCCCGGCTCGATCACCGTCGTCGACGTCACCGAACGCCAGCCGGAGTTCGTGCCCCGACCGGTCGGCCCGGCGTCCTTCACGGCCGGCGCGACGACGGTGGGCGCGTCGTCGACCGTGGCCGACTTCGCCGCCGCACCGTTCGCCGTGGTCTTCGCGGCGGACCCGGCATCGTTCTCGTCCTGAGCATCCGCGTCGGCGAGGGTGAACACCGCCGTGGCATCCGACGCGGGCGCCGACGCCTTCGAAAGCGCTACGGGCTTCGCGGGTGCTGCGGGCTTCGCGGGAGCCTTGGGCGCTTCGGCGGCCTTCGGAGCCTCGGTGTCCTTGTGAGCCTCGGGCGCCTTGGGAGCCTCGGGCGCCTTGGGAGCCCCGGTCGCCTTCGGAGCCCCGGTCGGCTCCGGGGTCCCGGTCGGTTCCGGGGTCGGCGCCGCCGTTCCCTCGGCGGACTCGGCGGACTCGGCGGACTCATCGGACTCGCCGGCGGTGCGCGCGTTGCGGACCGCCGGGAATTCGCCGGTCAGCTCGGCGACGGAGATGCCGCCCTTGACGCCGCGACGACGTCGGCCGCCACCGCCGGCACCGACTCGCTGGCCGTTACGGGCCAACAGCTCCGCAACCGAGATTGCTTGGCTGTCACCTTCGGGCTCCGTCATCGAGCGCTCACCACCAGTTCTCCACCCATGTCCGTATCGAGCTTGCGAAGAATCAGACCCTCACGCAGTGCCCACGGGCAAATTTCGAGCGTGTCGACTCCGAGTGCGCGCATGCTGGCCTCCGCAACGAGAGCTCCGGCCACGATCTGCTGAGAGCGGTCGGAACTCACGCCCTCCAATTCTGCACGGTCCGACGCGGTCATCCGCGAAATGAAGGCGATCAGCTGCCGCAGACCGCTCGACGTGAGCGTCCGTGTGATGCGTGGACCTGCGGTGGACGGCGCGGCACCGGTCAGTCGGGCCAGAGAACGGAACGTCTTGGACGTGCCGACGCAGCGGTCGGGATCGCCCGCGGCACGCAACTGCTTGGCCGGGGCGACCAGCTCGGCGTCGAGCCAGTCCCGCAGCACGGCGACGCGACGCTTGCCGGGCGGGTCCTCCTGCAGCCAGTCGCGGGTCAACCGTCCGGCGCCCAACTGGAGGGAGAATGCGGTGTCGGGGTCTTCGTCACCACCGGACGTCAGTTCGAGCGAGCCACCGCCGATGTCGATGTTGAGGATGCGGCCGGCGCTCCACCCGTACCAGCGGCGCACCGCCAGGAACGTCAACCGCGCCTCGTCGACACCCGAGAGGACCTCGAGGTTCACGCCGGTCTCGGCACGCACACGGGACAGAACCGCCTCGGAGTTGTTGGCGTCACGCACCGCCGACGTCGCGAAGGCCATCAGCTCACCGCAGCCCGACGACCTGGCGATACCCGCGAAGTCGTTGACGGTCGTGACCAACCGGTCGGCACCCACGACCGTGATGTCACCACGGTCGTCGGTGTTCTCGGCAAGCCGCAGAGTCGCTTTCGTTGAGCTCATCGGCGTGGGGTGCCCACCACGATGAGCGTCCACTACGAGTAGGTGGACGGTGTTGCTTCCGACATCGAGTACCCCAAGGCGCACACGGTTACGGTACTGGGTCTACCGTCGGGCACTGTGACAGCAGGCAGCACCACGGGCTCCGACAAGTTGGTGCCCGCACCAGAAGTGGATCTGGACTTCCCCCGCGAATGGGTGCAGTTCGTCGACCCCGAAAACTCCGAACACACCATCAAGGCCGACCTGACGTGGCTCCTTTCCCGCTGGACCTGCGTCTTCGGCAGTCCCGCATGCCAGGGCACGGTGGCGGGCCGCCCGGACGACGGGTGCTGCTCGCACGGCGCCTTCCTGTCCGACCAGGAGGACCGGGACAAGCTCGACGCCTCCGTGAGGATGCTCACACCGGAGGACTGGCAGTTCATGGAGAAGGGGCTCGGCAAGAAGGGCTACGTCGAGGAGGACGATCTCGAGGACGAGCCGGCGCTGCGGACCCGCCGCTACAAGGGCGCCTGCATCTTCCTCAACCGTCCGGGATTCGAGGGCGGTATCGGGTGCGCGCTGCACAAGATGGCGCTACGCAAGGGCATCGAGCCGCTCGAGGTGAAGCCCGACGTGTGCTGGCAGCTGCCGATCCGACGCACCCAGGAGTGGGTCGACCGGCCGGACGGCGAGCAGATCCTCGAGACCACCGTCACCGAGTACGACCGCCGCGGCTGGGGTGAGGGCGGCGAGGACCTGGCGTGGTACTGCTCGGGGTCGCCCGACGCGCACGTCGGCGCCAGGCCGGTGTGGCAGTCGTACGCACCGGAGCTCACCGAGCTGCTCGGCAAGGCCGCCTACGACGAACTGGCATCGCTGTGTCGGCGTCGCGAGGGCCTGGGCCTGATCGCGATCCATCCCGCGACCACCGCGGCGCAGCAGAAGAAGGCCTGACGCCTCAGGCCTGTGGCCTCACACCTCTGGCCGAATGTCACATCGGTTCAGCCGGACTGAACCGATGTGACATTCGGCCGTCGTGGTGGGGCCGAGTCGACTACTCCTCGAGCTTGTAGCCGAGGCCGCGGACCGTGACCAGGTGCTGCGGCTTGCCGGGATCGACCTCGATCTTGGCGCGCAGACGCTTGACGTGGACGTCGAGGGTCTTGGTGTCACCCACGTAGTCGGCACCCCACACACGATCGATCAGCTGCCCGCGGGTGAGGACGCGCCCCGAGTTGCGCAGCAGGTATTCGAGCAGGTCGAACTCCTTGAGCGGCAACGCCACCTGCTCACCGGCCACGTGGACCAGGTGCCGTTCGACGTCCATCCGCACCGGTCCGGCCTCGAGCACGCCGTCGTCGGGGCCGGCGTCGGTCTCGGCGTCGGTGCCGCGGCGCAGCACGGCCCGGATCCGGGCGATCAGCTCGCGGGCCGAGTACGGCTTGGTGACGTAGTCGTCGGCACCGAGCTCGAGTCCGACCACCTTGTCGATCTCGCTGTCGCGCGCGGTGACCATGATGACCGGGACCGACGACTTGGCGCGCAACTGCTTGCACACGTCGGTTCCGCTCATGCCCGGCAGCATGACGTCGAGCAGGACGATGTCGGCGCCGGAGCGCTCGAACTCGGCCAGCGCGGACGGCCCGTCCCCGACGACGGTGGTTTCGAAGCCTTCCTTGCGCAGCAGGAACGCCAGCGGGTCGGCCAGCGACTCCTCGTCCTCCACGATCAGCACACTCGTCAACGGTTGGCCTCCAGACTTGTGCCGCGTCGGCTCACGACGCGGCTTTCTTCTCGATCATTGCGGGTTTGTGGCCGTCGTCGGACTCGGCGGCGTCGGCTGGCACGGACTCGAAGTGCGCGGGAATCTGCAGTGTGAACGTGGATCCGGTCCCGGGCCGGCTCCACAGGTCGATCGAACCGTTGTGGTTGGCGGCGACGTGCTTGACGATCGCCAGCCCCAGCCCGGTGCCGCCGGTGGCCCGGGAGCGGGCCTTGTCGACGCGGAAGAAGCGTTCGAACACGCGCTCCTGATCCTCCTTGTCGATGCCGATGCCGCGGTCGGTGACGGAGATCGCGACGTTGTCGCCGCGGACCGAGCGGCTGAGCGACACCGGAGTGCCCTTCGGCGAGTACGCGATGGCGTTCTCGACGAGGTTGGACAGCGCCGTCACGAGCAGTGTGCGGTCACCCATGACCTCGAGGCCGTTGGGGGCGTCGGTGTGGACGGTGATCTCGGCGGCCTCCGCGGCGACGGTGGAGCGGCGCAATGCCTCGGCGATGACGTCGTCGACGTCGACCACCTCGAGGTCGGGCAGCTTCTCGGCGCCCTGCAGCCGCGACAGCGCGATCAGTTCGGTGACCATGTTGCCGAGCCGCGCGGACTCGCTCAGGACGCGCTGTCCGAAGTAGCGCACCGAGTCGGGGTCGTCGGCCGACTCGAGCAGCGCCTCCGCGAGCAGCCCCATCGCGCCGACCGGCGTCTTGAGTTCGTGGCTGACGTTCGCGACGAAGTCGCGGCGGGTGGCCTCCATGCGGACCTGTTCCGAGTCGTCGTCGGCGAACACCACCACGAAGCGGCGGTCTTCCTCGCTCAGCAACCGTGCGACGCCGCGCACGGCCATCTTGGCGCGACCGCGCTGGGTGGTGCGGGTCGTGAGGTCCATGTCGACGGGCTCGCCGGTCTCGAACACCTCGGTGGCCGCGACCCAGGCACGGTCGTCGATCATCCGGTTGCGGACCAGCCCGAGTTCCTCGGCACGCGGGTTGAACAGCACGACGTCGTTGAATTTGTCGACGACGGCGATGCCGCTCTCGGAGGTGAGAACGATGAGGTCGAGGACCTGCGACATGGTCAGCCCGGCCTGGGCTTGCTGTCGCCGGGCGTGACGGGAGCCGAGCCGGGGAATCACCACGCCGCCGACGATGCAACCGGCAATGGCGGTCGCGACGGCCAGCATTACGGCCTGAACAACAGTCACACGTGAATCGTACGTTCGACACACCGGCCGCCGAACCCGGGTATGACGGTTTTCTCGCACGTCACAGGCCCGAGAGCTGCCGTTATCCGCTCGTTCACCCATTGTTCGCGAAAGGCCCCCGCCGCTTCCGTGGAGGAAGTGACGGGGGCCTCACGTACGAGCCGGTCGGGAACTACTTGGCGCCCTGGTTCGCGACGGCGGCGGCACCGGCGGCGGCCGCGGCGGGGTCGAGGTACGTTCCGCCCGGATTCAGCGGCTTCAGGTTCTCGTCCAGGTCGTAGCGCAGCGGGATGCCGGTCGGGATGTTCAGGCCCGCGATGTCCTCGTCGGAGATGCCGTCGAGGTGCTTGACCAGCGCGCGCAGCGAGTTGCCGTGCGCGGTGACGAGGACGGTCTTGCCGGCCTTCAGATCGGCCGCGATGGTCTCGTCCCAGTACGGGATGAGGCGCTTGACGACGTCGAGGAGGCACTCGGTCAGCGGGACCTCGGGCAGGTCGGCGTAACGGGCATCCTGGTCCTGGCTGTATTCGCTGCCGGCCTCGATCGCGGGCGGCGGGGTGTCGTAGCTACGACGCCACAGCATGAACTGGTCCTCGCCGAACTCGGCCTTGGTCTGGGCCTTGTTCTTGCCCTGCAGCGCGCCGTAGTGGCGCTCGTTGAGGCGCCAGTCGCGCACGACAGGGATCCAGTGGCGGTCGCACGCGTCGAGTGCGAGGTTCGCGGTGCTGATCGCGCGGCGCAGCAGCGACGTGTAGAGGACGTCCGGGAGCAGGTTGTGCTCGGCGAGCAGTTCACCGGCGCGCTTGCCCTCGGCCATGCCCTTGTCGGTGAGATGCACGTCCACCCAGCCGGTGAACAGGTTCAGCGCGTTCCATTCGCTCTCGCCGTGGCGGAGCAGCACAAGTGTTCCGGTACTCATGGCGTCAATCCTGGCATGACGCGTTTCCGCGGTCGCGCGAGCCGTCGGGACAGAGCGGTTCGCGTGTCGATTCGCAACGAAGATCAGCGAAGCGCGACGCTGGTTCGACTACCGACAGGCTGACGTTAGGCCGGCCAGTTTCTGGACGAATGTCCGTTATGTTCTTCGCGGTGGTTGCTTCCCTGTGGCTGCTGCGCGCCCCCGGGGGTGCGGACTGCAGGGCACAACTATCCATGGCCATCCTTGATCGATCACCTTCGCCGACCCGGCTGGGCCGACTGTCCGCGGGTGTCGGCGCGGCCGCGTTCGCGGTCGCGGCGCTGTTCACTGCGGCGGGCCCGGCATCGGCGGACACCGTGATCGTGACCGTCCCGGTCGGCTCGGCGCCGATCGGGACGGCGATCACCCCGGACGGCGCCCGCGCCTACGTCACCAACCAGACGAGCGGCACGGTGTCGGTGATCGACACCGCCACGAACACCGTCGTCGGCGCACCCGTGCCGGTCGGCGCGAATCCGACCGGGGTGGCGATCACCCCGGACGGGTCCCGCGTCTACGTCACCAACTGGGGCGGCGACACGGTGTCGGTGATCGGGACCGCGACCAACACCGTCGTCGGCGCACCCGTGCCGGTCGGCGCGAATCCGCTCGGGGTGGCGATCACCCCGGACGGGTCCCGTGCCTACGTCACCAACCGCGGCAGCGGCACGGTGTCGGCGATCGACACCGCGACCAACACCGTCGTCGGCGCACCCGTGCCGGTCGGCGTGAATCCGGTCGGGGTGGCGATCACCCCGGACGGGTCCCGCGTCTACGTCACCAACGTCGGCAGCGACTCGGTGTCGGTGATCGACACCGCCACGAACACCGTCGTCGGCGCACCCGTGCCGGTCGGCGCGAATCCGACCGGGGTGGCGATCACCCCGGACGGGTCCCGCGTCTACGTCACCAACTGGGGCGGCGACAAGGTGTCGGTGATCGGGACCGCGACCAACACCGTCGTCGGCGCACCCGTGCCGGTCGGCGCGAATCCGCTCGGGGTGGCGATCACCCCGGACGGCGCCCGCGTCCACGTCACCAACCAGGGCAGCGGCACGGTGTCGGCGATCGACACCGCCACGAACACGGTCGTCGGCGCACCCGTGCCGGTCGGCACGAGGCCGGACGGGGTGGCGATCACCCCGGACGGCGCTCACGCCTACATTGCCAACTGGGGCAGCAACTCGGTGTCGGTGATCGCGATCGGAAAGAACACGCCGACACTCACCGGAACCCCCACCGCCGGGGCCGTGGGCCGGTCGTACACCTACGCCTTCACCGTCACCGGCGAACCTGCCCCCACCGTGACCGGCGCCGGCGCCCTGCCCGACGGCCTCGACCTCACCCCAGAGGGAGTGCTGTCCGGAACCCCTACCACCGCTGGACGGTTCGAGTTCACCCTCACCGCCTCGAACGGCATCGGTAATGATGCCGTCCTGCCCGTGGTCGTCGAGATCACCGACACCATCCCACCCGCCACCGGATCGCTCGGATCGCTCGGGTCGGTTGGTTCCCTGAACTGGACCTCCTGACCGACCAGGTACCACCGCGCACGCGCAGTGGCCGCCCACCCCAACCGGGGTGGGCGGCCACTGTCCTTCACACCGACGGCACAACAGGAAAAGGCAGCAGTCGTCCTGGCGTTACTGGCAGTGTTTCAGGCGGGACAGAGCTACTTCTATGAGCAGCAACGATATTCCTCGAGCGATCCGGTCATCCCGATCGACAACCTGGGAGTTGTCGTCTTGTGCGTGCTGGTGATCGCCCTTGTCAAGGCGGGCCCGTCGTGGCCGGTCCGCCGCCGCCCTGACGAGTAGCACGGGACCGTCCGGCAGCATCACCCCTCGGCCGGGCCTTCTGCGAGAACCCGCACCAGATCGTGTTCAACGCCGGACTCGAGTTCCAGATGATCGCCGCCAGCGTGGGAGAACGCCGACACCGGGATGCCGTTCTTGCAGATAAGCGCAGGTGACCGCTGTTCGATCCGAGAGGATTTTTGTGAATCCTCGCGGCATCTCGACATCCCGGCAACGGGCCACACCACGAAACGGACACCTCGAGTTAGGTTAGGCACACCTGTTTATCTGGAGAGGTTTCCCATGAAGTTCACCCGCACGGCCGCCCGGCTGGCCGCCCTCCTCGGTGCGGCCGCCGTCGTCGCGACCGGATGCTCCACCGCCTCCACCGCCGAGTCCACTCCGACAGCGTCCCCATCGGACGGCGAGGGCTGGAGCTACACGACCGGCTACGGCAACACCATCACCCTCGACGCCGCACCGGAGAGGATCGTCGTCGACGCCTACTCCGCAGCCGCGCTGTGGGACTACGGCATCCGCCCCGCCGGCATCTTCGGCTACGGCATCACGGGCGGGCAGGCAACCGGCAATGCCGATGTCTCCACCATGACGATCGTCGGCAACGACGGCGAGATGAACATGGAGGCGCTCGCCGATCTCGACCCCGACCTGGTGATCGGTTACGGCAACTCCGACGACCCCACGTCGTGGACGTGGTGGGACGAACCGATGGCCGACAAGGTCAACGCGGTCGCACCGTTCGCGGCGGTGAAGTTCTCCGGCGTTCCGCTGCCCGACGTCCTCACCGCGTACCGGAGCCTCGCCGCGGCTCTCGGCGGCGACGTCGACGGCGACACCGCGAAAGCGGACAAGGCCGCGTTCGACGCGAACTCCGACCGGATCCGGCAGGTGGCCGCCGAGCGGCCCGACATCTCGCTGCTGCCGCTCAACGGCGACTCCGGCGGACTGTATGCGGGCACCACCAAGCTCGCCCAGCTCGGCTACCTCAGCGGACTGGGCGTGACGTTCGCGGGCCCCGGAGGCGACAAGGGCTGGGCCGACCTGAGCTGGGAGCAGGTGCCGTCCCACCCCGCCGACATCGTGATGCAGTACGTGAAGTCGCACGAGGTCTTCGAGGCCTCCCCCGTCTTCGTCCGCCTGCCGGCCGTGACGGCCGGTCAGGTCATCGACTGGGACGACAAGCGCCCCAACACCTACGGCAACTACGCGGCCTGGTTCGCGGAGGTGGCCACGGCGATGGAGAACGCCCGCGAGGTCGCCTGACCTCGAACGAGACTCGGCCCCCGGTGAGTGACTCCCGGGGGCCGAGTCGTGCGTACGGACGCGTCAGAACATCCGCGCGCCCTCCTCGAGGACATCGAGGAAGATCGTCGCGGTGAGGGCGAAGCCCTGGTTGTAGCGGGCATCGGTGGTGATCACCTTGCCGGCCTGCACCGCCGGCAACCGCAGCCACGTCGGGCTGACGCTGGTCGGCGGGACGGCTCCGGCCTTGGCGGACTGCACGATGATCAAGTCGATGTCGGACAGCCGGTCGAGTTGCTCGAGGGACAGCTCGATCGAGTTGTCGGCATTGTGGTCGTCGCGGAAGGGCAGATCGATTCCGGCGTCGATGCAGACGCTGGTGGTGAGCGTCCGCTGGTGGACCACGACTCCCGACTCGGTGTACACGCACAGCGCGATCTTCTTGCCGCCCAGTCGTTCCTGCAGCAGCGGCCGCAGCTGCGCGAGTCTGGCGTCGTATCCGGCGACAGCACTCTCGGTCTCCCGGGTGCGCCCCAACTGTTCGGCCTGGCCGGTGAGGGCTCCGCGCCAGTCGACCGGCGCACCGCCGGTCCGCGGGACGTCGTCGCCCACCACGAGCAGCGGCGCGATGGCCGCGAGCCGCTCGTTGCCGTACCAGTCGCTGCTGTAGCCGATCTTGGTCATCACGATCAGATCGGCCTCCAGGTCGAGCAGCGCCTCGTAGTTGATCGTGTAGCTGCCGGCGGTGTTCACGGCCTGCGCGCCGTCCACGGTGCGGCCAGGAAACTGGAATCCGATGGGCTGGTTCGGGAACCACGAGTTGCCGGATCCGACGATGGGGTACCCCATCATCATCGCGAACTCGAGGTCGACGCGGCCGTCGAGCACGACGACCCGCCGGGGATCCCTCGGGACGTCGCCGGTGAAGTCGCCCCACCGGTACGGCACGGTCTCGGCGGATGCGGCAGTCTCGCCGGTCGAGCAGCCCGCCAGCGCCACGGCGGCAGCGACACCGGCGCCGATTCCGAGGAATCGGCGCCGGCTCAGCGCGTCCACGATGGCGGCCCACTCTTGCTCGGATACAGGGCGATTCGACAGCAGTGTGGTCATGCCACTCCTTCGGAGGTTCGCGGCCGCCCGAGGGGGATGACGAGCGGCGTGTGGGTGACGGGGTCGTCGATGATGCGGCACGGCAGGCCGAAGACGTCCTCGACGAGGTGCTCGGTGACGATGTCCGACGGCGGTCCCTCCGCGACGATCGCACCGTCCTTCATGGCGATGATGTGGCTCGCGTAGCGGCAGGCGTGGTTGAGGTCGTGCAGCACCGCGACCAGGGTCTGCCCCCGGGTCTCGTTCAGCTCGCGGCACAGTTCGAGCAGTTCGATCTGGTGCGCGATGTCGAGGAACGTGGTGGGCTCGTCGAGCAGCACCAGCGGCGTCTGCTGCGCGAGCACCATCGCCACCCAGACCCGCTGTCGCTGACCACCGGACAGTTCGTCCACCAGCCGCCCGGAAAGTTCCGTCACCCGGGTCGCGGCCATCGCACCGACGACGGCGTCCTCGTCCTCGCGGGACCACTGTCGCAGCAGCTTCTGGTGCGGGTAGCGTCCGCGCGCAACGAGATCGGCGACGGTGATGCCGTCCGGCGCGATCGACGTCTGCGGCAGCAGGCCGAGGCGGCGCGCCACCTCCTTCGCGGGGAAGGACGTGATCGCTCGCCCGTCGAGCAGGACCTGCCCATGCTTGGGGACCAGCAGCCTCGACAGCGCCCGCAGCAGCGTCGACTTGCCGCACGCGTTGGGGCCGACGATCACGGTGAAGCCGCCGTTCGGGATCTCGACGTCGAGGTGCTCGGAGATCACCGTCTTGTCGTAGCCGATGGTGAGATCCTCGGCCCGCAGCCGATTGGCCGTCGCGAGGGTGTCCGCTGTCATGCTGTTCATCTCGTTCCTCGTATCCGACGCGGTCACTGTTTGCGCGCCTCTCGTGCGAGCAGCCACGCGAAGTACACGCCGCCGATCGACACGGTCACCACGCCCACCGGCAGCTGGTGCGGCGCGAACGCCCGCTGCGCGACGAAGTCGCTGACCATCAGCAGCGCGGCGCCCATCGCGGCGGCCGGCACCAGCGCGACACCGGCGCTGCGGGTCAGTCGCCGGGCCAACTGGGGGGCGGCGAGGGCGACGAACCCGATCGGTCCGGCCGCGGCGGTGACCATCGCGGTCAGTGCCACGCCGAGCACCACCAGACCCAGCCGGGTCGGTTCGGCCCGCACCCCGAGCGCCTTGGCGGCGTCGTCGCCCATCTCGAGCATCCGCATCCGGCCGCCGAGGATCAGGATCGCGGGGACGAGCACGACGAGCACGACCGTCACCGGGCCCACCTGTTGCCAGCCGAGGGATCCGAGCGAGCCCGCACCCCACACCGCGGCCGACATCGCCGCCTCGAGGTCGGCCTTGAGGATCAGCCACGTGTTCACCGACGCGAGCATCGCGCTGATACCGATGCCGACGATGATCAGCCGGAAGCCCTGCACGCCACGCTTGTACGCGAGCACGTACACGACGGCGGCCGTGGCGATGCCACCGATCAGCGCGCCGACGCTCACCTGGTAGTAGCTGCCGCCGATCAGCAACATCACCACGAGCGCACCGGTGTAGGCGCCGGAGTTGAAGCCGATGATGTCGGGGCTGCCGAGCGGATTCCGGGTGAGCGACTGGAAGATCGCACCGCTCATCCCGAGTGCCGCACCGAGCATGATCGCGAGCAGGACACGGGGCAGTCGCCACTCCACGACCACCATGTGGATGCGGGCCGGGACGTCGCCGAACAGCGCCTGCACCACCTGGCCGGGCGGCACGTAGTAGTCGCCGCTGCCGAGTGCGAACACCGCGACGACGGCGGTGATCGCGGCCAGCACCAGGCACACGATGGTGGTCCGCACGTCGATGCGCGCCGACCAGCGGCCGGGGCGCACGATCCGCGTCGGCCGCCCGAAGTCGATGTCCGCACTCGTATTCGTAGTCGTTTTCGTCGTCACAGCCCACTCACCTTGCGTCGCCGGACGAGCCAGATCAGGACGGGTGCTCCGACGAACGCCGTCACCACACCGACCTGCAGTTCGCCGGGCCGGATCACGATGCGGCCCAGGATGTCCGAGCCGAGCAGCAGGATCGGCGCGCACACCATGGTGTACGGCACGATCCAGCGTTGGTCGGGCCCGACGAACCAGCGCGCGACGTGCGGCACCATCAGCCCGACGAACCCGATGGGCCCGGCGGCGGCCGTCGCGGCGCCACACAACAGCGTGACTGCGACGACGCCGATCACCCGGGTGCGCAGGATCTGCGCTCCGAGTGTGCGGGCCAGGTCGTCGCCGAGCGCGACGGCGTTGAGCGGACGGGCGATCACGAGCGCGAGCACCAGGCCGATCGCGATGAACGGGGAGACGCCGAGCGCCACCTCCATCGACCGGCCGGCCAGGGTGCCGGCGTTCCAGTGCCGCATCTGGTCGAACGCGGTGGGATCCAGCAGCGTGATCGCGGAGGAGACGCCGCCGAGCACCGATCCGATCGCGACACCGGCCAGCGTGAGCCGCACCGGCGTCGCTCCGCCGCGGCCCACCGATCCGAGCGCGTACACGACGACGGTCGCGACGACGGCGCCGAGGAACGCGAACCAGATGTACGACCAGATGCTGGTGAGCCCGAACACGCCGACCGCGATGACGACCGCGAACCCGGCGCCGGCATTGACGCCGAGGATTCCGGGATCGGCCAACGGGTTTCGTGTCATCGCCTGGATCAGCGCACCGGCCACGCCCAGGGCCGCACCGACCAGCAGACCGAGCACGGTGCGTGGTACCCGGAGCTCGCGCACGATCACGTGGTCGTTGGAGTCGTCGTAGCGGAACAGTGCGTCGATCACGGTGCCGACGGGGATGCCCTTCGACCCCACCGCGATGCTCGCGAGCACCACGACCGCGAGCGCCGCGACACACAGCAGCAGGCCCAGCGCCCGGCGAGTGTTGGTGCGGGCCAGACCCTGCGGCCGGTCCGCCACCTCGGGGGCCTCGCTCCGTACTTCCCCCTCGGTGGAGACGGTGGCAGTCACAATCCCGCGTTCTCCAGCGTCCGGTCCACCTCGTCGCGGATCTCTTCCTCGTCGCGCTCGGGGTCCTCCCAGACGGAGTCCAGGCGCGCCTTGACGGCGTCGTCGAGGGCGTCGTAGCGGGCGCGCCACTCCTCGGCCTTGTACGTCCAGTACCCGATCACCTTGTACGCGTCGCCGGGCAGGCCGAGATCGTGGCGCAGGTACTTGCGGATGTCACGGAGCATCGTGCTCTCCCCCGCCACCCACACGTACCCGGCACCGTCGGGGATGCTCAGGCGGCGAATCGCCTCGGGCAGCGCGCTGGCGGCGATGCCGTTGCCGGTGCCGTGCAGCCAGACGAACTCGACGTCCGCGGCGGACACGATGGTCTGCTCGTGGCTCGCGTCGGCGACCTCCACGATCGCCGTCGCCCGCACGTGGGCGGGCAGTTCCTCCACCAGGCGTCCCAGCGCCGGGAGGCCAGTGGCATCGGTGACGAAGATCTGCCAGTCGGTGTGCGCCGGCGGTTCGTACAACCCACGCGACTCACCCAGGTACAGCACGTCGCCGGGTTGCGCCGACTGCGCCCAGTCGCTGGCCACCCCGCCCTCGTGGACCACGAAGTCGATCGTCATCTCGCCGCGCTCGGCATCGAAGCGACGGACGGTGTACGGCTGGCACGGCGACGCTTCCTTGCCGTCCGGGTACGTCCAACCACGGCCGTTCGTGGCGTTCGGATCGATTTCCGGAAGCACGAACTCGCCCGTCGCCGGCACCGGGAAGTGCAGCCGCAGGTACTCGTCACCGATACCTGCGGATGTGAAGTTCCCGAGACCACCGAAGACGATCCGAACCATGCCGGGGGTCAGTGGGGCAGCCTCGACGACGGTGCCGCGAAGTAGTTCCATGAGAAGGTATTCCTCGTTTCGAGAAGGGGATTCGGCTCAACCGAGCCGGGAGAGCAGCGTGTCGTACTGCGCGACGAGTTCGATGGCGGAGTACACGGAGCCGTACTGGATGAGCTGCTCGACGACCTGAACACGACCGCGCGCCACCGCCGGGACCCGTTGCCACAACGGATCGGTGGTGAGAGACCCGAGCTCGGCGCCGGTCGACAGGACGAGAAGGCCGTCGAGGTCGGCGAGCAGGTCGAGGGACTCCATGCCGAACGCGTCCGCGTTCCCGAGGGTTCCGATCGTTCCCAGCGTCCCGCCGAGGTCCGTGTACACCTGCGGAGGCAGGTAGGCGGTGGTGTCGTGCACCATCCGGAACTCGGCCGGCTGTCGGCTGATGATGCCGATCCGGGCCTGCCGGACCGTCTCGCCGTGCCGGTCCACGAGACCCGCCGCGGCGGCGTCGTACGTCGCCATGGCGCGGTCGAACGTCTCGGTCCGTCCCAGCCAGTCCGCGAGCTGGTTCATGTTCTGCTTCCACGGCATCTTGAACTCGGTGGTCACAACCGGTGCAATGTCGAGCAGCGCCGGCGCCGGCCACATCTCGTTGTCGAGGTTCACGCACACGATGAGATCCGGCTGCAGGCGCAGGACCTGCTCGAGGTTGACCGGTGACGCGATCTCCTCCGCCGTGATCGCCGGCAGCCACGGCGCCGGTGCGTCGTAGCTGTGCGCGATCACCGGGAGCTCCAGCGCCAGAGCCGGTTCCAGGTCCAGGCGCGAGTCGATGACGACGACGCGCTGCGGCGACGTCGGGATGTCGTACGTGCCGAGCGGCGTGGTGACGGTGCGAGTGGCCTGCGCAGCAGACGATTCCGTCCCGGCGCCGGAGGTTCCGCACGCCGTCAGCAACGCCGTCGCCCCCAGAGCCCCGACGCCGCCGAGGAATCCGCGCCGGGTCAGCCGGTCGACGAGACGCGCCCATTCGACGTCGTCGGGTGCGACGGTGATGGTCGGGGCGTTCATGCCGCCGCCATCCGCGTGTACAGCGTGTCCCAACCACGGGCCACGATCGGCACCGTGTAGACCGAGCCGTAGTACGTCTCGCCCTCGAGCAGGGTGACGTGGCCGGCCTGCACCGCGGGCAGGCGGCTCCACAGCGTCTCCGACATCAGTGCGTCGTACTCCTCCCGGCTGCCGGTGATCATGAGGCCGTCGCACTCGGCGATCAGGTCGAGTTGCTCGAGCGACAGGCCGTTCTCGGCGTCGGAGAACATCGACCGGCTCGGCGAGCGTCCGCCGATCTCGGTGAGCGTCGCTTCGGTGGGCAGCAGGCCCTTGCCCTGGTTCTGGGTGCTCGTGACGTAGACCATGCGGTCGCTGGGCAGGTACGAGATCGAGGCCACGGTGGTGGACGCCGTCAGCGACCGGTGCCGGGCCGCGATCTCGGCGATCAGGGCGTCGTACTCGGCGTTGATCCTCGCGAGTTGATCGGTCGCGCCCAGCCAGTTCGCGAGTCCCGCGAAGTTCTCCCGCCAGTCCACCCCGAAATCTGTGGTGAGGACCGGCGCGATCTCCTGCAACCGGTCGGTGGGCCACCAGTCGCCGCCGGCGTTGCAGCAGATGATGAGATCCGGAGCGAGCCCGAGGATCTGCTCGAGGTTCGGCTTCTCCCCGAGGTAGGGCACCGTCGGATCGACCGGCACCCAGGGCCGGGCCCGGCTGTGGTTGTAGCCGATGAGAGGAAGTCCCAGGGCGACAGCGGGTTCGAGGTCGAGCCGGGAGTCGACGGCGATCACCCGCTTCGGCGACACGGGGATCTCGTACGTGCCGAGCGGCGTGGTCACGGTGCGGGTCTCGGCTGCGGAGGAATCGGCAGCGGAACCCGAACCGCAGCCCGCGGCCAGGACCGCGGCGCCGACGCCGAGGGCACCGAGGAATCCACGCCGGGTCAGCGCGGCCGTCAGCTCCGCCCACTGCCGGTCGACGTAGGCGGGGTCGAGGCGTCGCACCGTGTCCGGAACGAGCGTCGGAAGAGGTGTCACAGCGTTCTCCAGGTGGGTCCGGTCGCCGGCCGAATGGTCGTCGAGGCGAGGTAAGGCTCACCTGAAGCTACGGGAGCGTCCACGCACGCGCGACGCCCTGAGCTGCCCGAACGCGCCAAGTAATATCGCAGATCGGCCATTTACCACCGAATGTCCACAATCCGACACGCGATGGCAGGTTCACAGCTTCCGACGGCACCGGGGCACACCTAACGTGACCGGGGTGTCCGACTCCACCCCTGATTCCTCCCCCGCGGACGGTCCCACGCCGCGTGCCGTGATCCGTCAGTCGCTCACCGACGACGGCCGGGCGCGCCGACTCGCGGGCGCCTCCGTGGGCTTCACCGGCCACCAGGTCGCCGAGGCCCTGGTACCCGTCGTGATCGGTGCTGTCATCGACCGGGCCGTCGCGACCAGCGATGCGGCCGCTTTCGGCCGATGGGTCCTGGTGATCGGCGTGCTGTTCGCGGGACTCACCCTGAGTTGGCGTTTCGCCGCGCGGGCGGCCGCGGGGGTGAGTGAGTACGGCGCCCACTCGCTCCGCATGGCGATCACGCGCCGCACCCTCGATCCCCACGGGATGAGTCCGCGCCGGATGCCGGGCGAGGTGTACTCGATCGCGACCGCCGACGCCTCCGGCGTCGCCTACTTCACACACACGCTGTCGACCAAACTCGCGGCCGCTCTCGGTGTGCTGACCGCAGCGGTGTCGCTGCTGCTGATCTCGGTCCCGCTCGGTCTGCTGGTCCTGATCGCCACGCCGCCGGTGCTGCTGCTGATGCAGTGGCTGGCGAAGCCGCTCGAGCGCCGCAGCGAGATCGATCAGGACCGGAGCGCGCGCGCCGGGGCCTTGGCCACCGACATGATCGGTGGCCTGCGGGTGCTCTCCGGGTTGGGGGCGACGGGCCAGGCGAGCACCCGCTACCGCACCGCGAGTCGCTCGGCTCTCGACGCGACGATGAGTGCGCAGCGCGCGCAGTCGCTGTACTCGGCGGCGAACACGTTGGTGGGCAGTGGGTTCCTGGCGCTGATCGCGTTCGTAGGTGCCCGGATGGCCGTCGCGGGTTCCATCTCGGTCGGCCAGTTGATCGCGGTGGTGGGGTTGGCTCAGTTCCTGCAGGGCCCCCTCGTCGACGTCGCCTATTTCGGTGCCGGCCTGGCTCGTGCCCGCGCGTCGGCGACGCGGGTTGCTCGCCTGCTCGGCACGGGCCACGCGGTCCGGCCGGCCACGAGCCCCGAGCCCGTCACCGACACCACCACGCTCACCGTCGACGGGCTGCACACCACGCACCTCGAGAACATCACTTTCGCCGTCCGACGGGGCGAGATCCTCGGCGTCGTCACCGGCAGCGGCCGGCACGCGAGCGACCTCGTCGACTGCCTTGCCCGGCGCGTCACCCCGGTGGCCGGGACGATCCGCATCGGTGACACCCCGATCGATCGCGTGCCCATCGACGAGTTGCGCGCCACGGTGTTCGCGCCGCCCCACGATGCGGCTCTGTTCTCCGGGTCGGTTGCCGCCAACGTCGGCGTCGCGGCCGTCCCCGGATCCGATCTGACGCCGGTGGTGGCGGCCGCCGCGGTCGACGAGATCGAGACGGCACTGCCGTCGGGCCTCGACACGCACGTGACCGAGCAGGGCCGGTCGCTGTCCGGCGGGCAGCGGCAACGGATCGCGCTGGCCCGGGCCCTGGCCGCCGACCCACCCGTACTGGTCCTGCACGACCCCACCACGGCGGTGGACTCGGTGACCGAATCGCGTATCGCCGACGGCATCCGTGCCCTTCGTGCGGACGGCGCGACGGTGCTGCTGACCACCAGCCCCGTACTGCTCGGCATCTGCGACCGGGTGATCGTCCTCGACCCGGACATCGCCGGGATCGTCGAGGGCACGCATGCCGAACTGCTCGACGCCACAGGCAATCCCGGCGCCCAGGCCTACCGATCGATGGTGACCGCATGACGACGACCGAACGCACACTGCTGCCCACCGCATCACCGGCCCGGACCCGCGCCGAACTGTGGCGCCTGCTCCGCCCCCACCGGATCGGCGCCGCCGCCGCGGTGGTCGCCCTCGCCGTCGGCACCGCTGTGGGACTGTGCACGCCACTCGTCCTCGGTGCGATGGTCGACGCGGTCACCCGTGCAGAATCGGACGTCGTCGGAACCGTCGGCTGGCTCGCCGGTGCGCTCGTCGCGATCGCCGTCGGGCAGTCGGTGATGGTCGCGGTGAGCAACTATCTGATCGCGCGGGTCGGCGAAGCCCTCGTGGCCGACCTGCGTGAGGAGGTTCTCGACCACGCCCTCGACCTTCCGCAGGAGGATCTCGAACAGGCCGGACGCGGCGATCTGATCTCGCGGGTCTCCGGCGACGTCCACCTGGTCGCGGAGGCCGTCTCGCGGTCGGTCCCGGTGTTCGCGACCGCCACACTGACGATCGGTCTGACCCTCGTCGGGTTGGCCGGCCTGGACTGGCGATTCGCGATCGCGGCGGTGATCGTGGCACCCATCCAGATCGGTGCGCTGCGCTGGTACCTGCGCACGTCGGCGCCGGTGTACCGGCAGGAGCGGGAGGCCGAGGGTGCCCGGGCGCAGCAGATGCTCGATTCCCTCACCGACGTCGACACCGTCGGAGCGCTGCGCCTGGCGCCGGCCCACGAGCGGGAGATCGAGTCACGATCGCTCGCCGCGGTCCGGCTCAGTCTGCTCACCACCAAGCTCCGCACCCGATTCTTCGGACGCCTGAACCTGGCTGAGGCCCTGGGACTTTCGGCGGTCCTCGGGGTCGGTTTCCTGCTGGTCCAGAATGGCCAGATCACGCTCGGTGCCGCGACCGCCGCGGCGCTGTTCTTCCACCGACTGTTCGACCCGATCTCCTCCGCGCTGGCGGTGTTCGACCAGTTGCAGGAGGGATCGATCGCGCTGTCGCGACTCGTCGGCGTCACCCTGGTGCCGCGTCCGCAGGATCCGGCCGACCCGGCGACCCCGACGGACGGGTCCGTCGCGCTCGAACGAGTGTCGTTCACGTACCGCGCCGGAGTCCGTCCCGTCGTCGACGGGATCGGCACGCGGATCGAGGCGGGCAGCAGTGTCGCGCTCGTCGGCCCGACCGGCGCCGGCAAGTCGACCCTCGCGAAACTCGTTGCCGGAACACATGATCCCGACCACGGACGGGTCGAGATCGGCGGCGTCGACCGGAGCCGGCTCGCGGCCGAGGACGCGGTCCGCACGTGCGTCCTCGTCTCGCAGGAAACCCATGTGTTCGCCGGATCGATCGCGGAGAATCTGCGCCTCGCGCGGCCCGACGCGTCCGACGACCATCTGATGGCGGCCCTGGGCGTCGTGGGCGCGGACGACTGGGTGCGATCCCTGCCCGACGGCCCGGACACGGTCGTCGGCGCCGGGGGCGCGCCGGTCACCGCGACCGAGGCACAGCAACTCGCCCTGGCCCGCGTCGCGCTGCTGGACCCGGCCGTGCTGATCCTGGACGAGGCAACGGCCGAGGCGGGCAGTGCCGGCGCCCGGAAGCTGGACCGGGCCGCTGCCGCGCTCGGGCGGGGACGGACGACGATCACGGTGGCGCACCGGCTTTCTCAGGCGGCGCTCGCCGATCGGGTACTGGTCGTGGAGGACGGGCGGATCGTCGAGGACGGCCCGCACGACACCCTCGTCGCGGCCGGCGGCGTCTACGCGAAGCTGTGGGCGGCCTGGGAGTCGGCGCGCTAGTCGACGGCAACGGCCGTCGACCAGCGCCCCGGAGACACCGGTAGCCGACCCGGAGGTCAGCGCATGACCTGGACTTGTTCCGCGATGTCAGCGGCGAGCGCTGTCGCCGTCAGGGCGAGGCCGCTGTTGAGGTCGTATCGCAATTGCCCCACGTGGCCGTCTCGAACGGCGCGCACCCGTTTCCATGTGGGCGATTGGGCCTCCACGGCGTCGGGATTCTGCAGCAGCACGAAGTCGGCGCGGTCGAAGATGTCGAGCTCTTCGAGGTTGTAGAAGGTGGCTCCCCGGTTGTCGGCAGCGGCATGCACAGGATCGGTCAACACGTTCAATCCGAGATCACGTGCGACCGAAACTGCGAATGTGTCGTTCTGCAGCCAGATCTGACCGCTGTCCGCTCCCGCGATCGCTATCGTCTTTCCTTCGAGAAGCCCACCGATCTCGGCTCGCGACTGCGCGAGTTCGGTGTCGTACCGGGCGATGACGCGGTCGGCGACCTCGCGACGATCGAGGGCCGTGAGCTGCTCGATCATGGCGTGCTTCCATGCCGAGCCGGGCGTTCCCTGATCGACGACGAGTACCGGAGCGATGTCGGTTCCGAGGAGTCCCTTCTCGCGGTAGTAATCCCACCATCCCTTACCCACCACCAACAGGTCCGGTTCATAGCTGAGTATCGACTCGGCGTTCGGTTCGTTGTTGGTTCCGCCGAGGCGAGCCACACCGGTCTGCACCCGTTGCATGAGTTGCGACTTGTCATCCCAGTTGGTCGCGACGATCGGGTATTCGGCGAGGAGTGCGAAGTCGAGTGCGGATCGGGCTTCGAGCACGACGACGCGCTCGGGGTCACGTGGGAGGCGGTAGTGCTCGTCGTCGACGACGATATGGACCGAGTTGTCCGACGTCGCACTGCCCCGGGATTCGCTCGTGCACGCGGACAGTGCTCCCAGCGCGCCGAGTGCGGCTGCGCCGGCGAGGAAGCCGCGCCGTGTCAGCGAGTCGACCAGACGGTCGAATTCACCGTCGACTTCGTTCACGGTCGGTGGGGGCGTCGTACATTCGATGACTGGCATAGGAATTCGTTACTCCATCAGGCATTCCGGGCATAGGGGGACATACTTCAACCTAGTGAGCTGTCGCGCGGGCCACGTTGCCCGAAAGCGCCAACCGATAACCGAATTCGGCCATCACCCAGACCGTCCGGAACCCCCGCCGTCAACCGGTGGCCCGCGCCGAACCGATGAAACGGGACCTACGCGCTCGACCGCATCCGATGCTCGGCCAGCACGGTGCCCGGCGTCCGCCCCGTGGCGCGACGGAAGACCGCGACGAAAGCGCTGGGGGTGTCGTAGCCGACCCGCCGACCGACGACGGACACAGGCACCCCCGCCTCGAGGTAGCGGACCGCGGCGCGGATCCGGACGTCGGTGCGCCACTGCGCGAAGGTCATTCCGGTCCCCTGCGAGAACACCCGGGTCAGCGTCCGGACACTGGCGCCGGCCGATTCGGACCATTCCGCGAGGCTCCGCCGGTCG
Organism: Prescottella sp. GW823-FHT02E09; assembly: GCF_058797375.1. Taxonomy (NCBI): domain Bacteria; kingdom Bacillati; phylum Actinomycetota; class Actinomycetes; order Mycobacteriales; family Nocardiaceae; genus Rhodococcus; species Prescottella sp. GW823-FHT02E09. The sequence goes on from NZ_JBXAJP010000003.1 coordinate 408,557, forward strand.
CCGGGATTGGCGAGCAACGCCTCGGCCACCACCCGGGCCCGGGGATCGGCGGGCATCGGCACGACGTCGGTCGTCTCGTCGAGCGGCGCGAGCATGTCGAACGCCACCTGCTCGGCGCGGGCCCGCGCCGCATCCGGCATGTTCTCGCGGTGCATGTGCAGCAGCACTTCCCGCAACAGCGGACTGACCTCGAACAGGCCGGGCTGCGTCCAGGGGCACACCCGCGCCTCGGGTCGGAAGAACGTGCAGTAGAACGTGGTGCCCGGGCCCGCCACGGCGGCATGCACCGTTCCGGCCGGCACCCACACTCCGGTGTCGGGCGGCACGATCCAGTCGACGCCCCCCACCGTCACCTGGAGGCTTCCCCCCGTCGGCCCCCACAGCAGTTCGTGCTCGGGATGGCTGTGCGGGCGCCACGACTGCCGGATCGAGCACCGATGCGTCCCGGTCGTCATCGAGTAGGGGTACTCGACCGCCCGCGGACCGGGTAACGGCCGAGACTCGCATGCAATCGACATGCGCGAAGTATACAAACTGGTTTAGGTAAACCTAAGTGCCTTCCGGGCGCCGGCCCTCGCGATCGCCGAATCGCCGGACGTAACCGCCGATCAGGACGTCTAACCCGTCCAGGTAGTTCTCCCGGGTCGTACCCGACGGCCAGTCCTCCGCGACCGCGTGCAACACCGGCAGCTGACCAGGCCCGACCTCCCGGATCTTCGCGGTGAGCGGCGAGATGCCGGCCCCCTCCCCTGCGGGTGCCGGCTCACGGATGTTCAGCAGTGACCCGAGGGTGTAGTTCCACAACGTCCGGTAACACAGCAGCGCCCGACGGTCGTCCATCCCGAGTTCCCGTCCCGCCGCGATCGCGCGGTCCACCAGCACCAGAGCGCCCGCCCCTCCTCGCCCACCCCGCTGGAGCAGCTCGAGAATCCAGGACTCGGCAGCGAGCTTGTCGAAGATCGCCAGGAAGACCTCGCGGAGCCGGGGCTCCGGATCCGCGGGCAGTTCCACGCCCGCCAAGTCCCGCGAGTACTCGTCGAGCACGAGGCCGACCAGCTGCTCCTTGTCGCCCACGTGCCGGTACAGGGCCATAGGCGTGGTTCCCAGACTCTTCGCCAATGCCCGCATGCTCAGCGCCGCCAGACCACCGCCTTCGAGGTGCCGACGCGCCTCCACCACGATGCGGTCGGCGGACAGGGTCGGCGGTCTCCCGCGTCGCGGCGCGCCGTGACCGGCTGGGGGGACGGGCGCGGGAGTCACGGCGTCATTGTGCACGAACCCCTTGCCCCATCCGCCCGAGCAAGGTAAACCTAACAAATTATGAGAACGCGTATACAAATTGGAGACCTGCGATGACATCGACCCCGACGCGGACCGGCACCCGGACCGGCCTCGTGCTGGCGACGGCCGCGGCCGCACAGTTCCTCGTCGCTTTCGACATGTCCGTCATCAACGTCGCCCTCCCCGACATCCAGCGCTCACTGCACTTCGCCGACGCCGATCTGTCGTGGGTGGTCAACGCCTACGCCCTCGCGTTCGGTGGCCTGCTCCTGCTCGGTGGACGCCTGTGCGACGTGGCCGGCACCCGGCGCATCCTCGTCGCCGGACTGCTCCTGTTCGGCGTCGTCAGTATCGCGGGGACGTTCGCACCCACCGCGGGACTGCTCGTCGCAGCGCGAGCTCTACAGGGCGTCGGCGCCGCGATGATCGCCCCCGCCGGCCTCGCCGCGCTCAGCGCCGCGTTCCCCGACGGCGCTGCGCGGGCGAAGGCGTTCGGTGTCGGCGCGCTGTGCTCGGCCCTCGGCGGCGCGCTCGGCGTGGTGCTCAGCGGCGTGCTCACGCAGGGATTGAGTTGGCGTTGGGTGATGTTCGCGGGCGCGCCCGTCGCGTTGATCGCCGCCGTGACCGCCCGGCAAGGGTTGCCGCGGACCAGTCGATCCGCCGGTTCCGCACTGGATCTGCCCGGCGCCGTGCTGGCGACGGCGGGCCTGACGGCGCTGGTCGGCACCGTCATCGCGACCGAGTCCCGCGGATGGACATCGCCCCTCGTGCTCGGCGGCGCCGGTGCGACCGTCGCCCTCCTCGCCGCGTTCGTGGCGGTCGAGACGCGCACCACCGACCCGCTCGTCCGGTTCTCGACACTGCTGCGCCCGCGAATCGGACTCGCGAACGCGATCATGTGCGTCGTGTGCGCCGGGCAGTTCGGCGCGTTCTACTTCGTCTCGCTGTACATGCAGCGGGGCCTGGGATTCTCGCCCACCGCGACCGGGCTCGCGTTCCTGCCCTTCTGCCTCGGGCTCGTCGTGGGCATCATCGGGTCCTCGAAACTGTTGCCGCGCTACGGCGCCCGCCCGTTGCTGATCCTCGGTACCGCCCTCGCCGCAGTCGGGATGCTCGGCTTCTCCATGATCGGCGTCGGGGGCGGGTACGTCACCACGGTGCTGCTGCCCTCGCTCGCGGCCAGCGTCGGGATCGGGCTGTCGTTCATGCCGCTCAGCAATGTCGCGACCGCGGACGCACCGCCCGGCGAGGTGGGCATGGCGTCGGGGTTGCTCAGCGCATCCCGCCAGATCGGCGGGTCGGTCGGCCTGGCTGCGCTCGTCAGCATCGCGGCGGCGGTCACCTCGAACGCGGCCGGCCCGGCCGACGTCGCGCTCGTCGCCGGGTACTCCCGCGCCGTGTCGGTGTGCGCAGGGCTGCTGCTCACCGGCACCGTCCTGTCGCTGTTCTTCCCGCGGTCCGGCCGGGCCTCCGACCCCACCGAACTGGAGGTGGCGCGGTGAGCCGGGTGCGCCGCTGACCGGCGAGAATTCGACCCTCGCGACGGCCGTCGGTCACCTGGACCGAACGTTGCTCCCCCGCGGACGACCCGTGGAGGAGCAACGACGGTGGTGGTGAACCGTCAGCTCCGTGCGGACTCGCCGGCGCGCAGATCCTTGCGGAGGATCTTGCCCGCCGCGGACTTCGGGACCACGTCGATGAACTCGACCCTGCGGACCTTCTTGTGCGGGGACACCCGTTCGGCGACGAACGCGATCACGCCGTCCTCGTCGAGGTCCGCGTCGGCCTGGCGGACGACGAACGCCTTCGGGACCTCCTCGCCCTCGTCGTCGAGGACCCCGATGACCGCGGCGTCCGCAATGAGCGGGTGGGTGAGCAGCAGCGCCTCGAGTTCGGCGGGCGGCACCTGGTAGCCCTTGTACTTGATCAGCTCCTTGAGCCGGTCCACGATCGTGACCACGCCGCCGGCGTCGACGGTGGCGATGTCGCCGGTGTGCAGGTAGCCGTCGGCGTCGAGGGTGTCGCGGGTGGCCTGTTCGTTGCCCAGGTAGCCGACCATGATGTTCGGGCCCTTGCACCACAGCTCGCCGGGCTCGCTGACGCCCTCGGCCGGGTAGTCGACCTCCTCGCCGGTGGCGGGGTCGACGAGCTTGCATTCCATGTTCGCGATGGTCGGGCCCACCGAACTCAGGACGATGTCGTCGCGGTCGAACGGGATCGCATGCGAGACCGGGCTCATCTCCGACATGCCGTAGCCCTGACGCACGCGGCACGAGAGCCGGTTCGCGACGGCCTTGCCGAGTTCCTCGTCGAGCGGCGCGGCGCCGGAGAAGATGGTGTGCACACTCGACAGGTCGTACTGGTCCACCAGGGGATGCTTGGCGAGCGCGACCGCGACCGGCGGCGCGACGAAGATGTAGGTGCACTTCTGTTCGGCGACGATCCGCAGGAACTCCACCAGGTCGAACCTCGGCATCGTCACCAGGCTCGCGCGCTCGTACAACGCCGCGTTGAGCAGCACGGTCATGCCGTAGATGTGGAAGAACGGCAGCACCGCGAGGATCTTGTCGTCCGACGCGATACCCATTCGCGGATGGATCTGGCACACGTTGGCCACGAGGTTCCGGTGCGTGAGCATGACGCCCTTGGGCCGGCCGGTGGTGCCCGACGAGTACGGCAGCACCGCCAGGTGTGTGGCCGGGTCGAACGACACCTGCGGCGGCGGGGCGCCGGCGGTGAGCAGGTCCCGCAGCGACGGATGACCGTCGGCGCCGTCGAGGACGATCAGGTGCTCGTCGTCGATCCCGACGGCGGCCGCAGCCTCCTTGGCCTGCGCCAGCAGCGGCGAGACGGTGATCAGGAACCTCGCGTGCGAGTCGGTGAGCTGCTTGGCGATGTCGTCGGCGGTGTAGAGGGCATTGATCGTGGTCGCGGCGCCGCCGGCCCGCAGGATCCCGTGGAACACCGACGCGAATGCCGGCACGTTGGGCGAGTGCAGACCCACCACGTCACCGACCCGCAGGCCGCGGGCCGCGAGGGCTCCCGCGACAGCGTTCACGTGCCCGATCAGGGTCCGATAGTCGGTGACCGCACCCGACGCTCCGTCGATCATCGCCGGACGATCGAGATCCGCGGCGTCGATCGAACCGAACAGGAAGTCGTACACACTCAGGTCGGGAATCTCGACGTCGGGGAAGGGACTGCGGAAGCTCATGGATCTCCTTCGAGTGGGGCGCACCAGGCGGAACTAACCGTTACCGACCGAAACATATACGCCTGTGACCGCAGTCACAAGATGGCCCGACTCTACCGACAGAACGGACGAAGGGACCCTTCGTGCGCTCGGAGCGCTCGAAGGGTCCCTTCAGTTGCCGTGGGGGTGCCGCGAGGGGCGATCAACCCCGGCGGGCGGTCAGGCTCAGAGGTACTGACCGCACACCGGCCATGCGCCGCGGCCCTGACCGGCCAACACGTTCTCGGCGACGCGGATCTGCTCCTCGCGGGAGTTCTGGTGCGCCATACCCGAGCCACCGAACGCGTTCCAGGTGCTCTGGGTGAACTGCAGGCCGCCGTAGAAGCCGTTGCCGGTGTTCGCGGCCCAGTTGCCGCTGGCCTCACACTGCGCGACGGCGTCCCAGTTGCCGGACGCGGCGTTGGCGGTGCCGACGCTCATCGCGAACGGGGCGGCGACGAGGGCGGCGGTGGCGGCGACGGTACCGAGGGTGCGCTTGACGTTGAACTTTGCCATTGGGGGTGGATCCTCTCCATGTTGCTGGCGAGGCGGCCGTCGGACGATCCGATTGATCGATCCGGGCTCTGGTGGCCTCGCCTCTGCCCCTCGAAGGTCTTCTCGTTCCGATCCCGCGGGGCAGAGTCAGCGGCGGCGGGCCGGTGTCTTACGTGTGTTGCATGTCTTGCCGGTGCTGCTTGCTCCGAGTTCGTTCATCTCGTGCTGGTTACAACCGTAGGCACCCATCACGGAAAGGTCACGGGTCGATTTTGTGAGACGCCCGTACGCAAAAAGGTCCATGAGCTGGTAAAAGTGGCAGTTCAAGCGCCAAGAATCGCGAACGACTACCGCGTCGTTGCATATCCGTTATATGACCCGGATCACATGATTTTGGTGAACGGGGTCACGAAATCTCGGCCGGATAACGGCCGGAAGGGCTCGCGCTACGTCAGCGAGACCCGGGATCGACGGCCCAGCCGGGGCCGTTCGCGGCGCCGTCCTGCCCCTCGACGAGGTGTTTGAACGGCTGCAGGTTCGCGAGTGACTCGCCGCGCGACACCCGCCACGCCCACTCCCGCTTGATCGACGACGCGAACCCCAGCTCGAGCAGGACATTGAAGTCGCCGTCCGCGGCCTCGAGAACCTGGCCGAGGACCCGGTCCAGCTCGTCCCCGTTCACCGCATGAGACGAGATGCGGCCCACCAGGTAGATGTCCCCGATCTTGTCGATCGTGTAGTGCACCCCGTACAGCCTGCGGTTTCGGCGCAGGAGGTACTTGTAGACGCCCTCGAAGTTCTCGTCCGGCTTGCGGCACACGAAGGCCTCGACGCGCACACCGTGGTTGCCGACCGTGAGCAGGGTCGTCGTCTCGAGCTTGTGCTCGCCGGGCAACTCGACGACGAACTGGTTCTCGCCCTGGCGGCTGTAGTCGAGCTCGCGCTCCTTCAGCGCGGCATCGATGACGTCGGCCGTCCGTTCCAGTTCGCTCATGCCCGCACTCCACTCGTCCGACGCAGCTTCCACAGCCCACGCGACCTGCGCGGCGAGAACTCGCCGCCGTCGATCCGGTCGTACATCGCGCGCGCGGCGCGATAGCTCGCGAGCAGCCCCTCGGCGGTGTGCTCCCACGAGAAGTTCTCGGCGTGCCGGGGCGCGCGCGCCGCCAGCTCGTCCAGCAGCTCGGGCGCGGTCACCAACGACTGCAGCGCCGACGCCCAGTCGTCGGTCCGGTGACCGCTGACCAGCAGACCGGTCTCACGGTTACGCACCGCGACGCCCAGACCACCGACGTCGGCGGCGATCACCGGGGTCCCGCAAGCCTGGGCCTCGATCGCGACCAGACCGAAGGACTCCGAATAGCTGGGCACTGCAACGAGATTCGACGCCCGGTACACCTCGGCCAGCCGGTCCGGCGGCTGCGGCGGCAGGAAAGTCACCCGCGCCCGGACACCGAGCGCCTCGGCCAGCTCGATCAGCGAGTCGGGGCGTTCGAGCCCCGTGCCGGACGGCCCGCCCACCACCAGTACCCGCAGCGGCAGGTCCGGCTCACGGGCGATCACCTCGGCGGCGGCGCGCAGCAGGACGTCGGGGGCCTTGAGCGGCTGGATGCGCCCGACGAACGTCACGATCGTCTCGGCGGGGTCGAGGCCGAGCGCGGCGCGGGCCGCCAGGCGATCGCCCGGCCGGTAGCGCGACAGGTCGGCGCCCGGTGCGACGACGTCGACCTTGTCCGGGGACGCACCGTAGATCGACGCGAGTTGTGCGGCCTCGTCGGCGGTGTTCGCGATCAGCCGGTCGGCCTCGGCGACCACCTGCTGCTCACCGATCTGCCGGGCCGCCGGCTCGGGGGTGTCGCCCTCGGCGAGCGAGGCGTTCTTCACCGCCGCGAGGGTGTGCGCGGTGTGGACCAGCGGCACCCCCCACCGGTCGCGAGCCAGCCACCCGACCTGTCCGGACAGCCAGTAGTGGGAGTGCACCAGGTCGTAGTAACCGGGCTCGTGCCGCACCTCTTCGCGCAGCACACCCGCCGCGAACGCACACAGCTGTGTGGGCAACTCGTGCTTGTCGAGGCCCTCGTACGGGCCGGCGGCGACGTTGCGGACACGGACACCCGGCGCGGCGTCCTGCACGACCGGATCGGCGGACGACGTCGCCCGCGTGAAGATGTCGACCTCCACGCCGCGGCGCGCGAGCTGGATCGCGGTCTGCAGCACGTACACGTTCATTCCGCCCGCGTCGCCGGTGCCGGGCTGTGCCAGCGGCGACGTGTGTACGGAGAGTACGGCGACCTTCTTGGGCTCCGCGCTGCTGTGCTTGGGTGTCACGCGTCCATACTGCCTTGTCGCTCCGTCATGAGGTAATTGCGCCGGATGTCCTCTCGGAGAAGGGGACATCTCCCACTCCCCCGGCGCCGATGCCCTCGCCGATCCCGTCGCAGAAGGCCCGGACCTCGCTGACGAACCGAGCCGGATCCTCCACGAACGGGCCGTGCCCACAGCCTTCCCAGTACGACGCGGTCGCGTCCGGAATCAGCGCGACGGCGTGCTCACCTGCGGAGATGTCGACGACGGCGTCCGCGGTGCCGTGCAGCACCAGCGCGGGGACATCGAGGCCGCGCAGCACGTCGTCGTGGCTCGCCGAGCGCCGGAACAGCGCCGACCGTACCCGCGGCGGGGTGGACAGGCTCGCGCCGAACAGTGACTGCGACCATGCCCCCTTGCCGCCGCCGTCGGCGTCGTCGATCGGGCCGGTGAGCGCGGTGCCGAAGCTGCCCAGCGCAGTGATCGCGGTGCGCGGATCCTCGGCCATGGAAGCGGGAATCGCGGCCTTCATCGCCGAACCGACCGCACCACCCGCCTCGCCTCGGCCGATGCTCGTGATCGCGCCGACGAACACCACGCCGTCGACGGCCGCGGTGCCGTGCGCGGCCAGGTAGTCGCAGATCACCAGGCCGCCGTACGACCAGCCCAGCAGGACCGCGCCCGCGGTGACGCCCTCCGCCGTCAGCACCGCGTCGACGTCACCGGCCCAGTTCGCGGAGTCGTCGTAGCCCGTGGCGGGGGCGTCGGAGTAGCCGTGGCCACGCAGGTCGACGGCGATCACCCGGTACTGCTCCGACAGCGCGGCGAGGACGTCGTCGCCCCAGCAGCGCGACGACTGCGCCCAGCCGTGCAGCAGCACCAGCGGGCGCGCATCCGGGTTACCGAACGTTCGATAGACGAGGGTGGTGCCGTCGGCACCGACGGTTTCACGAATGGCCATGCGGCCACCCTAGGGGGACGGCTCACTTCGCGCGGCGCAGGAGGTACGCGCCGAGCGCGACGACGAACGCGAGGGCGCCCGACGCGACGGCCACCGCGAAGCCCGCGCGGGTGCCGAAATGGTCGATCATCTGCCCGGCGAACGCGGATCCGACGGCCACGCCGACGCCCAGTCCGGTCACGGTCCAGGTGATGCCCTCGGTGAGCTTGTCGTGCGGGACCACCGATTCGACGAGCGTCGTCGCCACGATCATGGTGGGGGCGACGCTGATACCGGCGAGCGCGAGGGCCCCGATGAGGGTGAGCATCGAATCCACCAGTAGCAGCGGCCACAACAGCGCGGCGACCGCGGCGGTCGCGAACACCAGCTGGCGACGCAGCGCCGCACCGGGACGCAGCGCCCCGAACACGATGCCGGCCACCGCGGACGCGGTCGCGAACAGTGCCAGGGCGACGGTCGCCGTCGCCGGCGTCCCGCGCTCGGTCGCGAACGCGATGCTCACGACGTCGACGGTGCCGAAGATGGTGCCCATCCCGAGCATCACGGCCACCAGGGCCCACATCGCCGGGTTGCGGACCACCGAGCCCCCGACATGCTCGCGGCGATCGCGCACTGCCGGTTCGGTGCCGCGCTGCGCGACGAGAGCGAAGGTGCCGATCACGAGCAGGATCAGCGCCACCAGCGGTCCGGCCTCGGGGAACACCGACACCGACAGACCGACCGAGACCACCGGGCCGGCGATGAAACACACCTCGTCGAGGACGGATTCGAACGCGAACGCCGTGCGCAACTGCGGCTGCCCGCGGTACAGCGCGGTCCAGCGGGCGCGGACCATCGCGCCGATCGTCGGCATGCACCCGGCGGGGATCACGAGCAGGAACAGCACGAAATCGGGTGCCTCGAACCGCACGCACAGCAGCATCGCGCCCAGCCCGCACGCGCTGATCGCCGACGCGGCCGGCAGCACGCGCCGTTGCCCGTAGCGGTCGACGGCGCGGGACACGAGCGGGGTGATCGCGGCGTACGAGAGCGCGAACACCGCGGACAGCGCACCGGCGAGCCCGTAGTCGCCGCGCAACTGCGACAGCATCGTCACGATGCCGATACCGACCATCGCGATCGGCAGGCGGGCGACGAACCCGGCAACGGAGAACGCGGCGGAACCGCGGGCGGAGAAGATCTCCCGGTAGGTGCCGATCATTGCCGGTGTTTCTCCTGACGGCCGGTAGGTGGGTGTCGCAGGAGAGTTTCGCACCCTTGCCCCGCACGGCGACCAGCGTGTAAGCATTTTCCGCATGAGCGTTCTGGTCTGTTTCCATGCCCACCCCGACGACGAGGTGTTCGTGACGGGCGGGGTGATGCGGCAGGCGGCGGACGCCGGTCATCGAGTCGTCGTGGTCACCGCCACCGACGGCGCGCTCGGTGAGGTGCCCGACGGCCTGCTCGCGGACGGCGAGACGCTCGCGCAGCGCCGCCGGCGCGAGCTCGAGGCGTCGACGAGCGTGCTGGGCGCACACCGCGTGGTGATGCTGCACTACGCCGATTCGGGGATGGCGGGCACACCCGAGAACGCGAATCCGGACGCCTTCTGCAACGTCGACGTCGACACCGCCGCGGCGCGGCTCGCGGAGATCCTCGTCGAGGAGTCCGCGGACGTGTTGACGATCTACGACCCCAACGGCGGCTACGGCCACCCCGATCACGTGCAGGTCCACCATGTCGGGGTGCGCGCGGCCGAACTCGCGAACGTGCCGCACGTGTACGAGGCCGCGGTCAGCCGCGATCACATCCGACGCATGATGGCGGCCAACCCGGAGTGGAGCGAGGAGGCGACCCCGCCCGACTTCGACACCTTCGGTCTGTCCGACGACGAGATCACCACGGTCGTCGACGTCAGTGCGGCGCTGGAGGCCAAGCGCGCCGCGATGCATGCCCACGAGACGCAGATCGGCGACTTCGGTCCGTTCCTGCAGATGCCGGCCGAGCAGCTGCGGGCCGCGTTCGGGCAGGAGTGGTTCCGGCGCCGCGGAGCCCCGGACGGGCTCGCCGAGACCACCCTGCCGCTGTAACGGATACGGCCGACTGCCTGCGGATTCGCCCCGTCTCGACCTAGCATCGCGACATGCCCGGTCTCCTCGCGCGCTACCGCAGCACCGGCGCCGACGTGCCGTTCGGGAACCCGCTGACCGCGCACGACGTCGCGATGGAGGGCTACTTCTGGCGGTTCACGCAGCGCGAGACGGGCAGGGTGCTGATCGCGCTCGCCGGGATCAACCGCGCCGACGACGGACACTGGGCCACGCTCGGCTTCGCGGCGCACCCCGGCGGGTTCCTCCGCACCGCAGCTCATCCCGAGGCCCGGGCCGACCCCGACCGGCTCGGCGCCGTCGCGGGTGACGCGTTCCGCGGCACCGGGGACCGGGTCCGCGTCGACCTCGCGCCCGACGCCCGTCTCGACGTCCGCATCACCGCGCCGGTCCCGTGGCCGCGTCGTCGTCTCGGCGGGTCGAGCGGGTTCCACACCGTGCCGGCACTCAACCAGTACTGGCATCCGTGGCTGCTCGGCGGCCGCGCCGAGGGGTGGGCGGTGGTCGGCGGCGAGCACTGGAACCTCGACGGCGCGCAGGTGTACGGCGAGAAGAACTGGGGCCGTGGAGGTTTCCCGGCGGCTTGGTGGTGGGGGCAGGCCCAGGCGTTCGAGGATCCGCGGGCGTGCGTCGCCTTCGCCGGCGGTCAGGTCGACGCGGGACCGTTGGGCACCACGGTCACGGCCGTCGTCGTGCTGCTGCCCGACGGCACCCTCGTGCGACTCGGCAACCCGCTCACGTCCCCGGTCCACGCGCGAGTGTCCGACGAGACCTGGCGGCTGCGCGGCGGCAACCGCCGTTGGTCCGTCGAGATCGAGGGGCAGGCTCCACTCGACGCCGCACACGTCCTGCCGGTTCCACTGCCGGCACAACGCCGGAACATTCCCGGCGCGTTGGAGCACCTCGCAGGGAATCTGTCCGTAACGTTGCGTAACAACAAAAGATGTGTGTGGTCGGGTGAGTCACGCCTGGCAGGCCTCGAGCACGGTGGGATCGCTCGGGCACAGGCGGAATCGCGGCGACGGGGGTCGCCGCAGCAGTAGCGGGCCGAACTGGAACGAACGACATATTGGGGGATCTCGAGCATGCTTCGAACGACGTCGGTCGCGACGGTGGTGGCCGCCGTGGCCCTGCTCGCCGGTGCGCCGGCGGCCACCGCGGCACCGGACCCGGTCGGCCTCGACGAGGTATTCAGCCCGTTCGTGCTGAGCACATTCACCGACGGCCGGATCGCCCCGCCCGAGCAGTGGCGGCCGCGCCATCCCGTGTCCGACCCGTGGTACCAGGCCCCTCCGGTCGGCGACGCACCCGCGGGCACGCTGTTGAAGGCCCGCCCGGCGACGGTCCAGGTGTACGGCGTGCAACCGGCACACATCCGCGGCTACCAGCTGATGTACGTCACCACCGACTTCGACGGCACCCGCGTGGTCAACACCGGCATGCTGATGATCCCGGAGGACGGCACCGCGCCGCAGGACCGCAAGCTCATCGGCTACTCGGAGGCCAACGACAGCCTCGGCCCGGGCTGCATGCCGAGCACCCAATGGACCGGCGGAGACCAGGACGATCCGGCGTTGTTCTCCGCACTCGGGCCCGTCGCGCAGATGTTCGGCAACGGCTGGGCGGTGATGATGAGCGACACCGCCAACGACGGTGACCCGGTCCCCAACGGCTTCTCGATCGGCCGGTTCTCCGGAGCCGCCACGCTCGACGGTCTGCGGGCCGCGCTCGCGCTGCCCGAGGCGGGCTTCGCCCCCGCCACCCCGGTCGGCATCTACGGCATCGCCGGTGGTGGTGTCGCGGCCGGCTTCGCGGCTGAGAAGCAGGCGACGTACGCACCCGAACTCAATGTCGTCGGCACCGTCCTGCAGGCGATGGTGGTCGACAGCGCCACATTCGAACGCAAGGCCGACGGTGGTATCGGCGCGGGGTTCGTGTTCGCGAACTCGCTGGGCTACGCGGCCCGCTACCCCGAGATCGATCTCGACGAGGAACTGACTCCCCTCGGCAGGCAGCTCGCCGACGTCTTCAACCGCACGTGCCAGCAGACCTACCTGCTCATGCCGTTCGTGCCGCTGTCCGCGCTGTACACACACGGCCGTCCGGCCGACAACCCGGTCTTCGCCCGGGCGTACGCCGAGAACCGAATGGGGCAGCAGGCCCCGAAGGCTCCGGTGCTGATGACGTCGTGCCGCGACGACTTCCTGGTTCCCTACTCCGACGTCGAGCAGCTCGTCGCGGCGTACCGCGCCGGCGGCACCGAGGTCACGGTCGACCCGAGTGTCTGCGGCCTCTCGGACGTCCTGACCAACCCGTGGCGGGTCAGCACCGAGTTGCTGGGGATGCAGAACGTCGACTGGTTCGTCGGCAGGTTCGAGGAGGCGCGGCGATGAGGAAGCTGATCACCGGCGCCCTGGTCGCCACCCTGACAGTTCCGGCTCGCCACCGCGACCCGTGAGGCCGGCCTGGACCTGAACGACTGTCGGATCTACATCACCGAGCAGATGCTGCCGAAGTACCGCGCCCTCGAAGGACCAGCGGGCACTGTCCCGGCTGCCACAGATGCTGACGTCGATGGCGCGGACCACGCAGGCACAGTACTTCTGACCGGCCGGCGGCCGTGGGGATCAGATCGGCACGGTCGCCTTCCGCATGGCGGCCAGCGGATTCGAGTACAGCGAGCTGAGCGAGACGACACCGGCCGCGTGCTCCTGGACCCGATTGCCGAATCCGGTGATGCGCACGTCGGATCCGCCAACCCGGGAAGCTCGGGACAGCGCCTGCGCCACCTGCGGGACCGCCTCGGGGTAGTCGGTGAACGCCTGCCCACCGAGGATCACCCGGTCCGGATTGAACAGGTCGCGCAGCATCGCGACCGCCCCGCCGAGTGCCCGCGCGCGTTCGGTCAGGATCTCCTGCGCCGGAGTCGAACCCGCTCGCGCCGCGCGATACAGCGCGGCGATCGGCGGCAGCACGTCGCCGCCGGACAGGACACCGGCGCGGCGGGCCGCGAGGAGCACCCCGCGATCGCTGACGGCGGCCTCGAGGCAGCCCGTCGCCCCGCAGTCGCACTGCACGTCCGAGCCGGTCGGCAGGTGCGCGATCGACCCGGGGCCTGCGCTCGGAGTGTGCACCTTCCCGTCGAGAGTCAGTGCCAGACCGACCGTTTCGCGCGCATAGAAGTACAGCCCACTGCCCCGCACCTCGGCGCTGTCGGCGCGCTGCGGCGTCAACAACAGCTCGGACGCGGCCATCGCCTCGACGTGGGCGGCGACCGAGACGGGCAGACCGAATCCGGCTCCGACCACGTCACCGACCCGCGCGTCGGTCCAGCCGAGGCGGGGATGGTCGACCACACCGGTCTCCGGATCCACGCGACCGCCGAGCGCCACCCCCACCCACAGGGGCCGCCGCCGGTGCCAGCGGGACGCGAAACTGCGGGCGCTGCCGGTGATGGTGGCGAGTGCCGCCCCCGACGCGCCACGTGGTGTCGGGATCTCGACGGCACCGAGGATCCTGCCCCGCAGGTCCGACGCGATCACGCTGGTGACGACGGCGCCGATGTGGATGCCGACGGTGAGGTAGGACTCGTGGTCCACCTCGAAGGGAATCCGCGGACGCCCGACCGTGCCGGCCGCGGCGAGGTCGGGCCGCTCACGCAGGAGTCCCACCGCCAGCATCGCCGACACGTGCCGGTTGACGGTCGCGATACTCGAACCTGTTGCGCGCGTGGCCTCGTCGCGGGACAGGGGCCCACCGGCCGCGGCGACGCGGAACACCGCGGCGGCCGGACCGTCGGCGATCCCGAGGGTGGGCGCCACGATTCGTGGCCGGGTGGCGGGGCGGGTCGCCCCGGGACGTGCGGTTCTCGACGTGGCCGTTCGAGCGGTCACGGGTCTCGTTCGGGTGGCGTGAGGCGCTGCGGTGAGCATGAGTCTGTCCTTGCCCCGCCCCATAGGGGACGGCTGTCGACACGGTCGGGTGACGCGCTGCGACGAAGATCAGGTCCCACCGGAGGGGCGGGCGATCAGCACGAACGGGAGTACCGGCAGCGCGGAATCAGCTGAGGGAAGCGCGGCAGGGACAACAGAGTTCCCGAGCCAGCGGCAGCCGGGACCCCAGCGCGGCGGTCACGTAGGTGACCCGCGGTGCGGAGGAGATACCGGACGACATGACGATCAAGCTAGCATCTGCCGCCGCACACCCCCAGCCCCGTCCCCTACCCCGGGTTCGTGTCGGCACTACCATCGAGCCATGAGCCTGTCACCGGACACCCGCGTCGCCGTCGTCACCGGAGCGAGCTCCGGCATCGGGGAAGCCACCGCACGCACCCTCGCCGAGCAGGGATTTCACGTCGTCCTCGGGGCGCGCCGCCTGGACCGTCTCGAGGCCATCGCCGCCGAGATCGGCGGCACCGCGCTCGAGTTGGACGTCACCGACGAGGACTCGGTGGACGCGTTCTGCGCGGTGCTCCCCCGCGTCGACCTGCTCGTCAACAACGCCGGCGGCGCGAAGGGTCTCGCCCCGGTGCTCGAGGCGGACCTCGACGACTGGCGCTGGATGTGGGAGACCAACGTCCTCGGGACGTTGCGCATCACGAAGGCGCTGCTGCCCAAACTGATCGAGTCCGGCGACGGCCTGGTCGTCACGATCACGTCGGTCGCGGCGTTCTCCGCGTACGACAACGGTTCGGGTTACACCACGGCCAAGCACGCGCAGGCCGTCCTGCACCGCACCCTGCGCGGCGAGTTGCTGGGCAAGCCGGTGCGGCTGACCGAGATCGCACCGGGCGCGGTGGAGACCGAGTTCTCGCTGGTGCGGTTCGACGGCGACGCCGAGCGCGCGGCCAAGGTGTACGAGGGCATCACCCCGCTCGTGGCGGAGGACATCGCCGAGATCATCGGGTTCGTCGCGTCGCGTCCGCCGCACGTGAACCTGGACCAGATCATCGTCAAGCCGCGCGATCAGGCCGAACCCGGTCGTTTCCACCGCACCACCGACTGATCCCGGTAGCCTCGCGGCATGCAGCACCGATTGCAGCCGGGTCCGCTTCTCGACGCGCGCGGGCGCCTCGCCGAGGCCGGGTGGGCCGGCGCCGAGGTGCGCCGCTACGACCGAGCCGCCGTGGCGGCACCGTCGTGGCGGATCAAGGAATGGGACTACTACTGCGTCCTGACCCCCGACCACGGGCTGGCACTCACCGTCGCCGACAACGGCTACATGGGCCTGCTTGGGGTGTCGTGGCTCGACTTCCGCGGCCGACGTGAGTCCACCGAGAACGTCATGCTCCCGTTCCCGATGGGGCGGATGGGCCTGCCGGCGAGCGCCGACGACGGCGACGTCGTGGTGGACCGCAGGAAGATGCGGATCACGTTCCGGCACATCGACGGCGCCCGGGTGCTGAGCATCGACCACCCGGGCTTCGACCGCGGCCGTGGCCTGCGGGGCGAACTGCGTCTGGAGCAGCCGTCGACCCCGGGTCACTCCGCAGGCTCCGCTCCCGACCGGATGGTGATCGCGACACCGTTCCCCAAGGACTACAAGGCGTTCTACTACAACCAGAAGATCAACTGTATGCCGGCGAGCGGCGAGATCTCTGTCGGTGCAGAGACTTTCGCCTTCGATCCGACGACGGCCTTCGGCGTGTTCGACTGGGGTCGCGGCGTGTGGACCTACGACAACGTCTGGTACTGGGGGTCCGCGTCGGGTGTCGTCGACGACCGCCGGTTCGGCTTCAACATCGGGTACGGGTTCGGCGACACGTCCGCGGCGAGCGAGAACATGGTGTTCGTGGACGGCGTCGCGCACAAGCTGGACCGGGTGACGTTCCACCTGCCCGAGGGCACCTACGACGGCGCCCCCTGGAAGTTCAGCAGCAACGACGGGCGGTTCGAGATGACGTTCGAGCCGATCATCGACCGGGCCGCGTCGACGGACCTGAAGGTGCTGCGCTCCATCCAGCACCAGGTGTTCGGCCGGTTCACCGGGCACGTCGTGCTCGACGACGGCAGCCGGGTCGAGGTCACGGACCTCCTCGGATTCGCCGAGGAGGTCCGCAACCGCTGGTGAGGCGGACGGTCCCCGTCTAGTTCATGTTCAACGAGCTTGCACCGCTGGGTGGTTCGGGCGGCGACTGCTCCCCCAGTGCGGCCTTGGCATCCTCCCCGACATGCGCACCGATCATGCCGGCCGCCATGCCCTGCCCCGCGGAGACCATCCCGCGCTCGGCGACACTCGCGATCCCGTCCACGAGCAGATCGTTGACCTGCGAACCTCCGAGCGGGCTGGACACCGCCGTCGACACGACGGTTCCGTACACGTCCTTCTCGAGCGCGGCCGTGTCGAATCGGTCCCGATTGCCCTCGGCCATCTGCATCAACTGGATACCGGCGGACAGGCCCCCGTCACGGAGCACGGCCACCGCCATCTCGCGGCCGAGTTTGCCGATGAGTTCCTGCAGGATCATCCGGACGGTGAGTTGGGTGGCTATCTCGGCTGCCGGGATGGCCGCCGCGCTCGCCCCCAGTGTTCCGGCCGCGGCCGCGAGGAGCGACGCGATCTCCACCGCGAGCAGGCCCAACGCGGCAATGATGGAGAGTTTCGCGTGTTCGACGTCGGCAGCGGTGCTCTCGCACGAGTCGGCGAGTTGACGGCACGCGGCGACGAGTTCGTCGACCGAGGACCCGGCCTCCCGCCATTTGCCTGCCACGGCTTCGTTGACGTCGCCGGTCAGGGCGTCCAATGCCGGCTGGATGGACCGCGAACCGTCGTCGCCGGCTCGCTCGAGGCGGACTGCGGCGAGTTCCCACGCGTCGGACAGTCGACGCAGCGATGTCTCGTCGGCCTCCGGCCAGTCCTGCCCGACCGCGACCGCCGCGAGGGTTCGTAGCGAACCGGGGATCTCGATGCCCATCAGCGACCGCCGCCCAGCGTGCCGGCGAATCCGGTGTCGGTCTGCTCGAACACCTGCGCGGTGTCCCGCAATCCGCCCGCGATTCCCGCGAACACCTCGGTGAGGTGGCGCAGCGCGGATCGGGCACCGTCGGAGCCCGCCACATACGTGGACGCGAATGTCGTTCCGGGAGCGTCGGTTCCCCAGCTCGCACCCTCGGCGTCGAGAGTCGTACCGAGCTCGCTCAGCGCATCGGTGAGCCGGTCGGCGAGGACGTCGAAGTGGGGCGCTGCACCGCGCAATTGCCGGGGGTCGACCCGTATCTCGTCAGCCACGGTGTGCCTCCCGCATGATCGGCGCCCGCCAGTCGTGCAGGTCGTCGTCCCGGACGGACGCGGTGGGATCATCGGCGCCGGTCGTGAACTCGGTTGCCACCGTCGGCACCAGGTTCCGCAGGCTCGGTGCCCCGGCCACCAGGTCGGGCAGGTCCGGCAGACTCGCGGTCAGGCCGCTGACCGGCACCATCAGTTCCGCGACGCGGGCGCGCACCTCGACCGTGGCGGCACGGGCCGTGGCGGCGACGACATCGGCGAGCCGTGCGGGCGTCGTCCGCGTGAACGTCGACGGGTCGAGGTCCACCGCCACCACCGACCCGGACGAGTCGACGGTAACGCGGACCAGTCCGTCGGGCGATTGCGCCTGTGCGGTGGTGCCCGCGACAGCCCCCTGGGCTGCCGCGAGTGCCTCCGTCTGCCGGTGCAGCCCGTCGAGCAGGGCATCGATCTGCTCCTGCAGCGCGGCGTTGCCGCTTCTCGTCCGCTCTCGTGCACCGTATCGGCCGTCGGACCGAATACCGTTGTCGGTCATTGCTTCCCTCCCGGTTTACCCCTTCGCTGTCTATAGACGCAGGAGGGCGGGAATCGGTTCCATCGGAACGGGAAGTCGTCAGCGCACGAGCTCGCGGGTCCGGATCGCCTCCACCAGACGCCGTATCTCCTCCGCCAGCTCCGCGGTGGCCGCCGGCGCGACGACGACGTCGTCGGGTTCGCGCATCGTGTACCGCCCGTCACCGTCGAAATCGAGCCAGTGCAAACCGATTCCGTCGGCCGTGGGTCTGCTGTCGTATGCGACGCCCGCGAACGCCGTGATCTCACCGATCCCGGTGCGGGGGCGTCGCAGCAGCCCCAGCGCCTCGTCACGCACGCGGCCGGCGCCGGCGGAGACGAGGAGCGGCCCGGTCGAGGAGTCGAGGTCGCGTCGACGGAAGCGCAGCGCACCGCGGGACCCGGCCTGGACCGCGGGCAGGGCGGCAGCGACGGCGTTCGGGACCTGGCCGGGCGAGACCCCGTGGATCAACACGTCGCCGCCGGTGTCGGCGTCGACACCGGGCAGCTGGATCGCCAGTGTCGCTCCGATGCTGCACATTCCGGCGTGCATGCGAATCCGAGTGTCGAACCCGGCGCCGGCGAACCCGGCTACCTCGAGCCGGATGTCGGGTTCGGCGAGCACTGTCAGGTGGTGGTGCAGAAGCTCGGTGACCCGCGGCGCCCAATGTTGTGCGGCCGCGCGGCACTGCCGATCCAGGTCGTCCTGGTCGTCCGCGGCGGGCCGGAAGGACAGCGGGTACGGCAACCGGTCCCGCCCCAACTGTCTCCACAGCACCTGGAACTCCAGGCCCGTGAACCGCCAACTCGCACCGCCGACCGTCCGACCACCGGCCGATTCGCCGAATCCCACCCCGTCACCCCTCCCCGAGTGCACCGCGTCGTCCACGGAAGACGGCGCCCACAGACAATAGACGCGCCGACACCCGGGACGGTTCCACCCGTCCGGCTCAGTTCCGCACGCCGCCGTCCAGTTCGCGCGCGAACCAGACCTCGACCTCGCGGCGGCTGCGAAGGCGCACGATCACGAGGTCCGGCCGCTGCTCACGCGCTGCGGCGATCCTCCGCGCGCCCTCGCCGTGGGTACGCCATGCCCACCGCACGATGTGGTCGCGATCGGTGAAGAAGGTCCGCAGCGCCGGCTCGACGTTGCCGTTCCACAGCTTCTCGCGCCGGAGTCGGCGCCGCAGCGTGCGTCGAACGACCTGTTGCATGACGGTGCGGCGCGGAAGATCGAGCCAGACGAGCAGGTCGGCACGCTCGGCCAAGAGCGGCCGCACGGTGCGGTACTGCCACTCCGTCGCCCAGGCGTCGGCGGAACTGAAGCGGTCGACGTCGGTCACGAACTCCGGCCGCGGGGCCCAGTTCGGACCGTGGAACAGACCGTCGATCTCGATGTGGGGCACTCCGAGCGCGACACCGATTCGGCCCGCGAGAGTGGTCTTGCCGGACCCCGACGTCCCGGCCACCAGGACTCGGTGGGGTCGGTGCGGCAGAGAAGCGGTGGCGTCGATCAGGGGCATTCCGACCAGGCTAGGTGCGATCGGCCTGAGCGCCCACTCCTTTTCCCCGCAGGCCGGTCTCCGCCGGATCCGCCGCGGAAGGGGCGCTCACGCTCACAGTGCCGCTGCCGCGCGCTCGATCACATCCGACACCTGCCCCGGCTGCGACACCAGCACCGCGTGCGACGCGCCCGGAATCTCGGTGATCTGTGCGCCCGCCCGTTCGGCCATGAACCGCTCGGACGCCGGCGGGATCACCCGGTCCTGGTCGGGGATGACGGCCCACGTCGGCAGGTTCCGCCACGACGGGTCCTGTGTCGGTTCGAGGTTCGCGGCCACCGCGATCGACCGCTGGTGGGCGAGCATGTCGGCGGCGGTGGCGTCGGAGACGTCCTGGCAGAACGCCTGGTGGAAGCTGTCCGCGGCGATGTAGCCGTCGAGGTTCTTGCCGATCGGGGTGGTCGGGTCGTCGACCACCTCCACCTGCAGCACCGGCGGCAGCAACTGGCTGCCGGGGAACGTGATCGGGTTGAGCGCCGCTTGAGCGGGCTCACCCTGATCGGGGGCGAAGGCGGCCACGTAGACCATGCCGGCCACGTTGGGCGAGTGGGTGTTGGTGATGACGACCCCACCGTAGGAGTGTCCGACCAGCAACACCGGACCCGGAATGTCCGCGAGGGCCTTCTCGATCGCGGCCGAATCGTAGGCCGGCCCGCGCAGCGGATTCGACGGCACCACAACGTCGTACCCGCGGCCACGCAGTTCGGCGGCCACCGGATCCCAGCTCGTGGTGTCCGCGAACGCGCCGTGCACCAGCACGACGGTCGGCGTCGGCGCCGCGGCGGCCGGGGACACCCCCACCGAGAACACCACTGCGACAGCCAGGATGCACATCGTCGTCAACGTCCGAATCCTGCGCATTCTCATGGCGGATCTCCTCGCGTCGGAAGTTCATCGACTTTCCCACGCCGCCGACACCGGTCAGGACCGTTCGATCCAGCCGAGACTCAGCCGTGCCTCACCCGAGACTCACGCGAGCGCCGACATCGACAGCCACGTCGGCCAGTCGATGGCCCAGTCGTAGACGTCGCCGTCCGCGGCCGAGAGGTCGATGCGGGTGCCGGTGACCTCGACCGGGTCGCCGTACATCGCTGTGCCGAAGTACTCCTCGGCGTCCGACAGCGACAGGTTGATGCACCCGTTCGTCACGTTCGAGGCGCCCTGCACCCCGACGGTCGCGGGATTGGCGTGGATGAACTCGCCGTTGTTGGAGATCCGTACCGCCCAGCGCTCGCGGACGTTCTCGTAGTACGGCGGATTCGACATGAGGAAGTCCTCGTGCTTCTCGGTCACGACGTGGATGCCGCTGCGGGTGACGTTGCGGTCCTCGTTGCCCTCGCCGTAGCTGACGGGAATGTCCATGATCGTCACGCCGTCGCGGACCACCTGCATGCGATGGCTGGGGGCGTGCGCCTTCACGATCTGGCTGCGGCCGATCGTGAAGTTCAGGCTCACGTCGCCCGCGCCGTACGCGCCCCCACCGAAGTCGACGCCGTACAGGTCGGCGAAGACGTTGACGGTGGTGCCGGGCACCCAGTAGCTCTCCGGTCGCCAATGCGCCCGCGCGCCACGGTCGTCGGGCAGCCACGCCCATGCGCCGGGAGTCGGCGGGTTCGTGGTCACCTTCAACGCCTTCTCGACCGCGGCCTTGTCGGCGATGGGTCCGTCGAATTGGAGGATGATCGGGGCCCCGATACCGACGACCTGTCCGTCGCCGATGTTGGTGCGCACCGACGTCGTCGTACCCGGGTCCACCGTCGTGAACGATCCGGCGACCGGTACGGACTTGCCGTCCGACCCGATCGCGGTACCCGTCCACGTGTAGGTGCCGCCGTAGCCGAGGGGCTCGGTCACGGTGAACGACTGCCCGTCGGGGCTCAGCGCACCCTGCACCACCTTGCCGGTGGCGTTGGTGAGCGTGACGCCCTGCAGGGTGCCGCCGTCGACCCGGACGGAAACGGGTTCGACGGGGTTGACGTTCTTCGCACCGGCCACCGGTGTCTGGATCACCTCCGCCACCGGGTCGGCCGCGGCCTTCCCGTCCGTCGCACCACCCGTGGCGATGGTGCAACCCGCGAGCAGCGTCACACCCAGGAGGACGGCGACCACCGCCAGCAGACGCGTCCGAATTGACCGAATCCCCTGTTCATGCACGAAATCAACGGTACTCGCCGCGACACAGTGGCTTTCGTCACTCGGACATCGATCAGATGACGACACCCACCGTGACGGGCTCCGGTTCGAGGCGCACCCCGAACGCGGTCTCGACACCGTCCCGGACAGTTCGGGCAAGGTCGACGAGGTCACCCGTGCCGGCATGCCCGCGGTTCGTCAGCGCCAGGGTGTGCTTGGTGGACAGGCGAACCCGCGACTCGGCGCCGGGGTAACCCTTGCCGAACCCGGCACGCTCGATGAGCCAACCCGCAGACAGCTTGGTCCGTTCGGTGCCGGCCTCCCCGGGGAACTGCGGGATGCGCACGTCCGCACCGACCTTCGCCCGGATCGCAGCGAGGATCGTGGGCAGGCTCACGTCCGGCACCACCGGATTGGTGAAGAACGACCCCGCGCTCCACGTGTCGTGGTCGTCGGCGTCGAGCACCATTCCCTTGCCGCGCCGCAGGCCGAGGACCACGTCGCGCACCTCGGCGGTGGGCCGTCGCTCCCCTTCCACGGCGCCGAGGGCGGACGCCAGTTCCCGGTAGGCGAGCGGTGCGCTCGAGCCGTCGGGCCGGACGGTCATCTCGACGGCGAGGACCAGTGCGTCGTCGCGGTGCTTGAGGATGCTGGTGCGGTACCCGAGCCCGAGCTCGGACGGCTCCACCCAGCGCACGTCGCCGGTGGTGCGATCGAGCAGTTGCACGCGTCGCAGCAGCGAGCCCACCTCGACGCCGTACGCGCCGACGTTCTGCACCGGGGTCGCCCCGGTCGAGCCGGGGATCCCGGACAGGCACTCGAGCCCGCCGAGGCCCGCGGCGACGGCCTTGGCGACGACGTCGTCCCACACGGCACCGGCCTGGGCGAGCACTGTCTCGTCACCGAGCTCCACCCCGGCGTCGGCGACGCGGACCACGACGCCGTCGAACCCGGCGTCGGCGATCACCAGGTTGGATCCGCCGCCCAGCACGAGCGTCGGCACCCGGGCGTCGTCGAGAGCACGGACGACGTCGACGAGGGTGCGGGTGGACGGGCATTCGGCCAGTACCGCGGCGGGGCCGCCGAGCCGCAGGGTCGTCAGGGTCGACAGCGGCACCTGCTCGGACAGCTGGGCGCCGGCGTCGACGAGGCGCCCCCGGATGAGTGGATCCAACACGTGCAAACGGTAGCGTGCCGTCCATGGCCCGACACATCGAGCATTCCGCGCAATACCCCCGGCCCGTCGCCACGGTGCACGCCGCACTCACCGACGAGGGCTACTGGCAGGCCCGCCTGCAGGAGGTCGGCGGGCCCGGCGCGAAGCTCGACAAGGTCACCGTCGGTGACGGCACCATCGACGTGGCGATGACGCAGGCCGTCCCCGCCGAACATCTGCCGTCCGTGGTCACCAAGATCCGTCCCGGTGACCTGATCATCATGCGCACCGAATCGTGGGGTGCGCTACAGGGCGACCGTGCCGTGGGCACCTTCTCCGCCGAGGTCGAGGGCGCACCCGGTCAGCTGCGCGGCACCATGACGCTCACCGCCGACGGCAGCGGATCGCTGCTGGTCATGGAGGGTGAGGTCGAGGTCAAGATGCCACTGATCGGCGGCAAGATCGAGTCGGTCATCGCCGGTCAGGTCCTCGAGCTCCTCGACGCCGAGGAGGACTTCACCGGGCAGTGGACGTCCTCGGTCGGGTAGCCGCTTTCTCCAACGGACCGGGCACCAGCCGGTAATCTGCCGGTCATGGCCCGTCGCATCGACTACTCCGCCAGGTTCGACCATCCGGCCGAACGGGTGTACGCCGCGCTGAGCAGCCCGGACTACTGGGAAGCGCGGATGGAAGAGATGCGCAAGTACGCCGACAACGCAGGAAACCTCGTCTCTCACGAGGTTCACGACGGCGGCATCGACCTGGTGCTGCATCACGTGCTGCCCCGCAAGGACCTGCCGGAGATCGCGCAGACCGTGCTGAAGAAGGACCTGATCATCACCCGCAAGGAGCGGTACACCCCGTTCGGTGACCCCGTGACCGGTACGTACGAGGCCTCCATTCCGGCCGGTCCGGGCAGCCTCACCGGGACCATCGAACTGTTCCGCACCGACACCGGCTGCACGCTGCGCACGTCGTCGGAGGCGAAGGTGTTCATCCCGTTCGTCGGCAGCAAGCTCGAACAGCTGATGCTGATCAACCTGGTCGACCTGTTCCGCACGGAGGCCGAAGTCACGGCATCCTGGCTCGCCCAGCAGTAACCCGCGTGCGCGAAGGAAAACCCGTCGGCGTCATCACCCGCGGCACCACAGGTATCAATCGGCTGCGTCGCAGCGACCGCTGGCTCGTGCACAGCCCCGCCGTCACGAAGATGCTGCGCGACGCCCCCGACCCGCTGGTCGTCGACCTCGGCTACGGCGCCATGCCGGTCACGACGTATGAGATGGCGTCCCGGCTGCGGACCGTGCGCCCCGACGTCCGCGTCGTCGGACTCGAGATCGACCCGGAGCGGGTGGTCGAGGGCCGGGACGGCGTGAGCTTCGCGCGCGGCGGCTTCGAGCTCGCCGGTCTGCGGCCCACCCTGATCCGGGCGTTCAACGTGCTGCGTCAGTATCCCGAGGACGCCGTCGACGAGGCGTGGGGCAGGCTGCGCTCAGGCCTCGCACCGGGCGGCCTGATCGTCGACGGCACGTGTGACGAACTCGGCCGGCGCTGCGCGTGGGTGCTCCTCGACCGCGACGGTCCGCGGTCACTGACGCTCGCCTGGGATCCGTTCGGTGTGGACCGGCCCAGCGACATCGCCGAGCGTCTACCCAAGGCGCTGATTCACCGCAACGTCCCCGGCGAACGAATCCACGACCTGCTCGTCACGGCCGACCGTGCCTGGTCGACCGCCGCGGGGCTGGCACCGTTCGGCCCGCGGGTGCGCTGGCGCGCGGCACTGCACCTGCTCACCGATCTCGGCGTCCCGGTCGCACCCCAGCGCCGCCGACTGCGGGACTGCGTCCTCACCGTGCCGTGGAGCTACGTCCGGCCCGGTCGGTGACGTGTACCGTTCACCCGCGGCTCACCCACTTCACCGATCACGAAATACGCAGACTTACAACGGAACTCACGAACGCCGGCCCACTACCGACACGACCCGAGCGCGTGCTCGATCCGCTCGGCGACCTGTTCGGGCCGGCCGTCGCATTCGGCCAGCAGACGCTCGGGGTCGATGCGGCCGATCGCGACGCCGTCGCTGACGACCTCGTCGAACAGGTCCTGTGCAATGCCGCCGGTCGCGAGGTCCAGTGCGGTGCACAGGGGGGTGGTGATGCCGAACGTCCCGGTCTGTTCGCAGTCCTCGGGTCGCAGTTCCCGGCGGTGCAGCGCGAGCCGACGGGTGGGTGCGGGCGCCGAACCCGTGGTCGACAGATGCACGAAGCTGGGGTGCAGGTGCCCGAGGCCGTGCAGTTCGGCGGCACTCTGATGCGAGACCACCGCGGCACCCTCGAACCACGCGCACCACTTGGCGTACTCCTCGAGGTCGGTGCGTGGGAATGAGGCGAGCCGGAACAGGTCCCGTTCGATCCGCAACCAGGACCCCTCGGCCAGGCGGCCGCCGATATCCTCGGCAGTGCAACCAAGACGCAGCGCCTGCCCGGTCGTGAAATACCCCGCTTGCCGGAGCGCAAGACGACGCAGATCCTCACCCGCCTCAGGGGTGGGTTCGCGCCGCGGATCTGTCCAGCCCGCCATGCAGCAACAGTACTGCGCCGGTGTGCAGCAGATCACAGTTTTGGCGATAGCCGGTGTCCATTCCGAGGCCCCATTCACAGAAACCGTTCAGAGTCTTCGGGGAGAATCCTTCCCATGTCGGCACCAGTGAACGCACCCCAGATGCCCACGGCCCCGAAGCCCAAGCGGCGCAAGGCGGTCCTGATCTCGCTGATCGTGGTCGCGGCGCTCGTCGTCGCGCTCGTCGGCGGTGAGCTCTTCCTGCGTCAGCGCGCGACCAGTTGCATGGAGTCCCAGTTCCAGAGCCAGCTCGGGTCCGAGGTGGACGTCGGCCTCAGCTGGAAGCCGGTGCTGCTGCAGATGACGGACAAGAACATTCCGTACGTGAAGATCGACAGCTCCGGCTCGTCGTTCGGCCCCGCGCAGGGCATGGAGGTGCACGCCCGCGCCAACGACATCAAGATCACTGACTCCCCCGACAGCAGTGGCACCATCGGCAGTTCTTCCGCGGATGTCACGTGGTCCACCGACGGGATCCTCGCGACCGTGCAGTCGCAGTCGCTGGGCAACCTGGTGAGCTCGGTGACCCCGGACCCGGCGGCCGGAACCCTGAAGTTCGCGGTCGGGCCGGCGGGTCTGGCCGACCTGACGGTGCGTCCGACGGTGCAGAACGGCGAGGTGGTCGTCGAGACGGTGGGCGCGGCAATCCTGGGACTCGGCCTGCCGACGGCGCTCGTGGACGGCATCGTGCAGACGCTGACGGACAGCCTGCAGCAGTACCCGCTGGGCATGGCCCCGACGTCGCTGACCGTCACGGACAACTCCGTCGACCTGGACCTCGAGGGCGGTCAGTACGTGATGCCGCCGCAGGACCCGAACGCGCAGAGCGGCTGCAGCCTGCTCTGACGTCCGGTCAGGACTGGTCCGGCAGCCCGTCGAGTACGGCGCGGGTGCCGGACAGTCCCAGCCGGGTGGCGCCGGCCTCGATCATCGCGAGCGCCGCGTCGGCGGTGCGGATGCCACCGCTGGCCTTGACTCCGAGCCGACCTCCGACGGTCTCGGCCATCAGGCGCACCGCCTCGATGCTCGCACCGCCCGCGGGGTGGAACCCGGTGGACGTCTTGACGAAGTCGGCGCCCGCCAGTTCGGCGGCCCGGCAGCATTCGACGATCGCCTCGCCCGACAGCGCGGCCGATTCGATGATCACCTTCAGCACCGGCCCGGAGCCGATCGCCTCGCGCACGGTGAGGATGTCGGCCAGCACCGCGTTGTACTCGGCGGCCACGGCGGCCCCGATGTCGATCACCATGTCGACCTCCGCGGCGCCCTGATCCACCGCGAGACGTGCCTCAGCCCCCTTGACGAGCGAATGATGTTTGCCGGAGGGGAATCCGACGACCGTCGCGACCGCCGGTCCGCCCTCGCTGCGCAGCGGCAGCATCGACGGCGACACGCACACCGCGTACACGCCCAGTTCGCTCGCCTCCGCGACCAACGCCCGGACATCGGCGTCGGATGCCTCCGGTTTGAGCAGGGTGTGGTCGACCAGGGCGGCGACTCGGGACCGGCTGAGCGCGATGTCGGACATGCCTCGAAGCTTGGCACAGCTCGCTAGCATCGGAACTATGGCAGGCCTGTCCGCCGAGTATCCCGAGGAGATTGCCGCGACCTTCGACGCGGCCGCCGCCGACTTCGACCTGGTGGCCGCCGATGTGTGGGGTCCGGCGGGTCAGGCGCTGGTGTTCCAGGCCCGACTCCGCCCGGGGGATGCGGTCCTCGACGTCGGCAGCGGCACCGGCGCCTCCGCGCTGCCCGCGGCCCTCGCCGTCGGCCCCACCGGACTGGTCCATGCGGTCGACCTGTCCGACGAGATGCTCGAGCGCGGTCGGGTGAAGGCGTCGGACCGGGCACTGCTCAACATCGAGTTCGTGTGCGCCGACGCCACCACGTGGGAGCCGCCCAGCACCGTCCCCGACGCCGGCTACGACGCCCTGCTCAGCTCCTATGCGGTGTTCTTCCTGCCCGAGATGGATCAGGCGTTCGCGCGACTGTGCCGACTGGTGCGGCCCGGGGGCACCGTCGGCGTCACCGCCTGGCAGGACACGGCCCTGCGCGAGTACGCGACGACGTTCCTCGACGCGCTCGGACCGTACCTGCCCGAGCCGCTGCCGGACCGGACCCACGAGATGGAGCCGGCGCAGCGGATCGACAGCACCGACAAGCTGGGCGCGTGGCTCGCCGACGCGGGGACCGAGGCCGTCGAGGTGCGGACGCTGTCGAACCTGATCCCGGCGGCCGAGGAGTTCTGTTGGAACTTCGTGCTGGGCAGCGGTTTACGCGCAACACTGAAGCATCTGGCGCCCGGCGATGTCGACCGGGTGCGCCGCGACTTCGTGAGCCTGATCACCGACCGGGGCCTGCACACCGTGGACGCCACGACACTGGTCGGCACGGCGAAGGTCGTCGGGTTTCCCTGACCTGAGAGACTGGGCGTATGAGTTCAGCTGCCTCGACCGACGACCGTCGTTACGTCCTGTCTCTGGGTTGCCCCGACCGCACCGGCATCGTGGCCCGCATCTCCGCGTTCCTCGCCGAGATCGGCGGCTGGATCGTCGAGGCCGCGTACCACGCGGACGCGGACACCGGTTGGTTCTTCACCCGGCAGGCGGTTCGGGCCTCGTCGATCGACCTGAACCTCGAGGAGATGCGCGAGAAGTTCGCGGCGGTGGCCGCCGAGCTGGGACCCGAGACCGAGTGGACGCTCACCGACACCGGCGAGCGCAAGCGCGTCGTGCTGCTGGTCAGCAAGGAGGGCCACTGCCTGCACGACATCCTCGGCCGCGTCGCCGCCGGGGAGCTGCAGTGCGAGATCGCCGCCGTGATCGGCAACCACCCGGACCTCGAGCGGGTCACCAAGCGCCACGGCGTCGACTTCCACCACGTGTCGTTCCCGAAGGAACCGGCCGAACGCGGTCCCGCGTTCGAACAGGTCCGCAAGCTGGTCGACGCGCACGACCCGCACGCGGTGGTGCTGGCCCGCTTCATGCAGGTACTGCCGGCCGAGCTGTGCGACCACTGGGCCGGACGGGCGATCAACATCCATCACAGCTTCCTGCCGTCGTTCGTCGGCGCCCGCCCGTACCACCAGGCGTTCACGCGCGGTGTGAAGCTGATCGGCGCCACATGCCACTACGTGACGGCGGAACTGGACGCCGGCCCCATCATCGAGCAGGACGTCATTCGCGTCGATCACACCGACGAGGTGGCGGACATGGTGCGCCAGGGCCGCGACATCGAGAAGCTGGTTCTCGCTCGCGGCCTGCGGTGGCACCTGGAGGACCGCGTCCAGGTGCACGGCCGCAAGACCGTCGTCTTCAGCTGACGACGGCGGCTACGCGAGCCTGCGCAGGCGCTCGACCTCGGCGTTGAAGTCGTCGACAGCCTCGACCGACGTCATGTGACCGATGCCCTTGAGCACGATCAGCCGGTCGAGGTGCTCGGCGTCGTCGAGGACCTGCGCCAGCCGGCGGGCGTGCGACGGCGGCGTGAGCCGGTCCGCGGTGCCCACCATGACCGTGGTCGGCACCGTGAGGTTCTTCAACCCGTCCTTGATGTCGAGTGTGCTCAGTGCCGCGCCCCAGCCGCCGCGGGTGCGGGGCTGACACTCCATGACGATGCGCTCGCAGAACGCCACCTCGGCGGGCGTCGCACCCGGGGCCATCGCGACGTACTTGATCGCGCGCGTGGTCGCCGGGGACACCGGCATCGGCACGGCCGATCCGAGCAGCGCGCGACCCACGGGCACCGGCACTCGCGGAAAGCGTTGCGGCAGTGGAATGACCGTGGTCTCGGCAACCAGACTGTCGGTGCCGGTGCTGGCCAGCAACACCGAGCTGGCGTACCGCTCCACCTGTTCGGGATACCTACCCGCCCACGCGACGATGCTCATGCCGCCCATGCTGTGCCCGACGATCTCGGCCTTGCGTCCGTCGCGCACCGTGGCGGCGAGGACGGCGGCCAGGTCGTCGGCGAGGACGTCGGGGCTCAGCGGATTCCGGCCGATGTCGCTGCGACCGTGGCCGCGCTGGTCGTAGGTGATGACGCGGTACTTCTCGGCGAGCGCGTTGATCTGCGGATTCCAGAAGTCGGCGGAACACGTCCAGCCGTGGCTGAGCACGATCGGATCGGCGTCGGGCGATCCGTAGGCCCGCACGTGCAACTCCGCACCGTCGGCGCTGGTGACCGGGATGATCTCGGGTTCGGTGCGCGGAGTGGCGAACAGCGCCGCCTCGTCTCCGGGATCGGCTGTCGCCGAAGCATTCCGGGCGCGCGCCGCGACGACGACACCACCCGCCAGTGCCACCGCTCCCGCGGCACCGATCGATGTCCACAGCGCCCTGTGCGACTTCCGTGCAGCCACTTCCACTCCCCTGTTCCTCTAGCCTGCCCGCGTCGTGTCCGACTCGGGCGCAACCTGTTCGAGCTGGCTCGCGGCCTTCGCGAGCGCTTTCGAGATCTGTTCCTCCATCG
This sequence comes from Prescottella sp. GW823-FHT02E09, assembly GCF_058797375.1. Lineage (NCBI taxonomy): Bacteria > Bacillati > Actinomycetota > Actinomycetes > Mycobacteriales > Nocardiaceae > Rhodococcus > Prescottella sp. GW823-FHT02E09. Next base: position 438,633 of record NZ_JBXAJP010000003.1, read on the forward strand.
CCTCGGCGAACAGCGCGTGCACCGCGTCGTGCGCGAGGGGGCGCACCTGGTTCACCAGGGTCGCAACCTCCGAGACCGTCGCCGGGTCGAGGTCGAGCGTGCCGCCCTCGGGTGCGAGGTACCGGTCGGAGACCAGCTCGACGAACCGGGCCGCGACGTCACCGAGATCGCGGCGGACCGCCTCGGTCTGTTCGAGGATCTCGGCGAGCGGGATCCCGGCGTCGACGAGAACCTGGGCGGCCTCCATGAGCCGCGGATTGGCGACGGAGTATTCCTTGCCGGCCTTCGCGAGCACACCCAGCTGGGTGCCGAGCGCAATGTTGGCCTCGGTGGTCTGGTCGCCGAACATCCGGCGCAGTTCCGACACCGTCAGCTTCGCGGCTCTGCGGTACTTCTTCCACCGCCCGCCCGGGTCGTCGGTCTCGAGGACGTCGCGCACCTGCAGCCCGTACTGGGCGGCGGTGAGCAGTTCACTGATGGTTGCGAACGTGTATCCGCGGTCGAGCATGCGGCCGATGAGATTGAGCCGCGCCAAGTGCGACTCGTTGTACCAGCCGGCGCGCCCCTCCCTGCGTGGCGGCGGCAGCAGCCCACGATCCTGGTAGACCCGCACATTCCGCACACTGACACCGGCCTCGCGAGCGAGGTCGTCGATGCGGTATTCCTTCATGTTCCGCCTTCCCCACTGGGACCGCGACGGCGTCAGCGGTTCCGGCGCGGTCGACGGTGTGGGAAATTCTATCGTGGTGAGCGTGGGCACTAGATGACGTGCGCTCGGCGCAGCAACGCTTTCGACGGGCCACCGATCAGCCCGCACTCGTCGAGGAACTCGATCGTCTTGCGGGAGCCCTCGCGGATCATCTCGTGGTAGTGGACGTTGTTCCTCGCCGCGCGGGTGGCTTCCTCCACGTCGAGCCCGGCGGCCGCGTAGACCTGCTCGTTCACCAGGCACGTGACGATGAAGTAGGCCGTCGCACCCAGCACCAGACGCTGGTAGGCGAGCTTGGGTCGCGACAGCGCCTTCACCCGACGCACGGTCTCCTCGCGCGCGAACTTGATGTGCCGAGCCTCCTCGAGGACGTGGATCTTGCTGACGGTCCGGGTGATCGGCTGCACCCGCTCGTCCTTCATGAAGTCGCGCTGCATCATGTCGAGGATCTCCTCGGCGAACAGCGTGCCGCCGTACGCGAGCGACCCCGAGGCCGTCGACTTGAACAGCCGCGCGGCGTTGCGGATCCACCGCTTCGGCCGGTACGACGGGACACCGAACCGCTGCGCCGAGCGCGCGAACATCGTGGAGTGACGGCACTCGTCGGCGATCTCGTTGAGCGCGAACTGCACGTGTGGGGTGGACGGATCGTGCGAGTAGATGTCGCGCAGCAGCATTTGCATGAGGATCATCTCGAACCAGATCCCGGTGCCGGCGACACTCGCGGCCTCGTGCTGGGTGAGGGTGATCCTCTGCTGCTCGGTCATCCGCTCCCACAATTCGGTGCCGTACAGGCTGCACCACTCGGGCGTCATGCCGTACAGATCGTCGGGAATCGGCGCCTCCCAGTCGACCTCCACGAGCGGGTCGTACGACTTGCGGGCGGCCGACGCGAGCAGACGCGCCGCGGTGTCCTGCCGATCCCCGACGCGCATGTGACGAGACTGCGGGGCCGCGACGGACTCCCGGTGGTGAGTGATCGACATCGTCAACTCCTGCTCGATCCGGTGATCGCGCTGGTCGCGTTCACGCAGGTCATACGCTGGAAAATGAAGCGGGACACGCCCGAATCCGGGCACGAATCGACGATAACACTGTCACAATGAGCATTGTCAAGGTTTATCTGTAACTGTTCGTCAACAGATGGTTTCCCGGGCGGTTCGCCAGGGGGCTCAGGAGTCCGAATCTGCTACCAGCGGGGTCCGCGCTGGATGTCGTCGACGCGCGGGCGGACGTCGACGAGGTACACGCAGATGGCGACCACGCCGATGAGCCCGAGCATGTTGACCGGGCCGAACAGGAAGACCACGAGCAGTGCCGCCACCAGGATGCCGAGCCAGATCGGCTTGCTCAGCTTGTCCACCGCAGTGAACGCATCCTTGCGCTGCCGCGCCGCATGGAAGATCGCGAAGGCGGCCCCCGCCAAGGCAACCAGCTTCAGCGCGAACAGGATCAGACCGATGAGACCGCCAGCGATAGACACGGGTCCATTCTACGGAGCCGTCGAATGATGTGACTCGAAGAACCCGGCCGAAGCCGAACGCGACAGCCGCCCGCATCCGGGCCCGAGCCGACGACGAACCCGGGGCGCCTCGACGGAGGCGCCCCGGGTTCGTCTCTGCAGCTGTCCGGCGGGCGCGACGGCACCCGGGGGAAGTGTCAGTTCGTGGTCTTCTTCGCGGGAGCCTTCTTCGCGGCCGGGGCCTTCGTCGCGGCGGCAGTCGGGGTGGTCTTGGCCGGCGCAGGCTTGGGAGCCGCGGCCTTGGCGGGTGCGGCCTTCTTCACCGCGGGTGCGGCCGGGGCCTTCTTCGCGGGGGCCGGGGTCGTCTTCGGCGCTGCGGCCTCGACCCGCTCGGCGGCTGCCTCCGACGTGGCCTCGGCGCGCTCGCCCGCACCCACGACGCGGCTGGCGACGGAGTCGCCGGTCTCGGACAGGCGTTCGGCGACGCTGTCGCTCGTCTCCGACAGCACCACGGCGGCCTCGTCGGCGGCGTCGCTGATGCGGCCCGCCGCGCGGCCGGCAAGCTTGGCGGCCTGCTCACCGAGTTCGCGCGTCTGACGCGCCACGGTGCCGAGCGCTTCCTCGGTCAGTTCCACGGCGTCGCCGAACACGGCCTCGGCGCGCTCCAACTGCTCCTCGACGGCCGGCTGCTTACGGATGCGGTCGACGGCTTCCTCACCGCGCTCGGCAAGGGAGGCGTACAGATCGGAGGCAACCTTCAGGTACGCCTCGGCGACCTTGCGCAGCTCCTCGGCGGTGAAACGCTCACGCAGCTCGGCAAGCTCCTCGGGCAGCTCGGACGGCAGCGCCGCGAGGCGCTCACGCAGCTGCTCGACACCCTCGGACACCTCGCCCGGCAGGTTGGCCCAGCGCTCGCGGGCCTCCTCGACGCGCTCGGAGACGTCGGTGTTGGTGTTCTCGGCGCGCGAACGCACCTGGGACACGACGTCGGCGACGGCCTGGACCACGAGGTCACCGGTGCCGACGGCGGCGTAGAACGGGGTCTTCACGTTTTCGATGATCTTCGGATCAGTCATTCTCGGATCTCCTGTCGAGTGGATCTGCGATCTCGTGCTCTTCTTCGTCCGAGGAGTCGGCCTGACCGGCGGGTTCGGACTGTTTCGGGTCGTTCTCGCGACAGAACGACTCGTAGATCTCGAGGAGCACCTGCTTCTGCCGCTCGGTGATGGCACCGTCGGCCAGCAGGGCGTCCCGGACCGGGCTGTGGGGGCGTTGTTCGAGGAATCCGGCCTGCATGTACAGGACCTCGGACGACACCCGCAAACCCTTCGCGATCTGAGCGAGGACGTCGGCGGAGGGCTTGCGCAGCCCGCGTTCGATCTGACTCAGATAGGGATTGCTGACGCCGGCGAGCTGTGCGAGCTGACGTAAGGACACCTGTGCCGCTTCCCGCTGCGAACGGATGAAACTTCCGATGTCCTGTGCGGCGCTGCTGACAACGCTTGCAGCACCACCCTTGTCGTCGGGCTCGTCGACCATCAGTACTCCCTGTTCTGTGCGCAAATCCCACGGTAGAACAGGGTGCTAACAATTGCAAGCACTTTGTTAGCACTTGGGTGGCAAGGTGACGGAGGGCGCCCGATCAGCCGAACATGAGCTGGGAGATCGTGTAGATCGCCAGGCCCGCGAGCGCGCCGACGACGGTGCCGTTGATGCGGATGAACTGCAGATCCCGACCGACCTGCAGCTCGATCTTGCGACTCGCCTCCTCGGCGTCCCACCGCTGCACGGTCTCGGTGATGACCGCGGTGATCTCGTCGGTGTAGTTCTCGGCGACGTACCGGGTGCCGGACAGCAGCCAGCCGTCGACCTTGGCACGCAGCGTCGCGTCGTCGCGCAGTCGCTCACCCAGGCTCGCGACGTTCTCGGCGACCTTGCGGCGCAGCGTGCTGTCGGGGTCGTCGACGGACTCCATGATGAGCCGCTTGGCCACCCGCCAGGTCGCGGCGGCCAGCCCGGTGATCTCCTCGCGGCCCATGATCTCGGCCTTGATCGACTCGGCCTTCGCGATGGTGGCGGGGTCGTTCTGCAGATCGTCCGCGAAGTCGATCAGGAAGCGGTTGGCCGCCAGCCGCACCTCGTGCTCGGGGTTGGACCGGACCTTCCAGGTGAACTCGACGAGTTCGCGATAGATCTTCTCGCCGAGCATCGAATCGACGAACTTGGGCGACCACGACGGCGAATCCCGGCTGATGATCCGGTCGATCGTCTCCTGACTGTTCAACGCCCACTGGTGTGCGCGCTCGGCCAGCAGGTCCAGCAGCGGCATCTGCCGGTTCTCGCGCAGCAACTCGGCGAGGACCTTGCCGATCGGCGGCCCCCAGTCGGGCTCGGCGATCCGTCGGACGATGGTGTTGTCGATGATCGCAGTGACGTCCTCGTCCTTGAGGACCTCGACGACGCCGCGCAGCAGCGTCGCGGTTTCGGCCGCCACGCGCTGCGCGTGCGCGGGCTCGGCCATCCACGTACCGACCCGCAGCGGGATCTGCGCGTTCGCGACCTTCGCCGACACCACCTCGGGAGCGAGGAAGTTGTCGCCGACGAAGTTGCTGAGACTCTCGCCCAGTTGGTCCTTCTTCCGCTTGATGATCGCGGTGTGCGGAATCTTCAGGCCCAGCGGATGCCGGAACAGCGCGGTCACCGCGAACCAGTCGGCGAGCGCACCGACCATGCCCGCCTCCGACGCCGCCCGGACGTACCCGACCCACGCGCCCGCGCCGCGGCTCTCCTGCCATCGACAGAAGAGGTAGACGACGGTCGCGAACACCAGGAATCCGGTCGCGACCGCCTTCATCTTCCGAAGGTCGCGACGCTTGGTCTCGTCGTCGAAGACGCCGGCGAACGTGGACGCGGACGACGGCACCGGCCGCGGCCGCTTCTCGGACGGAAGCGGGGCCGGGGGCGACTGCACGGGTTGCACTGGCTGCACACTCGTCATTGTGCCGAAATCCGGGGTCGCACCGCCGAGATAGACGTCACTCCGACTCGGTCCGCCCACTAAGCTGACCTTCTGGATCAACCCCGAACGGATGTGGCGAACCCCAGTGCCGAAGCAAAGCGCAGATCTGCAGACAACCGAAGACACCGTCGCCAAGAGCGAGAAGCCCGACGGCCGCAAGCGCCGTTGGCGCGAGCACAAGATCGCGCGCCGCGAGGAACTCGTCGACGGCACGATCGCGGCGATCCGCTCCCGGGGCCGCGACATCGGCATGGACGACATCGCGTCGGAGATCGGTGTCTCGAAGACGGTGCTGTACCGCTACTTCACCGACAAGAACGACCTCACCAGCGCGACCATGATGCGGTACGTCGAGACGATTCTCGCGCCGCGCATGTACGAGGCGATCGGCGAGGACCTCGACGAGTACGACCTGACCCGGGTCGCGATCTCGGCCTACGTCGAGACGGTCGCCGCGGACCCCGACGTCTACCTGTACGTGATGGCCAACAGCGCGGGGCCCAATCGTGACGTGGTCGCCGACTCCGAGCGGATGATCGCAGAACTGCTGGCGACGGTGCTCGGCGAGCGCCTGCGGAGCATGGACATGGACTCCGGGGGATCGGTGCCGTGGGCGTACGGCGTGGTGGGTGCCGTCCAGCTCGCAACGCACTGGTGGATCTCGAACAAGTCGATGTCGACGGACGACCTCATCGACTACCTGGTGATGATGACGTGGGGCGGCATGGCGGGCATCGCGGCGTCCAACGGATCGCCGGCACGGTTCAAGGCGGTGCCGCACCCGCTGCGCGAGGAACCGGCCTCGACCGACTGATCAGGTCTTGTGTTACCGGCGGTAACAAGTACCCTGGCAGTGTGACCGACTTCACCGATCCGCACGACGAGCACCACGACGACGAGCCCGACGGCTACCGGGGCCCCGCCCAGGTCACCGTCGGTGAGCATCGTCCGGTCATCGTCGATGTCGAGCTCTCGGGCAATTTCGAGCCCATCAGCGGTCGGTTCGTGTGGCGCGGGCGCGTCCGCGAACTGACGGCCGCGCTCGGCGGCGACGTCGCCGTGCCCGTCGGGACGGAACTGACGATCGCCACCGCGGACGGCACCGGCGTCGCCACGGTCAGCAACATGGATCTGTGGGGCAGCCACATGGTCGACGGCCTGACCAGGCCCCCGTTCCCCGTCATGGAGGACACCGAGGGGCTGCTCTAGTGTGACCTGTTGCACTCGGGCACAGCACCCGCCGGGGCATCCGTTCCGCCGTCGCTTCTCGCATCCGGAGGTCTGCGTTGACCGACAAGGTTCCCACGTCCCGCCTCGTGCGGGGATCGAAGCTAGGCCAGGTCGCCGCCGGTCGCGCCATCCGCAACGCCGGCACCCGGGTGTCGATGGTCGGCCGGTCCGAGGAGGTCCGCGCGCGTCTGGCCGAGAAGTCCGCGATCGCGGCCGCGGACCAGCTCGTCACGGTTCTCGGGAGCATGAAGGGCGTGGCGATGAAGCTGGGCCAGATGCTGTCGATCCTCGATCTCGACCTCGTTCCCGAGGAACACCGGGAGGAGTTCCAGCGCAAGTTCGCGGCACTGCGGGATCAGGCGCCGACGACATCGTTCGAGACGATGCGCGACGTGATCGAAGCCGACTACGGGCGCCCCCTCGGTGACGTCTTCGCGGAGTTCGATCCCGAGGCCGTGGCGGCCGCGTCGATCGGTCAGGTCTACCGCGCCCGGCTGCACGACGGCCGCGACGTCGCGGTCAAGGTGCAGTACCCGGGCATCGACGCTGCGATCCGCGCGGACATGAAGAACCTGACGATGTTCCTCAAGATCTGGAAGTCGACGGTTCCGACGTTGTCGACGCCCGCACTGCTGAACGAGTTGCGGCTGAACTTCGAGGGCGAACTGGACTACGAGCGCGAGGCGCTCACCCAGCGCAAGATCGCGCAGCTGTACGCGAACCATCCGTTCATCGCGGTTCCGGACAGCGTTCCCGAGCTGAGTAGCCGCCGCGTGCTGGTGAGTGAGTTCTTCCGTGGCACCGGCTTCGCCGACATCCGCACGCTCCCCCAGCCGGAGCGGAACCGAATCGGCGAGATCATCTTTCGGTTCTACATCGGCTCGCTGTACCGCTACCACGAGTTCTGCGGTGACCCGCATCCCGGGAACGTCCTCCTCGGGGACGACGGGCGGGTGGGCTTCGTCGACTTCGGGCTGTTCAACAGCATGGACGCCGAGCACGTCGAGTTCGAGAGGAAGTGCCTCCGCGCCGCGACCGAAGGCCGCAAGAACGATCTCCACGCGCTGATGGTGCGGCGCGGCGTCATCTCCCCCTCCGCCGAGGTGACACCGGACGAGTGCCTCGACTACGTCTACGCCGCCGCGGAGTGGAACCTGGTGGACGCCGACATCGCGATCACTCCGGAGATGGCGAGCACGGGATTCCTCCTGGCGATCGACCCGCGCGCGTCGGAGTTCTCGGGCATGAAGAGTCAGAACCTGCCGCCCGAGCACCTGTTCTCGAGGCGGGCCGATTTCCTCACGTTCGGGGTCCTGGGTCAACTCGACGCGAGCGCCAACTGGCACCGCATCGGCCGGGAATGGGTGTACGACGACCCGGCCGCCACCGAACTCGGCGCGGCCGAGGACCGGTGGCGACGCGACCACTGAATCCGGCCCCGGCGGCACCGGTTGTGGCACAGTTCGGTTCATGGGAGCGGACTCGCACAGCGCACTGTGGACCACACCGGCCGGCGAGGCGCTGCGCGCCGGCCCGCACACGAAGGTCTCGAAGATCGACCCCAAGGCCACCCCCGGCTTCAGCGGCAACAAGGCCGACGGCGAACGGATGCTCGAGGAGCGCGGCGCGGTGCTGTCCGCGTTGCAGGAGAAGCTGTACGCCAACGGCCGCTCCGGCGACAAGCGTTCGGTGCTGCTGATCCTGCAGGGCATGGACACCGCAGGCAAGGGCGGCATGGTCCGGCACGTGATCGGCCATGTCGATCCGCAGGGCGTCGACCATGCCGCGTTCGGGGTGCCGACGCCGGAGGAGAAGCGGCACCACTACCTGTGGCGGATCAACAAGGCCCTCCCCCGGGGCGGCCAGTTGGGTGTGTTCGACCGTTCCCACTACGAGGACGTCCTGGTGGTCCGGGTGCACGACCTCGTGCCTCCGGAGGTGTGGCGTGGCCGCTACGACGAGATCAACCAGTTCGAGCGTGAACTGGTCTACAGCGGTACGACGTTGGTGAAGGTGGCCATGTTCGTCTCGCTCGACGAGCAGAAGGCACGGCTCGCCGAGCGGCTCGAGCGTCGCGACAAGTACTGGAAGTACAACCCGGGCGACGTCACCGAGCGCGCGCTGTGGCCGCAGTATCAAGAGGCGTATCAGGCGATGTTGGACAAGACGTCCACCGAGCACGCGCCGTGGTACGTCGTGCCCTGTGATCGCAAGTGGTACAGCCGAATCGCGGTGACGGAACTGCTGATCGACGCGCTCTCCCGCCTCGACCTGGACTGGCCCGAGGCGGAGTTCGACATCGACGTCGAGAAGGACCGCCTGGCGCGCTCCTGAGCGACCGCTACAGCATGTGCGGCGTGCTGTGGTGCACCTTGTGGTCGTGGTGGGTCACGCCGCCGAAGATCGCCGCGGATCCTGCGAGCGACATGAAGCTGACCAGCCCGGCGATCAGAGCCCATCCCCCGAATCCGCCGCCGGCGGCAGCGAGGAACAGTCCCAGCGTGGCGATGCCGACCAGGGCCAGTCCGTAACCGGCCCACCCTGCGAAGTCGTTCAGAGTCATCTGATGCTCCCTCCTCGATGTCGGGCGTCGAGGTCCTGTGACCCGAAACTACGCCGCATCGAGGAGGGGCGCGAGAAACCGACCGGTCGACGCCGCTCCCGAATCGACCCGCCGCCCGCGCGATCGCGTCCGCGGGAGGTCAGGACGGGCGCAGCACCATCCCGAGTGGCCGGGGCCGGCCCTGCCGACGTCGGAGCGCGCGGCGGATGCGCGCGTCGATCACCGCCGGGTTCGACAGGTCGCGCCACGTCCACCGGGCAACCTCCCAGCCGGTGTCGCGGATCGAGTCCTCCCGCTGCTTCTCCGCGAACACCACGTCGCCTGGGCTCTGACCCTCTCGAAGGTATTTGCCGTACTTGATCTTTCCGTCGAACTCGCCCACCACACCGGCGTCGGCGAAGAGGAAGTCGACGCGGCCGAGGAACTTCCCGCCGACGTCCAGCAGCGGCGCCTGCAGTTCGGGCGGGTCGAATCCGAGTGCGGCCAGCGCGACGCGACTGCGTGATTCGCCGACGCTCTCACTGCGCCCGTCGAGGAAGGCCAGTGCCCGTCGCGCTGCGGGATGGCCGGGCCGGCGCTCCGCGTAGGCCAGTGCGTCGGCGACGGCCACAACCGGCAGGCCGGTCGCACGCAGTCCCGCGTCGCCGACAGCGACGGCAGCCTCGAACGGCACGGTCCGGCACAGGTCGGCCACAGTCCGCGCGACCGAGGTGACGGCGATTCCGTCGCACCGCACCACATCCGCTGCCGGGAGCGGTACAGGATGCGAGTGTAGGTGCCGAGTGCGCTTGCCGCCGCCGGATCTGTCGCGGGTGACGTGAACACGATCGAGAGGCAGCGCCCACACCGGCCATCCGTGCAGCACGGCCGCGGACTGATGACTGACGACAGCATCGGCGCTCACCCCGGGCAGTGTCGCTCGGATCAATTCGCGGTGGACCTCGACCGCGTCGAGCGCGGCGAGCATGTCGCCGCTCAGATAGGTCCCCGGCCGCAGACGCCGCAGACCCCCGCTGCGACACGTGGCCCGGAGTTCGCCGTCGGTGTAGCCGCGAGCAAGCGCGTCGCGCCGGCGCAGCACGGTCGGTATCGGTTCGCTCATGCCCAGATCCTGACCGGCGACTCTCTGCGCCCCGCGCGGAAATCGCGGTCCACAACGGTCCCTGTGGACAACGTCGGGCTGTGGACAACTGCTCCCGCTCCCGAATGACCCGCCGCCCGCGCGATCGCGTCCGCGGGGGCCATTTCGGGAGCGGGACAGCCCGTCCGACGCGTCAGAAGGTAGCCGCGTCGATCACGAAGCGGTATCGCACGTCGCTGGCCACCACGCGGTCGAAGGCCTCGTTGATCTTGTCGGCCGAGATCACCTCGACCTCCGCGCCGATGCCGTGCTCGGCGCAGAAGTTCAGCATCTCCTGCGTCTGCGGGATGCCGCCGACCAGCGAGCCGGCGAGGCTGCGCCGGTTCTCGAGCAGCGAGAAGCCTCGCACGCTGATCGGCTTCTCCGGCAGACCCAGTTCGACGAGGGTGCCGTTCACCGCGAGCATCGACAGGTAGCGGTCCATGTCGAGGTTGACCGAGACGGTGTTGAGGATCAGGTCGAACCGTCCGCGCAGCGCCTTGAACGTCTCCTTCTCGGCGGTCGCGTAGTAGTGGTCGGCGCCGAAGCGCAGTCCGTCGTCCTTCTTGCTCAGCGACTGGCTGAGCACGGTCACCTCGGCACCCATCGCGTGCGCGATCTTGACGCCCACGTGCCCGAGTCCGCCCATGCCGACGATCGCGACCTTCCTGCCGGGACCGGCACCCCAGTGCGCGAGCGGCGAGTACAGCGTGATGCCGGCGCACAGCAGCGGTGCCGCGACGTCGAGCGCAAGGCCGTCGGGGATCGACAGCACGAACTCCTCGTTCACGACGACGTGTGTGGAATATCCACCGGCCGTCCGCTTTCCGTCGCGACCGACGGTGTTGTAGGTGCCGATGACGCCGTTCTCGCAGTACTGCTCCTCGCCGGCCTCACAGCTGGCGCAGCTGCGGCACGAGTCGACGAAGCAGCCGACGCCGACGCGGTCACCGACGGCGTGCCGGGTCACCTCGGAACCGACCTCGGTGACGATGCCGGCGATCTCGTGGCCCGGCACGACCGGATAGCTGGTCCCGCCCCACTCGTTGCGCGCGGTGTGGATGTCGGAGTGGCAGATGCCCGCGTACTTGATCTCGACGAGTACGTCGTGCGGGCCGACGTCACGACGGTCGATGGTGGTCTTCCCGAGGGGCGAGTCGGCAGAGTTCGCGGCGTAGGCGGAGACGGTGAGCATGCGTACATGCCTACCCGCTGCCGGGGACGGACACCCAACGACCGCCTCCGGAAATCCACTGACCAGCGCGGATGCCCGGGGACCAATTCGACCGAAACGCCCCACACGCGCCTTCCGTCTGTCTAGCATCTCCACAACTGAACAGTTGTCCACATCCTGCCCGAGAGTTTTCTCCCCCGACGTGAACCGAGGGATCGAATGTGTAAACCTGGCTCAGCGTTCGCGGCGGCCGTCGCGGCGTGCGCGCTCTTCCTCACTTCGGCCGGCACCGCCACCGCGCAACCACCGTCGACACCTCTCACGGCGCTGCAGGCCGCGGGGAAGCAGCTCGTCGACGGCCACGGGCGCACGGTCCTGCTGCACGGTGTCAACAACGTCGACAAGGATCCGCCGTACCTGCCCGCGGGTGCGACGCTCACCACCGGAGACGTCGACATTCTCGTCGAGCACGGTTTCAACACCGTCCGACTCGGAACGTCGTTCGACGCGTTGATGCCCCAGCGCGGGCAGATCGACGAGGCATACCTCGACAGGATCACCGGGGTCGTCGACACCCTCACCTCCCGCGGCATCTACGTGCTGCTCGACAACCATCAGGACGGCCTGTCGAAGGTGTGGGGCGGCAACGGCTTCCCCGCGTGGTCGATCGAATCCCGTCCTGCCGCATGGGAACCGAATCCCGGCTTCCCCCTCTACAACCTGATGCCGAGCATGAACGTGGGCTGGGACGAGGTCTGGAACAACACCCACGGTGCGCTGGACTACCTCGGCACCGCGCTCGGTGCGCTGGCAGCCCGCGTGGAGGGAAAGCCCGGAGTGATGGGCATCGAACTCATGAACGAGCCCTGGCCCGGTTCACCCTTCCTGACGTGCTTCCCCAACGGCTGCCCCGACTTCGACCGCAAGTACCAGGGCGCGATGCAGAAGCTGACGGACGCCGTCCGCGCGGAGAACCCGTCGATTCCCGTGTACTGGGAACCGAACGTCACGTGGAACCAGATGATGCCGTCGAACCTGTTCAACCCGCCTGTGACACCAGCTGTCGCCGGCCCCGACACGGTCTTCGCGCCGCACGACTACTGCATCCCCAGCCAGCTCGCGATCTACCTCGGGCTTCCCCAAGCCTTACGCGCCCTGTGCGTTCCGCAGCAGGATCTCACGTGGTCCAACATCGACGCGGTCACCGAACGCGCGAACATCCCCACCGTGGTGACCGAGTTCGGCGACGGCGATCCGACCGTGCTGAAGAACACCCTGGCGCGCGCCGACGAACGGTTCATCGGCTGGCAGTACTGGCATTTCGGGGCCGGGAACGTCACCGATCCGTTCCTCGGCGACGCCGGCCGGCAGCTCGTCCGCACCTACCCGCAGGCCACAGCGGGCGACCCCGGCCGGATGATCTTCGACGCCGACAACGGCGACTTCGCCTACCGGTACACGCCGCGGGCGGCGACGCGGCCCACCGAGATCTACGTCTCCGACCTGCACTATCCCGACGGCTACGAGGTGCAGGTGGACGGCGGATCCGTCACATCCGCGGAGGGCGCCCGGATCGTGACCGTCGTGGCCACCGGCAACGAGCCGGTGACCGTGAAGATCAACCGACCCGGCTCACCGGGCGCGGAGGTCCCGGACGGCCCGATCAGCACGAGTTCGTCCGGCAGTTCCGGCAGTTCCGGCAGTTCCGGTAGCTCCGGCTCGCTGGGCAGCATCGGCGCGTCCAGCACCGGTTCACTCGGTAGTTCCGGGTCCTAGCCGCAGCCTCACCACCGAGAACACAGCGCACCGGGACCGGACCCGCAGACGGTCCGGCCCCGGTGCGCTGTTCGATCGGCGCGCCTACCCCTGCTCGGCACGCCGCCGCAAACGCCGAGCCGCTGCAACCAGGTTGCGTAGCGACGGCTCGAGCTGCCAGTAGTGGCGGGTCTTGAGCCCGCCGTCGGGGTTCGCCCACAGCCGGTCGGGGTCCACCGATTCGGCGGCCTCGGTGAGCAGGGCGTCGAGTTCGTCGATGTCGGGGATCCGTGCCGAACGGCTCTCGTACACACCGGGTCCGACGCCGTGCGTGAGCGCCTTCTCCTTGATCGCGTCGAGGACCCAGCCGATCGAACGCGTCGCCACGATCGCGGTGACGTCGGCGTCGAGCCGCTCGATCGCTTCCACGACGGACCGCTGGCCCGAGTACGTGAGGTGCGTGTGGATCTGGGTCTCCGGCTTGGCGCCGCCCGTCGCGAGACGGAACGCGTCGACCGCCCAGTCCAGGTACTCCTTGCGCCCGGTTTCCCGCAGCGGCAACAGTTCCCGGATGGCCGGCTCGTCGACCTGGATGATCGAGATGCCCGCGGCCTCGAGGTCGGCGATCTCGTCACGGATCGCGAGCGCCAACTGGTCGGCGGTCTCGTGCAGCGGCTGGTCCTGGCGCACGAACGAGCGCGCCAGCATCGTGACCGGACCGGTGAGCATGCCCTTGACCGGCTTGTCGGTGAGCGACTGCGCGTACGAGATCCACTCCACCGTCATCGGCTTCGGCCGACGGACGTCGCCGTACAGCACCGGCGGGCGGGTGCAGCGCGATCCGTACGCCTGCACCCAGCCGTTGTGGGTGAAGGCGTAGCCCTCGAGCAACTCGGCGAAGTACTGGATCATGTCGTTGCGTTCGTGCTCGCCGTGGACGAACACGTCCAGGCCGATGTCCTCCTGCAACGCGATGGTGCCGGCGATCTCGTCTTGAATGCGCTTGTAGTACTCGTCCCAGCCGAGACGCCCCTGACCCAGGTCGTAGCGGGCCTGGCGGATCGCGTCGGTCTGCGGGAACGAACCGAGTGTGGTCGCCGGCACCGGCGGCAGGTTCAGTCGAGCCTGCTGCGCGACGCGGCGCTCCTCGTACGGTGCGCGGACCCGGTGCGCCGGTGTGATCGCATTGACCCGCGCGCGGACCTCGTGCTTCTGCTTGAAGTGCACCGACGTCGGCTTCTTGCGCCAGCGGTCCGACGGCCCCTCGGTGAGCGCCTTGGCGAGCGAAACCACCTCGCCGACCTTCTGCTTCGCGAACGCGAGGCGGTCGGCGACGTCACCGGGCATGTCGTACTCCATGAGCACGTCGTACGGGACGTGCAACAGCGAGCAAGACGTCGACACGACGAGATCCGGGACGATGTCCTTGATCTGATTCAGGTAGGTCAGGGTGTTGAACCGGTCGACACGCCACACGTTGCGGCCGTCGACGATGCCGGCGTAGATCCGCTTGCGCCTGATTCCGGGAATCTTCGCGAGTTCCTCGGCGGTGATGCGGCCGTTGATCAGGTCCAGACCCAGTGCCTCGACGGGAGTGGCGGCCAGGATCGGCAGCGCGTCGCCGAGGTGTCCGTACGGTCCGGTGACGAGGATGCGGGGACGCAGCGGGGCGTGCGCGAGACTCTCGTAGGCGCGGCCGAGCGCCGCCAGCTCCTCGGGGCTGCGGTCCTCGGTGAAGCACGGCTCGTCCAACTGGACGCACGTCGCGCCGGCCTTGGCCAACTGAGCGAACAGCTTCTCGTATTCCGGGAGCAGCTTGTCGAGTAGATCGAGGGTGGTGAACCCGTCCTCGGTGGATCCGGGCGCGATCTTCGACAGCAGCAGCAGCGAAACGGGCCCGAGCACCACAGGTCGCAGCTCGATACCGAGCGCCTTGGCCCGCTCGAACTCGTCGAGCAGTGTCTCCGAATGCAATTCGAACGTGGTGCGCTCGTCCAGCTCGGGCTGGCGGTAGTGGTAGTTGGTGCCGAAGAACCGGACCAGCTCGAGCGGCGGGAAGTCGGGCCGGCCGCGAGCCATCGTGAAGTAGAAGTCGAGTGGGTCGAGCTCACCCTGCAGCGGGGTGAAACGCTCGGGGACCGCGCCGAACAGCAGCGCGTTGTCGAGCACGTGGTCGTAGTACGAGAACGTGTTGCCGGGGACCTGTGTGAGTCCGGTGGCGGCCAGCTCGCTCCAGGTCTGCTCCTGCAGTTCCCGTGCGACGGAGACGAGTTCGTCCTTGGTTCCGGTGCCGTGCCAGTAGGCCTCGAGGGCCCGCTTGAGTTCGCGACGGGGCCCGATGCGGGGGTATCCGAGGACGCTGGATCCGTACCCGGCGGTGTTTGCGGCGGACATGCGGATCGACCTTTCCCTTCAAGCGCCTCGAGCCCGTGCGCCTTGTCCGTTACCGAGAGTGCGGACAAGGCGCACGGGCGCCGAGGAGCGGGCTGGTGTTGCCGTAAAGTGCTGTCTAGCTTGCCTTTTTGGTGACACGGCCGTTGTCGGCGTATTCGTAGAAGCCGGCACCCGACTTCTTGCCGACGAGCCCTGCCTCGACCATCCGCAGCAGCAGTGGCGGGGCCGAGTACAGCGGCTCCTTGAACTCCTCGTACATCGAGTCGGCGATCGACTTGACGGTGTCAAGTCCCACCAGATCGGTCAGCGCGAGCGGACCCATCGGGTGCGCACATCCGAGCACCATCGCCTTGTCGACGTCTTCCTTGGTGGCGAAGCCCGACTCCACCATGCGGATCGCGGAGAGCAGGTACGGCACCAGCAGGGCGTTGACGACGAAACCGGAACGATCCGCCGAACGCACGACCTGCTTGCCGAGCACCTCGCTCGCGAAGGCCTCCGCCCGCTCCGACACCGCGGGGCTGGTCTTGAGCGTGGTGACCAGTTCGACGAGCGGAAGGACAGGCACCGGGTTGAAGAAGTGCATGCCGATGACACGCTCCGGCGCCTTGGTGGCGATGCCCAGCTTCATGATCGGGATGGACGAGGTGTTCGACGCGAGCACCGCGTCCGGGTCCGTCACGATCGAGTCGAGTTCGGTGAAGATCTCGCTCTTGATCTTCTCGTCCTCGACGACGGCCTCCACTACGAGCTGCCGGTCGGCGAAGTCGCCGAGGTCGGACGTGAAGCGCAGCCGCCACGCGGCCTGCTCCCGCTCCCGCTCGGTGATCTTGCCACTGCTCACTCCGCGATCGAGCGAGCGCAGGATGCGCGAGCGTCCTGCCGCCGCGAGTTCGCGGGTCTGCTCGAACACCAGCACGTCGACGTGTGCACGGGCGCACACCTCGGCGATTCCGGAACCCATGATGCCGGCGCCGATCACGCCGACGCGCTGAATCTTTTCGCTGGTCACGTCAGCTCCTTTTCGGATAGTGGAGGTCGGGTCCCTCGGGAGGGATCGGCGTGGAGGACACCCCACCGATCCCTCCCTCGGGGTGAGGGGCCTAGTGGAACTGGCCCTCTTCGGTGGAGCCCTTCAGGGCAGCCGTGGAGGTGTTCGGGTCGACCGTGGTGGCGATGCTGTCGAAGTAGCCGGCGCCGACCTCACGCTGGTGCTTGATGGCGGTGAAGCCGCGCTCCTCGGCAGCCTTGAACTCGCGCTCCTGCAGGTCGACGAAGGCGGTCATGCCCTCGCGGGCGTAGCCGTGCGCCAGGTCGAACATGCCGTAGTTGAGCGAGTGGAAGCCGGCGAGGGTGATGAACTGGAACTTGAAGCCCATCGCGCCGAGCTCCTTCTGGAACTTCGCGATGGTCGCGTCGTCCAGGTGCGCCTTCCAGTTGAAGGACGGGGAGCAGTTGTAGGCCAGCAGCTGGTCCGGGAACTCGCTGCGGACGGCCTCGGCGAACTTCTTGGCGACCTCGAGGTCCGGCACACCGGTCTCCATCCAGATGAGGTCGGAGTACGGGGCGTAGGCCTTGGCGCGGGCGATGCAGGGCTCGATGCCGTTCTTGACGCCGTAGAAGCCCTCGGCGGTGCGGGTGCCGTCCAGGAACTCACGGTCGCGCTCGTCGACATCGGAGGTCAGCAGCGTGGCGGCCTCGGCGTCGGTGCGGGCGATGACGACCGTCGGGACGTCGGCGACGTCGGCCGCGAGGCGAGCCGAGGTCAGGGTGCGGATGTGCTGCTGGGTCGGGATGAGCACCTTGCCACCGAGGTGGCCGCACTTCTTCTCCGACGCGAGCTGGTCCTCCCAGTGCGAACCGGCGACACCGGCCGCGATCATGGCCTTCTGCAGCTCGTAGACGTTGAGCGCGCCACCGAATCCGGCCTCGCCGTCCGCGACGATCGGGGCGAGCCAGTTGTCGACCGAGGTGTCACCCTCGACCTTGGCGATCTCGTCGGCGCGCAGCAGCGCGTTGTTGATGCGACGGACGACCTGCGGCACCGAGTTGGCCGGGTACAGGCTCTGGTCCGGGTAGGTGTGGCCGGAGAGGTTGGCGTCACCGGCGACCTGCCAGCCGGAGAGGTAGATGGCCTTGAGGCCGGCGCGGACCTGCTGGACGGCCTGGTTGCCGGTGAGGGCGCCCAGCGAGTTGATGTAGTCCTCGTTGTTGACGAGATCCCAGAGGATCTCCGAGCCGCGGCGAGCGAGCGTGGCCTCCTCGACCACGGTGCCCTGGAGCTTGACGACCTGCTCCGCGGTGTAGTTGCGCGTGACGCCCTTCCAGCGGGGGTTGGTGTCCCAGTCCTGCTGGATCTGCTCTGCGGTCCTCGGGGTGCCGGTGGTCGACATCGAAAGCTCCACTTCTTCTCTGCTGCTTCGACCGGTACGGATGTACTGCTTCACATCGTTGCCAGGTCGTTCGGATGTACAAACCGACAATGGCACAGACGAAAACCGCCGTCTACCTGTTGCTAATGCCAATCTTCGCTAGCTTTTCAATTCAATCTGCAAAGCTTGCTAATTTTTACGGCGCCAAGCACTTGCTTGGGTTACCGCCGAGTAGGTCGTCGAAGTTACCCGCAAGTAGGCATCTACCTCGGGCTTCGCCGCCGGATCCGGGCAACTGGGGAGACGTGAAATCGGACACGTGAAGGTCGGCCCCGCCGAGTGACCCTCACCGCGATGGCGCGAATCCTGTGAGGGCAATCACAGGATTGCGAAGGTGTTCCGTACGACGGAACGAACGGATCGGAGGGTTACAGACACTTCCGAAGGGGTCGGGCGGTCGCTACCGACCCGGTTCACCGACCACGATCGAAACTCTTGCGAAGCCGTAGCGGGCGTCCAGCGGCCTGGCCGACGGCGTCATCTCGTAGGCGTGGGGGCCGAACTCGGCGCATTCGACGACGGCCGACCCCGACACGATCGGTGACAGCCGGGTCACCTTCCACCGGGTATGCACGAGGCCGCCGGAATCAGCGGAACCCGCGTCGGGGCCGGCGTCCGCGCCGTTCCGCAGAATCAACTGTTCGTTCCAGCTCTGGTGGGCGAGCCAGTCGGGCGTCAACTGCGTCCGCTGCGATCCACAGTCGGCGAGGTCGACGGTGCCGACGATTCCTCGACCGGCGCCGTCCGCCGGGGCGATCGCGAAGCTCATGCCGCCCACACCGTTGACGAGTTCGAGCTGTGCCTGCGGAATGGACGGCAGCCGGAAGATGTCCTGGCCCGCCTGATCCTCGATCGGTGTACCGACCAGGATGTCGGACGTGTAGGCGCTCTCCAGCCCGCTCCCGGGGTGCAGACAGCTGCACGACAGCCCGGCGAACAGACGACCGAACGGGTCCTCGACCTCGTTCGAATCCGTGGACAGCGGATCGACGATCCACACTGCGATCCGAGGTTGCTCGGGAACCGCCAACGACTCGGGCAGCAGCGCCCGCGCAAACCGTGGGTGGACGTCGGTGGTGAGAACGAGCCAGCGGGCCGTCACCGACGCCGCGCTCAGCTCCGCCGCGTCGTCGCCCGCTCCCGCCGCGGCGTCGGTCGACGGAATGCCGTCCTCGGAGAACTGCGGGGAGAGCAGCGACGGCTGCGCGAGCCCGCTCGGCGAGCGGCGCTTCGACGTAAAGATCATCGTGACCTCAGACGAACCTGGTCGAGTGGCGGCCCCGCACCCGCGGAACCTCGGCCTCCGGACAGGGAGCAGCACACGCCCTGTTCAACGGGGGCGGACGTGAGCCGTCGACGCCCATCGTGCGGCAGGCGTCCACATCGTTCCGCTCAGGACGTGCAGGCCCTCGCCGCCCGACCCAAACTGCCTCGCAACCAATGCTTTACGAAAACGTGCATTTGGCTGCCGCCCAGCATTTTCCAGGATCACCGAGATGTCAAGACTTGTTCCTGAAACGTCATGTTCGGTCGGTATACCGCCTGGTCGGAAGTTCGTCGCGTATGTACCAAACCACCCACGTCACCGGGAACAGCACGCCGGCGACCGCGGCTGGAACGCGCCCCTGTCCACGGCGGCGGGCGCCCACAGACGTCAGACCCGCGAACACCGACCACACCGCAAACCCGACGCCGACACCCAGCACCGCTGCTCCCACCCCACTCATGACGTCAGCCTCCCCCGATTACGCCTGCCGGCCAACCACCGGCCGAACCCGCGCCGTGTCCGCAACGAAATCCCATCGATTGCTAACTCGACCCTTTGCACGGTTAGCATCTCGCTCGTACCCTGGCCACATGTCCAAGACCTTCGTCGGCGCCCGTCTGCGACAGCTCCGTACCGAGCGCGGCCTCAGCCAGGCCGCGCTCGCGAAGACGCTGGACATCTCGGCGAGCTACCTCAACCAGATCGAGCACGACGTCCGCCCGCTCACGGTGCCGGTGCTGTTGCGGATCAGCGAGGTGTTCGGTGTCGACACCACGTTCTTCTCGTCGCAGGACGACACCCGGCTGATCGCCGAGCTGCGGGAGGTGGCTCTCGACGACGACATGGGCATCGACGCGGACGCCCAGGAGATCGCAGAGATGGTGTCGTCGCATCCCGGGCTGGCGAAGGCGATGGTGAACATGCATCGCCGGTACCGCAACACCACCGCGCAGCTGGCCGCCGCCACCGAGGACCGCTACAGCGACGGCAGCGGCAGCGGCTCGATCACGATGCCGCACGAGGAGGTACGCGACTACTTCTATCAGCGGCAGAACTACATCCACGACCTCGACACCGCGGCCGAGGACCTGACCGCACGCATGCGGTTCCACCGCGGCGACATCGCCGAGGGCATCGCCCGCCGGCTCGAGAACATGCACGACGTCCAGATCGTGCGCCGCATCGATCTCGGCGAGAACGTGCTGCACCGGTACGACCCCGAGACGAGGCTGCTCGAGATCTCCCCCGCGCTGTCGGGCGGCCAGCAGGTGTTCAAGTTCGCGACCGAACTGGCGTATCTCGAGTGCGGAGACCTGCTGCGCAAGCTGGTGGACGAGGGGAACTTCACCTCCGACGAGGCTCGCTCGCTCGCGATGCTGGGTCTGGCCAACTACTTCGCGGCCGCGACGGTACTGCCGTACGGCCAGTTCCACGAGATCGCGGAGGACTTCCGCTACGACATCGAGCGGCTGTCCGCGTTCTACGCGATCAGCTACGAGACGATCTGCCACCGGCTGTCGACGCTGCAGCGCCCCAAGCAACGCGGGGTACCGTGGTCGTTCGTCCGGGTGGATCGCGCCGGGAACATGTCGAAGCGGCAGTCCGCCACCGGTTTCCACTTCTCGTCCAGCGGTGGCACGTGTCCGCTGTGGAACGTGTACGAGACCTTCGCGTATCCCGGCAAGATCATGACGCAGATCGCGCAGATGCCCGACGGCCGAAACTACCTCTGGGTGGCCCGCACGGTCGAGCGTCGCGCGTCGCGCTACGGCCAGCCGGGCAAGACGTTCGCGATCGGCCTCGGCTGCGAGCTACGGCACGCGCCGCGCGTCGTCTACGCGGACGGCCTCGATCTCGGTGGCGACACCGCGACACCGATCGGCGCGGGCTGCCGCGTGTGCGAGCGGATGAACTGCCCACAGCGTGCGTTCCCCCCGCTCGGCAAGGAACTCGACATCAACGAGCACCGCAGCTCGGTGTCTCCGTACACGATTCGCTGATCTACCAGCGCACTTCCCACTCGCACGGCCGTTTCCGTCAGGCCGTGTGAGCAGCTGTTCATGCGGGCGTAACACCCGACACGAACTCGTCACCGACAGACATTCCGGCGCAACAACTTCCGCCTACCGTGTGCGATCACGGATACCGCGCGGTATTCGCACCTCTTCGGGACAGCTCGGCGTCACCTCTTTCGACGGAAAGGCTCGTTCATGCCTACGTTCTCCAAGCGCACCCTCGCCGCCCCCGCTGCGCTCGCGGCGTTCGGTCTGGTTCTGACCGGCTGCGGCAGCAAGGCGTCGGACACGTCCGCCGGCGGCAGCACCTCCGCGGCCTCCTGTGTCGACACCTCCGGTGACACGGTCAAGGTCGGTTCACTCAATTCGCTGTCCGGCACGATGGCGATCAGCGAGGTCACCGTCCGCGATTCGATCGCACTCGCGGTCGAGGAGATCAACAACGCCGGCGGCGTACTGGGCAAGAAGATCCAGATCGTCGCCGAGGACGGTGCGTCGGAGCCGACCGTGTTCGCGGAGAAGGCCGAGAAGCTCATCAGCAGTGACTGTGTCGCAGCCGTTTTCGGCGGCTGGACGTCGTCGAGCCGCAAGGCGATGCTGCCGGTGTTCGAGGACAACAACTCCCTGCTCTACTACCCCGTCCAGTACGAGGGCCTCGAGGATTCGCCCAACATCTTCTACACGGGCGCGACCACGAACCAGCAGATCGTGCCGGCGCTGGACTATCTGAAGGAGAAGGGCGTCACGTCGCTCTACCTGGTGGGCAGCGACTATGTGTTCCCGCAGACCGCGAACCGCATCATCAAGGCGTACGCCGCGGCCAACGGTATCGAGATCAAGGGCGAGGACTACACGCCGCTCGGGTCCACCGACTTCTCCACCATCGTCAACAAGGTCCGCACCGCCGACGCCGACGCGGTGTTCAACACCCTCAACGGCGACTCCAACGTCGCCTTCTTCCGCGAGTACTCCAACGTCGGGCTCGAAGCCGCTGACATGCCGGTGATCTCGGTCTCGATCGCCGAGGAGGAGGTAGGCGGCATCGGCGCCCAGAACATCGCCGGCCAGCTCACTGCCTGGAACTACTACCAGACCGTCGACACCCCGGAGAACAAGAAGTTCGTCGACGCCTACAAGGCGAAGTACGGAGCGAACAAGCCGACGTCCGACCCGATGGAGGCCACCTACACGTCGGTGTACCTGTGGAAGAACACTGTGGAGAAGGCGAATTCGTTCGCGGTGGCCGACATCCAGTCCGCCGCCGACGGCGTCACCTTCGCGGCCCCCGAGGGGCCGGTCACCATCGACGGCGACAACCACCACATCACCAAGACCGCCCGCATCGGCGAGATCCGCGACGACGGCCTGATCTACACCGTCTGGGAGTCCGACGGCCCGATCCAGCCGGACCCCTACCTCGAGAGCTACGACTGGGCGAAGGGTCTGTCCGGCTCCGGTAGCTAGCTCGCGAATCACAACGACGACGAGGGAGGGCGAGCACCGATGGATGTCGTGATCGGGCAGCTGTTCACAGGCCTGAGTATCGGGTCGATCCTGCTGTTGGCGGCACTGGGGCTGTCGCTGACGTTCGGACAGATGGGCGTGATCAACATGGCCCACGGCGAGTTCATCATGGCCGGTTCCTACACGGCATACGTGGTGCAGCAGGTCATTTCGAGCGCCGGAGCCTCACTGCTGATCTCACTGGTGGTCGGCTTCGTGGTGGGCGGCCTGATGGGTGTGGTGCTCGAGGCCACCCTGATCAGGCGGATGTACCACCGACCGCTGGACACACTGCTCGTGACGTTCGGCGTCGGCCTGGTGCTGCAGCAGCTCGCGCGCGACATCTTCGGTGCCCCCGCCGTCAACGTCGTCGCACCGTCGTGGCTCTCGGGCGGCATCGAGATCCTCGGGGCGGTGGTACCCAAGACCCGCATCTTCATACTGGTGCTCGCGATCGTCGCGGTCGCGGTGCTGTCGTTCGCGTTGGCGAAGACGTCGACGGGGCGTCGGATCCGCGCGGTGGTCCAGAACCGCGACCTCGCGGAGACCAGTGGAATCTCTTCGCGCCGTACCGATGTCACGACATTCTTCATCGGATCCGGACTGGCCGGCGTCGCCGGGGTGGCATTGACGCTGATCGGATCCACCAGCCCGACGATCGGGCAATCGTATCTGATCGATGCGTTCCTCGTCGTCGTGATCGGCGGTCTGGGCCGCCTGTCCGGCGCGGTGGTCGCGGCCTTCGCACTGGGGATCCTCAACTCGTTCATCGAGTACTCCACCACCGCGTCGATCGCGAAGGTGATCGTGTTCGTGCTCATCGTCGTCTTCCTGCAGATTCGCCCGCAGGGGCTGTTCGTCGCCAGGACAAGGAGCCTCGTATGACCGTGCTCAGTCGCTACCGGGCCTGGGTAGGATTCGCCGTCGCGGCGGTCACGCTGTTCGCCGGCGCGCCGGCGCTGCTCTCCGATTTCCGCCTCAACCTGCTGGCCAAGTTCCTGTGCTTCGCGATCGTCGCGGTCGGCATCGGATTGGCCTGGGGCCGTGGCGGAATGCTCACGCTGGGGCAGGGTGTGTTCTTCGGTCTCGGCGCGTACATCATGGCGATGCACCTCGAGATCGCCGACGCCGAACTGCGCGGTGATGCGGTGCCGGACTTCATGCAGATCGCCGGTATCGGTGAACTGCCCGGCTACTGGTTGCCCTTCACCTCGCCGTTCACCACCATTGCCGCGATCCTCGTCGTGCCGGCCCTGGTCGCGTTCCTGCTGGGGATCGGGGTGTTCAAGCGGCGGGTCAAGGGCGCGTACTTCGCGATCCTGTCGCAGGCCCTCGCGGCGGCATTCGCGATCCTGCTGATCGGCCAGCTGTCGATCGGAGGATCGAACGGACTCAACCGCTTCCGCACCTTCTTCGGCTTCAACCTGTCCGATCCGGCGAACAAGCGGATGCTGTTCTTCATCGCGGCCGCGGTGCTGCTGGTGGTGGTCGCCCTCACCCGGCAGCTGATGAACTCGCGCTACGGCGAATTGCTGGTCGCGGTCCGCGACCAGGAGGAGCGGGTCCGGTTCCTCGGCTACGACCCCGCGAACATCAAGGTTGTCGCCTACACGGTCGCCGCGTCCTTCGCGGGCATCGCGGGCGCGCTGTTCGTGCCGATCGTCGGCATCATCTCACCCGCCGACGTCGGCATCGTTCCCTCGATCGCGTTCCTGATCGGTGTCGCGATCGGCGGCCGCACCACGCTGTTGGGCCCGGTGCTCGGCGCGATCGGTGTCGCGTGGGCGCAGACCACCCTGTCCGAGAACTTCCCGTCCGCCTGGACGTACGCGCAGGGCCTGCTGTTCATCGTCGTGATCGGCTTCTTCCCCGCCGGTATCGCCGGTGTCGCGACGTTGCTGCGGCGTCGCACCCTCGTCACCACGCCCCCGCCGGATCCCGAATCCGAACCCGCCCGCGAGATGGAGGCCGCGCGATGAACCTCACCCGTCACCAACCGGAACTCGGCGGCAACGCCGGGATGTCCAGCCAGTACCTCGAGATCCGAGACCTGCAGGTCACGTTCGACGGGTTCACCGCCGTCGACGGCGTGGATCTCACCCTCATGCAGGGGGATCTGCGGTTCCTCATCGGCCCCAACGGCGCCGGCAAGACCACCCTCGTCGACGCCGTCACCGGCCTGGTTCCGGCCACCGGTTCGGTCGTCAAGTCCGGCGTCGAGTTGCTCGGACAGAAGGTGCACAGGATCGCCCGGCTGGGCGTGGGCCGCACCTTCCAGACGGCGTCGGTGTTCGAGGAGCTCACGGTGCTGCAGAACCTCGACATCGCGGCGGGAGCAGGACGATCGGCGCTGACGCTGCTGCGTCGCCGCAGGGCTGTCCTGCCGCAGATCGAGGAGGCCCTCGAGACGATCGGCCTGACCCACCTGCGGGACCGCAAGGCCGGGATCCTCGCACACGGCCAGAAGCAGTGGCTCGAGATAGGCATGCTGCTGGTGCAGGACGCCGACGTGCTGCTGCTCGACGAGCCGGTGGCCGGGATGAGCCACGACGAGCGCGAGGAGACCGGAAACCTGCTGCGCCGCATCGGCGGTGAACGCACCGTCGTCGTGGTCGAGCACGACATGGACTTCATGCGGGCGTTCGCGACATCGGTGACGGTGCTGGCCCGCGGAAAGGTGATCGCCGACGGCAGCGTCGAGGAGATCCAGGCCGATCCGATGGTGCAGCAGGTGTACCTGGGTACCACCGCGGCCGTCGACGTTCTCGAGGAGGCCTGATCATGCTGGAGCTCATCGACATCCGGACCGGATACGGCCGCACCGAGATCATTCACGGCGCGTCGGTGTCCGTGCCCGCCGACGGGGTCGCGGCCGTGATGGGCCACAACGGCGCCGGCAAGACGACGTTGTTGCGAGCCGCCGTCGGGCTCGCGAAGACCACGTCGGGCAAGGTCCTGCTGGACGGCGAGGACATCACGCGGCTGCGTCCCAGCGCCCGGGTCGCCCGCGGACTCGCCTACGTCCCGCAGGGGCAGCAGTCGTTCGGGCAGCTCACGTGCGCCGAGAACCTGCAGGTGGTGGCCGACGGGCGCAAGCGCGGCAAGGCCCTGATCGAGCAGCAGCTCGCCCTGTTCCCCGCGCTCGAATCGCTGCTGGGCCGCCGGGCCGGGTTGCTGTCCGGCGGCCAGCGGCAGCAGCTCGCGATCGCCCGGGCCCTCATCACCGAGCCACGCGTACTGGTGCTCGACGAGCCCACCGAAGGTATCCAGCCGTCGGTGGTCGCCGAGATCGAGGCCGCGATCGTCGAACTCACCCGACGGGGCGATCTCGGAGTCCTGCTGGTGGAGCAGCACATCGGTTTCGCACTGCAGTCGGCCGAGCGCTACTACATTCTCGAGTCCGGTCGCGTCACCTCCACCGGGGCGGGTGGCGCCGGCGCCGAATCCGTCGTGCGCACCGCGATGGCCATCTGACCGGCCGTCCGACGACCCGCCCGAGCCACTTCCCCGAACCCGATCGAAGGAGCCCTCCCGTGTCACACGGCTTCGACACCCTCCTCGTCGCCAACCGCGGCGAGATCGCCTGCCGCATCATGCGATCCGCACGCACGCTCGGACTCAAGACCGTCGCCGTGTACTCCGACGCCGACGCGTCCGCGAGGCACGTCGAGATGGCCGACGCCGCCGTCCGGCTCGGCCCGGCACCCGCCGCCGAGTCGTACCTGCGCACCGATCTGGTGATCGCCGCAGCCCTGGCGAGCGGCGCGGGCGCCATCCATCCCGGCTACGGGTTCCTCTCGGAGGACGCCGAATTCGCGGCTGCAGCCGAGCAGGCCGGTGTCGTGTTCGTGGGCCCCACCCCGGACCAGCTGCGGGTGTTCGGCAACAAGCACACCGCCCGGGAGGCAGCACGGGCCGTCGGAGTGCCCCTCGTTCGGGGCAGCGGGCTGCTCGCGACGATGGACGACGCGCTGGCCGAGGCCGAGCGCATCGGCTACCCGGTGATGCTCAAGGCAGTCGGCGGGGGCGGCGGCATCGGCATGCAGGCGTGCTTCACCCCGGCTGCGCTTCGCGGGGCCTACGAGACGGTGCAACGCGTCGCGGCAGCGAACTTCTCGTCGTCGGGCGTGTTCCTGGAGCGTTTCGTCGCCCGCGCCCGGCACATCGAGGTCCAGGTGTTCGGTGACGGCAGCGGCCGGACACTGAGCCTCGGCACCCGCGACTGCTCGCTCCAGCGACGCAACCAGAAGGTGATCGAGGAGGCGCCGGCATCGGGCCTTCCCGACCACGTGGTGGACCGCCTGCTGCGGTCGTCGCGCGAACTCGCGTCGTCGGTGCGCTACCGCTCCGCAGGCACCGTCGAGTTCGTGTACGACGTGGACCTCGGCGAGGCCTCGTTCCTGGAGATGAACACCCGCCTGCAGGTGGAACATCCGGTCACCGAGGAGGTCACCGGCGTCGACCTGGTGGAGTGGATGCTGCGGCTGGCAGCCGGCGACACGCAGATGCTCGACGGGCTGCCCGACTCGGGCCCGGCGATCAGCGGGCACGCCGTCGAGGCCCGCGTGTACGCCGAGGATCCCGGCCACGACTACCGCCCGAGCGCCGGCACTCTCACCGCGGTCGAGTTCCCCGGCGCCGCCAGGATCGAGACGTGGGTCGACACCGGCAGCGAAGTGAGCACCCACTACGACCCGATGCTCGCGAAGATCGTCACCCGGGGCACCACGCGCGAGGACGCGTTCGAGTCGCTCGGCGCGGCCCTCGCCGCGACACACCTGTACGGCGTGCAGACCAATCTGCCGCAGCTGCGCCACGTCTGCGCCGCGCCGATCACCGAGTACACCACCGCGTCCCTCGCGGACGTGCCTTCGACCGGGCCCCGCATCGACGTGCAGCGCGCCGGGACGATGACCACGGTGCAGGACCTCCCGGGCCGGATCGGGCTGTGGGAGGTGGGTATTCCGCCGTCGGGACCGATGGACGACCTGTCCTTCGCGCTCGCCAACACCGCGGTCGGCAATCCGGTCGGCGCGCCCGGACTCGAGTGCACGCTGCAGGGCCCGCGGCTCGTGTTCTCCGTGCCGGCGACCGTGTGCATCACCGGCGCCGACGTTCCGGTGACCGTCGATGGGCTTGCCGTGCCGATGTGGGAACCCGTGACGATCACAGCGGGCGCGACCCTCGACATCGGCTCGCCCGCCGACACCGGCCTGCGCACGTACCTCGCGGTGCGCGGTGGACTGGACGCCCCGCTGTTCCACTGCAGCGCGTCGACGTTCACGCTCGGCGGCTTCGGCGGCGTCACAGGCAAGGCCGTCGCGGCCGGGGACGTGCTGGGCATCCTGGACGCCAACGATGCCCACACCGACCCGGCGCCCGTACCGCCGGGATCCCGCCCCGAGTTCACCCACACCTGGCATCTCGCGGTCACCGAGGGGCCGCAGCCCTCACCGTCGTACTTCACCGACGCGGACATGACGGAGTTCTACGGCACCGCCTGGACCGTTGCGAGTCACGCGAACCGCACCGGCATCCGACTCGACGGGCCCAAGCCCACGTGGTCACGCCCCGACGGCGGCGAGGCCGGGTTGCATCCGTCGAATCTGCACGACAACCCGTACAGCGTAGGTGCCCTCAACGTCTCCGGCGACACCCCGATCCTGCTGGGTCCGGACGGGCCCAGCCTCGGCGGGTTCGCGTGTCCGCTCACGGTGGTGAGCGCGCACCGGTGGAAGATGGGGCAGGTCCGGCCCGGCGACGCGGTGCGCTTCGTGCCGGTTCCGGACGCGGATGCCGACACGCTGCGACGGTCGGATGCGGAGCGGTCGAAGGATGTTCCGGCCGTCCGGATCTCGCGTGGCGACGGCGGCGTCCTGGCCCGCGCCGGTGAGGGCGACGACCGTCCGGCCGTGGCGTATCTGCGCGGTGGCGACGACAACATCCTCGTCGAGTACGGCCCGATGGCGCTCGACCTGGGCCTGCGGATGCGGGTGCATGCGCTGTCGGAGGCGCTGGCGCAACTGCACGTGGCGGGCCTGATCGACGTCACCCCGGGCGTGCGGTCGCTGCACCTGCACTTCGACCCCGAGGTGTTGCCGCAGTACCGGATCCTCGGGCTGCTCCGGGAGCTCGAGGAGCAGCTACCCGCGACCCACGACCTGGTGGTCCCGAGCCGAACCGTGCGACTTCCGCTTTCGTTCGACGATCCCTCCATCGCCGAGGCCCTCGACCGCTACCGCAGCGGGGTGCGTGAGAGCGCACCGTGGCTGCCGTCGAACACCGAGTTCATCCGTCGCATCAACGGACTCGACAGCGTCGACGACGTTCGCGACGCCGTGTTCGACGCCGAGTACCTGGTACTCGGCCTCGGCGACGTGTATCTCGGTGCCCCGCTGGCGGTCCCGCTCGATCCGCGGCACCGCCTGGTGACCACCAAGTACAACCCGGCCCGCACGTGGACGCCGTCGGACGCAGTGGGCATCGGCGGCAAGTACCTGTGCGTGTACGGCATGGAGTCGCCCGGCGGCTACCAGTTGATCGGCCGGACGGTGCCGATCTGGTCGGGCTACCGGCAGCGTGCACCGTTCGAGCCCGGCACGCCGTGGCTGTTCCGGTTCTTCGACCGGATCGTGTGGGAGCCGGCGACCCCCGAGCAGCTCACGGAGGCCCGGGCCGAGTCACGGGCGGGCCGGTTCGACGCCGACATCAGCGAGGGCACGTTCGCGTTGGCCGACCATCTGCGATTCCTGGAGGCGAACGCCGACTCGATCGCACGGTTCGAGGCGCGCCAGAACGCTGCCTTCGAGACGGAGAAGCAGGTGTGGCACGCGGCCGGTGAGTTCGACCGGACCGAGACCCCGCCGGCGCCCGAACCGGCACCGACCACCCTCGACCTCCCGCCGGGAGCGGTCGTGGTGGAGGCGCCGATGGTGGGCAACGTGTGGCGAGTGGAACTGTCACCGGGACAGGAGGTCTCGGCCGGTCAGCCGGCGGTGATCCTCGAGGCGATGAAGCTGGAGATGCCTGTGCCCTGCCCCGGGGCGGGCACCGTCCTGCAGGTGCTCGCGGAGCCGGGCGACAAGGTGGCGCCCGGCACTCCGCTGGCCGTCATCGGCTGAGCTGCTCCTCGGCGAGGACCTTGACCGCTCCCTTGGCGACCTTCCCACCGGGTGCCAGGGGGAGCTGGTCGACGGTGACGACGTGCTCGGGGATGTACTCGCGGGTCACGCCCTGGCCGGCGAGCCACGCCGACAGCTCGGCCGCGGTGAGCTCGGCACCGTCGGCGGTGACCACCACCGCACACACCTTCTCGCCGAACAGCGCGTCGTGCACACCGACCACGGCCACCATCGCGATCGCCGGGTGGGCGCGCACGAACTCCTCGACCTCGACCGCCGAGATGTTCTTGCCGCCGCGGATGATGATGTCCGCCTTGCGGCCGACGACCCGGACGCGTCCCGCGGCATCGATCTCGACGATGTCGCCCAGCAGCATCCAGCCGTCGTCGGTGTAGAGCTCGGCGTTGGCCGCGTCGTCGTCCCAGTAGCCGTGGCACATGAGCGGGCCGTTCACCCCGGGCTGGCCGCGGCGCTCGTGGCCGAGCACCTCGATGCCCGCGTCGTCGAACACCCGCACCCGCATGTCGTCGAGCACGTACCCACAGGTGCGCAGGCGGGTGTCGGCGTCGTCGTCGACGGTGGTGACGCTCACCGCGCCCGTCTCGTTGGAGCCGTAGAACTGCAGCACCGCCGCCCCGGTGCGCTCCTCGAACGCAAGGGCCTCCGAGTACGGCACCGCCTCACCACCGGTGAACATCGCCCGCAGCGTACCCAGGTCCGCCTCGCGACCGCGGTCGGAGCGCAGCAGCATCTTGAACTGCGTACTGACACAGTTCAAGACGGTCACCCGTTCCCGCTCGAGCAGGTCGATCATCGTGTCCGCACTGAATCGCTCGAGCACCACATTGGGTGCGCCGAGCAGCGCCGGCAGGAAGTGCGACGTCCACAGGCCGAACCCGAACGGTGCCGGGACCGCGCCGAAGAAGACGTCGTCGCCGGTGATCTTGCCCGCGCGCCGCGCCACCTCCGAGAAGGCGATCCAGCGGTGCTCGGTCTGGGTCACCAGCTTCGGCAGCCCGGTGGTGCCGGACGTGGAGTTGAGCATCGACACGTCCCGGATACCGAAACGCGGACTGGTCGCATCGAACCGCCGGTCGGTCACCGCGATCGGCGTCCCGGTGGCGTCCTCGACCTCGACGGACCCCAGGTCGTCGACGTAGACCACGTACTCGGGGCCGCCGGTGCGCGCACGCAGTTCGGCGACCAGCGGGGCGGTGTCCTGGCCGCGCATCGTGCGCGCGGTGATCAGGACCCGGCAGTCGGCACGCGTCGTCAGGTGCGCCACCTCCTTGATCCCCGAACGCGATCCGATGCCGACGGCGATTCGGCCGGTCCGGGATGCGGCGCACAGTGCGGCGTGGAAGACCATGGTGTCGGGCAGGTACAGCGCGACCGCGCCGGGTTCGCCCTCGCCGTCGCGCTCGGCCAGCGCCGACAACGCGGACGCGATCCGGTCGGCGGTCGCGTCGTAAACGGCCCACGAGACGCGGGCGTCGGGTGTGATGAACGCGAGGTGGTCCGGGATGGTGAGCGCCCAGTGCCGCACGAGCTCACTGATGCCGAGGTCGGCGAACTTCTCGGGCGCGGTGGCGAAGTCGCCGACCGCGATGTCGAGTGTCGTGGTGCTGTTCCCCATCGAGCTCACTTTCCCACCGTCGTTTCCAGGACGCCCATCGACTGCTTGTAGGCGGCGTCGAGCGAGCCGGCATCGGACCGGGTGTCGATGATCCGGCCGCGCTGCATGACGTAGCCGCGCTGCACCACCGACTCGAGCGCCGCGAGCGCGGGCTCGGCCACCAGCACCGTGACGCCCGCCGCGGCGAGATCACCCACGAGCGCACGCAGTTCGGCGACGATCTTCGGAGCGAGACCGGTCATCATCTCGTCGAGCAGCAGGACCTTCGGCGTCGACAGCAGTGCCCGGCCGAGCACCAGCATCTGCTGCTCGCCGCCGCTCAGCACACCCGCGTAGCTGCGCGCACGTTCACGCAAGACCGGGAACCGCTCGAACGCCGACTCGATCGCATCCTTCTTCAGGCCCTGCAGATCGGCGCCCACCTGAAGGTTCTCCAGCACCGACATCTTCATGAACAGCTGCCGGCCCTGCGGGACGTAGGCGAAACCCTCCCGCACCCGCTGCAGCGCCGACATCGAGTCGACACGACGACCGTCCACCGACACCTCGCCGGTCCCCCGCACCGAGCCGTAGACGGCCCCGAACAGACTGGACTTGCCCGCACCGTTGGGGCCGACGATCGCGGTCACCGTGCCCGGAGGGGCCGTGAACGAGACGCCGTCGACCGCGACGGCCGAGCCGTACCGGACCCGCAGGTCCTTCACGTCGAGCGTGGTCATGAGTTTTCCTCTCCTGCCCCGAAGTACACCTCACGCATCGCGTCGCTCGCGAGACATTCGGCGGGTGCGCCGTGGAAGGCGACCGCGCCGAAGTCCAGCAGCACGACGGTCGTCGCGAGCTCGGCGATGAGGTCGACGTTGTGGTCGACCAGCACCACGCCGCGACCCTGCGCCTGGATCTTGCGCACCGCGCCGGCGATCGCCGCGATGCCGGTGTGGTCCGCACCCGCGAACGGCTCGTCCAGCAGCAGCACCTGCGGGTCGGTCGCCATCGCGCGCGCCACCTCGACCAGACGTTGCCCACCCAGGCTCAGTTCGCCGCACTCGCTGGTGGTGTCGTCGATCGCGTACTCGTGCGCAACCGCCCGGGCCCGGTCGGCGGTGGCGTCCCAGTTCTCGAACGGCCCCTTGAGCGCCCACCACAGCGAGTGCAGCGGCGAGCTCATCCGCCGTCCGTACAGCGCGGGGACGATGTTCTCGACCGCACTGAGCTCCAGTGCCAGCTGCGGGTGCTGGAAGGTGCGTGACAGCCCCTGCCGCGCCCGCTTCTCACTGGCGCCGGTCAGCGTCCGACCGGCCAGCGTGACCGTGCCGGCGTCGGCCCTCTGCGTGCCGAAGATGCAGTCCACCAGCGTGGTCTTCCCGGCACCGTTGGGGCCGACGAGCCCGACGACCTCGCCGGGCGCGACGGTGAACGAGACGTTGTCGACGGCGCGGACGCCACCGTAGTTCTTGGTGAGCCCGGAGACCTCGAGCAACGTGCTGCCGGTCATGAACGATCACTTCCTTCCCCGACCGAGCCGGACTTCGTCGAACCGGTGAGCCGACCGAATGCGGCAGAGATCCAACCGATCACACCACCCGGGGCGATGACCAGGATCAGCAGCACCGCGATCGCCAGCAGCAACTCACCGCTGCCCTGGTAGCCGGGCATGTTGAGGGTCACGATCACCACGATCAGTGCACCGAGCGGAGCGCCCCACGCGCTGTTGCGACCACCGATGATCGGCATGAAGATCGCCAGGAACACGATGCTCAGCGTGAAGGTCTCGGGCGTGACGGCCTGCACCGAGACGGTGAACAGCGAACCACCGGTAGACGCGATCGCAGCACCGATGGCCAGCGCGACCACCGTCAGGTGTGCGGGGTTCACCCCGGACGACCGGGCGGCGTTCTTGTTGTCGCGGGCCGCGCGCAGCGTCAGACCCCACACCGACTTGCGGAGCCGGTCGACGATCACCGCGATCGCGCAGACGAACAGGATCGCGAGCACGACGAGCGTGTACCGCGGCGGCTGCCGGCCGAACAGGGTGAGTGCCTCGACGCCCGAGATGCCTGCCGAACCGCCGGTGAACGTGGGACCGTCGATCAGCCAGTGCTCGAACGCGATTCCGAACAGCAGCGTCACCGCGGCAAGGTAGAAGCCGGACAGCTTCTGCGTCGCGAGCGCCAGGATCACCGCGACCACCGCGGCCACGAGGGAGCCGATCACCCAGCCCCACCACATCGACAACCCGGTCTCGACCGAGATCAGGGCGACTGCGTACGCGCCGATCGCGGCGTACGCGCTGTAGGCCATCGACAGCGACCCGGCCATCACGAACGGGATGTACATGCCGAGCGCGATCAGGGAGTACGTGGCCGCGAGGAACACCAGGTCCTGTCGGTACAGGCTCGGGCCCATCCACAGCAGCACCCCGGCGACCACCGCGATGGTGATCCCCACCTCGACGGCGATGTTCTTCAGTGAGCGGTTGGTCCGCACGGATCGAGCCGGTGCGCTCGATTCCGATTTCTGTGACGTGGCGGTCGACATCAGACGCGCACCTTCCTCGAGAGCATGCCCTCCGGCCGGAAGGCGAAGAACACCAACGCGATCAGCAGGATCGCGGTCTGCGCGGCGCTGGCACCGAAGTAGTACGGCGCGAACACCTGGACGAAGCCCAGCAACAGGCCGCCGATCAGCGGCGCCCAGCTGCGTCCCGTGCCGCCGATGACGAGGGCGATGAACGCCGTCAGCGTCCACGACAGACCGCTGGTGAACTGCACACCGGACTTCGACGCGAACAGCAGACCGGCGATCGCCGCGATCAGACCCGCGAGGGTGAACGCCACGAGGCGTACCCGGTTCACCGGGAGACCCAGAACGCGGGCAGCCTCGGGGTTGTCGCCCACCGCGCGCAGCAGCCGTCCGGTCTGCGAGACCTGCAGCCACACACCGACCGCGACGAACACGATCGCGGTGCCGGCGATCAAGACGATCGACGAGCTGTCGACCGTGGCACCGGCGACGGTGACGGGCCGGAAGTCGAAGAGCTTCTGCCCCGGCAGCGGGGTGCGGCCGAAGATGGTGCCGGCCAGCTGCTGTACCGCGAACAGCACCGCGGTGACCGCGACCAGCGCGGGCAGTTCGCCTCGGCCGGAACGCTTCTGGACCTGCTGTACCACGAGCTTCTCGGTGATCACCGACAACGCCATGCCGACCGCGAGGCCGAGCAGCAACGCGAGCCACAGCGGGACACCGTAGTCGACCACGACGAAGCTGCATGCCATGGCGGCGGCCATCGCGTACGGTCCCATCGCGAAGTTGAAGAAGTCCGCTCCCACCACGACGAGGTACATGCCCAGTGCGATGAGGGAGAAGAAGGCGCCGATCTCGAGAGCGGCAAGCCAGAGTTGTGCGTCGGTCATGCTTGTGTCTCCTTCGTCAGCCGCACGGAGGCTGGTAGGACGCCCACGGCCCGTCGGGCTTGTTGTCGGGCCCGAACTCGACGAGCACCAGGCCGCACAGGCTGTCGGGCGCGAGGTGGTCGCCGGGGCCGTACGACAGCGTCAGGCCCTCCTGCCCGAACGTCGCGGGGATCCCGGACACCTGCTGCAGCGCGTCGCGCACCTTGTTGCGGTCGGTGTGGTCGCCGGCGATCTCGAACGCGCGCTCGAGCATCATCACGGCGTCGTAGGCCTGCGCGTCGTAGGCGGTGAGCTGGTAGTCGGCACCCTTGACCTTGCGCACCTTCTCGATGAACGCGGCTGTGCGCGTGTTGTTCTCACTGAGGCTGCCCATGTAGACCATGCCGGTGAGTGCACCTGGGTCGGCCAGCGCCCACGACTTGGGCTGGTTGCCGATCGACGCGAGCGAGAAGCGTTGCGCCTCCGGGTAGATCTTCGCGAGCGTGTTGTGCGCGAGGATCTCGAAGTGCCCGCCGATGCTGGCGACGAGGATTGCGTCGGGCTTGGTTCCGGTCACTCGCGAGGCCTGCGCGGTGAGGTCGGCGGCGTCGACGGGCGCCTTCTCGACGGCGGTGACGTCGGCACACTCCTCCAGCGCAGGCCGGAGCGTCTTGATGATGCCGTCGATCGAGGCGCTGGCATCGCCCAGGATGCCGAGCGTCTTGTATCCCATCTTCTCGAACGCGCCGCAGTACACCTCGGCGTACTGCTTGAGAGAGTTCGGGATCATGAACGCGTAGCCGTTGTCCGGCGGGTTCGCGAACGCGTCGGACAGCACGACGGGCGCGATCGCGGGGATCTCGGACTGCTGCAGCACCGACTTCGCCTGGATCACCGAGCCGGAGCCGGTGGCGAGGAGCACGGCACTCGAGCCGTGGTCGACCAGCTTGCGGATGATCGACGGCGTCTTGGTGGGGCTGGACTCGTCGTTCTCGACCACCAGCCGCACCGGCTTGCCGTTGATGCCGCCGTCGGCGTTGATGAGGTCGACGGTGAGCCGGACCGTGCTGCCGGCGATGGTGCTGTACGACGCACCCGGTCCCGTCGAATCCTCGTCGAGGCCGATCACGATCTCGTCGGGTGACATCTCACCCGCGGACGCGCACCCCGCCACGCCCAGCGTTCCCACTGCGGCGGCCACCGCCAACGCAGCGGCCCTCCCGATTCTCACAACAGACTCCCGTCTCCACGCCGGACTCTCAAGCGTTTGGTCAATCAAGCAATTGCTTGATTGACGATTCGGGGCAGAAGTATGCCCCGGGTCACATTCGGAAGTCAATGCGGGGCGCCGACCCCGACGGGGACCGAGGTCAGTTGTCCCGGAGCAGACGCAGTTCGCGGATCGCTTCCTTGAGTTCGCGCACGTCGCGCTGCAGGTCGGCAAGCTCCACCGCGTCCACCGTGTCGGCGGCTCCGGCGGTCTCGACGGTTACCGCGTCGCCGACCCGTCCCGCAGACACCATCGCGGCCCGCTCGGCCACCTCCGACGACCGCACCGGCCCCGGAGCAGCCTTGGCCGACGCCGAACCGGCCGGCCCGCCGGCGGCGAAGCCGTCGAGGAACACCGCGATGAGGTCGTGGCGCAACCGCTCGGCATCCTGCGCGAGCGAGGCGCGGTTGAACCGCACCGTGGACCACACGGATTCACGGAGCATGCGATGAAAATGCCGAGGGTCGATGTCGGTGCGGAACTCCCCCGCCTCCACGCCGAGCGCAATGGCCCCAGCCCAGTAGTGGTGGGCACGGCGCACCGCGGCGGAGATGGGGCTGTCCGCCGGCTGCGAGGACAGCGCGCTCTCGTTCTGGTAGATCTCCGTCGCGAACGGGTGGTCGGCGGCGGCCTCGAACGAGACCGCGACCATGTGATCGAGCCGCTCACGCCCGGTTTCGCCGGGAACCATCGCGGCCTCGTAACGCTCGTTGAGGTCGTCGACGAAGGCGATCACGATCTCGAAGACGATCGCGTCCTTGGAGCCGAAGTAGTGATAGAGGCTGCCGGAGAGGATGCCGACCTCGTCGGCGATGTCCCGTACGGTGGTACCCGCGACGCCACGCTCGCTGAACAACTTCGCCGCGTGGAACAGAATTTCTTCCCGCCGGGTCGATGCCACCTGACGCCTCCCCTCTTCGCGGTGCAGATGCGGTCTACATCCGCCACCGATCGAACGCTTGCTTGACGCCGGTATGCTACACGGCCGGTCGTATTGCCCGACAGATCCGACCGGCGGTGTTAGCTTTTCCCTACCGAGCGGTAACCGAGGGTGGGGTTGGGCAGTCACGATGATGAGTGCAGGTGAGCGGCGGGGTCTCGAGGAGCAGTTGACGGGTCGCCGCGTGCTCGTCACCGGCGCGGCCCGGGGCATCGGGGCGTCCCTGGCACGGCGATTGCACGGGCGCGGTGCCCGCGTCGCCCTCCTGGGCCTCGAACCCGAACTCCTCGAACAGGTCGCGACCATGTGCGGCGGGGCGCCGTGGCGGGTGTGCGACGTGCGCGATCGCGAGCAGACGGCGGTGTCCGTCGCCGCGCTCGTCGACGAACTGGGCGGGTTGGACGTCGTCGTGGTCAATGCCGGTGTCGCGGCGCAACTCCCCCTGCTCGGCGGCGATCCCACCGTCATGGACCGGACCGTCGAGGTAAATCTGATCGGCGCCTACAACACGGTGCGCGCGGCCGGCCCGCACGTCGCGCATCCGGGCGGGTACACCCTGCTGGTGGCGTCCGCGGCCGCCGGCGTGCAACTGCCGATGATGGGCGCGTACGCGGCCTCGAAAGCGGCGGTGGAGGCGATCGGCAACACTCTGCGGATCGAGACACGCCACCTCGGGATGCACGTCGGCGTCGCGTATCTCGCCGAGATCGACACCGACATGACGGCGATCGGGTTCGGCACCGAGGCCGCCCGCAGCGTCCGGCAACTGGGCCCGTTCACCCGGTTGGCGCCGCTGTCGGTGGCGGTCGACGCGCTCGAGCACGGCATCGCCCGACGCCGCCGCCGCGTCTACGCGCCGCGTTGGGTCGCAACGACGATGCGACTTCGTATGCTCGTCCAGAGACTGATCGAACTGCGCCCGCAGCCGCGGCTCGCACAGGCCCTGGACGTGGCCCGCGCCGAGCACGCCCGGCTGACCACCGAACTGCCGGACCGAGCCGGGGAGGCCGAGTGACCGCATACGACGAGAAGACGGGCAACCACACCACACCACGAGTCCCGCCCGGACGGTTCCGGGAACTCGGGCCGGTCAACTGGGCGACATGGCGGGTCCTGTCGCTCGGCTCCGGAACCAAGGACGCGAAGCTGTTCAGCACCCTCGGCCGGACCGGCGGGCTGTTCCGCGGCTGGCTGCACTACTCGGGTGTCCTGATGCTGCTGCCCGGCACCAAGCTGTCGCGCTTCGAGATCGAATTGGTGGTGCTGCGCGTCGCACACCTACGGAAGTCCCGCTACGAGATGGATCACCACATCCGGCTCGGCCGCAAGGCCGGGATCACCCCGCAGATCCTCGACCGCATCCTGGTCGGCCCCACCGACCCCGACTGGTCTCCGCGGGTCCGCGCGATGCTCGCCGCCACAGATCAGCTACTGACCAGCAAGAATCTGGACGAGCCGACCTGGTCGGCGCTGGCCGCGCACCTCGACGACCGGCGGCTGGTCGAGTTCTGTCTCCTCGTGACGCAATACGACGGTCTGGCTACCACGATCGACGCCCTGCGGATCCAACCGGACTTCTGACCTCTACCGACTCCTCGACCGGTGGCACACTGGTCTCCGTGGACCCTGAGCAACTACGGACCGATTTCTCCCGCTTCATGATGTCGTACCGGTTCGGTATCGCTCAGCTGATGACGAGGGTCAAGGTCCTCGAGGACGAGTTCACCCACATCAATCGGTACAACCCCATCGAACACGTGACCTCCCGCGTCAAGACGCCGGAGAGCATCATCCGCAAGGCGCAGCGCATCGACTGCCCACTCACCCTCGACGACGTCCGCGCGAACATCCTCGACATCGCGGGGGTGCGGATCACGTGCAGCTTCATCTCCGACACCTACCGCATCGCCGACATGATCACGAGTCAGCCGGACATCGAGGTGCGCGAGGTCGAGGACTACATCGCGAACCCCAAGCCCAACGGCTACAAGAGCCTGCATCTGATCGTCGAGGTGCCGGTGTATCTGAGCGATCGGGTGCAGACGGTCCCGATCGAGCTCCAGATCCGCACCATCGCGATGGACTTCTGGGCCAGCCTCGAGCACAAGATCTACTACAAGTTCAACCGCGAGGTACCGCCCGAACTGCTGGCCGAGCTCACCGAGGCCGCCGAGACCGCGCATCGGCTCGACGTGAAGATGGAACGCCTCAACGACGAGTTCGCCAACCTCCGAGCCCAGCAGGGCGTCACCGACGAGCCGCCGGAGCTGACCGTGCCGCCGCAGTTGCTCGACGCGTTGCAGACCCGCCTGCATCCCTAGCCGCCCGACTGGCACCGACAGGAACGCGACGGCCACGGCCGGGCGGGCGGATCCCGAGGATCACGCCCGCCCGGCCGCCCCGGTCACCGGCCTCCGGCGGAACCGCTCATGAGGCCGGGCAGCAGGGTCGCGAGCGATCCGGCTCCGCCCGGGTCGGTGGGCCCCGTCGGCTCGGTGGGCTCGACCACGACCACACCGGGCACGGTGACGGTGACGGTCTTGTCGTCCGACGTGGACGACCCGAACCGCGAGGTGCCGACGAAGCGTGCGGTGATCGCATGCTCACCCGGATCCCGGAACGGCCACACCATTTCGGCGTGCCCGTCGGCGTTCACCGGAACACTCCCGATCAGGTCGGCACCGTCGTAGAACTCGACGACACCCTCACCCGGGTTGGGCGTGACGTCGGCCGCGATCTTCACGTCCTCACCGGTGAGCGCCTCGAGCGCCACGGCGACCGCGGTCTGCGTCTGGTTCACCGAGAACACCTCGGTGGTGGACAGCGCCGCGCGGCCGGGCCCGGATGCGACGCAGTAGCCGGCGGCGTTGATCCAGCGGGACTCACCGAAGCTCATGCTGGTGTCCTTGATCTTGACGACCGGGGTGGCCGCGCCCGCGCGGACGGCGGTTGTCACCGAGGTGTTCTCGGCACCGGCCCGCAGCGTGAGTTCGACTGCCGGGAGACGGAAGTCGGTGTTCGCCTTGACCTGTAGCCCTTCCTTCGGCTTGTTGTCGCTGGCGCTCGGACCGTCGGAGACCGTCTTGTTGCTCGCCCCGGTGATCCGCAGAAACTCGCCCGCCGGATCGGCGTTGCCGTCGACCCCGACGCGCAGCAGCGCCGCCGTCTCGCCCGTCAGGTTGCTCGACGTCCCGTCCACGAGGGAGTACCTGAGCAGTTCGGCACCCTGAGGTACGGCGAAGTCGTACTTGAGCCGCCCGGTGTCGGAGTCGGACGTGCGCATGGTGCCGGGATGCAGCGTCACCGTGAACTCGGCGCCGGGACGGACCGCCCGAGGCGCGGTCACTTCGAGGTTGTCCGAGAACGAGAAGTCCCAGTCGGATGCGCCGTCGACGCGGCACTTGTGTTCGAACGAAACGGTTTCGGTGACGGTGTCGGCCGACGCGGTGGGCGCACCCACGGTGAGCAGTCCGGCCGCCATCGCCGAGGTGGCCACGACTGTGGCCACGTTGGAGATCTTCATCGAGCGCCTTTCAGAGCAGGGAGGGTGGTCAGCGTCCGCCGAGCGAGCCGAGGTCGAACCCGGGCAGGACGGTCGCGAGGCTGCCGAGGCCCGGGTTCCCCGGCTCGGGATCGACCGGTCCGGTATCGCTCCCGGTGACGGTGAGCATGTGTGCCATCGCGGTGTGCGATGCGCCGTCGGCATCGGTGAACACGGCGGTGATCGTTTTGGTGCCCGCCTTCCCGAACGTCAGATCCAGCCGTGCGACACCGCGAACCACCGGCCGCGGATCTCCCACCGGCTTACCGTCGACCAGGAACTGCACTGCGCCGGAGGCACTTTCCGGAGCGATCGTGGCCGCGAACGACGCCTTGTCGCCGGTGTTCACGGCGGCGGGCCCGTCGATGGTGGCGGAGATCTGCTCTCCAGGACCGGGATCGACCGGGTCGCCCTCGATGGCGATGGTCGCGAGTGCGCCGGCGCCGGCGTTGAGGACGCCGTCCGCAGCGTCACGCGGCGAGCAGTACGTGGGCGCCCAGATGGTGCCCGCCAGCCAGTGACTCACCTGGGGCAGGAAGGTGAGGAACGACTCCGGGGTACCGAACGTCCCGGCTGCACCGGCTGTGCGTACCGACGGCTCGATGGTGCCGGACGGCCCCGCCTTCAGGGTCATCCGGATCTTCGGGAAGGAGAGATCGGTGGTGGCGCCCGACTGCGCGTTGACCGAGAGGCCGCCGTGCGACGAAGTCGACGACGACGGCCCGTTGCCGATGGTCACGTTGTTGCCGGACAGTCGCAGCAGGGACCCGGTCGCCGACGGGTTGCCCGCCTCGTCGACTCGGATCACCGACGCCGGGACGCCCGCGGTGAGGTTTCCGGGATCGGCCACGCCCGCACCGACCAGTTCGGCATTGGCCGGAATCGGGAGGTCGATCTTGGCGCGCGAGATCTTCTGCACGTTGGCGCCACTGACGCTGTTGGGGATCTGGACGGTGCCGGGATCGATCTCGATGTCGAAGGTCTCGCCCGGCGCCACCGTCGCGGGCGCCGTCACCTTCACGGTCGCGGGCTTGCCATCCGAGGTGGGGCCACTGAAGGCACTGGGTACGGCATTGCACGTCACCTGGAAGGTGGACGAGGTGGTCACGGCCGCGGGTGCGGCGGAGGCAGTGGGAAGCCCCACCACCGCGACGCCGGCCATCAGGCCGGCAATCGTGCTGAGTCGGGTCACGCGGGAACTCATGGTTTCCTCTCATTGGGGGGCAACCTATTCGGTGCGATCGCGCTGAACGTACATCACGTTTACGAATTCCGGGTAGACGCAAAAACAAATCTTCGATCGAGGCTGCGACTACGTAACCGTAGGTTTCTCGAACTCGAGAACTGTTGTTGCACAACTCAATTAACGTGCGTCAACCAGTGGAAGCGAAATCGCCCACCCGAACCCGACGGCGCCGCTGATCAGCAATTCCATGGAAACTCGAAACGGGAGCCGACGCGAATGACGGGGAGCCGTCATCCCGACTTCCGGCCGTTGAACGACCGGTCGAGTCTTCGTCGGCACGAGCGCGGGGCACGGGGGAACCGATGCCCCTCGAACGCTGCGATTGCTCACAGTTCCGCGTCCGGCGCAAGACCTGACGTGCGCGTGTGATGATTCCGACGGATGCCCCGAACTCGATTGCTGCGGGAGCGCGTTCGCCGGTAGCGTCTCCACGTTCGGCCGCGACAGTCGTCCGTGCCACCGATCCGGTAGGAACTGCATGTCCCAAGACGTCCAGGCGACCTCGCGTCCCGACGCACCCGTAAACGACAATCCCAACCACGAACGCCGCTGGCTCGTCCTGTGCATCGTCGCACTGGCGCAGCTGACCGTCGTCCTCGACGGCACGATCGTGAGCATCGCGCTGCCCGATGCCCAGAAGGAACTGGGCATCAGCAACCTGGACCGCCAGTGGGTGGTGACCGCCTACGCACTCGCGTTCGGCGCGCTGCTGCTGCTCGGTGGTCGAATCGCCGACTTCTGGGGCCGCAAGCGCTCCTTCATGGTCGGCATGGCGGGCTTCGCGGTCGCGTCGGCCGTCGGCGGGTTCGCGCAGACCGGGATGCAACTGTTCGTCGCCCGCGCCGGGCAGGGCGTGTTCGCGGCCCTACTCGCTCCCGCCGCCCTCGCGATCCTCACGACGACGTTCGTCGGGGAGAAGGAGCGCGCCAAGGCGTTCGCGGTGTTCGGTGCGATCTCCGGCGGCGGCGCCGCCATCGGCCTGCTGCTCGGCGGCGTGCTGACGCAGTACGTCGACTGGCGCTGGTGCTTGCTGGTGAACATCCCTGTCGCGCTGTTCGCGATCGCCGTGACACTCCCGATCGTCAAGGAGACCAAGGCGCACGGCGACACCAGCTACGACCTACCCGGCACCGTCCTCGTCGCGATCGGCCTGGGTTCACTGGTCTACGGCTTCACCAAGGCCGAGCACGGCTGGCTCGAGACGCAGACGCTGCTGTTCATCGGCATCGGTCTGGCCGCCCTGATCGCGTTCGTGCTCGTGGAGAAGCGCAGCGCCAATCCGCTTCTGCCGCTCAGCGTTCCGTGGCACCGCGACCGCGGCGCCGCATTCATCGGATCGGCACTGGTGGGTTCGGCGCTGCTCGGCGGCACGCTGTATCTCACGTTCTACCTGCAGATCGTCATGGGACTGAGCCCGGTGATGGCCGGTGTCGGCTCGCTGCCGATGGCGGGCTTCATCGTCATCGCATCCACCATCGCGGCGCAGCTCACCACCCGCATCGGCCCCAAGCCGCTGATGACCGTCGGCCCGCTGGTCGCGGCCGCCGGGCTGCTCATGCTCACTCGGATCGAGGTGGACAGCTCCTACTGGACGCACGTGTTCCCCGGTCTGGCGATCTTCGGCTTCGGCCTGGGCCTGCTGATGGTGCCGATGCAGAACCTGGCGCTGCTGGGCGTCCCCAACCACGACGCCGGCGCCGCCAGTGCCCTCGCCAACGCGACGCTGCAGGTCGGTGGCGCGCTGGGCACGGCCCTGTTCACCACGGTGTACGCGTCGGCGAAGAGCGCGTTCCAGGCCGACAACCCGGCGCCAACTCCCCCGCCCGGTTTCCCCGCCGACGCGATCCCGACCGACCTCTCGAACGCGACCCCTCTCACGCCCGAGCAGATCGCGGCCCTGCCGCAGCCCGCGCAGGACTTCGTCGGCAAGGTCATGGACTGGGTGTTCGGCACCGAGGTGTCCGGCTACGCGCACGCCTTCGGCTGGGCGGGCGTGCTGATCGCGATCATCAGCCCGATCGTCGTCGTGCTGGTGCGAGCCGAGAAGGGCGATCTGCCCACCGAGGGCGCCGTCGGTATGCACTGACGTCCTTGCCGAGCCCCTCCCCTAGCTGAAGGGTCCCTTCGTGCGCTGCCAGCGCACGAAGGGACCCTTCAGCTGCTCGGGGGAACGTCAGAGCGCCGCGCGCAGCACCGTCTCGAGGGGGGTGGACGGGCGGCCGATGAGCCGCTGCAGGTCGCCGCTGGTGATGTCGAGGACACCGGTCGCGACGCCGGCGTCGGCATCGGCGAGGACCTCCGCGATCGGGGTGGGCAGCCCGACCGACTCGAGAATGCCCCGGTACTCCGCGACCGGCAGGTTCCGGTACTCGACCGGCTTCCCGGTGACGTTCGCGATGGCCTGGGCCAGTTCGGGGTACGACACGTGCTCGTCACCGCCGAGCTCGTACACCCGACCGGCCTGGTTCTCGTCGGACGTGAGGACGGCGGCAGCCGCCTCGGCGTAGTCGGCCCGCGCCGCGCCCGACACCCGGCCGTCCCCCGCGCTACCGGCCAGGACGCCGCGCTCGGCGGTGCCCGCGAGGTCGTTGGTGTAGTTCTCCCAGTACCAGCCGTTGCGGAGCAACGCGTGGTCGATGCCGGATTCGGCGAGCAGACGCTCGGTGGCCTGGTGCTCCCGAGCGAGCAGCAGGGTGTTGTTCGGCGCGTCCGGGATGGACGTGTACGCGATGAAGCCGACGCGCGCAGCCTTCGCCGCGTCGATGATGTTGGTGTGCTGTGGCAGCCTGCCGCCCACCTCGCTGCCCGAGATCAGCAGAACCTTGTCGACGCCGGTGAGCGCGGACTCGAGCGCGGCGCTGTCGGCATAGTCGGCGGTGCGGACCTGCACGCCCCGCGCCGCGAGGTCGGCGGCCTTCTCCGGGTTACGGACCACGGCGACAACGTCGGATGCGGGGACACCGCGGCGCAGCAGGGCGTCGACGGCGAGGCGGCCGAGGTGTCCGGTGGCGCC
This sequence comes from Prescottella sp. GW823-FHT02E09, assembly GCF_058797375.1. Classification (NCBI taxonomy): domain Bacteria; kingdom Bacillati; phylum Actinomycetota; class Actinomycetes; order Mycobacteriales; family Nocardiaceae; genus Rhodococcus; species Prescottella sp. GW823-FHT02E09. Next base: position 483,432 of record NZ_JBXAJP010000003.1, read on the forward strand.
GGTGACGGCAATGGTCATGAAAACTCCCTGAGGTTGAACCTTCAATGTTTCGTCCGCCCTCCATAATGCACTTATTTTTCGTAAGTGCAACCGTTTTAGTCAGCACTGATCGTTCAGACGGTAGTAATCTCGATGTCGTGAGCACCGCCGACCAGCCCTTCGACGACCCGACCCTCGAGGCCGACGTCTTCGCGCGCAACTGCCATTCGCGCGGCGCCCTGCTCAACATCACCGGACGGTGGGGGACGCTCGCGCTGGCCGCACTCATGGAGGGGCCGTACCGGTTCGGCGCACTGCGCCGGCGGGTGGACGGGGTGAGCGAACGGATGCTGGCGCAGACGCTGCAGCAACTCGAACGGGACGGGCTGGTGCATCGGGAGGTCCGCGAGACGATCCCACCGAACGTCGAGTACAGCCTCACCCCACTGGGCGAGGAGATCGCCGAACGTCTCACCGGGCTCATCGATCTGCTCGAATCGCACATGCCGGACATCACCGCGGCCCAGAATCGGTACGACGCGCGCTGACCGGACAACGACAGGGGTGGCTGATGCCGAGCCTGACCAGCAGGGCCATGCCACTGGCGATCGCGCTACTGGGCCGGCGCCGACCGAGCGCCGACGACGTCCGCCGGGAGATCAGGGCACTACAGGCCGAGCCCGGGCCGTTCGTCCCGCCGTCGTCGCTGGGACGCAGGCTGGACGTGACGTCCTCGACGTCGGCGGCGGGCTGGCCCGTGTTCACGGTGGCCCCACGTGGGGTGACGCCATCGTCGCGGGTGCTGTATCTGCACGGCGGCGCGTACATCCGGGAGATCACCCGGCACCACTGGAAGCTGATCGGGCAGTTCGCGTCGACCGGGGCCGCCGTGACGGTGCCGATCTATCCGCTCGCGCCACGCGGGACCGCGGAACGCGTGGTGACGGCGTCGGCCGATCTGGCGCAGAAGCTTGCCTCCGACGGGATCCCGGTGATCGTCGCGGGCGACTCGGCGGGTGGCGGACTCGCGCTGGCGGTAGCCCTCGCCCTGCGCGACCGCGGTGCGGACGCTCCCGCGCGCACGGCCTTGATCTCTCCGTGGCTCGACGCGACCGGCTCCCACCCCGACATCGCGGCGGTGGCGCCCCGCGACCCGTGGCTGCATCCGGGCGGACTCACCGTGGCCGCCGACGCGTACCGGGGCCGTCTGGACCGGGAGCATCCGTGGGTGAGCCCGCTGAACGGTGACCTCACCGGGCTCGGGCCGATCACACTGTTCACCGGCACCCGCGACATCCTCAACGTCGACGCACGTCGATTCGCTCCACTCGCGGCGGCCGCTGGTCTGTCACTCGACTTCCACGAGGAGCCGGAGATGATCCACGTCTACCCGCTGCTCCCGATCCCGGAAGGCAAGAAAGCCCGCACAATCCTGTGCGGGCTTCTCGCGAACTAGCTGTTCCGGCGGGTGATCCGTCAGAAGTTGATCATGTGGCCGGCGAGGCCGTGGATGGCCTCCTGCAGCGCCTCGCTGAGCGTGGGGTGCGTATGGACGTTGCGGGCCAGCTCGTTGACCGTGAGGTCCCACTTCTGGGCCAGGGTCAGCTCGGGCAGCAGTTCGGAGACATCGGGGCCGATGAGGTGGCCGCCGAGCAGCTCGCCGTACTTCTTGTCGGCGATCAGCTTGACGAAGCCGTTGGGGTCGGCCAGGCCGTGTGCCTTGCCGTTCGCGGTGAACGGGAAGGTCGCGACCTTGACGTCGTAGCCCTCGGCCTTGGCCTGCTCCTCGGTGAGACCGAAGCTGGCGACCTGAGGCTGGCAGAACGTGGCGCGCGGCATCATCCGGTAGTCGCCCAGTTCCATGGTCTCGGCGTTGCCGATGGTCTCGGCTGCGACGACGCCCTGCGCCTCGGCGACGTGCGCGAGCTGCAGCTTGGCGGTGACGTCACCGATGGCGTAGACGCCGGGGACGTTGGTACGCATGCGCTCGTCGATCGAGATGGCGCCGCGCTCGGTGAGCTGGACGCCGGTGTTCTCGAGGCCGAAGCCCTCGATCTGCGGGGCGAAGCCGATGGCCTGCAGGACCTTGTCGACGACCACGGTCTCGACCTGGTCGCTGCCGTTCTTGGCCATGGTGACCGTGACGCCGGCGGCGCCGTTGTCGGTGATCGTCTGGACCCCGGTGGACGTCTTGATGTCGATCCCGTACTTCTTGTAGCGCTTGGCGATCTCCTTGGAGACGTCCGCGTCCTCGTTGGGCAGGGCCCGGTCGAGGAACTCGACGATGGTCACCTTGACGCCGTAGTTGTGCAGGACGTAGGCGAACTCCATGCCGATGGCGCCTGCACCGACGATGAGGATCGAGCCTGGCAGGTCCTTGGTGAGGATCTGCTCTTCGTAGGTGACGACGTTCTCGCTGAGCGAGGTGCCCGGCAGCAGCCGGGTCTTGGTGCCGGTGGCGATGATGACGTTGTCGAAGGTGACGGTCTCGCTGGACCCGTCGGCCTTGCTCACCACGATGGTCTTGGCATCGGTGAAGCTGCCGCGACCCTCGTACTCGGTGATCTTGTTCTTCTTCATCAGGAAGTGAACGCCCTTGACGCGGCCGTCCGCGACCTGGCGGCTGCGGTCGAACGCAGCGCCGAAGTCGAAGGTCACATCTCCCGAGATGCCGAAGGTCTTGGCATCGTTATGGAAGATGTGGGCCAGCTCCGCGTTGCGGAGGAGCGCCTTGGAGGGGATGCAGCCCACGTTCAGGCAGACACCGCCCCAGTACTTCTCTTCGATGATGGCGGTTTTCAGGCCCAGCTGTGCCGCGCGGATAGCAGCGACGTACCCACCGGGACCGGCTCCGAGGACAACGACGTCATAGTGTGAGGTCACGAGGCCATAGCCTAGTCCCGCCCCGAATCCGTGTCCCGGAATGGTGCTTACTCCGAAGTAAGTTCACGTGCCGCGGAATGACCCCGAACACACCTGCGACCCCAGCCGCCGGTGGCGACTGGGGTCGGAGGTGCGAATGCTCAGCTGAACGAGATGGAGCTCCCGAGGTCCCCAACCGTGCTTCCGCCGAAGACACTGCCCCGGCTGAGGCTGAGGAGGATGTCGAGCAGGCCCGACATGGAGCCCGATGCCACCCCGGCAAGCGAGCCGAGGTCGATTGCGTCCAGATTCATTGCAGTCGCCTTTCCTACTACTTCGGGTTGCGGATCAGGAGAGCTCGGTGACCGAACCGAAGTTGACGACGTTGCCGATGACACCGATCAGAGCGGCGATGATTGCATCGAGGTTCATTGTGTTTCCTTACTTTCGTGGTGGATTTGTGACAGGTGGGGCGAACTAGCTGATCTCGGTGACGCTACCGAAGTTGATCAGGTTTCCGATCACGCCGATGAGAGCGGCGATGATGGCGTCAGCGTTCATGTTCACTGCCTTTCGAGGGAGATAGTGCCGTGTGGCGTTATTGCCACGTGATCTTGTTCAGCCCGGGCTGGGACTTCGCCGGCGCCGGGGGACCCCGCTACCCCGGACGATCGAACTCCCAAGACAACCCGTCCATTGCGACTCCGCTGGAAGCGCGACCGTGGTGTGCCGCCCCTCCTGGCGTCTGGCCGGGAAGACGATCGCTTTTATTCGACCGTGATCGAAAGATAAACTAGGTAGCATCGTTCTGTACACGTTTTCGTTACCCCAACTGGTCACCCGTCCAGGATGTCCGGAAATTCACCCCCTCGATCACCCCAGGCACACGGGCCCGGGACGACCGCAGACCACGGCCGCAGACCGCAGCCTCAGCGCCACCCGAACCCCCTCCAGCCCACCGTCCACCCCAGCTTCCAACCCGTCCCCAGGAGGGACGTCGCAGGTGGTGGACACATTCGGGATCCACAGGTCGTCGCCGCGCGAACCACGGCGCCCGACCGACCACAATGGACCCATGACGCACTCCGCTTCCACATCCGCGCCGTCCGACGACCCCCACCTGTGGCTCGAGGACGTCACCGGAGACGACGCCCTCTCGTGGGTTCGTGAGCACAATGGCAAGACCGTCGCCGAATTCGCCGGAACCACCGAATTCGAGCAACTTGAATCAAACATTCGTTCAATTCTCGACACCGACTCACGCATTCCCTATTCCCGTCGACGTGGTGAATACCTCTACAATTTCTGGCGCGACGCCGAGCACGTCCGCGGCTTGTGGCGCCGCACGACGATGGACCAGTTCCGCAGCGACACAACGGAATGGGAGATTCTCGTCGACGTCGACGAACTCGCCGAGCGCGAGGGCGAGAACTGGGTGTGGTCCGGTGCACAGGTGCTGCGGCCCGCGCAGAACCTGGCCCTGATCAGCCTTTCCCGCGGCGGCGCCGACGCCGTCGTCGTCCGCGAATTCGATCTCAGCACGCTCACCTTCGACGACTCGGACGACGGATTCCGGGTGGAGGAGGCCAAGACCGACATCGGCTGGATCGACACCGAAAATGTATACATCGGAACGGATTTCGGCGACGGAACGCTCACCGATTCCGGCTACCCCCGACTCGCGAAGCGGTGGCACCGCGGCACCCCGCTGACCGAGGCTGTCACGGTCTTCGAGGGCGAGGAGTCCGACGTCGCGATCTCCGCGTGGCACGACAGCACACCGGGATTCGAACGCAGCTTCGTCGAGCGGGCGATCGACTTCTACACGTCACAGCGCTTCCAGTTGCTGGACGACGACACCCTCGTCCGCATCGACACCCCCGAGGACGCGCGGATCTCGGTGTACCGGGAGTGGTTGCTGATTCGCACCCGCTCCGAGTGGACCGTCGGCGACACCACGTACCCGGCGGGCACGCTGCTGGCCGCGAAGTACGACGACTACGTCGCCGGCTCGCGCGAGCTCACCACCTTGTTCGTGCCCGACGCCCATACGTCGCTCGAGCAGTACTCGTGGACTCGCCACCACCTGCTGATGGTGACGCTCTCCGATGTCCAGTCGCACGTCTACGTGCTCACGCCGGTCGAGAACGGCTGGGAGACAGTCTCACTCGAAGGACTGCCGGACCTGACGTCCACCGAGATCATCGACACCGATCCGCGGGAGAGCGACGACTTCTTCCTCAACTCGAGCGGCTATCTCACACCCGCCACACTGTTCTCCGGCACCGTCGGCGGGCCGCTCGAGGCCCTCAAGTCGGCGCCCTCGTTCTTCGACCCCACCGGACTGGTCGTCGCGCAGCACTTCGCCGTATCCACGGACGGCACCCGCATCCCCTACTTCGTGGTGCGGCGCGAGGGCGCACCCGCCGGGCCGACGCTGCTGTACGGCTACGGCGGATTCGAGAACTCGATGACACCCGGATACAGCGGCATCAACGGCACCGCGTGGCTCCAGCGCGGTGGCACGTACGTGGTCGCGAACATCCGCGGCGGCGGTGAGTACGGACCACAGTGGCACACCCAGGCCGTGCGCGACGGCCGGCACAAGGTGTACGAGGACTTCGCCGCGGTGGCCCGCGACCTCGTCGCCCGCGGCATCACCACCGCCGACCAGCTCGGTGCGCAGGGCGGCAGCAACGGTGGGCTGCTGATGGGCGTCATGCTCACCCGGTACCCGGAACTGTTCGGCGCCATCGTCTGCCAGGTGCCGCTGCTGGACATGAAGCGCTACCACCTGCTGCTCGCGGGCGCGTCGTGGATGGCCGAGTACGGCGACCCCGACGACCTCGACGACTGGGCCTTCATCTCCGAGTACTCGCCGTACCAGAACACCGACCCCGAGCGGTCGTACCCGCCGATCCTCATCGCGACCTCCACCCGCGACGACCGCGTCCACCCCGGACACGCCCGGAAGATGACGGCTCTCCTCGAACTGGAGGGCCACGACGTCCACTACTACGAGAACATCGAGGGCGGACACGGCGGCGCCGCCGACAACGCGCAGGCCGCGTTCAAGTCGGCCCTCACGTACACGTTCCTGTGGGACAAGCTCGCTCGATGACCTCCGACCGTTCCCTTCCTCGGCTACCATGCGCCCGGAATCGAGCAACCGGAAAGCGAGCTGCCACATGAGATCCGACGCGATCACCCGCCCGTCGTCGCGGCAACTGGGCTCGGGCGCCCTCGTCGCCGCCACCGTCGTGGGCGCGCTGCTGGGCGTCGTGCCGGCCGCAGCGGCCGGCGGTGTTCCGAATGCGGCCGCGGTGGAGGCCGATACGACCTCCGCTGCACGGTCCGCAGGCGCCCACATCACGGGCGTCGAGAACATCACCGACCGCTGGGTGCGGGTGTTCGTGTACTCCCCCGCCATGCAGTCCGAGCAGGAAGTGCAGGTGCTGCTGCCCCGCGACACCTCCGGGCCCCGGCCCACGCTGTACATGCTCGACGGACGGTCCGCGGTCCCCGGCACGAGCAACTGGACCACGCAGGGCAATGCGGTCGAGTTCTTCGCGGACAAGCCGGTGAACGTCGTCCTGACCACGGGCGGGCGCGCCAGCTACTACACCGACTGGGACCGACCCGAGCCCACCCTCGGAAACTACAAGTGGGAGACCTTCCTGACCGAGGAACTGCCCCAGCTGATCGACGACCGGTTCGACGGCAACGGCGTCCAGTCCATCGCCGGACTGTCGATGGGTGCGCAGTCCGCAATGATGCTCGCGATGCGCTCCCCCGGGCTGTACCGCGGTGTCGCCGCCTACAGCGGCTGCTACACGACCACCGGTGACCTCGGACAGACCCAGATGCAGCTCGTCGTCGCCAGCTACGGCGGCGAGATCGGGAACATGTGGGGCCCGTTCACCGATCCGAAGTGGGCCGAGCACGACGTCCTCGTCAATGCCGAGAAGCTGCGTGGCACCACGATGTACATCTCGACGGCCACCGGGCTGCCCGGCCCCAACGAGAACGTCGGCAACCCCGATCTGATTCCGCTCGTCACGCAGGGCGGACCGATCGAGGCGGTCACCAACTTCTGCACCCACCAGCTCGACGACCGACTGCGATCCCTCGGAATCCCGGCCACCTTCGTCTACAACCCGGTGGGGGTCCACACCTGGGCGTACTGGCGCGACGAACTACCGAAGTCGTGGCCGACGCTGGCGGCCTCGCTCGGGGTCTGAGTGCCGCGACACTCCGAACAGGAAGAAGGCGGCGACGGTGCGTATGCACCGTCGCCGCCTTCTCGACGTTCCAGAGCGAAACTCAGGCGCTGAGCGAGCTGAGCGAAGCGGTGTCGAGCGAGCCGGAGGCACCGGTGCCGGAGGAGCTGGCCGTGCCGAGCGAGTTCAGAGCCTTCACGATCGACGTGACGGCGTTGAGGACGGTGAGGATCTCAGTCGAGCCCATGAAAACTCCCAGTGTTGCGTGTGTGGTGTGGCGCCCCGAATCAAAGCGCTGTGGTCAATATAACGGTCGGGACACAGCAACAGCACCACATTGACACATACCCGGGATGAAATGTGAGGGTGAAATCAAGAGTGATCCCGAATCCACTCCGCAATGTGATCAGTGGTGCTCTCAGGTGTACGAATCCACCCGTTATGCCCCAGTTCATCCGGTTGGTGCCACGAGGTCACGTCGGATCCGGACATTTTCTCAAGGAGATTCTTCGACGAACTGCGCGGCGCCAAGTCGTCGCCCTCGATCGAAATGGACAACACGGGCAGCTTCAGTCGTCCGATACGTTCCTCGTAGTCGATGTCCGCCCCCGACGGTTCGATCCGTCCGGTGCGCGCAAAGCGTGACCAGTCCGAGATCAACACCCTCGACTGCCGTCCGAACCCGCCGACATCCAGGCGGTCGCCGGGCCAGAACCCGGCCACGCTCGCGGTGATGGACATGGCCGCGGACCCCAGCAGCACACCCGGTGACCGGGTCCCGGGGAAACCCCGGTAGTACGGCGAACCGGACGCCACCAGGATCAACCCGCCGAGCCGTCCCCGGATCCGCGCCGCATACATCACCCCGAGTTGCCCGCCCATACTGTGCCCCAACAGGAACGGCGTGCTCGCGTCGAACCGTTCGCGCACAACCTCGAACATCGCCGGCAGGTCGACCGCCACCAACTCCTGGTAGCCGAACGTGCTCGATGCGCCGGGGCGGGGCCGACTGTCACCCTGGCCCCGCAGCTCGCACGTCGCGGCGCAGAACCCGCGGTCCACCAGAGAACTCGCGAAGCGGTCGTAGAACGCACCGGGGATGCCGAGACCCGGCACGATCACCACCACCGGCGCGCCCTCCGGTCCGGGAAACAGCCGCACCGGCGTCGTCGTCCCGTCAGGCATCTGGATCGGCACGGTCTCCACCACGACACGAGCCTATGCCCACACCGCCCGCGGGGCCCGACATTCGGCACACGGACTCCTCCCAGTACCTCGGCAGAATTGCACCGACCCACGTCGGACGGACAGAAGCAGTTCCCGGGCAAGGCACGCACCATCCACGTTTCGATCAGCGGGTAGGTAACAGGCAACCTTCAGCGGCGAGATCGAGGGTCCCGTGTGGACCGGTACACGTGGTGATCCAGTACGTCGGGGTGCCATAGCCGGTGCCTTCGTGCGCCGTGATCGCACCGTTGCGGTCCATCTCGCAAGGCTCGTCCTCGAGACACTGCCCCCCTGAGGAATTGTGCGTGTTGTTGATCCCGACGATCAAGCCGCTGCTGGTATCGACGACCGGGGAACCCGAAGTCCCCGGCCCGATCTGGCACTCGGGGCTGTACGCGATGACATCCTCGGTCATGTAGCCCATCTCGAGGACTCGATAGGCGAGACGATCGATCTTGCAGGCGTAGATCTCCTTCAATCCCCCTGACACCACCTGAATCTCGGCACCAGGGGTCGACCGCTGCCCGGACAGTCGAAATGCGCGAACGCCGTACTCCTGCTCGATCTTCTCGTAGCTCCAATCCAGCTGATACAGCGTGAGATCAGTGCCTGTCATCGTGGAGTAGAGGACGTCGGTGGCCTGCAGGAAACCCAGCTCGTCGCCATCGGAATCCAGGACGACAACGCTGAGATCTGTCGGTTGGCCGAGCAACACCTCACCAGGCACCGGCCTGGCGTCACCGTTGCAGTGGCCGTTCGTCATCGCCAACGCGTTGTCTGCCGGCGAGGAGGTCGACAGTGCCACCACAGCGCCCGAGCAGCCGTCAACTGCGATCGTTCCCGACAGATCCACTGCACTCCGCTCCGGGAGCATCACCTGCTCCCGGTCATTCGAAGTCGCACAAGCGCTGATGACCAACATCGATACTGCGATAGCGGCGATCCGCATTCGTTGGTACACAATACTCTTCATTCTTCTGTCCTGTTTCCCTGTCGCTCGGTGTACTTCTCTTGCCGCGCAAGAGGGATCACGATGTCGGTGTCGAGCAGGATCCGTCGGCAGCCGGCGCGCCGCGAAAGAAATCCACCGCTTTGGATGCGCAGGGGAGTCGTTTCAACGAGCCGTGTGCGCCGTCGTCGATCGTCAACAACGAGCCGCCGATTGCTTTCTGCATCCGCTGCGCCCACACGTACGGTGTCGTGGTTTCGTACGCATGTCCTGACAACTGCAACTCACTCTCACCCGGGGTGAGATTCCAGGCATTCGCCTCCGACGGCCAAGCACTGCACGTCGCTCTCGTCACGCCGCCTACGCCACCGGCGGTGAATGTTCGGCGCGCTTGCTGCACTCCCGCCCAGTACTCCTCGAAGCTCCGTCCACCTGTGCCGTCGTTGCACAACACCGCTGTGTTCTGCGAGTCGCTCATGAACTCGATACGCCGAGATGTGCGGCTACGACGCGGTGTACGCCGCCGACCACCTCGGCGCCCCGTCTCCGTTCCCGCTGCTGGTCGCAGCCGCCGAAGCGACCGAACGTCTGCGCGTCGGCACCCTCGTGCTCAATGTCGGCTTCTGGAATCCCACGCTGCTCGCACGCGAGATCGCGACCACCGACATCCTCACCGGCGGCCGACTCGAGGTGGGGCTCGGGGCCGGGCACATGAAATGGGAGTTCGACGAGGCCGGCATCGCGTGGGAGCCGTTCGGAGTCCGGACCGAAAGGTTGGCCGGCACGGTCGAGGAACTGCGTCGACGGTTCCGGTCCGACGGCTTCGAGCAGCAGGCCGCGATGCGGGCGCACTTCGACATGCCCGTGCTGCGGCCCGTGCAGCGCCGCGGATTCGACGGCTCCGGGCCACCACTGATCGTCGGAGGTACCGGCAATCGTGTCCTGCGCCTGGCAGCGCAGCAGGCCGACGTCGTCGGGGTCGCCGGGGCCTTCCAGATCGTCGGGCAGCCACCCGGAACGTTCCGGATCGCGACCGCCGCCGAGACCGACGAGCGGATCCGCTACGCGCGTGGATGCGCGGGCGGCCCGGATCGAATGGCAGATCCTGGTGCAGGCGGTGATCGAGACCGACGACCGGGCCGAGGCTGCAGCCGAACTCGCCCGGAGGTTCGGGGACGTCATGGCCGTGGAGGACATCCTCGAGACGCCGTTCGTCCTGCTGGGGACCGTCGACGAGATGGCCAGGCAGATCGCGGCGAACCGCGACCGCTACGGCTTCACCCACTTCACCGTCCACGAACCCCACGCCGACACGTTCGCACCGGTCATCGACGCGGTTCGGGCCCACCGGGGGTGACCCCGAGAGCAAAGATCAGGGTGCAGATCCGGGGGAATCCCGATGGTTTCCGGCGGGTGCACGAACCAGACTCGATGTCATGACCTACAGCGAATCGCCCCGCCCGTTCGTCCGATCCAGTAGCCAGCGCATGCTCTCCGGTGTGTGCGGCGGCATCGCCGAGTACTTCGGCATCGACGCCAACCTCGTCCGCGTCGCCGCCGTCCTCGGTGCGTTCGTCTCGTTCGGCACCGTCGCGCTGGTCTACCTCGCGGCTTGGATGCTCATGCCCAGCGAGTGACCCGCCGCTCCGAGGACGCAGCAACGCGAGAAGCCCGGGACACCTTCGAAGGTGTCCCGGGCTTCTGTGTCTATCCGAGCCTATCTGAGCTCAGGCTTTCCGATCGTCAGATCAGAAGTCCATGCCGCCCATGCCACCGGTCGGGTCGCCCATCGGAGCAGCGGACTTCTCCGGCTTGTCGGCGACGACAGCCTCGGTGGTCAGGAACAGAGCCGCGATGGACGCAGCGTTCTGCAGCGCCGAGCGGGTGACCTTGACCGGGTCGTTGATGCCCGCAGCGAGCAGGTCCTCGTACTCACCGGTGGCGGCGTTCAGGCCGCTGCCGGCGGGCAGGTTGCGAACCTTCTCCGCGACGACGCCGGGCTCGAGGCCGGCGTTGAACGCGATCTGCTTGAGCGGAGCCTCGAGGGCAACCTTGACGATGTTGGCACCGGTGGCCTCGTCGCCCTCGAGCTTCAGGTCGTCCAGGACCGGAGCGGACTGCAGCAGAGCCACGCCACCACCGGCGACGATGCCCTCCTCGACGGCAGCCTTCGCGTTGCGGACGGCGTCCTCGATGCGGTGCTTGCGCTCCTTGAGCTCCACCTCGGTGGCAGCGCCGGCCTTGATGACTGCGACGCCACCGGCCAGCTTGGCCAGGCGCTCCTGCAGCTTCTCGCGGTCGTAGTCCGAATCCGACGCCTCGATCTCGGCGCGGATCTGGTTGACGCGACCGGCGATGGCGTCGGCGTCGCCGGCACCCTCGACGATGGTGGTCTCGTCCTTGGTGACGACGACCTTGCGGGCGCGGCCCAGCAGCTCGATGCCGGCGGTCTCCAGGGACAGGCCGACCTCTTCGCTGACGACCTCGCCACCGGTGAGGATGGCGATGTCGGCGAGCTGCGCCTTGCGGCGGTCACCGAAGCCCGGAGCCTTGACGGCGACGGACTTGAAGGTGCCACGGATCTTGTTGACGACCAGGGTCGACAGGGCCTCGCCCTCGACGTCCTCGGCGATGATCAGCAGCGGCTTGCCGGCCTGGATGACCTTCTCCAGCAGCGGCAGCAGGTCCTTGACCGTCGAGATCTTGGAGCTGACGAGCAGGATGTACGGATCCTCGAGGACCGCTTCCTGACGCTCGGCGTCGGTCGCGAAGTACAGCGAGATGTAGCCCTTGTCGAAGCGCATACCCTCGGTGAGCTCGAGCTGCAGGCCGAAGGAGTTGGACTCCTCGACGGTGATGACGCCTTCCTTGCCGACCTTGTCCATCGCCTCGGCGATCAGCTCACCGATGGTGGAGTCGCCGGCCGAGATACCAGCGGTGGCAGCGATCTGCTCCTTGGTCTCGACCTCCTTGGCGGTGTCGAGCAGCTTGGCGGTGACGGCCTCGACGGCCTTCTCGATGCCGCGCTTCAGACCCAGCGGGTTGGCGCCGGCAGCGACGTTGCGCAGGCCCTCGCGGACGAGCGCCTGAGCCAGGACCGTAGCCGTCGTGGTGCCGTCACCAGCGACGTCGTCGGTCTTCTTGGCGACCTCCTTGACCAGCTCGGCGCCGATCTTCTCGTAGGGGTCCTCGAGCTCGATCTCCTTGGCGATGGAAACACCGTCGTTGGTGATCGTGGGGGCGCCCCACTTCTTCTCGAGCACGACGTTGCGACCCTTGGGTCCCAGCGTCACCTTGACGGCGTCAGCGAGGCTGTTCAGGCCACGCTCGAGGCCGCGACGTGCCTCTTCGTCGAACGCGATGATCTTGGCCATTGCGAAGTGATCCTCCGGATTGGGGGTGACACACAGGACGATCGCTCGTCGGATCGCCCTATTTACGCTTCCGGCCAGGCTCGGTGCCCGCGACGGACGACCAGGGGTGTCTAGGTTCCCGGTCTCACCGTCCCGACCTGGCACTCACGAGTCGCGAGTGCCAAGTGCATTCTTAGCACTCGAGAAGGGCGAGTGCAACGTTGCGGAGAGGTCTCCGCCGAGGGCGAACAGGTGCCGTTCGACTCCTAGCCGAGGCAGGTCTGCCCGGTCTTCAGATTCCACGCGAACGACAGCGGCCCGACACAGTTGACGCCGCCCTGTTCGGCCGTCGCACCCGAGCCCCAACCCGCGATCGCGAAGGTCGCGTAGCCGTCGTCGGCCCACGAGTGCGCGATGCCGCCGCCGATCGCCAGCGCGAGCGACTGACCGTTGCCCCGCGACGCGCTCAGCGCGGTGCCGAAACCGGTCGCGAGACTGTTCGACGAGCCGAAGCCCTGCGCGACGGAGACCGCCGTACCGCTGTCCATCGCGGCAGAGCGGGCCACACCCTGCTCGAACGCCTGCGCACCACAGCTCGCGTAGTCCGAGACCTGGATGTCGTTGGGCGAAGCCGGAGACAGGCATGCCACGGGCGCCGCGGCGGCCGTACCCGCACCGATCATCGAAACACCCACTGCCACACCGATTCCCGCTGCCGCAATCACCGCGGTCCGCGTCATCCGTCGACCGAGATCGGAAATTGCGCGCAGACGGGAAACGGTCGACATTCGGAACTCCTTCACGAACGGAAAAGGGAGCGCCGGGCAGGCTCCGCGAGCGCCACCGGGCGTGCCCGAAACAGTACCCGTTCACGCGGCCGATACCCGGGATTTCGATAGCAGACCGAAGAAGGTCGGCGCGTCACCCGAACCGGGTCAGCAATGCCGGCAGATCGGCCACCGAATCGACCAGATGGTCGGGCCGATCCACCGCCAGATCGAGAACCGGCTGCCGAAACTTCCCCGTCCGCACCAGTACCCCCGTCATCCCCACCCGCTGCGCCGGCAGCACGTCACCACGGAAGTCGTCACCCACCATCACCGTCGCCGCCGGGTCGGCGCCCATCAGTTCCGCCGCCGTGAGAAAGCCCGCGAGCGACGGCTTGCCCACGGCCACGATCCGCGAGCCCGACGCCTCCTCCAGCCCCGGCAGATATGCCCCGGTGTCGAGTCGCAGTCCGTCCGACTCCGACCACATCAGCGCGCGGTGCATCGCAACGACCGGCACTCCGGCGACCATGAAGTCGAGCACCCGACTGAGGGCCTCGTGCGTGAACTCGGGCCCCGCCCCACCGATGACGATGACCTCGGGGTCGACGTCGTCGAACTCGACGCCCTCCATGTCGGCGCGGATGTCGCCGTGATTGAGCAGCATCACGCGGGCACCCGGATACGTCGACCGCAGGTACTCCGTGGTGAGCCGGACCGCGGTCACGATCTCGTCGGGCCGCACGTCGAACCCCGCACCCGCGAGCTCGGACGCGATCTCGTCGCACGTCCTCGACGTGGTGTTCGTGAGAAACGCACGAACTCCCCCGCGGCGGCGCAGCTCGTCGAGCGCCTCGACGGCACCGGGTACCGGTCGCCACGAGGTGACGAGCACACCGTCGATGTCGAACAGGACGCCCTCGACACGGCTCATGGATTCGAGGGTATCGGCCGGACACCGGGCCGCGCGGGGGATGTGGAATCCGGACCGAGTAGTGACCTGACGCACACGGTGTCGATGCCAGCGCATAGGATCCACGGGTACGCGTGACCTCCTGTACCACCTAATTCGAACTGGAGAGCCGGACCGTGACGAACACCCTCGAAGCAACCATCGAGATCGCTGCCACCCCGCAGGACGTGTGGACGATCGTCTCCGACCTGAAGCGGATGGGCGAGTGGAGCCCGCAGTGCCGCAAGATGCGCGTCTCCGGCGAGGTCCGCGAGGGCACCAAGACGGTGAACCTCAACCGCAAGGGCTTCCTGGTGTGGCCCACGACCTCCAAGGTCATCCGCTTCGAGCCGAACAAGACCATCGCGTTCCGCATCAACGAGAACCGCACGATCTGGTCGTACACGCTCGAGGCCACCGAGACCGGGACCCGCGTCGTCGAGCGCCGCGAAGCCCCCACCGGCACCAGCCGGCTCTCGCAGTTCCTGATCAAGACCGTCCTCGGCGGCGCGGACGCGTTCGAGGCCGAGATGATCGCCGGCATGAATGCCACGCTCGCGCGCATCAAGAGCGAGGCCGAGACACTCGCCGTCGGGAGCCGCTAGCACATCGCGACTCACCGGTTCGCCGCACTCACGTAACCTGTACTGGCTCGTGCGGCTCACCGCCGCATCACCCGAAGAGGTAAGAGGACACGTGGCACGTCGACCGACCCCCCCTGGTAGTCCCCAGCCCACCGGCGTCGGCCACGTCATCGGCCTCGTCAAGGCTGCCGTCCCGCCGATGCACCCAGCCGGGCTGCCGTTCGTGCTGACACCGCTCGCGGTCGCCGCGGTGGGACGGAACCGCAAGTGGGTGCGTCGCGCCGGCCTCGCCTCCGCGGCAGCGTGCGCCACGTTCTTCCGGCACCCGCACCGCGTGCCGCCCAACCGGGCCGGTGTCGTCGTCGCCCCCGCCGACGGTGAGGTCGCGCTCGTCGACAGTGCCGTCCCGCCCGCCGAACTCGGCATGGGCGACCAGCCGCTGCCCCGCGTCAGCATCTTCCTGTCGGTGCTCGACGTCCACGTCCAGCGCACGCCCGTCGCCGGGCTCGTGAAAAAGGTCGTCCACCAGCCCGGACAGTTCCTGTCCGCGGACCTGGCCGACGCCAGCGAGGTCAACGAGCGCAACAGCATGCTCCTCGAGACGGCCGACGGTCACGACGTCGCCGTCGTGCAGATCGCCGGCCTGCTCGCCCGCCGCATCGTGTGCGACGCCAAGGAAGGCGACAAGCTCACCATCGGTGACACGTACGGGCTGATCCGCTTCGGATCGCGCGTCGACACTTACTTCCCGGTCGGCACCGCTCTGCTCGTCGAGCGCGGCCAGCGCACCGTGGGTGCCGAGACCGTCCTCGCGCAACTACCGTGAGACCGCCCCGCGCCAGCGGACGGAACGCGGTCCGATTACTGCCGAGCATGATCACGATCCTCGCGCTCTGCAGCGGACTGTCCGCGGTCAAGTTCGCGCTCGACGGCGAACTCGGGACCGCCCTCGCCATGATCGGGGCGGCCGCCGTCCTCGACTCGCTCGACGGACGCATCGCGCGGATGCTCGACGCCACCAGCAAGATCGGTGCCGAGCTGGACTCGCTGGCCGACGCCATCTCCTTCGGCGTCGCCCCCGCCCTGGTGTTGTACGTGACGCTGCTCGACGGCAACAACTTCGGCTGGATCATCGCGCTGCTGTACGCGGTGAGCATCGTGCTGCGCCTGGCCCGGTTCAACACCCTGCTCGACGACGACACCGTGCCCGCGTACACGAAGGACTTCTTCGTCGGCGTCCCCGCACCGGCCGGCGCGCTGATCGCGCTCACGCCGCTCGCCGCCTACATCCAGTGGGGCGACGGCTGGTGGTCGTCGATCGGTGTCGTCACGGTGTGGACGCTGTTGTCGGCGGCCCTGATCGTCAGCCGCATCCCCACCCTCGCGATGAAGTCCGTGTCCGTGCCGGGCCGCATGGCCGCCGGACTGCTCGCGCTCGTCGCCCTAGCCGCCGCCGCCCTGGTCACCTATCCGTACGTGCTGCTGATGGTCCTCGTCGCCGTCTATCTCGTGCACATTCCGTTCGCGGTCCGATCCAAGCGCTGGGTCGCCGCCCGCCCCGAAACCTGGGACATCAAGCCGTCCGAGCGCCGCGCCATCCGCCGCGCCCCGGGTGGCAACCGCCGCTCCGCCGCCCGCCTGGGCCTGCGCCGCCCCCGGTAGTCGCCTCCGCGTTGTGCGCACTTATCGGTCTCGGGCGGGCCCCGGGAAGACCGATGAGTGCGCACAACGCGGGGACGGAGGGGCGCGTCGGGCCGCACTAGGCTGGACCGCGTGACCTCACCCGAACTGACGCTCACGGTCCGACTCAACACGTCCGCCGCGGACGCCCGACGCGGTGTGGTGCGCCTGCACCCCGAGGCCCTCGCCGCGCTGGGGTTGCGCGAGTGGGACGCGATCGCACTCGTCGGGGCCCGGCGCACCGCCGCGGTCGCGGGACGCGCACCGGCCGGAACACCCACCGGCACCGCACTGCTCGACGACGTCACGCTCTCCAACGTCGGACTGCGCGAGAACGCGACGGTGGTGGTCACCCCGGTGACCGTCTACGGGGCCCGCACGGTCACCGTCAGCGGTTCGGCGATGGCGCAGCACTCCGTCTCCGACACCACCCTGCGACAGGCGCTGCTCGGCAAGGTCCTCACCGTGGGTGACGCCGTGTCGCTGCTGCCGCGCGATCTGGGCCCCGGCACCAGCACCGCGTCGGCGACACAGGCCCTGTCCCGCACGTTCGCGGTGACGTGGACGTCCGAGCTCCTCACGGTCACCGGCGTCGACCCGTCGGGCGGTCCGGTGAGCGTGCAACCGAACTCGGCAGTGAGCTGGGGGTCCGGGGTGCCGGACGCGACGCCCGCGCCGACAGCGGCCGCTCCGGCGGTGACCGAGCCCCACACCACCGACGTCGTCCCGGTCGAGGACCTCGTCGGCGCCCACGCGCAGGCCGCGAAGCTCTCCGAGTGGCTGACGCTGGCCCTCGACGAACCCGAGCTGCTGCAGAAGCTCGGCGCCTCACCGCACCTCGGGGTCCTGGTGACCGGCCCGGCCGGGGTCGGCAAGTCGATGCTGGCCCGATCGGTCCTCGCGAATCGCCGGGTCGTCGAACTCGACGGTCCGGGTGTCGGTGCGACCGAGGCACAGTCGCGGCTCGAGCGGGTCACCGCTGCCGTCGACGCCGTCCGCTCCGGCGGCGTGCTGCTCATCACCGACATCGACGCACTGCTGCCCGCGGTACGGGAACCGGTCTCGACGATGATCGTCGACCAGCTGCGCCGCGCCGTCGACACCGAGTCGGTCGCGTTCGTCGCCACCACCGCGCACCCCGAAAGTCTCGACGACCGGTTGCGCGGACCGGACCTGTGCGACCGTGAGCTGTCGCTGTCCCTGCCCGACGGGGCCGGACGCCGGCAGCTGCTGGAACTACTGCTTCGCAAGGTCCCGACCGCCGACCTCGATCTCACCGAGATCGCATCACGCACTCCGGGTTTCGTCGTCGCGGACCTGGCGGCCCTGTGCCGGGAGGCGGCGCTGCGCGCGGCGTCGCGGGCGAGCAGCGCCAAGACCGAACCCCGACTGACCCAGGACGACCTGGCGGGCGCGCTCGAGGTGATCCGGCCGCTGTCACGTTCGGGCACCGAGGAACTCGCGATCGGCAGCGTCACCCTCGACGACGTCGGTGACATGGTCGAAACCAAGCAGGCCCTCACCGAGGCCGTGCTGTGGCCGCTGCAGCACCCGGATTCGTTCGCGCGCCTGGGCGTCGACCCGCCCCGCGGCGTCCTGCTGTACGGGCCACCCGGCTGCGGTAAGACATATCTCGTTCGCGCCCTGGCCAGTTCGGGCCAGCTCAGCGTGCACGCCGTCAAGGGTGCTGAACTGATGGACAAGTGGGTGGGGTCGTCGGAGAAGGCGGTGCGCGAATTGTTCCAGCGCGCCCGCGATTCGGCGCCGTCACTGATCTTCCTCGACGAAGTGGACGCGCTCGCCCCGCGCCGCGGGCAGAGCGCGGACTCCGGCGTCTCCGACCGGGTCGTGGCCGCGCTGCTCACCGAACTCGACGGCGTCGAACCGCTCCGCGACGTCGTGGTGCTCGGCGCCACCAACCGCCCCGACCTCATCGATCCCGCGCTGCTGCGCCCCGGACGGCTCGAGCGCCTGGTGTTCGTGCCGCCACCGGACGCGGACGCGCGCAAGGAGATCCTGCGGACGTCGGGCAAGTCGGTGCCGCTCGCGTCCGATGTCGACCTGGACTTGCTGGCGCAGGATCTCGACGGCTACTCCGCCGCCGACTGTGCCGCACTGCTGCGCGAGGCCGCGCTCGCGGCGATGCGACGCAGCGTCGACGCCGCGGATGTCACGGCAGCCGACGTCGCGGCAGCGCGGGACAATGTGCGACCGTCCCTGGATCCCGACCAGGTGGCGCATCTGAAGGCCTACGCGGAGAACCGGTGACGGCCGCCGTCCGTGCGGCCCCGACCGCCGTGGCAGCGGTGGCCGCACTGTTCGCGGGAGTCCTGGGCACGTTCGCCCTCATCAGCCCGCGCACCTGGCGCGGCGAGTTCAGCGCATCCGCCCGCCAGCTGGAGTCGTGGCTGGGTGCGCTTCCCACCGCCGTCGCGATCGGCACCGTCGTCGCGGTCCTCGCGTATGCGGCGCTGCAGCGCGCAGGTTCGGTGCGGTCGGCCTGGATTTCGGCGGTCGTCGCGTCCGGCGTGCTCATCGCGATCCGCATCGCGGTGTCCGGCGCCGGGGGCGTCGACCAACTGACGCTGCTGCACTACACCAAGTGCGTGGCCGCCGGAGTTCTGTTGGGTGCGGGCGTCGCCGCGGCATGGACGCGCGCCCTACCCCGGCTCGCCCTCGTCGCCGGCGTCGCGTCGACGTTCGTGGTCGCGCACACCGCGCACGCAGACTGGACACCGAGCACCTCGGCACTCGGCGAACCGTTCTGGTGGATGCTGGTACCCGCGCTCGTGCTCGCGGCGCTGTGCGCGGTGATCGACACCGACGCTCCGGCCCCGGCGGATCGCGAGACCGTGCTCCAGGTCGCCGTCGCCGTCGCGACCCTCGCGTTCGCGCATCGACTGCTCGGCGCGTGGATCGACGGACAGACCACCGACTCGCAGCTGCAGCTGTGGACGATCATCGCGGTCAGTCTCGTGCTCGTGGTGGCGCTCACCGAATTCTGGGCCCGCCGTCTCGACAGCCCGTTCCTGCTCGCTGCCACGGCCGTGGCAGCGGCCGCACCGATCGTCACGACGCTGATCTCCCGGACGCTCACCCAGGATTACCTGCGGCAGGAGTCGTGGGTGCTGGTCGCCGTGGGTATCGCGGCGGTGTCGGCCGGTACCGCGGTCGCCCGGTGGCGGCCGGCGCCAGTGATCGGCCTCGCCGTCCTCGCACTGATCCCGCTGTCGACGGCGATCGAGCCGACTCCAGGGAACGGTCGACTGTGGGTCCTCGTCCCGCTCGCGGTTCTCGGTGTGGGCATCGGACTGGCCCTGGGGTCGACCCTGCCCGACAGCGGAGCCCTCGCAACGCTGGGACTCGTGGTGCCGCTGCTGTCGTTGGTGTTTATCGAGGTCGTCGGCGTCACCAGCACGTTCGTGGTCTACCGCGGGGCGTACGAGCCGCTGCTCGATGTGCCCACGTCCGAGGGCTGGACCGCGACCTCGTTCGACACCCCCGTCACCTTCGACCGCGCCGCCGGCGTCGCGATGCTGCTCGTCGTCGTGTTCTGCGCGCTGGCGATCCGGGGACTGCGCGCCCAACAGTCCGCCCCGCGCCCGGATTGACCTCCCGCCCACGCGATCGCGTCCGCGGGAGGTCAGTTCGGGAGCAGCGTCAGGCATCAGGTACCAACGTCAGTCGACGAGGTCGAGCTCCCGCAGCCGCGCGAAGACGAGCCGCGAGCCGGGCGCGGTCTCGGGCATGGCGGCGTACTCGGCCTCGGTGAACCAGCGGATCTCGGCGACCTCGCTGGTGGCCTGCGGCTCGTCGGTGAGGTCCGCGAGGAAGCACGTCATGTGCAGGCGGGTGCCGGGGCGGTGTCCGAAGGCCTCGGCCTCGAACACACCCAGCTCGACGAGTGTCCCGTCCACGATCCCCGCGTCGAGTTCCTCGCGGACCTCCCGACGGAGGGCCTGTTCCGGCGTCTCGCCCGGGTCGATCTTGCCGCCCGCCATGTAGAAGGCGGTCTTGCCGGCGGACCGGGCCTGCAGCATGCGGCGGTCCCGGATGTGGGCGAGGGCGGCGGTACGGATCAGAGTGGGGTTCTCGTCGGACACCTGTCGCAACGTACCCGCCGCGCGGCCCGGTCGCCCGTCTACCACGGATTGTCCGCTTCGTACCGATTGAATCGCCGATTTGGACACTTAGTAAGATGGATCCCGCAGTCCACTTCGCTAGCTAAGCGAAGGGCCTGCCCGACTCTCGGTATTACCGATTCGTCACCCCGCCGCCCGACCACCCGACGGAGTGCCATTTGCTTGTCATATTGATCGCCCACGCGATAGCCGCCGTTCTGGCTCCGCTCGTCGTGCGATCAATAGGACGCAACGCGTTCTACCCGCTCGCACTGGTACCACTCGCGAGCCTCGGCTGGGTGATCGCGAACTGGGGCACCGAACAGAGCCTGCACATCCAGTGGGTGCCCGGCCTGTCCATGGACATCGACATGCGGTTCGATTCGCTCGCCGCGATCATGTCGGTGCTGATCCTGGGCATCGGCGCGTTGATCCTGGTCTACTGCGCGCGGTACTTCAAGGACGACGAACCCCGACTCGGCATCTTCGCCGCCGAGATGGTCGCCTTCGCGGGCGCGATGTTCGGCCTCGTGACCAGCGACAACATGCTGATCCTCTACACCTTCTGGGAACTGACGACGGTCCTGTCGTTCCTACTCGTGGGCCACTACGCCGAGCGCGCCACCAGTCGCCGCGCCGCCACCCAGGCGCTGTTGGTGACCACGGCCGGCGGCCTGGCGATGCTGGTCGGCATCATCATGCTCGGCCAGCAGGTGGGCAGCTACAACCTGTCCGACGTGATCGCGAGCCCGGCGAGTGGGTGGCTCGCGAACATCGCGATCGTGCTGATACTGATCGGCGCGCTGTCGAAGTCGGCGATCGTCCCGCTGCACTTCTGGCTGCCCGGCGCGATGGCCGCGCCCACCCCGGTCAGCGGATACCTGCACGCGGCCGCGATGGTCAAGGCCGGCATCTACCTGGTCGCCCGCCTGGCCCCGGGCTACGCGGACTCACCACCTTGGCGAGTCACGATCATCACGCTCGGACTGGCGACGATGCTGCTCGCCGGCTGGCGCGCGCTCCGCTCGTTCGACCTCAAACTCGTGCTCGCGTTCGGCACCGTCAGCCAGCTCGGCTTCCTGATGGTGCTCGTCGGCGTCGGCTCCCGCGACGCGGCCCTGGCCGGCATGACGATGGTCGTCGCCCACGCGATGTTCAAGGCGGCGCTGTTCATGGTGGTCGGCATCATCGACCACTCCACCGGCACCCGCGACATCCGCAAACTCGCCCGGCTCGGGCCCAGAGCGCCTTGGCTCGCCGTCATCGCGGCGCTGGCGGCCGCATCGATGGCCGGTCTGCCACCGTTCCTCGGCTTCGTCGGCAAGGAAGCGGCCCTCGAATCGATCCTCGAATCGGGCGTGTTCGAGCCGTGGGTCGGTACCACGATCGTCGTCGCAATGGTGCTCGGCTCGATCCTCACCGTGGCGTACAGCATCCGGTTCGTGTGGGGGGCATTCGGCCGCAAGCGGCTCCGCAAGCCCAGCGCCCCGGTCGCGAACATGCACGCCCCGGGCGCCCTGTTCCTGGCGGCGCCCGCGCTGCTCGCGGTCGCCGGCCTGGCGGCCGGTCCGCTGTCGCCGCAGCTCGAGAAGCTGCTCACGCCGTACTCGACGACGCTGCCCGCCGGCCCGCATGCCGACTACCACCTCGCGCTGTGGCACGGCTTCAATCTGCCGTTGCTGCTGACGGGTGTCGTGATCACGGTCGGTGCGCTGCTGTTCGTCGCGCACCGCGGGGCCGTCGCGCGGCTGCGCTTCCAGCATCCGCCGCTCGGCAACGCCGACCGCGTGTACGACGCGACTCTGCGCGGCATGGACACCCTGTCGATGCGTCTCACCGGTTTCACGCAGCGCGGCTCGCTGCCGCTGACACAGTCGACGATCCTCGCGACGCTGGTGCTGCTCCCGGTGATCCTGCTCGCGCTGCGCACCGATGTGTGGGCGAGCCTGCGGCTGTGGGAGTCGCCGCTGCAGCTCACCGTCGGGCTGATGATGATGGCGGCGGCGCTGGCCGCGACGGTGTTGCGTAACCGCCTGGCCGCGGTGATCCTCGTCGGACTCGGCGGCTACGGCTGCGGCGTCATCTTCGCGCTGCACGGCGCCCCGGACCTCGCACTCACCCAGTTCCTCGTCGAGACCCTCACCCTGGTGATCTTCGTGCTGGTGCTGCGCAAGCTGCCTGCCGAGGTCGACGAGCGGCAGGCCATCGGCTTCAAGCTGCCGCGTGCGATCCTCGCGGTCGGTGTCGGCGCCACGGTCACCACCATCGCCGCGTACGCGATGAACGCCCGGAACTCGGTGCCGATCTACCACCAGCTGCCCGACGCCGCATACCTGCTCGGCAACGGTCGCAACGTGGTCAACGTGCTGCTGGTCGACATCCGCGCGTGGGACACGCTCGGCGAGATCTCGGTGCTGCTGGTCGCAGCCACCGGCGTCGCGAGCCTGGTGTTCCGACACCGCCGGTTCGGTGTCGCACCGCGGGTCGCCGACGCCCCGTCCATCGTGCTCGACGCCGCGTCGGCGAGCACGGAGACGACGTGGCTGCGTGGCGGCGACCTCATCGATCCGCGGCACCGTTCGCTGGTGCTCGAGGTGACCACCCGCCTGATCTTCCCGACGATCATGGTGCTGTCGGTGTACTTCTTCTTCTCCGGCCACAACGCGCCCGGCGGCGGCTTCGCGGGCGGTCTGACGGCGGGCCTGGCGCTGGTGCTGCGCTACCTCGCCGGCGGCCGCTACGAACTCGGCGAGACCGTGCCCATCGACGCCGGCAAGATCCTCGGTCTGGGCCTCGCGCTCGCCGCCGGAACCGCGCTGACGTCGCTGTTCCTGGGCGCGCCGCCGCTGTCGTCGGCGGTGTTCGAGGTGACGCTGCCGCTGCTCGGCCACATCAAACTCGTCACCGCAATCTTCTTCGACCTGGGGGTGTACCTGATCGTGGTGGGTCTCGTGCTCGACGTGCTCCGCAGTCTCGGAGCCCGACTCGACGCACAGGTCGAGGTGAACGCCCGATGAGCGCCGACCTCGCCACCCTGATCGTCATCGGCGTGCTGACCGCCGCCGGCGTGTACCTGCTGATCGAGCGCAGCATCACCCGGATGCTGCTGGGTCTGCTGCTCGTCGGCAACGCCGTCAACCTGCTGATCCTCACGGTCGGCGGCCGCTCCGGAAACCCGCCGATCGTGGGCCGGGAGTCGGTGCACGAGGAGATGGCCGACCCGCTGGCGCAGGCGATGATCCTCACCGCGATCGTCATCACGATGGGTATCGCCGCGTTCGTGCTGGCCCTCGCCTACCGCTCGTTCAAGATCAATACCGCGGACCGGGTCGAGGACGACCCCGAGGACACCAAGGTCTCCAAGCGGCGCACCCCGGCCGAGGCGCCGGACCGCGACCGCTCCGACGACCCGATCACCGGCGCGCCCAGCAAGAGCGGCGACGCCTTCGACTCGGAAGGCAACCCGATTCCCGTCGAACAGCTCGAGGATCCCGAGGACTACACCGCCTACGAGTCCTTACAAGACGGGGACAGCGACGAAGAGGCCCTGGAAGCCGAGACGCCGGGAGGTCAGCGATGACGCTCTCCCCCGAACTCATCGGCACGCTCGCCCCGCTGCCGGTCCTGATCCCGATGATCGCCGCCGCGGTCACCCTCATCATCGGCCGCCGGCCCACCGCGCAGCGTTGGGTCACGCTGGCCGCGCTCACCGCGGTCACCGCGATCTCGGCGATGCTGCTCTACCTGGCCGACCGGCACGGCACCACCGCGATCCAGGTCGGCGGGTGGGACACTCCGATCGGCATCACGCTGGTCGTGGACCGGCTGTCGGCGCTGATGCTGCTGGTGTCGTCGATCGTGCTGCTCGCCGTCATGATCTATTCGATCGGTCAGGGCATCCGGGACGGGCACGAACACCAGCCGGTGTCGATCTTCCTACCGACATATCTGGCGCTGACGGCGGGCGTGTCCAACGCCTTCCTCGCCGGCGACCTGTTCAACCTGTACGTCGGCTTCGAGGTGCTGCTGGCCGCGAGCTTCGTGCTGTTGACCCTCGGCGCCAGCGCCGACCGGGTCCGGGCGGGCGTCTCGTACGTCATGGTGTCGATGGTGTCGTCGCTGATCTTCCTGTGCGGCATCGCCTTCGCCTATGCCGCGACCGGCACCCTCAATCTGGCGCAGATGGCGGTGCGGTTCGACGACGTCCCGGTGGGCACCCGGATGGCGATCTTCGGCGTGCTGCTGGTGGCGTTCGGCATCAAGGCGGCGGTGTTCCCGCTGTCGACGTGGCTGCCCGACTCGTACCCCACCGCCCCGGCCCCGGTCACCGCGGTGTTCGCGGGCCTGCTCACCAAGGTCGGTGTGTACGCCATCATCCGCGCGCACACGCTGCTGTTCCCGCAGGGCGAACTCGACAACGTCCTGATGGTGTGCGGTCTGCTCACGATGATCGTCGGCATCCTCGGCGCCATCGCGCAGAGCGACATCAAACGTCTGCTCTCGTTCACCCTGGTCAGCCACATCGGCTACATGATCTTCGGTGTCGCGTTGTCCACCCAGTCCGGCCTGTCCGGGGCCGTGTACTACGTGGCACACCACATCATCGTGCAAACCACGCTGTTCCTGGTGGTGGGCCTGATCGAGCGGCAGGCCGGTTCGTCGTCGCTGCGCCGCCTCGGTGGCCTCGCCGCCGCCAGCCCGGTGCTGGCGATCGTGTTCCTGATTCCCGCGCTCAATCTCGGCGGCATTCCGCCGTTCTCCGGTTTCATCGGCAAGATCGCGCTGCTGCAGGCCGGTGTCGCGCATCCGAGCGTGCTGTCGTGGCTGCTCGTCGCCGGCGGTACCGTGACCAGCCTGCTGACGCTGTACGTCGTGGCCCGCGTGTGGACCAAGGCGTTCTGGCGGGCCCGCGCGGACGCCCCTGAGGGCGAACTCGCCGACGTGAGCCCGTCCGCGCTGATCGACGAGTCGGAGGAGGACATCGCGTTCGTCGACCGCGAGGACGTGGGCCGGATGCCGGTGTTCATGTTGGTTCCGACGATCGGGCTGGTCTGTGTGGGTCTGGCGCTGACGCTCTTCGCGGGCCCGATGATCGGGATCAGTGACCGCGCGGCTCAGGACCTGCAGAATCGGGATGTCTACATCACCGCCGTACTGGGCGAGGGAGGTGCCCGATGACTCGCGAACGCGTACTCCGCGTCGGCGTCCTCGCGTGGCTGACGGTGGTGTGGATCCTGCTGTGGGGCACGTTCAGCATCGCGAATCTGCTCGGTGGGATCGTGGTGGGCCTGCTGATCATGTGGCTGCTGCCACTGCCCCGGGTGCCCGTCGAGGGCCGCGTGCATCTGCTGTCCATGGTCAAGCTCGTCGGGGTGATCATCTTCCACGCCGCGCAGTCGAGTGTGCAGGTGGCCTGGTTGGCGATCCGGCCGGGTCCGCCGCCGGTCACCGGGGTGCTCCGCTGCAAGCTCGGCATCAAGTCCGACCTGGTGCTGACGCTGTGCATAGACGTCCTCAACCTGATCCCCGGCACGATGGTGCTGGAGGTGGACCAGGCGCGGCGCGCGGTGTACGTGCACGTCCTCGACGTCGGCACGACCAAGGCCGTCGACCAGTTCTACCGATCGGTGCGGCAGCTCGAGCGGCTGTTCATCGCGTCGTTCGAACGGGATTCGGAATGGCAGCCGGCGCCGTGGCACCTGCGGGACTACGAGTACCACGAAGAAGGCAGGGAGGATCGCGCATGACCGCCGTGATGATCATCGCCGGAGTGATGCTGGTGGTGGCGGCGCTGCTCACCACCTACCGACTGCTCGACGGGCCGGGCAGTCTGGACCGGCTGGTCGCGATGGACACCCTCATCGCCACCGCGATCTGCGGGCTGTCGGTGTGGGCGGCGTACAGCGGTGACACCACCATCGTGCCCGCCATCGTCGCGCTCGCCCTGGTCGGCTTCGTCGGCTCGGTGAGCGTGGCCCGGTTCCGGGTGAGTGACGACTCGTGAACACCTTCCTCGACGTTCTCGCGGCGATCTGCATTCTCACCGGATCGTTCCTCGCGCTCACCGCCGCGATCGGCATCGTCCGCTTCCCCGACACCCTCTCCCGCATGCATGCGGCCACCAAACCGCAGGTCGTCGGTCTGGTGCTGGTGCTCGTCGGCGCGGTGATCCGCCTGCACGGCAACGTCGACATCTGGATGCTCGTGCTCATCGGCCTGTTCACGCTGCTGACCGCACCGGTCATCGCGCACAGCGTCGGCCGTGTCGCCTACCGCGAACAGCGCGGGCGCGACGGGCTGCTGATCAACCGCGACGAGGATCCGGGGACGTTCCGCTAGAGCTCACCCGACTACCGCGTTTCGCGCACTTATCGGTGTTCCTGGAGCCGCTCCGAGACCGACAAGTGCTCAAATCGCGGGGAGGAAGCGCGGTAGAACGTCCGCCAGTATGCGTAGGCGAAGAGCGCAGGGACGCCGAGGAGCAGCGGCGCCGACAGGATCGGGTACTCGGCGATCTCCACGGCCAGGAACCGGTAGCTCAGCAGCAGCGCGGCGAGCAGCGCGGCGCCGGACGCGACGATCCGCACCCGGAACAGGCCCCAACCGCGTTCCGGGGCCCGCAGGGCGGACTCCAAGGTCAACGTCAGGACGACGCCGGCGATGAGGTCGACGGCGTAGTGGTATCCGAAGCCGAGGGTTGCGGTGAGCGTGCACACCAGCCAGAACGTGCCGCCCCAGCGCAGCCACCGCGGACCCTGCCGGGAGTGCAGGAAGATCGCGAGCGCCCACGCGGTGTGCAGGCTGGGCATGCAGTTGCGCGGGGTGGCGTCGTCGAACGGCATCGCCGACGGCGTCAGGTCGAACGGGACGACGGACGGCCAGAAGTCGCCCACCTGGAAGCCATTGCCGTCGGCGCCGAAAGCGAAGATGGGTCCGACGACCGGGAACAAGATGTAGAAGACGGGCCCGATCAGTCCGATCAGCAGGAACGTGCGGACCAGATGATGCGACGGCCAGCCTTTGCGCAGCTGGTACAGCGCGACGACGATCGCGGCCACGGGCAGTTCGATGTACACCCAGTGCAGGACGGCGTAGCCGGCGGAGCCCGTGGCCTCGACGACGTTGCCCATCACCCACGACGGGTTGCCGAGCGCGTGATCCGCGAGCTGGACGTACTGGTCCAGAACCTCCGGGCCGGCGAGGACGGTGATGTGCAGCCACACGTCGCCGAACTTGGTGGCGACGATCAGCAGCGCACCGAGGCCGACACCCATGAGCGCGCTGCGGCGCTGTTCGCCGTACCATTTCCAGCCCGCCCAGACGCCGATCGCGGTCAGCACGATGACCGCGCCGTTGCCGACGGTGAGCGGACCGCCCGCGAGGTAGCGGATCGCGGCGATCACCACGTCGATCGCCACCGCGCTCGACAGTGCCAGCACCCGCTGCCGGTTGGTGAGCCCCACCATCGCGAGCGCGAGTCCGGCCCACGGCACCGACGCCGACTTGGGGGTACCGACAAAGTCGTCGCGCAGGCTCTCGAGCGGCCCTTGGAAGCCGCGCGACGACGCGAAGACCTGCAGCGCGATCAGGATGGCGATGCCGGCCGCGACGACGCCACCGAACAGGAGATTTCGAGTTCGTCCGTCGAACCGTCTCGGCTCCGTCCGCGCCCCACCGTCCACTAACACGCCGTTCATAGTAAACGGCGAGTGAATTCGCGCTTACGTGTCCAGTTCGTCGACGAGGGAACGGACGACGGCGCGCAGGTCGCCACCGGTCGCGGCGGCTACCTTGCGCTGACGCTGGTACGACGCTCCGCTCCGCGGGATGTCGGCGACGCGCGCGAGTTCGTCGGTGCAGCCGAGCCGCACCGCGGTGGGAGTGAGTTGTTCGAGCAGGTCGTCGAGGTCGTCGGTGACGAGCCGTTCACGATTGTCGGCGCCGAGGATCACTTCGGCGTCGAGGCCGTATCGGGCTGCACGCCACTTGTTCTCCTGCACATGCCACGGCGGCATGGACGGCAGCGTCTCCCCCGCCTCCAGTCGGGTGTCGAGGTCGACGATGAGGCAGTGGATGAGGGCGACGAGGGCACTCAGTTCGGAGCGGGAGGAGACGCCGTCGCACACGCGGACCTCGATGGTGCCCCAGCGCGGCGCGGGCCGGATGTCCCAGTGCAGGCCGCCGAGGTTCTCGATGACGCCGGTGGTGAGCTGGTCGTCGACGTAGCCCTCGAACTGCGTCCAGTCGTCGAACTGGAAGGGCAGGCCGGCGGTGGGCAGTTGCTGGAACATCAGCGCCCGGTTGCTGGCGTAGCCGGTGTCGACTCCGGTCCACATCGGCGATGACGCAGAAAGCGCAAGCAGGTGAGGGTATTTCAGTAGCAGCGCGTTGAGGATCGGGAACACCTTCGCCTTGTCCGAGATCCCGACGTGCACGTGCACACCCCAGATGAGCATCTGGCGACCCCACCACTGGGTGCGTTCGATCAGTTCGTCGTAGTGGGGCGTGCGAGTGAGCAGCTGTGTGGACCACTGCGCGAACGGATGGGTGCCCGCGCACATCAGGTCGACGCCGAGCGGATCGGCGGCCCGGCGCACCAGCGACATCGTCTCGGACAGGTCGTCCATGGCCTCGCCGACGTTGTCGCAGATGCCGGTCACGAACTCGACGGTGTTGCGCAGCAACTCCTTGGTGACCCGAGGGTGGTCGGCCAGCTCGCCGACGGCGTCGAAGACGGCTGCGGCGGTGTTGGACAGATCGCGGGTGGTCCGGTCGACCAGCGCAATTTCCCATTCCACCCCGAGGGTCGGACGCGGCGAACCGGCGAAAGGGACTCCCACATCACCGATCCAACCACAGCGGTCGAGCGCCTGCAGGACGCGAAACGGCGGGGCCGTGATGGCCCCGCCGTTGTCAGTTCTCGCGTCGTTCGAGCGTCAGTGCTCGCCGATGACGCCGCAGGCGACGCGGCCGCCGGCATCGCCGGTGGCGAGGGTGGCCTGGTCCGGCACCGGCGCGTTGTCGGGCAGCGTGTAGCGGGTGGGGATGTTGGCGAAGTTGTCGGCGTCCGCGTGGATCATCAGCGCGGTGCCCTTGCCGCCGTTCTTCAGGTCGTCGAGGGTGAAGGCGTCGGTGGTGGTGACCAGGTAGCCCTTGCCGTCCTCGCGGACCTCGAGGGAGGTGAGGTCGCCGCTGGCCGGGTGTCCGGTGTGACCCTCGACCTGGAAGTGGCCGCCGGCGGACAGGAAGTTGCCGGGCTCGCCGCCGGTGGGGGCGACCGAGTTGGGCTCGCACTTGCCGACCGAGTGGACGTGCAGGCCGTGGAAACCGGGCTCGAGGCCCTGGGCGTTGACGGTGATCTGGACGTAGCCGTCCTCCGCGGAGAACGACGCGGTGCCGGCGTTGGCGCCCTTCGCATCCTTGAGCTGCACCTCGACGGTGCCTGCCTCGGTCGTGGTGGCGTGCTCGGAGCCGCCCTCCTCGTGCCCACCCGCGGGCGCGGGGGAACCGGTCCACACCGGCGGGGTGGTGCCGGGGACGTCGGTGGGCTCCTCGTTGTTGGAGCACGCGGTCAGCCCCAGAGCGGCGATCGCGACCAACGGGGTCACGACGCGCCAGGACTTGCGACGGGTGGAATGCGAGGCCATCGAACCGCTCCTTCGAGATGGATGAAATCTGCCGATGATCATAACCAGCGGATTTTCGCGGGCTAGTTGGAGGTGACGATCACGATCACACCGGGGGACGCGCTGGCGATGCCGGCGAAACGCGGTTCCGCGGTGACGCCCAGTTCCGCCGCGATGGCCTGCGCGGCCTGCTTCTCGGCGGCGGTGTCGCCGTAGTACACGGTGGTCCTCTGGATCAGTCCGTAGCTGTAGTTGCCGGTCTCGGAGACGTTCCAGCCGTTGGACGTGAGCTCGCCGGCAGTCTCGCCGGCGAGACCGGAGACCGTGCTGTTGTTGAACACCCGCACCGGAATGGACTTGTCGACGCGCGCGGACGTGGTGGCCGACGCCGAACTGGTGGCGGACGCCGAACTGCTCGCCGTCGTCGTCGTTGCCTCGGCCGCCGTGGTGGTGGCGGGCGCGGGCGTGGTGGTACGTGCGGCCGCGGGCGCCGCGGCGGGCGCGGACGTGGTGGTGGCCGCGGCGTCGGTTGCGGCCTCGTCGGAGTCCGAGCCACCCAGGGAGGCGGCGCCCAGCCCCGCGAAGAGGATCGCGAGGGCGATCAGCACCATCGCGAGGGCTCGCAGCGGGGGGCCTGACGACTCTGGGTTCGGGGTGGTCACGGTTCCGACCTTAATCGGCGCGTCGGACTGTTCTCGTAACGAGGTGACGACGGCCGGGAGTTGAATGGCGGCTTACGTGGAGATGTCGAAGCCCAGGCGGCGGGCGGCACGGGCCTTCTGCCGGCTGGCCCGCAGCCGACGCAGGCGCTTGACCAGCATCGGGTCGGCCGCGAGAGCCTCGGGACGATCGACGAGCGCGTTGAGCACCTGGTAGTAGCGAGTTGCCGACATGGAGAAGAGTTCCTTGATGGCCTCTTCCTTCGCGCCGGCGTACTTCCACCACTGCCGCTCGAAGGAGAGGATGTCGTGCTCGCGGCGAGTGAGGCCGTCCTCGCCGACCTCATTGCTCGACGCGCCGTCGCTGCGTTCAGACTGGTCCCGGGCTGCTGCGCCGTCCATCTCACTCCTCGACTGCTGATCCCGCCCGGCCTTCGTGAACCTCGCGCCCCCTGGTGGGCCCGATCGGATCAGGCCGAACGTCGCGCTCGGGTGTACGGCCGACCGGCCCCCCGATCACGAATTACACCGATGTTCTTCCTGGTCATTGAACCACGGTCGGGGCGGGGGTGACGGGGTTCCAGGGGGGCGCGCCGCGAATATCACGCCCATTATCCTTGATGACCATGGCTATTCTTCCGATCCGGATCGTCGGCGATCCCGTCCTGCACGAGCCGACCAAGCCCGTGACCGAGTCCCCCGCCGAACTCGCCGATCTGATCCGCGACATGTACGAGACGATGGACGCCGCGAACGGTGTGGGTCTGGCCGCGAACCAGGTGGGTGTCGCCAAGCGGCTGTTCGTCTTCGACTGCCCCGACGTCGACGAGAACGGCAAGTCGGCCCGTCGCCGCGGCTGCGTGGTCAACCCGGTGCTCGAGACGTCGGAGATCCCGGAGACCATGCCGGACGAGGACGACGACGTCGAGGGCTGTCTGTCGGTTCCCGGTGAGCAGTTCCCCACCGGCCGCGCCGACTGGGCCAAGGTCACGGGCACCGACGAGGACGGCAACCCGGTCGAGATCGAGGGCCACGGCTTCTTCGCGCGGATGCTGCAGCACGAGACCGGTCACCTCGACGGCTTCCTGTACGTGGACGTGCTGATCGGCCGCAACAAGCGCGCGGCGAAGAAGACGATCAAGCGTGAGGGCTGGGGTGTGCCGGGCCTGAGCTGGACGCCGGGCACGGTCGACGACCCGTTCGGTCACGACGAGGACTCCGAAGAAGACTGAGTCGAGGACCCGTGATGAGTCGCGAGCCGGGTCCGCCGACGCTCGGTGGCCGGGTGGTGGTGCGGTACCGCCTGCCACCCGGGGGCACCCATCCGCTCACCGACGTGATCGGGACGCTCGAGCAGCTCGAGCCGACGCTGGTGGTCCGCACCGCCGACGATCGGGTGGTGGAGGTCGAGCGCGCCGACGTGGTGCGGCTCAAGGCGCTGGGCCCCAAGCCGGTGCGCCGGACCGGGCCCGGGTCCGACGACTGTCGGGGCGGCTGACTACCCTCTCGAGTGTGCGACTCGCGACGTGGAATGTGAACTCGGTCCGTGCCCGAACCGACCGGATCGTGGACTGGTTGGCCCGCACCGACACCGATGTGTTGGCGATGCAGGAAACCAAGTGCAAGGACGAGCAGTTCCCGTACGAGCGGTTCACCGAGGCCGGCTACGAGGTGGCACACGTGGGCCTGAGCCAGTGGAACGGCGTGGCGATCGCGTCGCGCATCGGACTCGAGGACGTGCAGGTCGGGTTCGCGGACCAGCCCGGGTTCAACAAGGATCCGGAGGCGGAGGCCGCGCAGGAGGCCCGCGCGATCGGCGCGACGGTGGGCGGGGTGCGGGTGTGGAGCCTGTACGTGCCCAACGGCCGCGAGCTGACGGATCCGCACTACGTCTACAAGCTCGAGTGGCTGGCGAAGCTGCGCGCGGACGCGGAGGGCTGGCTGGCGGGCAACCCGGACGCGCAGATCGCGCTGGTCGGCGACTGGAACGTGGCCCCCACCGACGAGGACGTGTGGGATCCGGCGTTCTTCGAGGGCAAGACGCACACGTCGCAGCCGGAGCGGGACGCGTTCGACGGGTTCGCCGACGCCGGTTTCACCGATGTGGTGCGCCCGCACGCGCCGGGCCCCGGCGTCTACACCTACTGGGACTACACGCAGCTGCGGTTCCCCAAGCGGCAGGGCATGCGCATCGACTACGTGCTGGGCTCCCCCGCGTTCGCGGCGCGGGTCACCGGCGCGCACATCGACAGGGACGAGCGCAAGGGCAAGGGCGCGAGCGATCACGCGCCGGTCGTGGTCGATCTGACCTGATCAGGGTCGCCGCTCGTCGAGCAGGTCCAGGTACTCGGTGTGGGTGCCGAGGAACCGGGTGACGTAGGTGCAGACCGGACGGATCCGGGTGCCCTCGCTGCGGGCGCGGTCGAGCACGGCCCGCACCAGTACCGCAGCCCAGCCGCGGCCGCTTCGATCCTCGCGGACGACGGTGTGCAGCAGGGTGAGCACGTCCCCGGACGGACCGGCACTGTCGCGGCGGTAGCCGAGGATGCCGACGAGGTCGTCGCGCACCCAGAGTTCGTAGCGCTCGTGGGGTGGGCTGTCGACGATGCGGACGGCGTCGGCGACAGCGCCCGCTGTTCGTGGGGATTCGCTGTTCACGTTCCCCATGAAACCGGCCGAACCGCCGGCACCGGGTCCGTTTCGGGACGGGTGGGGCGGTTCGATGCCGATCCTTGACCGCGGCGTGGCCGCGCGTCGATCAGTTCAGCGAGATCGAGTCGGACGCCTCTTGCGGCGCCATCAGATCCAGGTACTCCGGGTTGGCCTCCACGAACCGCTGCACATACGTGCACACCGGGCGCACACGCCAGCCGTAGTCCCGGGCCCGATCCAGGGAGCGCCGCACCATGACGGCAGCGAGACCGCGGTGACCGAAGTCCTCGACGACGACGGTGTGCATGAAGGAGACGACGGGAGCAGGTTTCCGCGCGCCGCGACGCCGGGCGGGCGACGTGTCGTAGTAGCCGACGATTCCCACCAGGTCTCCGTTGAGCCGCAACTCGAAGCGGTTCTGGTCGACGTTGTCGGTCACGTCGGCGCTGGGCGAATCGGCGAACACGACACCTCCTCGGGGCGCTTTCGATGCAACAATGTGATCCACGCCACTATTAGTACAGGCGTTCGCCGCGACCTGTCAGGCATTTGACCGAATCCATTCGACTCGAATTCCGCACCCTTCGATGGTGAGCACCAACCGTGCACCGATACCACCCCACCGGTTTCACAACCTCCTACCCGCGTTGCCGATACAGAAACGCCGATACAGAAACCACACCGAACCTCCCGGCGAGCCGGTGCGCCGAATAGTCCCCTGACAGAGCCGCTTCCATCGAGCACTGACGCATGCAACGCAAGAAGACCTCGACCGTCCCGGCACCATCGATACGAGCACCGGGACGGTCGAGGTCAGATCAGCGTCACGGCGTGACGTCGACTCCCGGCGAGAAGGTCAGCTTGCCCGTCAGGGTGGCCGTACCGGGGCCTGCCGGCGGGCACACGCCACCACCGGTGGAGTTGAAGTTGACCGTTCCGGAGTTCGAGGCGGTCACCGACGGCTTCGCATACGGCAGCGGCCCGATCGTGCTGGCCCCCACTGTGATCGAGCAACCGCTCGACGGCACGGTAACCACCGCTCCACCGGCAGGGATGATCAGCGAACCCTGAGGGGATGCTCCGTCGTGATCGACATTCAGCTTCCAGGTCCCGCTGGCCACGACGTTCGCAGCCTGACCGTTCAGCTGACAGCTCGACAGACTGACGGTGTTGATATCGATCGCGATGCCGCCAGTAGACGGATTGCTGTTGCCGGGTGCGGCCGGCGTTGATCCGCTGCCGGACACATTGGTGCAGCGCATGGTGTACCCCGGGGTGATGATCCGGAGATCGCTACTCGTCGCGGTGACCGGCGTGTTGGCCGGAGCGATAGTCGTCGACGCGTACGACAGCCCTGCTGCCGTCAAAGTCGCGGCCGCCGCAACGGCCAGAACTGCGCTACCACGATTGAGAACCTTCGTTGCCATCTACTTCTCCTTGTGTGAGGTGGAGCCCCGTTCGGGTGAACGGTTCGAGGTGGAACGGCATTGACGATCGACTCGACAGCGGAGCTACAGCAGCTCCCATCCTGCGGCGTTGTAGACCGAGCTGGTGGTGGACAGGTAGTTCCCTGCGCCGCCCGACGGCAGACCCGCACGTTGATTGACAGCCCAGTTCAGCGAGCCGAAGAGTCCGCATCCGGTAGCGCCGGGCACCGCGAAGTTGGTGGCTTTGTGGGTCGCCTGGGGCCAGACCCCGCCCGGAACGCCTGGGACCGTGTCCGAAATCCATTGCGCAGCACCGGCATTTTCAAGGGCGAGAGAGAGACGGATCGGGTTGGACGCAGAACCGATGTAGCAGTTGCTCCCCAGCAGCGGGTTGGTCAGTTTCAACCGAACCGGAAGCTCGACGCCGAGGGTGTAGGGCTGCACCGACGGCAAGGCGACAGCCTCGACCGTCGCCTGGATGGCGGTCGGCCCGAAGTCCTCGGACGAGCCCGTTCCGAGTGCGCCACCCGGAACACTGATCGACTTCGAGTACACACCGAACTTGCCATCGTTCGCGGCCGGGACGAAGACCTGATTGGTCGGCTGCGCCGGATCGGGCTGGCTGACGCCACCGGCAATCATCAAGCTTCCGTCCGCAATCCGGACGTTCAAGCTACCGACTCGCATCGTGCCGTCCCGAACCACAACAGTCATACAGGTACCCAGGTCCGTGGCAGGGTCGTATACCTTGTCGAGTTGACAGGTATCCCAGTTCTCGAATTCGTACTTGGCGCCCGATACCGGGGCGGCTGCGTTCGCCACACCACCACCGACCAGAGCAAAAGCGGCTGCCGCACCCAGGATCATGGAGCGGGTCAATAGTTTCAGCACTTGGAACCCCCATACGGAATAGTCACCCAGCCAGGCTGATTCGAGCGAATTCGATATTCCTGCCCGAGCACACTTCTGAAGAAGAGCATCGGCTCGAGGCGCACTGCAGCTCGTTGCGATGCATGACGTTGGGGTGAGTCGGGCGTGCGCTGTTGGCGTTGGGCCGGAACGAGCGGAGTTGTGCTCATCCCGACCTCCCCCGAGGTTCCCCATCCTGAGCCAGGCCTTGTGCCGGCCTGACTGCGAACGTGTAACAGATCGTCACATGCACGAGGCAGTCATGTGATGATTTTGCAGCTTTTCCTTCCGATCGCCTCGAGGCTTCACCCGACTTGAACAATCGTCCGACATATGTTGGTGCCCTGATCAATTCGATATTCTCCATCGGCTCCTCGACTGTCGACTTCCGGCCCCTGAACCCACGGACCATCCGATAGTCATTGGTACACAACATCTTCGGAGCCGATCTGCAAACCGTCCGCGAGGACTCCGCGCCTCCACCGGCTGACGCTCCGCCTGAACCACGCCATCGTGATGTACGTGCACCGTTCCGCCGCTGCGCACCTGGCACTTCCAGTCGGACCAACCGACTCGATCCACTCGACACGATCCATTCGGCACGATCACCTCGACGGTGACATGCCCGTCCCGCCGGAAGTCCGCAAACGATCTCCCCAAGATCGAGAGCTCAAAGTTTGTACTGCAGTACATCTTCCGATCTCGATGCCGGATTCGCGATTCTCCCCAAAACCGGAGCATGACTCGACGGTGTGTGTGACGATCTGTTACACGCTCGAAGTCGGATCGAAATCAGGTCCGACTCTGGACGGGGGAAATCGGGGGAGATCAGGATGGGCTCATCGCCGCTCATCCGGTCCGTTACACGCCTGACTCACCCCGACGCCAGGCGTCGGATCAGGCCTGTGCGAGGCCGGCGCCGCTCTGTCAGTAGTGCACTCGGACAGTCGAACCAGGGTTCGATCGAACCTCCTGGCCGAGTCGAAATCCATATGGGGGTATTACGTGCGAAAGAACACCACCCGCTCCGCCGTGCTGGCCGCCGTTGCCGCGCTGGCCCTGGTCGGCGGCGGCGTCGCCAACGCGGCCGGCTCCGCCGAAGGCAGCTCCGGCAGCCGCGGAAGCCTGTCCGGCTCCGAAGGCAGCAGCGGCTCCTCGACCGGTTCGTCGGCCGCACCCGGCACGCCGTACGAGTTCCAGAACTGGGACACCTGCCAGGTCGATCAGGTCTACAACCCGGCCACCGACCTGGGTACCTGTATGACGGTGATCATCCGGGACGGCAACATGCGCATCGGCAATCTCGATGTCGCGGTCCCCGACGGCAGCCTGATGATCGCCGGTGGCGTGACAGGGGAGCAGGTCTTCGTTCCCGCCGCCGACGACGGCACGTTCGGGGTGTACGCCAACCCGATCACCGTCCCCGGCGGTGCATTCGGCGCCGCCTCGGCGGAGGACTTCGGTCCCACCGCCATCCAGGCGACCGTCGAGGCCGTCGCCCTACCCGACGTCGATCCTTACAACCTTGCCGTGCAGCTTCCGGTGCGGCTCAAGCTCTCCAATCCGCTCCTGGGCGACAACTGCTACATCGGCTCCGCCGCCACCCCGATCAACCTGTCCCTCGCACTCGTGGGCAGCGCCGGACCGGCCGAATGGATCTCGGACAACGGCCCCGACGTGCCCGGCGCTGTCTGGCCCCAGGCACCCCACACCGCCACCGACTTCGCCGTTCCCGGCGCCACCGGCTGCGGACCGCTCGGCTCACTGAACTGGGCCGTCAACCTGCGGGCGGGCCTGCCCTCCGCGGGCACCGGTAACTCTCTGTCCACCACCAGCGCCGTCTACAACATCGGTGCATGGGAGCTGGCCGAGCTCTGATCCACCCGCATCTTCTGATCCACCGCTGACCTCGTCCCGGTGCCGGTATCTCTTCGGCACCGGGACGAGTCACGTCGTGGACGTCCCAGCACTCGACCTTCACCGCGCCCCTCACACCACCGTCCGTCGCACCCGGTCGCATGGGTAGGCTCGAGGCCGTGAACTACCTGCCCCTGACGCCGACCGGCCAGACCCCGATCCGCGCCCTCACCATCGCCGGCACCGACTCCGGCGGCGGCGCCGGCATCCAGGCCGATTCGCGCACCATGGCGATGTGCGGGGTGCACGCGTGCGTCGCGGTTGCCGCGGTGACGGTGCAGAACTCGGTGGGCGTCAGCGGATTTCACGAGATCCCGCCCGAGACGGTGGCCGCGCAGGTGCGCTGCGTGGTCGAGGATATCGGCGTCTCCGCCGCCAAGACCGGCATGCTGGCGTCCACCGCGATCATCGAGGCCGTGGCGCAGGTGTGCACCGAGGTGGGCATCGGCCGCGACGGCTCCATCCCGCTGGTGGTGGACCCGGTGTGCGCGTCCATGCACGGCGATCCGCTGCTGCACGCCGAGGCACTCGACGCCGTCCGCAGCACCCTCATCCCCATCGCGTCGCTGGTGACGCCGAATCTCGACGAGGTGCGCCTCATCACCGGCATCGAGGTGGTCGACGACGCCACCGCCCGCCGCGCCGCCGAGGCCCTGCACGCACTCGGCGCGCAGTGGTCGATGGTCAAGGGCGGGCACCTGCGCTCGTCGACGTCGAGCACGGACCTGCTGTTCGACGGCGACACGTTCCACGAGTTCACCAGCCCGCGGATCGACACCGGCAACGATCACGGCGGCGGCGACACCCTGGCGGCTGCGGTCG
This sequence comes from Prescottella sp. GW823-FHT02E09, assembly GCF_058797375.1. Classification (NCBI taxonomy): domain Bacteria; kingdom Bacillati; phylum Actinomycetota; class Actinomycetes; order Mycobacteriales; family Nocardiaceae; genus Rhodococcus; species Prescottella sp. GW823-FHT02E09. Next base: position 522,138 of record NZ_JBXAJP010000003.1, read on the forward strand.
CGTGCGCGCTCGCCAACGGCTACGCGATGCCCGACGCGGTCGCGTTCGGCAAGGAGTGGGTCACCAAGTGCCTCGAGGCGTCGTACGACCTGGGCGCGGGACACGGTCCCGTCTCGCCGCTGTGGCGACTGGATCCGAAGAACGCCTGATCAGCGCGAATAGTCGCGCAGGGTCATGACGAAGCCGACCGCCACCACCGGCACGGCGAGGATGTAGACGGTGACCCGGAACCACGTGGGCCCGTAGTAGCTCACCGCGATCGCGGCCGCCAGCGCCGCGATGATCATCAGCACCCCGTAGAAGGGTGTGCGCTGCGGATGCCCGGACTCGGTCACGTTCCCCAGTGTGCGCGCCGGGCGTCGGGGGCGGCAACGGTTCCCCGAAGTCGTCCGAATGGTCCGCTAGGACGTCATCGCCCCGCCGGCGCCGGGCGCAGCACGTACACCCGCAGGTCCTCCGGGACCCCGCGCTGCGGCGCCGCCAGCAGCCCGCGCCGATGCCGCTTGGCGACCATGCCCAGCTCGCCGAGCCGCTCCTCGCCGATCGCGTCGTGCGTGTTGCCGGAGACGACGACGTTGCCGTTCCCGCCCAGTTCCATCATCCGCGCGGCCACGTTGACGTCGACGCCGAACCAGTCCGCACCGATGGGCTGCGGGGCGCCGGTGTGCAGGCCGACGCGCATGCGGGGGCGGTAGCCGGCGTGGTCCAGGGTCGCGAGCGCCGCACGCGCCGCGAACACGGCCTCAACGGCCCGGTCCGGGTGGTCGAACACCACCATCAGCCCGTCGCCCAGCCGTTTGACCACCTGGCCGCCGCGTTCGATCATCGGCGGCTCGATGGTGGCCGCGACCTCCCGCAGAAGCGACAGCGTCGCACCGTCGCCTACCTGCAGCGACCAGCTGGAGAATCCGACCAGGTCGGTGAACACGATGGTGACCTCGCCGTCCGCGGGGCTGCCCCACGTCTTCTCGAGCACCGCCTGCAGCACCTGCAGCGCCGCCATACTCACCTCGCGCGACGCCCCCGACCCGGTGTCGATCATGCGGGCCGCGGCCCGCGCGCCGCCGGGACCAGCAGTCGACAGGGGGTCACCGAATGCGGGATCACCGGGCAGTGAGCGCCTGATCCGCCGCACGGCGTCGACCAACTGGGGTTGCCGGTCCGCGTCGCGTACCCATTTCGCCACCGAACCGGTGACCTTGGCGTGCCCGCCCTCCGTGCCGGAATCCGTGGGGACCGGTTCCGGTGTGGCGTCGCCCTCCGGGTCGTCACTCACCCCGGCAAGAGTAATCGCGACCGGGTCGTCTCGCAGAACGGCCGCGTGACGCCGGTTCCGGCGCCTACTTCCCCGCATCGGACCTGGCCGCCGTCCGCGCATCGCCCGCCGTCGGCGCCCCGTTCGGGCCGTCGATCGACTGCGCGTAGTGCCCGACGCCGTACCCCACCGCCTCGGCGTTGAGGGCCAGCGCCTGCCGATCCACGTTCGCGAGCGTGTCCTGTGCCGTGTGGTAGTTCGGATCGAACATCGCATCGCCCTCGCCACCCCACTTCTCGGCCTGAGCGGTGGTCTTGTTCTCGTCGGCGCCGGTGAACAGCCCACCCGCCGGAACACCGACCGCGATGAACGGCCCGTAGTCGGAGCGGCCGTCGAAGTCCGTCCCGTCCGGCGAGATGCCCAGTTGCAGCAGGATCGCATCGAACGTGCGCTCGATCCCCGCCGATCCCTCCGGCCCCGGGCCCTCCCCCGCCTTGTCGGAGTTGTCGCCGTCGTACGCGAGGTAGCCGGCATTGTGCGAGCCGACCATGTCGAAGTTCAGGTACATCGCGATGTCGGCGCGCGCGGCGTCGTCGAGACCGTTCACGTACGCCTCCGAGCCGAGAAGGCCGATCTCCTCGCCGCCCCAGAACGCGAACCGCACCGCATTCGTCACGTTCGGCGACGCGCCGAGCTGCCGCGCCGTCTCGAGCAGTGCCGCGACACCGGAGCCGTTGTCGTTGATGCCCGGCCCCTCCCGGACGCTGTCCAGGTGCGCGCCCACCATGACGACGTTGTCGTCGGCACCGGTCTGTGTCTGCGCAATCACGTTGCGGGACTTGGATGATTCGATTGTGGCGTCGATCGTGAGCACCGCGTCGCCGCCCTGCCGTAGAGCCGCACCGTCGGCCTTGTCGACGCTGGCGGTGGGAATGCGCACGTCGTCCTTCTTGCCCAGCGTTCCCGCGGGAAGGTCCTCGTCCTCGTTGTTGGCCACCACGATCGCCACCGCACCCCGATCCGCCGCCACCTGCTGCTTCTGCACGAACGGGCACGACCCGCGATCCACCAGCACGACCGCACCCGCCACGTCCAGGCCGTCGTAGTCGGTGGCCTCGCAGCCCGGGGTCTCGTCCGACGGCACCGGCACCAGCCGAGCGTGCAATCCCCCGGCCGGGGTGGCTGCCGAATACGTCAACGCCGCCGCCGGGACGTCGCGGCCCGACACCTGCAGCGTCTGCGTGGTCACCTCGAAGATGTCGACATCGAATTCCGGTGTCTCCACATCGAACCCGGCCTGCTCGAGTTGTCCCACCACGTAGTCGACGCTCGCATCGTAGCCCGCGGTGCCCGCCGCGCGGTTGCCGCCGTTCGCGGCCGCGATCAGCTCGAGTTGCTCGAGGTCGCCGATCACCGCATCGGTGTCGATCGCCGTCGCCAGTCCCGGGCCGTCGATCGGCGGGCCCACGTCGTCCGGATCGCTGCATCCCGCGAGCAGCAGCGCACCGGCCAGGCCCGTCACGAACGCCGCCGTCATCCGCATGCCGCGAGCCTAACCGCCGCGCCACCCACCCGTCGCTGAACGCGACGAGGGTCCCGCACCGATGTCGGTGCGGGACCCTCGTCGTAAGTCTGGGACGGTCAGGCGTCGCGCTTGTTCACCAGGAACAGGGCGGCGCCGAAGACGATCGCGACGAATGCCGCGAAGTAGACCAGCGCGCCCCACGGGCCCCAGTGGAAGTCGAACCCACTGCCCTGACCCAGGAAGTAGTTCATGTTGTTGAACGGCCCGAACTCGCCGATGTACTTGCCCACCTTGGGAATCATCGTCGCCATGCTCTCGATCACCAGCGGCCACAGCAGCAGCAGCGAGATCGCGCCCGCCGATTGACGGATCAGCGTGCCCACACCCACCGCGAGAACCGCAACAAGTGCGAAGTAGATCGGGACGCCGAACAGCTGTCGGGCATTGTCTCCGTCGCCGATCGACAGGCTCACCCCCGAGGTGGCCTGCCCCAGGAAGAACGACACCAGCGAGATGATCAGGCCCAGCACCGCGGCGAACCCGGACAGCAGCAGCGCCTTGCCTCCGATGACGACCGACCGGTTGGGGATCGCCTGGAACGTGGTGCGGATGACACCGAAACGGTACTCGGTGGTGACAGCGAGCGCCGCCATGATCATCACGAGCATCGAACCGAGCTGGACTGCTCCGACCTGGGTGGCGGCAGCGTTGTAGTCGCCGAACGGGTTGTCGCCCGAGTCGGCGGCCGACTTGTACCCGGCGCCGATGAGCGCCGCGAAGCCGATGCTGACGACGACCGCGATGAGGCTGCACCACATCGGAGACTTCGTGGTCGTCAGCTTGATGCGTTCTGCATTCAACACGCTCATCGGAGCGCACCTCCCATGTTCTGCGCAGCGTCGGCGGGCTGTCCGGCGATCTGGGCGTGGTACTGCACGTCGTCACCGGTGAGCTTCATGAACGCGTCCTCGAGCGAGCCCTGCTGAGACGACAGCTCGTGCAGGACGATTCCGTTGGAACCGGCGAGCACACCGATGTCGTCGGTCTTGACGCCCGACACCAGCAGTGCCGGCTGATGGTCGTGGCCGGCGTCCTCACGGACCGCGAACCCCTGCGCGGTGAGCACGCTGCGCAGCGCGTCGAGCTGCGGGCTGCGCACCCGCACCGACGAATCCGACGAGCGGTCGACGAAGTCCTTGACGCTGGTGTCCGCGATCAGGCGTCCGCGGCCGATCACCACCAGATGCTCGGCGGTGAGCGACATCTCGGACAGCAGGTGGCTCGACACCAGAACGGTGCGGCCCTCCGCCGCGAGGCTCTGCATGAACTTGCGGATCCACACGATGCCTTCGGGGTCGAGACCGTTGACCGGCTCGTCGAACAGCAGCACCTTCGGATCACCCAGCAGCGCACCGGCCAGGCCGAGTCGCTGCGACATGCCGAGCGAGAATCCGCCGGCCTTCTTGTTCGCGACCTCGCTCAGGCCCACCAGCCGCAGCACCTCGTCGACGCGCGAGGCGGGCAGCGAGTTGGCGGCCGCCATCCACTGCAGGTGAGCCTTGGCCGACCGGTTGGGATGCACCCACTTGGCGTCGAGCAGCGCGCCGACGGTACGCAGCGGCTGATTGAGCTGGTGGTACGGCACCCCCTCGATCAGAGCGGTACCCGACGTCGGCTTGTCGAGCCCGAGGATCATCCGCATGGTCGTCGACTTGCCGGCACCGTTCGGGCCGAGGAAGCCGGTCACGATCCCCGGCTTCACGGAGAACGTGAGATCGTCCACCGCTTTCATCGACCCGTAGGTCTTCGTCAGTCCCCTCACTTCAATCATGGGGACCACAATGCCCGATGCGGGGACGCCCGCGCATCGGTCGCAGGTCTACATCCGTGTCATACCCAGGGATGACACGAACCCTGAGACAGTGTCAGGGACCACCCCCGGTCAGGCCCGGAGGGCGCCGTCCGGCATCGTCACGTCGGTGAGATCGGCGCCACTCACGTCGGCCGTGGCGAGCACCGCTCCGGTGAGATCGGCGTGCGCCAGGTACGCGCCCGCCAACCTGGCTCCCGTCAGATCGGCGTCCTCGAGGTGTGCCCCGGTCATGTACGCACCCGACAGGTCCGCCCCGGCGAGAATCGCATGCGCCAGGTAGGTCGACGTGAGGAACGACAGCGTGAGCACCGCACCCGACAGGTTGGCGTTCGTCAGATACGCCTTGCTGAAGTCGGCGTCCGCGGCGACGGCCCCCGCGAGATTTGCTCCCGTCAGGTCGGCACCGCCGAGTTCCGCGGACGTGAGGTCCGCTCCCGACAGGTCGATGCCCGCCATGTTGGCACCCGTCAGGTTGGCTCCGGCGAGGTCGGCGCCCGACAGGTCCATTCCGTGGAGGTCCGGCGCGTCGGGCATTTGGTCGCGTCGGGCGTTCCACGCCACGACATCCGAGCGGAGCAGTTCGAGGAGATCGGTACTCAACGTCGTCATGGCTGCCCTCCAGGCACTCGAACCAACGGAGCAAGTGGTCCCGAGCGTAGCCTGAATCGGCGCCAGGCCTGGGATTTCGACCAATCCGTGATCCGCGTCCGGCCGGAGTGTCCATTCCTTCGCGCCCGAAGCGGCATTCCGCGCAGACCCGGCAGGGAACGGACACCCCCGACGACGTCCGTCTACATCGGCGACGACGCCTGCGCCCAGAACCGCTTGGGGATCCGTCCGGCATGGCGGGCCTCGTAGCCGGCCGTGACCGCGCCACGCATCGCCGACGCCATGAGCGCCGGATCCTTGGCTCGGGTGACGGCCGTCGCGAGCAGCACCGCGTCGCAGCCCAGTTCCATCGCGAGCACCGCGTCGCTCGCGGTGCCGATACCGGCATCGAGGATGACCGGGACGTTCGCGGCGTCGACGATCATCTCGATGTTGTGCGGGTTCGAGACGCCCAATCCGGTGCCGATCGGCGAGCCCAGCGGCATCACCGCGGCGCAGCCCACGTCCTCGAGCCGCTTCGCGAGTACCGGGTCGTCGGTGGTGTAGGGCAGGACGGTGAAGCCGTCGTCCACCAACTGCTCTGCGGCGGAAACCAATTCGATGGCGTCGGGCAGCAGGGTGCGCTCGTCGGCGATCACCTCGAGCTTCACCCAGTCGGTTTCGAGGGCCTCGCGCGCGAGCTGCGCCGTGAGCACGGCCTCGGCCGCGCCCCGGCAGCCGGCGGTGTTCGGCAGCGGCGCGATGTCGAGGCGGCGCAGCAGGTCCAGCACGCCGGTGCCGCCCGCGGCGTCGACGCGGCGCATCGCGACGGTGGTCAGTTCCGTACCCGACGCCACCAGCGCCTCCTCGAGCACCGCGAGGTTCGCGGCGCCACCGGTGCCCATGATCAGGCGAGAGCCGAACGTGCGGTCGGCGATCGTCAGCTTGCCCATGTCAGCCACCCTGCACCGCCGTGAGGATCTCGATCTCCCAGCCGCGGCCGACGGATTCGGCCCAGCGGCCGCGCGGGAACACCGCGCCGTCCACCGCGACCGCGATGCCGCGCTGCGGCAACTCCAGGCGGTCCAGCAGTTCGGCGACCGTCAGCGGCCCGTCGAATTCGTGGTCCTCACCGTTGACGGTGATACCGATCAACTCATTCATCCAAACCTCACTCATGCCTTCGCGGGTGAAAATCGTTCGGCGGCGGCGCTTTCCGCCTCCGCCAAGGGGTTGTCGTCGAGAATCGCGACCGTCGCGTCCGCGGTGACCGGAGTCATCAGGATGCCGTTGCGGCCGTGCCCGGTCGCGAGCACCACCCGGTCCGAGACGCGACCGATGATCGGCATGTTGTCCGGACTCATGGGGCGCAGACCGGCTTTCGCCTCGTACAGCTCGTACTCGCCGATCGCAGGCATCAATGCCTCGGCGTCGGCGATGAGGTCGCGCACGCCCGCGACGGTGACCTGGGTGTCGTGTCCCGACTCGTACTGCGTCGCGCCGACGACGATCCCGTCGGCCCGCGGCACCAGATAGGACGGCCGCCCGTGCACGCTGCCGCGGATGGTGCGCAGCGGCGCCGGCGTCACGCCCGGTCGGGCCCGCAGACGCAGGATCTCGCCCTTCACCGGGCGCACCGGCAGGTCTGGCCACAGCTGCGCCGAGTTCGATCCCGCCGACAGCACCACCTGATCGGTGGGGAGCGCATCCAGATCGGTCACGGTCTGCTCGATCAGCTCGACACCGGCCGCCACGGCGGCCGTCCGCAGCGCCTGCACCAGCAGCCGGTTGTCGACCGCCAGTTCGGTGGGCGCCTGCAGCGCCAACCGGATGCCGCGACCCAGCGACGGCTCCAGTTCCCGGATCCGGGCGCGGTTCAAGATCCTGAGCTCGTGCCCCTGCGTCGCCACCCATTCGGCGATCGTGTGCAGGTCCGCGGCGTCGGCGGCGTCCAGCGCGACGGTCAGCGAGTCGTCGGAGGTGAACAGCGCCACCCCGGCGATACCTTCCAGTTCGGTACCGAAGTCCGGCCACCGCTGCAGCGACGCGGCCCCCAGCGCCAGGGCCTTCTCCTCGCCGGGCCACCCCTCCGACAGCGGGGCCAGCATGCCACCGGCGACCCACGACGCACCGCTTCCCGGCGCCGGGTCGTACAGCTTCACCGTCCAGCCACGCTGCGCCGCGCGCCACGCGATCGACAGGCCGATGACACCGCCGCCCACGACGGAAACCGATCGGGTCACTACATCCACCTCACTCCCTGCGCCGGCATGATCCGGGTCAGGTATGACGGTCGGGGCCGGCCGGCCCCCTCTCAGCCCCGTTTGCAGCCTGCGCTCCTGGGACTCCCGTGTTGATTCGTCCGCATTAGAGACTACCGTTCGAGGTGTGCATGCCTCCCAGTCCGTCAAGCGCCTGACGCCCCGCGAGCGACTCGCGGACGCGCGCCTCTATCTCTGCACCGACGCCCGCCGTGACAAGGGCGATCTGGCTCACTTCGTCGAGGCCGCGCTCGCCGGCGGTGTCGACATCGTCCAACTCCGCGACAAGGGTTCGGCCGGTGAACGCGAACTCGGGCCGATGGAGGTCAAGGACGAACTGGCCGCGCTCGCCGTGATCGGTGCGGCGGCCCGTCGGCACGGCGCGCTGCTCGCCGTCAACGACCGCGCCGACCTCGCGCTCGCCGCGGGCGCCGACGTCCTGCACCTGGGCCAGAACGATCTGCCGGTGCACTACGCGCGCCGGATCGTCGGCCCCGACGTCGTCATCGGACGCTCCACGAACAACCGCGCGCAGGCCAGCCTCGCTGCGATCGAAGAGGACGTCGACTACTTCTGCACCGGACCGGTGTGGGCCACTCCCACCAAGCCTGGCCGGACGGCGTCGGGCATCGAACTGGTCCGTAGCACCGCCGACGCCCAGCCGAGCCGGCCGTGGTTCGCGATCGGCGGCGTCGACCAGGAGCGGCTCCCGCAGATCCTCGAGGCCGGCGCCACCCGGATCGTCGTCGTGCGGGCCATCACCGCGGCCGACGACCCGGAGGCCGCCGCGCGGGCGCTGTCCGACGCCCTGCGCGGTTGACCTCGACCCCGACGCCCTACGGTCAACAGGTTCCGGCGACCGCGCCGTCGACCGAGTCCTCGATCAGTGCGCGACTCTGCTCGGGCATGTCCTCCCACGTAGCGGTGCTCGGGTCGAGCACCGGCTCACCGGCCGCCTCGGCCTGCACGTTGTAGGACGCCACCCAGATGGCGGAGTTCGCCTTCACCTGCTCGAGGAACGCCTGTCCCTGGGCCGCGCGATCGAACGACTCCCCGGTCCCCTCGGCCTGTGCCTCGGAGTTGTCGAGGAAGGCGGCCACCTGGCCGCACATCTCCTTGGCCGCGGCGTCGAGCGCAGCGGCGTCGTCCTGGGCGGGCGCCCCCTGCACGGAGCTGGACTCCGGCGCGGACGCGGCGGTGTCCTCGCTGTCGCTGCAACCCGTCAGGAGCAGGAGTGCGGCGGGGACCACGGCGATCACATGTCGAATACGCATGCCGGACATGGTGACACTACGCCCGGTTCGCATCAGCGGCCGGTACGTTTTCGTGCACGCCGGCCGGTGTGCATCGGGCTGCGACGATGCCGGCGCCGATGAGGACGCCGATGTAGAGGAGGACGTAGATGTTCATCAGGACGTCGGCAACGGTCCACCACGGCGGGTACAGGAACAGCCCCACCACCACGACGTACTCGTCCCACCGGTAGGGCCATGCCCCGGCCGCGACGACGATCACCAGCGCCGCGAGCCACCACCACCAGGTCGTCAGCGCCCGGTGCACGATGTAGACGATCAACGGCACGAACCACACCCAGTGATGGCTCCACGAGAACGGCGAGACGGTCGCGGCGCTCAGCCCTGCGACCGTGACCGCGAGCAGGTGCTCGCCGCCGCGGTGCAGGCGCAGCACGATCCACATGCTCACCGCCACGACGAGCGCCGCGAGCACCACCCACAGCACCGTCGGCGCGGGCTTCCCGGTCAGGTGCGCGATCACGCCTCGGATCGACTGGTTCGACGGGTGCTCGTCCTGCGCGATGCGCGTGGATTCGAAGAACGTCTGCGTCCAGTACTGCCGCGAATCGTTCGGCAGCACCAGCCAACTCACGCCGATGGTGGCCACGATGGTCCCCACCGCGACGGCTGCGGCGCGCCACCGGCGCAACACCAGGTAGTAGAGAACGAAGTACGCCGGTGTCAGCTTGATCCCGGCCGCGATCCCGACACCGACACCCTTGAGCTTGCTGCGGTCGTCCCGCGAGACGTCCCACAGCACCAGCGCCATGAGGACCAGGTTGATCTGGCCGTAGAACAGGGTGGTGCGGACCGGTTCGAGGAACGCGCACGCCACCGCCGTCAGCGCCGAGACGCCCACCAGGTAGGGCGTGATCCGGTAGCCGAGCATCCGCCAGCACAGCGCGACGATCGCGACCAGCAGCAGGACGTTGAACCCCATCCACAGGTACTTGTCGATGCCGCCCGGGAGCAGTCCGAACGGGATGAACATCAGCGTCGAGAACGGGGTGTACGTGTAGAGCAGGCCGTGGATCACCGGTTCGGTGTAGAGCGGCAGATCCTCCATCACGTGCCGGGCACCGTCGCGGTAGACGTCCAGATCGGCGCCGCCGGCGAAGATGCCGATCGTGGGCATCCACGGGCGCACGGTCGTGAACAACAGCACCACCGATGCGATCGCCCACACGACGAGCACCGCGAGATGGCCCGGCCGGCGCGGTAGTTCACCTACCGCGGGCTCCGTTCTACGCAACACCCGTCCAGCCCCCTCACCGATCTGCCCGGATAGTTCTACATACCAAGCCTAAGCAATGAAGCATCCCGATCCCTCATCCGCTCGCGCCCGCCACCTCCCTCCCCCGAGAGATTGCCGCGACGCTCGGCCACGTTACCCGCCGAACGACGCCACCGATCGATACACTCGCCCGAACTTCACGAAAGGGCCGGAACATGATTCGCCTTCTCATCAGGTGTGCGTTCTTCCTGGGCTCGGCCGCGGTCGGCATCCTGGCCGCCGTGTGGTTGATTCCCGAGGTGTCGGTCAGCGCCGCCGGCTTCGTGACCGCCGTCGTACTGTTCGCCATCGCACAGAGCGTGCTGTCGCCGTTCATCACGAAGATCGCAGCCAACAACGCACCGGCGTTCCTCGGCGGGATCGGACTGGTGTCCACCTTCGTCGCGCTGGTGATCGCGTCCGCCTTCGGCGGCCTGTCGATCTCCGGTTGGCGCACGTGGGTGCTCGCGACCCTCGTCGTGTGGCTCGTGACCGCCATCGCCACCCTGGTCCTGCCGCTCGTGTTCCTCCGCAACCGGCACGAAGAGAAGAAGGCCGAATCCTGATCCGCCGCGAGGTAGGTGATCCCGGTGGGCTCAGCCCATCGCCCGGCGCGCCTGCTCGGCGGTGACGTTCGGGACCACCCGCAGCTCATTCAGGGGAACCCGCCGCCCCGATTCACTGCGCACCTCGACGTGAACAGGTTCGCCGGACGTGTCGTCGGCGAGGTCCAGCGGGCCACCGCGCTCACCCTGCAGGTACTTGTCACCCCACTGCATCAGCGCCAGCACCGCGGGTAGCAGATCCCGCCCCTTCTCGGTCAGGACGTACTCGTGCCGGGTGCGCTGTCCCGGTTCCTTGTAGGGCCGCCGCTCGAACAACCCCTCGGCCGTGAGCTCCCGCAACCTGGCGGCCGCGACCGCCTCGGTGATTCCGACGCGTTCGGCGAAGTGGTCGAAACGGGTTGTGCCGTAATACGCCTCGCGCAGGATCAGCATCGCCGAGCGCGTACCGATCACGTCCATCGCCTTCGCGATCGAGCACTGCGTGGCCCGCCACGCGTCGCGGTCCGCGAGAAACCCGTCGAGCCGTGCCGTCTCCATGCGCCAAGGCTACGCCCTGGCTTGCCAAATCCATAGCCAGGGTCCAGACTCCCTGACTATGCAATTCAAAAGTCAGCGTTCGGGTGCGCTCATCGCCGTCCTGTCCGGGGCGCCGTTCGTCGCCGCCCTGGACCTTTTCGTCGTCAACGTCGCTCTCGACGACATCGCCACCGACTTCGCCGGAACACCACTCACCCAGCTCAGCTGGATCCTCAGCGGATACGCGATCGTCTACGCGGCCCTGCTGATTCCGGCGGGCCGCTGGGCCGACCGCGTCGGGCGGCGACGCGCGTTCCTGGCCGGCCTGGCGCTGTTCACGATCGCGAGCGCCGCGTGCGCACTCGCCCCGTCGCTGTGGCCGCTCGTCGCGTTCCGCCTGGCGCAGGCCGCAGGCGCCGCCGCTCTCACGCCGGCCAGCCTGGGCCTGCTCATCGCGGCCCTGCCCGACGCCCGACGCGCGCTCGGGGTGCGCCTGTGGGCCGCGACCGGTGCCGCGGCGTCGGCGCTCGGCCCCGTGGTCGGCGGGCTGCTGGTGTCCGCGTCGTGGCGCTGGATCTTCCTGATCAACGTGCCGATCGGGGTGGCGCTGCTGTGGGCGGCCGCGCGCGTCGTGCCCGAATCCCGAGATCCGAACCCCGCCGCTGTCGACCTTCCCGGCGCGGGGCTGCTCGCAGTCGGCGTCGGCGCGGTGTCGTTGGCCCTGGTGCAGGGCCCCGACTGGGGATGGACGCAGGCCGGCACGCTGGTCGCCGCCGCCGTCGGAATCCTGGCGCTGGCCTGGTTCGCCCGCCGCACGGTGCGCCATCACAATCCACTGGTCGACCCGGCACTGCTCCGGGTGCGACCGTTCGCATGGTCCAACGTCACCGCGGTCGCGTTCAGCGCGTCGTTCGCTGCCGGCCTGCTCGCGAACATCCTGTGGATGCAGACCCAGTGGGACTATTCGGCACTGCGCACCGGTCTCGCGGTGGCCCCCGGCCCACTGCTGGTGCCGGTCTTCGCGATCGTCGGACAGGTCCTCGGTCGGCGCTTGCCGTCCGGCGTCGTGGCCGGTCTCGGCAGCGCACTGTGGGGCGTCGGCACGGTGCTGATCCTCGCGAGTGTCCACACCGAACCGAACTACGCGACGGGTCTGCTCCCCGGGTGGCTGATCGCCGGTGTCGGCGTCGGGCTCGCCCTGCCGACCATCCTGTCGACCGCCACCGCCGCGCTGCCGCCCGCGCAGGGAGCCACCGGCAGCGCGGTCGTCAACACCAGCCGTCAGCTCGGCAGCGTCCTGGGCATCGCGATCCTTGTCGCCGTCCTCGCGGCGTCCGGTTTCACCGCAGCGTGGTGGACCATCGTCGCCCTCGCCGCGATCGGTGCCGTCGCCGCAGTCGGGATGTCGCCCCGACCCGTCGCACCGATGTCGCCGAAAACCCTCACCGCACAGGAGATCTCGTCATGACCACGACACTCGGCTCGTTCCCCGTCCGCTTCGACGACACCTGGCGCGCCTTCGACGGCATCCACGGCGGCATGGTGCTGGCGGCGATGCTGCGGGCTGCGGCCGTCGAGACCGGTGCCGTCCCGGCCACCGCCACCGCACACTTCTACGCTCCGGTGCGGCCGGGCCCGATCGAGGCGACGGTTCAGCCGGGGCCGGCGGGCCGCTCGCCGGGCGTCCGGGTCTCCATCGGCACCGCGGCGACGGCGCTGGTCCGCCTGTCCCGAGGGGGCGCTGCCGCCGAGCACGCACCCTCGATCGGTACGGTCGCCGACCCGGACGACCTTGCGGAACTTGATATTCCGATCGATTTCGTACCGTTCTCGCAGCACCTCGACATCCGCCCGATCAACGCAGCACGCCCGTTCGCGGGCGGACCGGACCCGGAGTTCGACGTGTGGATCCGGCTCCGCCCGGGGTTGGAGTTCACCGGCGTCGAGCGTGCGGCGATCCTGCTCGACGCATTGCCGCCGGGACTGTTCGCCACGCGCACCGCGCCGGTACCGATCCCGACCGTCGAGCTGACGGCACACTTCGCGCCCGCCGCCGGAGCGTCCGCCGGACCGTGGCATCGGCTGCGCCACCGCACGGTGTGGTGGACATCGGACGAATGCGTCGACGAGACCGAACTGTTCACCGCCGGGGGCGAACTCGCCGCCCAGGCACGGCAGCTGCGCCGCATTCTCGACGGCCCGCGGTGACGCGCAGCTCACACCCGATCGTTGTGGCACATGTGCGGATCAGGGGGCAGAGTCGAAAGTGCAGGCTCATCGAGGATCGGAGCAGACATGCAGGACCGGACAGCCCCCGTCACCATGCTCACCGAACAGGACGCGCTGGACCTGTTGACCACCGAACGCCTCGGCCGGCTCGTCCTCGTCACCGACGACCGGCCGGACGTCTACCCGGTCAACTACGTGGTGCACGACGGCAAGATCTACTTCCGTACCGCCGAGGGCGACAAGCTCACCGAGCTCACGCTCAAGCCGCTGACCACGTTCCAGGTCGATCACGCCGACGCGACGTCGGCCTGGAGCATCGTCGTCCACGGCATCGCCCGCACCCTCGTGCGGTTCGACGAGATCAACGCCGCCGAGGAGTTCGCCCTGCAGTCCTGGGTGCCGACCACGAAGTACAACTTCGTCGAGATCCGCCCGACGGAGATCCACGGCCGCCGCTTCGTCCTCGACCGCGGCTGAGGCGCCTTCGGGTCAGTCCAGCCAGTTCAGGACGGTCGACGGCGACAGGGCCAGTACCGACTCGGGCAGCCGGTCACGCAGTCCGCGGTCGGCGGTCACGACGGCGGTGAGCGCCCCGCCGTCGGACGCGAGCCGGGCCAGTTCGTCGTCGCCGCTGCCGGGGGCGACATGCACCGGGATCCGCGCATCGACGTAGCCGGCGGCACGGGCCTGCCCCTCGAGGACCGCCTCGATGCGCGGCAGCCACCCGAATCCGCCGTCGGGCAGTTCGATCGTGCGGGGCAGGACCTGGGCGATCCGGTCCAGCAGTTCCGTCGTGGCACCCGGCCGATCACGCCACCAACCGGTGGGCCGGGAACCGAGCACGTTCGCGGTGTCGAGCAGCACCCGCACCTCGGTGGTCCGCAGGCCCGGCCATGCGGTGGCGAAGCCGGGATGCAGCGGCATGTGCTCCACCTGGGCCTCGGGCACCCAGCGCAGCTCGGTGCTTTCCCCGTTCGGGACCAGGGCCAACGTCTTGTCGGCGTCGGCGACGACCGTCGTGTACGTCCAGCCGCCGGCGACACTCGCCGTCACCCGCTCGGTGCGCACGTGGACCGCGCCGACGTCGATACCGGTCTCCTCCTGCGCCTCGCGTACCGCGGCGTGGATCGTGGTCTCGTGGCTGTCGCGCGCGCCGCCCGGCAGCGCCCACGTTCCGCCCTGGTGGCTCCACGCGGCCCGGTGTTGCAACAGCACCCCGGCCGAACCGTCGGCCAGGGGGGCACGCAGCAACAGCCCCGCCGCACCGTGCCGGCCCCAATGCCGTACCCCGTCGGGCGTCGTCGCCCAACCGTCTCCGTCACCGCGCATGGAGTGCCTCTCACCTGCCCTGTCTGCCGAGCCGCTCGCCTGTCCCCACAGTATTCCCCGCCGCATCACGAATCGGCGGAACAACCTGCCGGTGCTGCTTATATGCTCGGCAATACGGAACGGCGAACCAGACGGACGGCGAACCGAGGTATGAGCCGTGGCAGTGCCGGAGACGACGACGGAGTCGACGCACGCGGCGGACGCGAGGTGGGAGGACGCGCCGCCGAACCGCGCCGCTCGCGTCCGTGTGCGTCCACTCGCCTTCCGTGAGCTGCTCCGATCGACACCCGCCCGCCTGCTCGCCGTCGGAATCGCACTGCTGCTCGGCACCGTGGCGGCCGGCCTGATCGCCTCGATGGCGGCCGGCGAGCGCAAGCAGGACATCGACACTCTGCTGTCCACCACCGAGCCGCTGGCCAGGTCGTCACAGAACCTGTACGCGTCGCTGTCGGTGGCCGACGCCGCCGCAGCCACCGCCTTCTTGTCCGGTGGCGTGGAGCCGAGCGAGGCCCGGGACCGCTACTCGCAGGCTGTCGGGACCGCGGCGGCGGAGCTCGTCGCGACGTCGGACGGGCTGCCCGGCGACGACGAGGGCCGACGGCTGCTCACCGCCATCGCGACGAAACTCCCGGTGTATACGGGGCTGGTGGAGACGGCGCGCGCCAACAACCGCGCCGGCAACCCGGTCGGCACCGCCTACCTGGCGGAGGCGTCGGCGCTGATGCAGACGGATCTGCTGCCACTGGCGCAGGCCCTGCACACCGAGCGTGCGGCCGCATCGCTCGCTCCGCAGTCCGGGTTCGCCCGCCCACCGTGGTTCGCGATCGGACTGCTCGGCGCGCTGTTGGTGGCACTGGTGGCGACGCAGGTGGTGCTGTCGCGGCGAACCCGTCGCACGTTCAACCTCGGGTTGCTGTTCGCGACCGGGGCGATGGCGGCCCTGCTGGTGTGGATGCTGGTGGCCGGGGTCATCTCCGCGGTGTCGGCGAACCGTGCGGTCCGGCAGGGCTCCGAGCCGCTCTCGACGTTCGCGGCGGCACGGATCCTGGCGCAGCAGGCCCGCACCCAGGAGATCCTGCAACTGGTCCGCCGTGACGAGACCGCCGAGCACGCGCAGGTGTTCGTCGCCGACACCGACCAGCTGCATGCGCTGCTGGACAACTACTCGGAGGACGTCGGCAGCGACGACGCCGACCGGGCGGAGCAGGCGCTGGACGCCTGGACTGCGTCGCACGACCGGATGATCGACGCGCTCGCGGTGGGCGACTGGACGTCCGCCGCGATGACGACGGTCGGTCCCGATCCCGCGACGTCGGCCGGGCAGTTCGACATCGTCGACAGCGCGCTGTCGGACGGCGCCGATAGCGCCCGCACCGAACTACGCGACGACATTTCACGGTCGTCGACGGTGCTGTCTGCACTCGGTCCCGGCGCGCTGGTGATCACGGTGGTCGCGGCCGTCTCCATCCCGCTCGGTCTCTGGCCCCGGCTGCGGGAGTACCAGTGATGCCGGTGCGGCGCCTTGCGGCAACCGTCATGGCTGTCGGGACGGCGGCCGCGGTCGTCGCGGGGTGCTCGGCACCGCCGGACCCGTACACGCTCCCCCCGACCGAGACGTACAGCGTTGCGCCGCTCCCGGAAGGGGCGTCGATCGCGACCTCGCCCCCCGCGCCGACGCCGCCGGCGGGCTGCGGGGACCCGACCGCGAGCCTGCGGCCGTTCCCGGCCGGGGAGATACCGCCCAGTGCGTCACTCGACGCCATCCGCGACCGCGGCCGGCTCGTCGTCGGGCTCGACACCGGCAGCAACCTGATGAGCTTCCGCAATCCCGCGACCGGCGAGATCGAGGGCTTCGACGTCGACATCGCCCGGGAGATCGCCCGGGACCTGTTGGGCAGCCCCGACAAGGTGGAGTTCCGCATCCTCACGTCACCCGAACGTGAACAGGCCTTGAAGGATTCGCGGGTCGACATCGTCGCGGCGACGATGAGCATCACGTGCGACCGACGGCAGTGGGTGGACTTCTCCACGGTGTACTACGAAGCGCAGCAGCGAATCCTGGTGATGGCCGGCTCCCCCGTCACCGATGTTGCGGACCTCGCCGGCAAACGGGTGTGCGCGGTCACCGGCACCCGCTCCCTCGAACGCATCGTCCGAGCGCAGCCCGACGCCACCGTCGTCACGGTCCCGACGTGGTCGGACTGCCTCGTGATGCTGCAGCAACGCCAGGTCGACGCCGTCAGTACCGACGACACGCTGCTGGCCGGGATGTCGACGCAGGACCCGTATCTGCGCATCGTCGGACCGAGCCTGGGTCCGGAGCCCTACGGCGTCGCAGTCACCAAGGGCAACGACGATCTGGTCCGGGTCGTGAACGGCACGCTGGAAAGGATCCGCAACGACGGCACCTGGGCGAGGATCTATCAGCGATGGCTCTCCGAACTGGGCCCCGCGCCGGGACCACCACCTCCCACGTACCGGGACTGACCAGGCAGCGAGAACGGAGGATCGATGGCGGGAAAGGACGCGGCAGAAGAACATCCGGTCGACACGGGCGAGATCGCGCAGACCCGCGCCGCGCAGCCCGTGGACGAGCCGATGACGACCCAGGAGAGCGTGCCCACCACCGGGCGTAAGGCCCGTACGCAACGCACCCGGACGGTCTTCCGGCGCCGACTCGGCGACGGCTTGGTGGAGGTGCCGCCGGTCCCGCGGCGGGACCCCGAGACCGCAGTCCTCACCGACCCGCACGTTCCGGAGCGCAAACGGTTCTGCTGGAAATGCGGCAGGCCGGTGGGACGGTCCACCGACGGTGAGCCGGGTCCTACCTCCGGTTTCTGCGCCAACTGCGGGTCGCGCTTCGAGTTCGCGCCGCTGCTCGCACCCGGCATGGTGATCGCCGGCCAGTACGAGGTGCAGGGGTGTATCGCCCACGGTGGCCTGGGGTGGATCTACCTCGCGATCGACCGCAACGTCGACGATCGGTGGGTGGTCCTCAAGGGCCTGCTCCAACTCGGCGACGCCGAGGCCCGTGCCGTCGCCGCGGCCGAACGACAGTTCCTCGCCGAGGTGGAGCACCCGAGCATCGTCAAGATCTTCAACTTCGTCGAGTTCCAGAAGGAAGGGTCTCCGCCGGCCGGTTACCTGGTCATGGAGTATGTGGGTGGAAACTCGTTGCGCGACATCCTGGCCACCTATCGGCGTCCCGACCGGTTGCCCGTCGATCAGGCGATCGCGTACGTCCTCGAGATCCTGCCCGCTCTCGAGTACCTGCACTCCATCGGCCTGGCGTACAACGACCTGAAACCCGACAACGTGATGGTGACCGACGAGCAGGTCAAGCTGATCGACCTGGGCGCGGTCGCACCGCTCGAGAGCTATGGATACCTTTACGGCACCCCGGGTTTCCAGGCGCCCGAGATCACCGAGACCGGACCCACCGTCGCGTCCGACATCTACACCGTCGGCCGCACGCTCGCCGTACTCACGCTCGATCTGCCGTCCGAGAACGGCCGCTATGTGGACGGGCTGCCGTCCCCAGGGGAGGCCCCGCTGCTCGCCGAGTACGACTCGTACCGACGGCTGCTGCTGCGCGCGATCGATCCCGACCCGAACCGCCGATTCGGCTCCGCCCCCGAGTTGTCCGCTCAGCTCACCGGCGTCCTGCGCGAGATCGTCTCCCGGCAGGACGATCAGGAGCATCCTGCCCTGTCCACCGTCTTCAGCCGTCAGCGCGCGACGTTCGGTGCGGACGGGTTCGTGGAACAGACCGACGTGTTCGTCGACGGCGTCGAGCGTGCACGCAAGCTCGACGCCCCCAGGGTCGCCCAGGCTCTCGCGGTGCCGCTGGTGAACTCCGACGATCCCGGCGCCGCACTGGTGAACGCCGCGGCGCACAGCGATCCACAGTTGATGCTCGACGTCCTCGACCGGGCCCGGGAGGGCCGCTCCGGCGAGGTCCTGACGTCCCTGGAGCTACCGCTCGCGGAGGTCCGCGCGTACCTCGACCTCGGCGACGCGGGCCGGGCCCGACAACTGCTGCGGCCGCTGGGCCTGACGCACCCGTACGACTGGCGCATCGAGTGGTATCGGGGGCTCGCGTCGTTGCTGTCGAACGAACTGACCTCCGCCTACGCGTCGTTCGACGCCGTCTACTCGGCGCTGCCCGGCGAGGTGGCACCCAAACTCGCCCTCGGCGCGACCGCCGAACTGCTGCTGGATCACAGCCGCGAAGGGGGCGACCGCTGGCGGATTCCGGCCGCCTCCAACTACGAAACCGTGTGGCGGATGGACCGTAACGTCGTCAGTGCGGCCTTCGGATCGGCCCGTCGCCGAGCCGCCGACGGTGACGTGCACGGTGCGGTCGCCACCCTCGACCAGGTGCCGACCGGCTCGCGCAGCTACGGTGCCGCCCGGATGACTGCGGTCCTGACGTACCTCGCGGTGCGGCCGATCCGCAAGATCACCGAAGCCACCCTGCGGGAGTCGGCCCGACGCGTTCAGGCCATACCCCGCACCGAGATCCGTGGACCGCAGATGCGGACCGTGGTGCTCGGCACCGCGCTCCAGTGGCTCCTCGAAGGGAACACCCCCACCACCGCGCGCGAGCCGCTGCTCGGTGTTCCCTTCACCGAACGCGGCCTGCGCGCGGGAACGGAGTCCTCGCTGCGAGCGATGGCGCGTAGCTCTCCTACACCCACTCACCGCTATACGCTCGTGGATCTCGCGAACGCGGTTCGCCCGAGAAGCCTGTTCTGAGTCCCCCAGCAAACCGATCGGGCTTGTCGGACTCCTGAATTCGCGTGCCGAACCAGCAGATCGCCGCGAGGATGAGGACGACGGCGACGGGTATCGGCAGGACGATCGGAGTCGCCAGCGCCAGCGCCACGGTGAGCAGCGGCGCGAGCAGTCGGCGGGGTTGGGGCCGCTTCTCGGCCGGCGCCGGCTCGGTCATCCAGTTGCGGTACCTCGTGCCGTCGTCCACCGTCAGACCCTCGTTTCGTTCTGCAGTTCGGTGACCGTGCCCGCGGCGTGCTTGTCCTTGCCGTGTCCCAGCCCGACGTGTGCCTCGTCGCGCATGCGCTCGACCATGTGCGGGTAGTGCAGCTCGAACGCCGGACGCTCCGAACGGATCCGCGGTAGCTCGGTGAAGTTGTGCCGCGGCGGCGGGCAGGTGGTGGCCCACTCGAGCGAGTTGCCGTAACCCCACGGGTCGTCGACGGTCACGATCGGTCCGTAGCGGTAGCTCTTGAAGACGTTCCACAGGAACGGCAGCGTCGAGGCGCCGAGGACGAACGAGCCGACCGTGGAGATCGTGTTCAGCGTGGTGAATCCGTCGGTGGGCAGGTAGTCGGCGTAGCGACGCGGCATACCCGCCGCACCGAGCCAGTGCTGGACGAGGAAGGTGGCGTGGAAGCCGACCAGGGTGGTCCAGAAGTGCCACTTCGCGAGACGCTCGTCCATCATGCGGCCGGTCATCTTCGGGAACCAGAAGTAGATACCCGCGTAGGTCGCGAACACGATGGTGCCGAACAGCACGTAATGGAAGTGCGCGACGACGAAATAGGTGTCGGTGACGTGGAAGTCGATCGGCGGGCTCGCGAGCAGGACGCCCGACAGACCACCGAAGAGGAAGGTCACGAGGAAGCCGACCGAGAACAGCATCGGCGACTCGAACGTGAGCTGGCCGCGCCACATGGTGCCGATCCAGTTGAAGAACTTCACGCCGGTGGGGACCGCGATGAGGAACGTCATGAAGGAGAAGAACGGCAGCAGGACTGCACCGGTCGCGTACATGTGGTGCGCCCACACCGCGATGGACAGTGCGGCGATGCCCATGGTCGCGTACACCAGGCCGCTGTAGCCGAAGATCGGCTTACGCGAGAAGACCGGGAAGATCTCGGACACGATGCCGAAGAACGGCAGCGCGATCACGTACACCTCGGGGTGGCCGAAGAACCAGAACAGGTGCTGCCACAACATGACTCCGCCCGTCGCGGGGTCGAACAGGTGCGCACCGAGGTGGCGGTCCACCCACAGGCCGATCAGCGCGGCCGCGAGCAGCGGGAACACCAGCAGGATCAACAGCGACGTGATGAGGATGTTCCACGTGAAGATCGGCATCCGGAACATGGTCATACCGGGGGCGCGCAGGCACACGATGGTGGTGATGAAGTTGACGCCACCGAGGATGGTGCCGACACCACCGAGCGCCAGGCCGATGATCCACAGGTCGGCACCCACTCCGGGGGAATGCAGCTCGTTGCTGAGCGGCACGTACGCCGTCCACCCGAAGTCGGCCGCACCGCCCGGGGTGATGAAGCCGGCCGTCGCGATCAGCCCACCGAACAGGTAGAACCAGTAGCTGAGCGCGTTCAGCCGCGGAAAGCTCACGTCCGGCGCGCCGATCTGCAGCGGGACGATGTAGTTCGCGAAGCCGAACACGACCGGGGTCGCGTACAGCAGCAGCATGATCGTGCCGTGCATCGTGAACAGCTGGTTGAACTGCTCGTTCGACAGGAACTGCAGACCCGGGATCGCCAGCTCGGACCGCATCAGGAGGGCCATCAGGCCACCGATGAGGAAGAACGCGAACGCGGTGACGAGATACATGATTCCGAGCACCTTGGGATCGGTGGTCGTGATCATCTTGTAGATGAACGACCCCTTGGATCCTGCAGTCACCCGAGGCGCCGCGGTCGGCCGCGACGGCGTCGGTGTGCGTGGTGGAGCGGTGTCGATCTCGGGGTTGGCAACCATACCCGACATATTCGGACGTCCGAGGGTTCCACGGCGAGGGTCGAAGGTCCCGACAGTTCCCGCCGACGGACACCAATTCTCCCGATTCAGGCCGCCGCGATCGCCTTCCGTGCAATCGCGAGCTCCTCGTTGGTGGGCACCACCAACACCTGCACCGTCGAGGCGTCGGAACTGATCCGGCGCTCACCGCGCTCCGCCGACTCGTTCCGGGCCTGGTCCACCACGATACCGAGGCGGTCGAGGCCGGCAAGGGCGTCGCGCCGGACGTCGACGTTGTTCTCCCCCACCCCGCCGGTGAACGTGATCACGTCCACGCCACCGAGCTCCACGAGGTAAGCGCCGATGTAGCGGCGCAGCCGGTGCACGTACACGTCGTAGGCGAGCTTCGCGGCGACGTCCCCGTCGGCGACGAGCCCCAGCAGCGAGCGGAAGTCGTTCACGCCGCACAGGCCCTTGAGCCCCGAGCGTCGGTTGAGCAGGTCGTCGATCTCGTCCACCGTCATCCCGGCGTTGCGGGCCAGATGCAGGATGACGCCGGGATCGAGGTCGCCGCTGCGGGTGCCCATCACCAGACCCTCGAGCGGCGTCATTCCCATGGACGTGTCGACGGCACGGCCGCCGCGGATCGCCGACGCCGACGCCCCGTTGCCGAGGTGCAGGACGATCTGGTTCAGCTCCGCGTCGTCCCGGCCGACGAATGCCGCCGCCCGCCCGCTCACGTACTCGTGCGAGGTACCGTGGAAACCGTAGCGCCGCACTCGGTTCGCACGCGCCACCTCGGCGTCGACGGCGTACGTCGCGGCGGCGTCGGGCAGCGTGTGGAAGAACGCGGTGTCGAACACCGCGACGTGCGGGACGTCGGGCAGTTGCTCGCGCGCCACCTCGATCCCGATCACGTTCGGCGGATTGTGCAACGGCGCGAGAGGCGACAGCCGACGCAACTCCTTCAGCACCGCGTCGTCGATCACGACCGGCTCGTGGAACACCGCACCACCGTGGACCACCCGATGGCCGACGGCCACGATGCCGCGGTCGCGCAACGGCGGACCGGTCTCGGCGATGACCTGCTCCGCAACGCGCAGGCCCGCCGCGTGATCGGGGATGTGGAGCTCACGTTCGATCACGCCGTCCGGGTAGCGGTACACGATCCGGCCCGCCGGCTCCCCGATCCGCTCCACCAGACCCGACCCCACTGCGTCACCGGCAACCGGATGGACCAGCTGGAACTTGATCGACGATGATCCCGAATTGATCACCAGCACAATATTTTCGGACACGACTACGCCCCCTGCGCCTGGATCGCGGTGATCGCGACGGTGTTGACGATGTCCTGGACCAGCGCACCGCGGGACAGATCGTTCACCGGCTTGTTCAGGCCCTGCAGAACCGGCCCCACCGCGACGGCGCCCGCACTGCGCTGCACCGCCTTGTACGTGTTGTTGCCGGTGTTGAGGTCCGGGAAGACGAACACCGTGGCCCGGCCCGCCACCACCGAACCGGGCAGCTTCGCGTCCGCCACCGAGGGCTCGACGGCCGCGTCGTACTGGATGGGCCCCTCCACCAACAGGTCCGGGCGCCGCTCGCGCACCAGGGCGGTCGCGGTGCGGACCTTGTCCACATCGGCACCCGACCCCGAGTCGCCCGTCGAGTACGACAGCATCGCCACCCGCGGTTCGATCCCGAACCGCGCCGCCGTCGCGGCCGACGACACCGCGATGTCCGCAAGTTGCTCGGCGGTCGGATCCGGCACCACGGCGCAGTCGCCGTACGCGAGTACCCGGTCCGACAGGCACATCAGGAAGATGCTCGACACCGTCGAGACCCCGGGCTGCGTCTTGATGATCTCGAGCGACGGCCGGATGGTGTGCGCCGTCGTGTGCGCGGCCCCCGACACCATGCCATCCGCAATTCCCCTGTGCACCATCATGGTTCCGAAGTACGAGATGTCGGTCATGATCTCGCGGGCCCGGTCCACCGTCATGCCTCGGTGTGCCCGTAGCTTGGCGTACTCGACGGCGAACTCCGTCATGTGGTCGGACCGACGGGGATCGAGCACGGTCGCGGACGAGAGGTCCACCCCGAGTTCGGCGGCGCGGCCGCGCACCTTGGCCTCGTCACCGAGGATCGTCAGGTCCACCACGCGGCGGCGCAGCAGGCGTCCTGCGGCCCGCAGAATGCGGTCGTCCTCCCCCTCGGGCAGCACGATGTGCTTGCGGTCCGAGCGGGCCCGGTCGATCAACTGGTACTCGAACATCTGCGGCGTGGTGACCGACGGGATCTGCAGACGCAGTCGCTCGATCAGCGTCGGGGCGTCCACCCGGCGCTCCATCAGACCCAGCGCGGTGTCCACCTTGCGCAGTGACCCCACCGCGACGCGCCCCCGCGTCTGGGCGGCGGTGTGGGCCGTGTCGAAGGTGCCCAGCTCGGTGGTGAGGATCGGCAGCCGCGGGTTCAGCCCGGCCACGAGCTTCGCGATCGAGGGGTGCGGCGCGATCCCGCCGTTCATGATGATACCGGCCAGAGACGGGAATCCCTGCGCCTCATGCGCGTTCACCATCGCGAGCAGAACGTCCGAGCGGTCGCCGGGAGCGATCACGACGGTACCCTCGGACAGCCGCTCGAGGATGTGTTCGGCGGTCATGCCGCCCACCATCACCTTCAGCGCTTCACGTTGCAGCAACGCGGTGTCGCCGCTGTACAGCTCGCCGTCGACGGCATCGAGCAGCTCCGCCATCGTCGGCGCCACCAACAGCGGGATCTCCGGCAGGCTCCATGCCGGCACGCCCAGCGGCTCGAGTGCCGACGCGTACTCGTCGAGCATCTCCGGCGCGCACCGGTTCGCGACGATCGCCACCAGGTGCGCGTGCTGCGCCGACAACTCCACCGCGCACATCTGCGCGAGCTGGCGCACCTCGTCGGGGCTACGGTGCTGGCCGCGGAGGGTCAGCAGCACCGGCGCCTCGAGGTTGGCCGCGACGCGCGCGTTGTAGCCGAGCTCGCTGGGGCTCGCGACGTCGGTGTAGTCGCTGCCGACGATCACCACGGCATCGCATTCGGCGGCCACGTCGTGGTAGCGGGACACGATGTCGCTGAGCGCACCGTCCGGGTCGGTGTGGACCTGTTCGTACGTCACGCCCAGGCACTGCTCGTAGCTCAGATCGGCCGTCGTGTGGTCGATGAGAAGTTCGAGGATGTGATCGGTCTCGTCGGTGGCGCGAGCGATCGGGCGGAACACGCCCACCCGTGCGGTGGACGCGCACAGCATCTGCAGCACACCCAGCGCGACCGTCGATTTGCCGGTGTCCCCCTCCGGCGAGGCGATGTAGACGCTCGACACGGTGCCCGAATCAACCATGAGCGACAGCCTAGTGAGGATCGCGCATAATCGGCATCCATGAGCGATTCGTCATTCCCGGACGTGCGGTGGGGTTCGGAGAACAGCATCCTGCGCGGCCCCGGCACCGCGTTCGCCGCGACCGCACTCGGGTCGTGGACCATCCGCCGGCTCGCCGGGGTGGACCGTCGGCTGCTCCTGCGCAGCAAGGGCCGCTACACGATCCTCGGCCCCATCGGCGCACCGACGGTGCTCCTCAACACGGTCGGGCGAAAGTCCGGGCAGCGGCGCACCAGCCCGCTGCTGTACATCCGCGACGGCGGCCGCCTGGTGGTCGTGGGCAGCAACTTCGGGCAGGCGCACCACCCGGCGTGGACGTCGAACCTGCTCGCGCAGCCCGAGGCGAGCGTGACGATGGCCGGACGCGACATCCCCGTCCTCGCCGAGAAGGTCGTCGGCGAGGAGAAGGACCGGCTGTACAAGCAGTTCGTCGAACTGGCCGGCGCGTACGCCGTCTACCAGGGACGGACCGACCGAGACCTGCGGATGTTCACCCTCACCCGCCGCTGACCGGTCGCATTCCGTTTCAGGGATCAGACGACCGAGGCGCGGTCGATGTCGGACACGTCGGCGCCCGCCGACTCGAGTCGTGTGAACAGCTCGTCGGTGCCGAACTGGGACGCGAACTGCAGCTCGGAATCGGTGATCGGCACGGCCTGCAACCACGTGGTCACATCCTCGTCCCGTTCGACGAGAATCTCGAGTGTGGACCAGATGAACGGGACCACGAGCAGCGCGTGCCGGGTGGACCGGCCCGGATCGGCGGCATGAACGGCGTTGGGAACGACGGTGTTCGGGGTGACGTGCAGCGATCCGGACGCGACCTGGAACGCGCACTGGGCGAGGACGTCGGAGAGAAGCCGATAGCCGGCGCGTCCGACGGTGATCAGCTCGGTGCGAATCGGGCGACCGTCCTCGGTGGTGACGTTCGTCGGGAACCGAGCCATGTCGAGGGTCGCGTACGACGCGTAGCCCGCATCGGGGCATCCGTCGCCGACCGCGATCGACACCTCGTGCGGCTCCTCGCCGTCCTCGTCCGGATCGACCGCAGCCCGGAACCGCAACACCTGCGGCGGCACACCGAACACCTCACCGATTCGGCGTGCCGCTGCCCGGACTTCCTCGCTGGCTTCCATGAGCAGAAGCCTAGATGTCGGCCCCGAGCGAGCAGGCGTCGGCGCCTGTCAGGCCAGCGCGCGCAGGCGCGGGGCGAGGTCGCGCTCGAAGAGGTCCAGGAACCGCTTCTGGTCGTGACCGGGCGCGTGGAACACCAGGTGGTTGAGACCGGCGTCGAGATACGGCTTGATCTGCGCGACGGCCTCGTCCGGATCCGACGCCACGATCCACCGCTTGGCGACCTGCTCGATGGGCAACGCGTCGGCGGCGGCCTCCATCTCGATCGGATCCTCGATGCTGTGCTTCTGCTCCGCAGTGAGCGACAACGGCGCCCAGAAACGGGTGTTCTCGAGGGCGGCGTCCGCGTCGGTGTCGTACGAGATCTTGATCTCGATCATCCGGTCGATGTCCGCGAAGTTGCGGGCAGCCTTCTCGGCGCCCTCCTTGACGGCGGGGATCAGCTTCTCGGTGTACAGGTCCATGCCCTTGCCGGACGTGCAGATGAAACCGTCACCCGCACGGCCCGCGTAGCGCGCCACGACGGGGCCACCGGCCGCCACGTACACCGGGATGCCACCCTCGGGAACGTCGTAGATCGACGCACCTTTGGTGCTGTAGTACTCGCCCTCGAAGTCGACGCGGTCGCCGGTCCACAGGTCGCGCATCAGCTGCACCGACTCGCGCAGACGCGCGAACCGCTCCTTGAACTCGGGCCATTCGCCCTTGAACCCGGTCGCGATCTCGTTGAGCGCCTCACCGGTACCGACACCGAGCATGACGCGTCCCGGGTACAGGCAGCCCATCGTCGCGAACGCCTGCGCCACGACGGCCGGGTTGTAGCGGAACGTCGGCGTCATCACCGACGTGCCGAGCTGCAGACGCTGGGTGCGCTCGCCGACCGCCGTCATCCACGCGATCGAGAACGGTGCGTGGCCGCCGTTGTGCCGCCACGGCTGGAAATGATCGCTGACGGTGACACTGTCGAGGCCGTGTTCCTCGGCCATCACGCCCAGTTCCACCAGGTCACGCGGGCCGAACTGCTCCGCGGACGCCTTCAAACCCAACTTCAGTCCCTGTACCACCGGTTCTCCGATCGTCTACCTGATTCGATTTGGGTTCGAGTATGCCCCGAGCTCCCGACGCGGAGTAACCCCCGTCTCAGTCGCGCAGGGCGCGGTGTTCGACGATCGTGGGGTCGGCGCGCCAGTCGTACACCACCGACGTGCGCAGGACGATGTCCTGCAGGGAGCGGCGCTTCGGGTCGATCGCCACCCACAGCAGCCCGAACCCGAACAGCACGCACAGCACCGCGCGGGCGGCGCACCGTGGCCAGCGCACGAGGCGGCCGTTGCGGCTGACCATCCGCAGACCCATCACGACGGCCCCGACCGTTCGACCGCTCGTGGCCCAGAACGCCGTCAGGTACAGCACCGACAGCGCCAGGAACGTCGTCACCGACAGGATCGCCCGAACCTCCGGAAAACGAAAATCCTGCGGCGAGAACAACAACCGCGCGAACATCAGGGCCAGATAGACACCGACCAGCATGGCCAGCACGATGCCGATGTCGATCACCGCCGCCAGACCGCGGGTGACGATGCCGGCCGGGCGATGCGGCGGATCCTCGCGGACGGTGCCCGTCACCGATCGCCATCCGTGCCGAGACCCTGTTCGTCTGCCTCACCGCGGCCGAACAATCGACCGACGAAGCCCGCGACCGCGTCGTCGGCGTGCATGCCCTGACTGCGGGCACCACGAACCGCCTCGGTCGACATCGACCCCGTCGACTCGCGGATGATCCGGGGCAGATCGACGCCGTCGATGACGCTGTTCGACAGGTCCACCAGATCGACCCGCTCGATCACCGCGTCGACGTCCACCTTCGCCGCGATCGCGTCCACGTCGACCTTCGCCGCGATCGCGTTCACGTCCACCCGGTCGATGATGCGGTCGACGTCCACACGCGCAGCAATGTCGTCGACGTCCACCCGGTCCAGGATCGGCGCGATGTCCACCCGCGCCGCGATCGCGTCGACATCGACCCGATCGACGATCCGCTCGATGTCGATGCCCTCCGCGATCGTGTCGAGGTCGACGTGGTCCCGGACGACGGCGGTGATGTCCACTTCCGCGAGCGCGGCCGCGACCACCCGGCGCACGATCTCCCGCAGCACTCGGTCGGCGAGCGCGTCCGCCGCTCGCAGGGTCTGAGCTCCGCGCGACTCGAGTGCGGCCGAACCGGCGTCCACCCCGGGCACGCGGCGGGCGAGGTCCAGTGTGGTGCCCGCCGCGAAGCGCAGTGCGTCGCCGAGGAATGCGACGGATCCGGCCACGACGCGGACCGGATCGGGAGTTCGGTTGCCGTCCATACCGAACATCCAAGACCGATCGGGCGCAAAATGCACGCTCCCAGGTCCGGCGCCCTTCGGAAGCGCCACCCCCGCGCCACTCCCGCGGATATGCTCGTGTGAGCTTCACTCAGCCAGAAGGCAATTCAGGCCGATTCGGCCGGAGGTGCGCGATGAGAAGCTCTGGGGCGACGGCCGGTGCCGGGCACTGGATCCTCCACTCACTCACTCTCGTCGGGGTGTTGGTGGTCTCGCTGCTCGGCGGGGCGCTCACCGCGCGGGCCGCTCCGTCGGGCGTCGCGCACGTGGCCGGGATCGTCCAGGTGAGCGACCGGGTGACTCGTATCTCGGTGTACTCGCCGTCGATGGACCGGGTGGTCTCCAGCGATGTCATCCATCCGGTCGGCGGCGGGCCCGCCCCCACGTTCTACCTGCTCACCGGCATCACCGGCGGCGAGGACGGCGTCTCCTGGTACAACAACACCGACGTGACGCAGTTCTTCGCGGACAAGCACGTCAACGTGGTGCTGCCGGTGGGCGGGAAGTTCTCCATGTACACCGACTGGGCCGACGACGACCCGGTGCTGGGTCGCAACAAGTGGCAGACGTTCCTCACCCGGGAACTGCCGCCGGTGATCGATCGTCAGTTCGGAACGACCGGCGTCAACGCCCTCGGCGGGGTGTCGATGGCGGCCGGCCCGGTGCTCGACCTCGCGATCCAGGCGCCCGACGTCTACCGCGCCGTCGGCTCGTACAGCGGGTGCGCGGGCACCAGCGACTTCAACGGGCAGGCGATGGTCCGCTCGATGGTCGAACTGCGCGGCGGCGGCAACGTCAACAACATGTGGGGGCCCGGTGGCGGTCCGCAATGGATCGAGCACGACCCGGTGGTGCAGGCAGAACGGTTGCGCGGCAAGGTGTTGTATCTGTCCGCCGCGACCGGTATGCCCGGCGCCATCGACCGCCTCGATCCGCTGATCGCCATCCCACAGGGCATCGTGGGCGGTCTGCTGGAGTCGATCACGATGCGCTGCACCCTGGTGATGGACGCCCGCCTGCGGTCGCTCGGGATCCCCGCGACCGTCGTCTACCGCGACGTGGGCAGCCACACCTGGGGCGTGTTCGAGGCCGAGATGCGGGACTCGTGGACGGTGCTCGGGCCGGCGATCGGGGCATGACGGATACTGGTGGCGTGAGTACCGACGAGCGGAACCCCGGTTGGACCTATCTCATGGACATGGACGGCGTGCTCGTCCACGAGGAACACATGATTCCCGGCGCGGATGCCTTCCTCGCCGAACTGCAGGACGCGGGAACACCGTTCGTCGTCCTGACGAACAACTCGATCCGGACGCCACGGGACCTACGGGCCCGACTGCTGCGCAGCGGCCTCGACATCCCCGAGCAGTCGATCTGGACATCCGCGCTGGCCACCGCGACGTTCCTGAAGAATCAGCGACCCGGCGGAAGCGCCTACGTGGTGGGCGAATCCGGCCTCACCACCGCGCTGCACGAGATCGGCTACGTCCTCACCGACAACGACCCGGACTACGTGGTGCTCGGTGAGACCCGCACGTACTCCTTCGAGGCGATCACCACCGCGATCCGGCTCGTGGAGCGCGGCGCGCGGTTCATCGCCACCAACCCGGACGCCACCGGTCCGTCCCGCGACGGGTCACTACCGGCGACCGGTTCGGTCGCGGCCCTCATCACCCGTGCCACCGGCCGCGAGCCGTACTACGTGGGCAAGCCGAATCCTCTGATGATGCGGTCGGCGCTGCGCGCGATCGGGGCGCACTCGGAGAACACGCTGATGATCGGCGACCGGATGGACACCGATGTCGTATCGGGACTCGAGGCCGGACTGCAGACCATCCTGGTCCTCACCGGAATCTCCACCCGCGCGACCGTCGAGACCTTCCCGTACCGTCCGACGCTGGTCCTCGAGTCGGTGGCGGATCTCGTGGGGCGGACCGCGAACCCGTTCTGAACGAGGATGTTTCACGTGATCGAGGCATACGCGGCCTCGATCAGCCGGTACGCGCGCCGGTCGCCGGCGAAGTAGTCGCGCTTGAGGTTCGGCACGAACGCGATCGCCAGACCGTGGTCGGGATCGCCGAGGCCGACGGCACCGCCCGCGCCCGGGTGCCCGAACGCGGTGCCACGGGCGACCTCGGGTAGTTCGAAACTCTGCGCCGACCGCATGAAGCCGAGACCGTACGCGCTGTCGGTGAGCAGCACCCGGTCCGGTCCGCGGACCCGTTCCCGCAACGCGTCGTGCAACGTCTCGTGACTCAACGTCACTCCGTGCACGAGGTCGCGATAGAACCGGGCCAGTGCCCGGGCCGTCGTCACCATGCCCGAGGCCGGCCAACCGCCCCCGAGCAGCGCCGGATCGTTGTACGAAGCAAGCGGATTCGTGGTGGCCCGGAAGATCGGCGAGCCCGGTTCGGCGTAGGCGGAATCGATCCGGGTCTGCGTCGCGACGTCCGTCAGCGGCGACGACGGCTCCCCACGACGTGGGACGCTGATCCGGGCCGCTCGGGCGATCGTCCCCGGGGGCGCCCCGATCCACAGGTCGGTGCCGAACTCCTCGTGGACGAACTGGCCCACCGTCTTCCCGGTCTGCCGCCGGACCACCTCGCCGACCAGCCACCCGAACGTCAGGGCGTGGTAGCCGTGGTCGGTGCCTGGCTCCCACTCCGGTGCCTGCCGGGCCAATCGCTCCGCCATGGCCGCCGGGGCGGCCGCCTGCGCCACCGACACCGGGCCGTCGAACGCCGGCAGTCCTGCCCGGTGGGTGAGCAGATGTTCGACGGTGACCTCGTCCTTACCGTTCTGCGCGAACTCCGGCCACCACTGCGCGACGGGGGCGTCGACCGTCACGTAGCCGCGTTCGGCGAGCAGCAGCGCCGCCGCCGCCGTCACCGCCTTGGTGCACGAAAACACCACGCACGGGGTGTCCCACGCCCACGTCCGCCCGGTGCGCCGGTCCGCGACCCCACCCCACAGGTCCACGACCGGACGGCCGTCGGCGTAGACCGCGACCGCGGCGCCCAGGTTCTGCCCGTCGGCGAAGCTCGCCTCGAACACCTCGCGGACGCCCGTGAACGCCGAATCACATTGACCCTGTACAGATGTCATGAACACCTCGAACCGGACCCCCACAGCAGCCCCACCTGACAGCCTAGGCGTGGCGGTCGCCCTCGGAGCACCATTCGGCCTCAGCGCCCGCGCCTCGGGTCGTCACGCGCATTCCCGCGCCGAAACCGAGAGAACGGGCACTCAGGACGGGCGCAGCGGAGTCGGCACGCCCGCGACGACCAGCACCACCGACTCCGATTCCGTCGCCACCGCCGAGTTCACCCGTCCCAGCAGGTCCCGGAACCGTCGACCCGCCGGCGTCGACGGCACCACGCCGCTGCCGACCTCGTTGCTGACCACGACGACGGGCACCGCGACCCTGCGCATCGCGTCGAGCAGGTCGGCGATGTCGGCGTCGACGGCGGCCCAGTCCCCGCTCGTCCACACGCCGTGGTGATCGAGGCGTCCGGTGAGCCAGGTGCCGAGGCAGTCCAGCAGGACGGGTTCGTGCGCGGACCGCAGCACCGCGGACGCATCCGGGGTCTCGACGGTGCTCCACCCCGACGGACGCCGGGCCCGGTGCAGGGCGATCCGCTCCGCCCACTCCCGATCACCTTCGTGCACCCCACCCGTCGCCAGGTACGTCACGCGGGGATGCGCAGCCAGCAGCGACTCCGCGTAGGTGGACTTGCCGGCACGCGCGCCGCCGAGGACGAGAGTGCGTCCGATGCCCGGCGACGCTGTCGCCGCGTGCGCACCCACCGACACCGTCGTCCCGTCGTCCACCACCCGGGCACCCCACGGCGCGAGGCGCTCCACGAGTTCCGGCGTCGGCGGGTTGTAGTGGCTCAGGTGCACCGCGACCACGTCGGTGGTGTCGGTGACGGCGCCGGCGTCACGCAGCGCGGCGAGGGTGCGCGGGAAGGTCGTCAGATCGTGATGTCCGGCACCGAGATCGGTGCGGGTCCCGAACGTCTCCTCGAGGAACACCGCGTCGTAGCGGGCATCGTGGACCGCGTCGAGAGTCGACGACGGCAGCGGCCCGGTGTCGGTGGCCCACAGCAGCCGCGCCCCCTCCGGGGAGGTGATGTCGTAGAGCGCGCTGTCACCGTCGCGGAACACCCGGTGCGCGGCCTCGACCACCCGAACCTCGTACCCGTTCAGGGCAATTCGTTCGCCGGGGACGACCGGGACGAACCGCACCGGATCGCCCGGCCCCACCCAGTCGCGGCACAGGTCCAGCGCGTCGGCCGGACCGATCACGTCGAGAGGCTGATCGCGCCGCACCCACGACCGGAACAGCAGCGCCGCCGGATTCAGATGGTCGGGGTGGGCGTGGGTGAGGAGGATGTGGCTCACACCGGCCAGCGAACGCCCGGCACGGACCGCAGCGCGCGGGATGTCCGGACCGCAGTCGAGCAGGATCGCGTCGTCGATCAGGGCCGCGGTCTGTCCGCGGATCTCACCACGCTCGGCGGCGACACGACACGACGCACACACGCAGAAGGGGTTGGGCCATCCGTCGGCACTGCCGGTGCCCAGCAGCACGACCTCGATGGCCAACCCCTTCCGTGTGTACTGGCCGAATGTCACATGCGTTCAGTCCAACTGAACGTGTGTGACATTCGGCCACACAGCGAACGTCAGCGCAGCGCCTGCGCCAGATCCTCGAGCAGGTCCTCGGGATCCTCCAGGCCCACGGACAGGCGCACGACGCCGTCCGACAGACCGATCGCCGCACGCCCCTCCGGGCCCATCGCGCGGTGCGTGGTGGTGGCCGGGTGGGTGATGAGCGACTTGGAGTCACCGAGATTGTTCGAGATGTCGATGACCTGCAGCTTGTCGAGCAGCTCGAAGGCGCGCTTCTTGCCCTCCCCGTCGGCCGAGTCCAGCTCGAACGTGACGACGGTGCCGCCACCGCTCATCTGCGACTTCGCCAGCTCGTGCTGCGGATGCGACTCGAGGTACGGGTACTTGACCCAACGGATCGCGTCCTCGGCCTCGAGGAACCGCGCGATCCGCAGCGCACTGTCCACCGAGTGGCGCACACGCAGGGGCATCGTCTCGAGTCCCTTGAGCAAGGTGTGCGCGTTGAACGGGCTCAGCGCCGGACCGGTGTGCCGGATCAGCTGCTGCACCGGACCGTCGATGTAGTCCTTGGGGCCCAGGATCGCGCCGCCGAGGACGCGGCCCTGGCCGTCGATGTGCTTGGTGCCCGAGTACACGATGACGTCGGCGCCCAGGTCGAGGCTGCGCTGCAGCAGCGGCGTCGCGAAGACGTTGTCGAGTACCACCTTCGCGCCCGCGGCGTGCGCCATCTCCGACACCTTGCGGACGTCGACGAGGGTCTGCATCGGGTTGGACGGCGTCTCGAAGAACACGGCCGTGGTCGGCACCGACAGCGCCTGCTCCCACTGGTCCAGGTCCTCGCCGTCGACGAACACCGTCTCCACACCCCAGCGGGGCAGGATCTCGTTGCACACCACGAAGCACGAACCGAACAGGCTGCGGGCCGCGACCAGCCGGTCACCCTTGCCGAGCAGCGCGCCGAGCGCGGTGAACACCGCGGACATGCCCGACGCGGTGGCGTAGCAGCCCTCCGCGCCGTCGAGCAGCCGCAACCGCTCCTCGAACATCTTGACGGTGGGGTTGCCGTAGCGGGAGTAGACGAAGTGGTCGACCTCGCCGGTGAACGCCTGTTCGGCCGCCTCGGCGGACTCGTAGACGAAACCGGAGTTGAGGTAGATCGCCTCGGACGTCTCCTCGAAGCCCGAGCGCAGCGTGCCGCCGCGGACGCCGAGGGTGGCCGGACGCACGGAGTCGGGCAGTGTCTTGCGGAAGGATCCGCCCTGCGGGATGGCGCTCACGACTGCCTCCAGGGCAGGCCCACGGCCCGCCAGCCGGCGGTGCCGCGACGGTTGTCGCCACCGAGCCCGCCCTCGAAGCCGTCGAGCACGTTGTACGACGGGCCGATGCCGGCGGCGGTCGCGGCCTCGGCCGCACCGATGGAGCGCTGTCCGGAGCGACACAGGAAGATCACCGGCCGCGGAGACTCGCCGTCGGCGGTGCCGACAGTTCCATCCACGTCGGCCCCACCGACGATGCCCGCCTCGACCAACTGGTCGACGAAGGACTCGTTGCGCGCACCCGTGGGGTAGCTCACCCATTCGATGAGCACGGTCCGGCGGTCGATCGACGACGTGTCGGGCAACCCGACGTATCGCCATTCCGCGTCGGTCCGCACATCCACGAGCACGGCTTCCGGATGCTCGCACAGCAGCTCCCAGGCTTGCTGCGGCGTTATGTCACCTGCGTAGCTCACCGTTCCAGCTTTCCACAGTGCCCGGGCGGGCGTAGCACGCGGAGGGTCGGAAACGGGCGATCGGTGCAGGTACGGCGGGTCAGTTACACACGAGCCAGAGGCCGTCGCCCTGGACGAACTGCCACGTCGAGGTGGTCGCGCCCTTGCCGTCGCCCGCGTCGAACCGAACGTCCGCGGTGGCGTTGTCGCCGTTCACCGCGACGTTGGTGACCTCTTCGACCTTGACCTCGCCGTCGCGTCCGGCGATCGGGGAGCGGTCCTCCGCGAATCCCTGGCACACCATGTGATCGATCGCGTCGGCGTCGTCGTTGTTGGTCGCGCGGACGAAGTCACCGACGGACGCATTGATCCGCTCGGCATCGGATCGGCTCTCCTCCGCCGGGCGCAGAACCGCGGAGAGGACGATTCCGATCATCAAGATCGCGACTATTGACACGGCGAGGATGAAGGGCTTCGCCGTCGTGCGCGAGGGGTCGTCGAGGGGCTCCTGCTGATCGGTCATACCTGCGATTTTCCCCCGACGGCGCGGGTCCTCTCCATCCGGGTCAGGAACAGGCCGAGACACAAACGCAATTTGTGACCCCCCAATCGAGGGCGTACTACCCGGGGGTAGGAGACACCGGGAGTATGCGGTGCCGTCGCCGCGCGGGTTCTAGCATGAAGGCTGGGGACGGTGGGTTCGGGGGAAACCACCACCCCGCGACAGTCCGACAGCACCACGTGTTAGGTAGGGCTTAGTTTAAGCTGGAGCTTCGCACACGGCTGTCGTACAACCACCAGCACGTCCGTCCAATCGAAAAGGTAGTTCGCCTCAGATGACTGACCAGACTCGTCCACTGCGCGTGGCCATCGTCGGTGCCGGCCCGGCCGGAATCTATGCCGCCGATGCGCTCATGAAGTCCGACACCGAGGTGAGCATCGACCTGTTCGAGCGGATGCCGGCCCCGTTCGGGTTGATCCGGTACGGCGTCGCACCGGACCACCCGCGGATCAAGGGCATCATCACCGCCCTGCACAAGGTCCTCGACAAGGACCAGGTCCGCCTGCTCGGCAACATCGACTACGGCAACGACATCACCCTCGACGACCTGCGCCGCTACTACGACGCCGTGATCTTCTCCACCGGAGCCAACGCCGACCGCGCCCTGAACATCCCGGGCATCGACCTCGACGGCAGCTACGGCGCCGCCGACTTCGTCTCCTGGTACGACGGCCACCCGGACGTCCCGCGCACGTGGCCGCTCGAGGCCGAGAAGGTCGCCGTGCTGGGCGTCGGCAACGTCGCTCTCGACATCGCCCGCGTCCTGGCCAAGACCGGCGACGAACTGCTGCCCACCGAGATCCCCGCGAACGTCTACGAGGGTCTCAAGAACAACAAGGCCGTCGAGGTCCACGTCTTCGGCCGCCGCGGCCCCGCACAGGCCAAGTTCACGCCGCTCGAACTGCGCGAGCTGGACCACTCCCCCACGATCGAGGTCATCGTCGACCCCGAGGACATCGACTACGACGAGGGCTCCGAGGCCGCCCGCCGCGGCTCCAAGCAGGTCGACATGGTCGCCAACACCCTGCAGGACTGGGCCATCCGCGACCAGGGCGACCGCCCGCACAAGCTGTTCCTGCACTTCTTCGAGTCCCCCCACGAGGTCCTCGGCGAGGACGGCAAGGTCGTCGGGTTGAGAACCGAACGAACCGAACTCGACGGCACCGGCAACGTCCGCGGCACCGGCAAGTTCAAGGACTGGGACGTCCAGGCCGTCTACCGCGCCGTCGGCTACCTGTCGCAGAACATCGCGAAGCTGCCGTTCGACGACCAGGCCGGGACCGTCCCCAACGAGGCCGGCCGCGTACTGGACGAGGACGGCAAGCACATCGACGCCACCTACGTCACCGGCTGGATCAAGCGTGGCCCGGTCGGCCTGATCGGCCACACCAAGGGCGACGCCAACGAGACCATCGCCTGCCTGCTCGAGGACGCCCCGAACTTCGCCGGTGCGGCCGAGCCGGGCGAGGACGCGATCATCGAATTCCTCGAGGGCAAGGGTGTCCCGTACACGACGTGGCAGGGCTGGTACCGCCTCGACGCCCACGAGCGTTCCCTCGGCGAGCCCGAGGGCCGCGAGCGCGTCAAGGTCGTCGAGCGCGAGGACATGCTGCGCGCCAGCGAGCCGCACAAGGCCTGACGCCCAGGCTTCCAACTGAAGGGTCCCGTCACGCGCTGTCAGCGCATGACGGGACCCTTCAGCTGTTTCGGGAGGCATGATGAACACGTGTTTGACGCGCACGTGCACATCATCGACCCGCGGTTCCCGCTCGTGGAGAACAACGGGTACCTGCCCGATCCGTTCACGATCGACGACTACCGCCGCCGCATGCAGGGCTTCGGCGTCGACGGCGGGGCGGTGGTGACCGCGTCGTACCAGGGCACGCTCGGTCGGCCGCAACTGTTGGCCGCGCTGCGCGAACTCGGCGACGGCTGGGTGGGCGTCACACACCTCGATCCCGACGCCACCGACGAGGACATCCTCGAACTCGACCGGGCCGGGGTCCGCGGGGTGCGATTCAATCTGCGGCGCAGCGCCACCGATGTCCAACTGCTCACGACGCAGGCCCTGCGGGCGTACGAACTGGTGGGCTGGCACGCCGAGTTCTACGTGGACGCGACGCTGCTGCTGTCACTCGAGCCGGTGTTCGCGAAGTTGCCCGCGGTGAGCATCGACCACCTGGGGATGTCGACGCGCGGGCTGCGTTACCTGCTCAATCTCGTCGACCGCGGCGCCAAGGTGAAGGCCACCGGGTTCGGACGCACGTCGATCGACGACGTCGGCAGCGCCATCCGGCAGGTCCACGCCGTCAATCCGAAGGCGCTGATGTTCGGTACGGACCTGCCGGGCACCCGTGCCCGGCGTGCATTCGAGGCCGCCGACGTCGACATCCTCGCCGACGCCGTCGGCGACGACCTCGAGGCGGTCCTCGGCGGCAACGCGCGCGAGTGGTACCGCTGCGGCTGAGCCGGGCCAGGACCGATCCGGGTCGCAACGACGACTGGTTCTTCCGGACTGTCTCATAGCGCGAACAGGGCACTCGCGGCGTCTCTCGCGAGCAGAAAGCCCGCTATTCCCAGCGCCCAACCGACCGCGCTGTCCGCGTTGCGGGTGAAGAAGTCGTCGATCCGGTGCAGGACGCCGTCGGCTCGCTTCCCGACCAGGATCCGCAGCCCCAGCAGGGTAACGGCCGGGAGGATCATCACCATGCAGTACGCGGCGAGCAGGGGAATCGACAGCACGGTCGGCGCACCCACGGACACGATCAGGGCAATGGCAGCGAGGTAGGGGACCATCGTGACCAACTCCAGCGTTCCCGCCGTGAGCGCCAGTGTGGCGACACCGCCGGACCCGCCCCTCGTGAGTGCCCGATCGCGCCAGCGGACAACACGACTCGACTCCCCACGTTCGCGGCGCTTCTTCGAGTCGAAGCGGAAACTCAGCGCGAACAGAACCGCACCGACCGCCAACTGGACCGCCTTTGCCACAGGAGATTCCAGCATCGGGCCGCCAACTTCGAGGCCCGCACGCGCCGCGGTCAGAAGTGCCGCGCCGACGACGAGATAGAACCCGGAGATCGCCACCAAGTAGCGGACGATCCGTCCGAGGGGTGGGCGGCCGGGCGTGAGCAGCATCCAAACCGGCAACACCAGCGTGCCGATACTCGTACTGTCCACGAGCGCAAGGCCTGCCAGCGATGCCAGCAGCATCGCGTTCACGTCAACGCCCACTGCCGCCTGTCCTACGCGCGCTGACGACGTCGATCACCCCGACCGCCACGAGTGCTATGCCGAGCGGTCCGCCCCGGAACCAGAAGAGCTCGGCGTCGCGTGCGAACAACCACAACGCCGCCCCGACGACGATCAGGAACACTCCGAACATTGCCGCAAGTCGTAACTGCATGCCACGAATACTGCTGGCGCCCTCCGGGGCGACACATCAGCCGCCGGGCGGCTGCGACGTCATCACTTGGTATGACGGGTCCGACTGTCCACTGTGCTGTGATGGAGCGATGGCGTATCCGTTGCAACCGTCGCGGGGCGGCCTGCGGACGCGCCGGCACGTGAGCACCGCCCGGTCACGCCGCCGTGATGACATCCTGATCGCAGGCGGGATGCTCGTCATCGGGTTGGTCCTGTATGCCGTCGGCGCATTTCAACTCGGCACCGGGCCGAGCAGCACCCCCGCCGGTGTTCGGGTCGCGCTGCTCGTCGCAATCGCCGCAGCGGACACCTTCCGCAGTACGTCCCCTGGGGCGGCCCTGATCGCCGGTGCAGCCCTCTCTGCCGTCGATCTCGCACTCGGCCCCACCGTCCCCGTGTGGCTGGTTCTCTCCGATCTCGTCTACGCCGCGGTGTTGTACGGGCGGCCCCGCGTCAGCCGGGCAGTCTGCTACGCCACCGGAGCGGCGGTCGTCGTCCTCACTGCTGCCGCCTACGTCGGATGGCAGAACGGCCGCGCGGCCGCGGCGGCGGGAATCGTCCTCGCACTGTTCTTCACGACGCCCGTGTGGTGGGCGCTCGCGATCCGTCGCCACCAGGAGGTCGCGGCCGCCGAACGGGCACGGGCCGAGACGATGCGGGCCCTCGCAGAGGCAGACCGGGCGGCCGCGGTCGCCCACGAACGGAATCGCATGGCTCGGGATCTGCACGACGTGATCGCGAGTCACCTGTCGGCGATCGCGATTCAATCGGAGGCCGCGCTGTCTCGACGGACCACCGGGACCGATCCGACTCTCGACAACGTCCTGACCGCCATCCGGGCGGGGAGCGTCGCCGCGCTGAACGAGATGCGCTCGATGATCGATCTGCTCCGAGCCGAGACCGATCCGGATGATCCTGGCGCCCCACCACGGTTGAGCGACCTCGACTCGCTGATAGCCGGTGCGCGCGCGGCCGGAAGCGCCGTCGACGCCCGCATCGCGACCAATCCCGAATCGTTGTCCAGCGTGGTGGATCACGCCACGTACCGGATAGTGCAAGAATCGATCACCAATGCAGTCAAACATGCTCCCGGTCAGCAGATCTCAATCGTCATCCGGCAGGATCCCGATGCCGTTCGGCTGCGCGTGCACAACCCGATCCTGTGCGACCCGGGCAACGAACCCTCCGCAGCGTCCGGCGGGCAGGGTCTGCGCAACATGACGGAACGCGCCCAACTCCTGGGTGGCCGGCTGCACGCGGGCGCGGCACCGGACGGTTGGATCGTCGACTCCGTGCTGCCGCTCGAGTCACGGGGAACTGCCGAATGAACGAGCGCAACGGACTGCCGATCCGCGTGGTGCTGGCAGACGACCACGCCGCCATCCGTGCGGGACTCGCGATGATCCTCGACGGCCAACCGGACATCGACGTCGTAGCCGAGGCGGATTCGGGGACGTCGGCGGTGACGCTCG
This sequence comes from Prescottella sp. GW823-FHT02E09, assembly GCF_058797375.1. Taxonomy (NCBI): domain Bacteria; kingdom Bacillati; phylum Actinomycetota; class Actinomycetes; order Mycobacteriales; family Nocardiaceae; genus Rhodococcus; species Prescottella sp. GW823-FHT02E09. The sequence continues at coordinate 562,307 of NZ_JBXAJP010000003.1, forward strand.
CGCGCACCCACCGCCCGGACATCGTCCTGATGGACGTGCGGATGCCCGGCACGGACGGCATCACGGCGACACGTGCGATCACCGGCACCACCGACAGCCGGGTGGTCGTGCTCACCACATTCGACCTCGACGAGTACGTGTTCGGCGCGCTGCGCGCCGGCGCGTCGGGGTTCCTCGTGAAGACCGCGACTGCGGATGAACTGACTGCGGCGGTGCGCACGGTCGCGGCGGGAGAGTCCGTGCTGGCACCCCGCGCCGCATCCGCGTTGATCGACCAGTTCGTTCGAGTCCCCGCGCGCCGTACCCCACCGACGGCACTCGACGACCTGACCGACCGAGAGCTCGAGGTGCTGCGGCTGCTCGGGCAGGGCCTGTCCAACGCCGAGTTGTCCCGGGAGCTGGGGGTGGGGGCTCCCACGATCAAGACGCACGTGTCGCGGGTGCTGTCCAAGCTCGGATTGGCGTCGCGGGTCCAGGCCGCGCTCCTCGCTCGCGAACTCGACCTGTGACGGACCGATCAGTCAGCCGATCAGCACCGCCCCCAGCCACAGCCCCACTGCGAGCAGGGCGCCGAACAGTTCGACGAGGATGGACAGCCCGACGGCCTTGGTGGCGTGGACGGTCGACACCCAGGCGTCGCGGTGGGTGCGGTGCCGCGCCGCCTCGGCCACGTAGGTGCCGAGCAGGAACCCGAGGAGCAGTCCCACCACCGGCACCACGAAGAATCCGACGATGCCGACCAACCCGCCGAACACCACCGACCGGTTGGGAACGCCGGCGTCGCGCATCCGACGCCCCGGCCACGTGTACTTGACGACACCGGACGCCACGAGCAGCAGCGTCGCCACCGCGAACACGGCCCATCCGGTGGAGGTGGCGTCGAGGATCGCCCACACCAGCAGCGCACCGGCGATCAGCAGGGTGCCGGGGAGGATCGGCACGACGATGCCGACCAGCCCGACCAGCATGACCAGTCCGAGCAGAACCAGGGCGCCGGTGCTCACTCCGGTACGACGACCCGCACCCGCGACGCCGCCTCGCGGGCGCGTTCGCGGGCCGTCTCGACATCGGGTCCGGTCGAGACCGCGACACCCATGCGGCGACGGGTGAACGCCTCGGGCTTGCCGAACAGGCGAAGGTCGGTCTCCGGCACCGCGAGTGCGTCGGCGACGCCCTCGAACGCGACCCCGACGGCCTCGGTGCCGCCGTAGATCACTGCGGAGGCACCGGGAGCCGCGAGCGTCGTGTCGACGGGCAGTCCGAGGATCGCTCGCGCGTGCAGTTCGAACTCCGAGAACCGCTGCGAGCGCAGCGTCACCAGACCTGTGTCGTGCGGGCGGGGGCTCACCTCGGAGAAGTAGACGTCGTCGCCCTTGACGAACAGTTCGACGCCGAAGATGCCGCGGCCACCGAGCGCGGTGGTGACCTTCTCGGCGACGTCACGCGCGGCGGCGAGTGCGGTCGGGCTCATGGCCTGCGGCTGCCACGACTCGATGTAGTCGCCGGCGTCCTGCAGGTGGCCGATCGGCTCGCAGAAGTGGGTGCCGTCGACGGCGCGGACGGTGAGCTGGGTGATCTCGTAGTCGAAGTCGACGAAGCCTTCGACGATCACCCGGCCCTTGTTCACGCGACCGCCGGAAAGCGCGTACTCCCAGGAGTTTTCGAGGTCGTCCGCACTGCGGGCGACGGACTGTCCCTTGCCGGACGACGACATCACCGGCTTGATGACGCACGGGAACCCGATCCGCTCCGCGGCGGCGCGCACCTCGTCGAGGGAGTCGGCGAACGCGTACGGCGACGTCGGCAGGCCCAACTCCTCCGCCGCGAGGCGACGGATGCCCTCACGATTCATCGTCAACTGCGTCGCCCGCGCGGTGGGGATGACGACGGCCAGGCCGCGCTCCTCCACCTCGGCGAGGGCCTCGGTGGCGATGGCCTCGATCTCGGGTACCACGAAGTGCGGGCGCTCGTCCTCGATGACGCGCAGCAGTTGTTCGCGGTCGCCCATGTCGACGGTGTGCGCGCGATGTGCCACCTGGTGACCGGGGGCGTCGGTGTAGCGGTCGACGGCGATCACCTCGACGCCCAGTCGCTGCAGCGCGATGATCACCTCCTTGCCGAGTTCACCGGAGCCCAGCAGCATCACACGGGTGGCGCTCGGGCTCAGCGGGGTACCGATCCGGGTGGGAACGTCAGGGGAAGTGTCGGGGCGCATGTCTCGGACTATATGCGGTTGCCACAGGTCATACTGTCGCGATGGAACTCGGCCTCGACACCCGTCTCACACTGCTCGCGGCAGGGCTGATCTTCCTGCTCGCCCTGCTCCTCGGGGTGTGGAAGTACCACCAGATGCACACGTCGCCGAAGCACCTCGCGCACCCGTACGTCGACATCGCGCACCGGTCGGCACTGCTGTATTCCTTTGCGACCCTGATGGTGTCGGTGTTCGTGGAGCTCAGTGCGTGGCCGACGGCAGTGAATGCGACGTGCGCGGGAATCCTGGTGTTCTTCTTCGTCGCGGCCATCGGCAGTTACATTGTGCACGGTGCCCGCCGCGACACCACCAACCAGTTCGCCCATCCCGACGCCGGCCTCCGTGTGGCGATGATCGCACTGATCGTCGGCGAGATCGGCGCCTTCGCGGTGCTGCTCGCCGGCTTCGTCTCGGCACAGATCCTCTAGCCGGGCGCCTCCACGCCGGCCAGGAAATCCAGCACCGCGGCGTTGAACAGATCGGGTCGCTGCTCGGCGCACGCGTGCCCGGCGTCCGGCACGTACATCAACTCCGCGCCGGGAATCGAGCGTGCGATCAGCTCGGTGTGCGGGCGCGGGATCGCGTCACGCTCCCCCACGATCACGAGCGTCGGCACGGTGATCGACGCGAGGTCGTCGGCCGGGATGTGCGGATGCCGGACCATCAACTCGAGCAGTTCCCGCTGCCGGTGCACCCGCGCCGACAGCGGTGCGACGACACCGGCCGCGAGCCATGCGAGGGTCGCCGGAATCCGGAACCTTGCACCGAGTCCGTGCGGATCGAGGTTGGCGGCGTTCACGATCAGCGATCGCACCCGCCCCGGATGCCGCAGCGCCAGGGTGAGGGCGGTGTTGCCACCGTCGCTGTAGCCCAGGACGTGCGCGCTCTCGACGCCGACCGCGTCGAGCACCGCGCACACGTCGTCGGCGAGACGCTCGAAGTCCAGTGGTCCGTCACCGCGGGTCGACCGACCGTGCGCGCGGGTGTCGGGCGCCAGCACGCGATGGTTCGCGGCGAAGGCGGGCACCTGCGCGGCGAAGTAGCCGGAACTCTCGCTGTTGCCGTGCAGCAGCACCAACGGCTCGCCGTCCCCGTACACCTCGTAGTACAGCCGCGCACCGGCGGCCTCGGCGAAACCCACCGGATCAGGCCGGCGGCTGATGGATCGAGAGCACGTTGGCGTGCGGATCGTGGAACCACGCGACCCGGGTGCCGTCCGGCGCCGTCCACGCGTCGTGCTCGTCCTGGTCCATCCCCTGGTAGCGCAGGAAGTCGACGCCCTTGGCCCGCAGGTCGTCGACGGTGGCTGACAGGTCCTTCGTGCGCCACCCCAACACCGTGTACCCGGTGTCGGCCTTCGACTGGACGAGCGTGATGCGCAGTTCGGTGCCGCCACCGCCGTCGACGACGAGCGCGAACGGGGTGCGCTCGGTGACGGCCAGACCCAGTGTGTCGACGTAGAACATCGACGAGACGTCCAGGTCGGTGCTGGCCAGGAACGCGACGAGTTCTCCGGGGAAGGCCATGCCATCCACTGTGCTCCCCGAGCCGGGCCGGAGACAAGTGGTCGGCTTCTCGTGACCCGCGACACAAAGCCCCGTTCGTAGGGGTTACCGTCACAGGAAATGAGGTCGACCATCCAGAAAGAGGTATGACGTGACTGCTCCAGGGACCGAACGCAGGGGCCCGCTGACCGGGATCCGCGTCGTCGAACTGTCCGGAATCGGGCCTGGCCCGCACGCGGCCCTGCTCCTCGCCGATCTCGGTGCGGATGTGGTGTGCATCCAGCGGGCAGGGCAACTTCCCGCCGAGGGCAAGCGCGCGAGCCAGACCCAGCGCAACCGCACTGTCGTCGAGGCCAACCTCAAGGATCCGGCCGACATCGAGAAGGTCATGGGTCTGCTCGAGCGCGCGGACGTTCTGATCGAGGGCTTCCGACCCGGCGTCACCGAGCGCATGGGTCTCGGTCCCGACGCCGTGCTGGCACGCAACCCACGTCTGGTGTACGGCCGGATGACCGGCTGGGGGCAGGAGGGTCCGCTGGCGCACTCGGCCGGCCACGACCTCAACTACATCTCACTGACCGGCGTGCTGCATGCGATCGGCCGCAAGGGCGAGCGCCCGGTACCGCCACTGAACATGGTGGGCGATTTCGGTGGCGGCTCGATGTTCCTGGTGTTCGGCATCCTTGCCGCCCTCGTGGAGCGCCAGGCGTCGGACCGTGGCCAGGTGATCGATGCCGCGATGGTCGACGGCACGCTCGCGCTGTCGCACATGATCTGGAGCTTCCGGGGATCGGGAATGTGGAACGACGAGCGCGGCGTGAACATGCTCGACGGTGGCGCTCCCTACTACGACACCTACGAAACCTCCGACGGCAAGTACATGGCGGTCGGCGCGATCGAGCCGCAGTTCTACGCCGAACTGCTGAAGGGCCTCGAGCTCGATCCCGCCCAACTGCCGGGCCAGCACGACGTCACCCGCTGGGACGAGTTGCGCCAGATCATCACCGACCGATTCCTGTCGAAGTCCCGCGACGAGTGGACCAAGATCTTCGACGGCACCGACGCCTGCACCACGCCGGTGCTGACATTCGCCGAGGCCCCGAGCGATCCCCACGTCGCCGCGCGCGGCTCCCTGATCGAGGTCGACGGTGTCACGCAGCACTTCCCGGCGCCGCGTTTCTCACGGACGCCCACCCGCGCACCGCTGCCACCGGCACGGTCCGCGACCGATATCGACACGCTCTGGCGCTGAACCACGGTCACTGCCCGGCGAGGAACTTCCGGATCCGGGCACTGACCGCATCCGGCTGCTCGAGCTGGAGGAAGTGACCCGCGTCCGCGATCAGATGCGCCTCGCTGCCCGATGGGAGGCCGGGCCCCACCAGGGCGGCGAGGCGCGCATCCAGGCACCCGTCGCGAGCACCGTGGAGGTAGAGAGTCGGGACCGTCGGGAGCCGCATCTCGGCCCCGACCCAGCGCCGGTAGCGCGCGGGCGGACGCGGGAAGGGCCGGACCATGCTCCGGTAGTAGCCGAACACGGCTCGGCAGTGCGCGGTGTCGGCGATCGCCTCCAGCACGGCGGGCAGGTCCGCGCTCGCGTCGTAGCCCGGCGACCAGTCCGCCCACAACCGTCGGATCAACTGCTCGGCGTGGCGTTCCGGCAGAACCGGTAGCTGGTTGAACAGGACGTACCAGCTGTTGCGCAGTTGTCGGGGCAGCACGCGGAGCACCGACGGCTTCCGCAGCGTCGCGAACGGCGGAACCGAGAGTGCTGCCACCGCTACGAACGGGCTGTCGGCGTGGGCGGCCAGGGCATTCGCGGTGATGGCGCCCCAGTCGTGCCCGATCAGGACCGCGTCGGACCCGCCGCCCTGATGCGCGTGGATCGCGACGGCGTCGTCCATCAGGGCCGCGACGTGTCCGCTGCGGTCGTCCGGCACCGCCGACGGCGCATAGCCGCGGGTGAACGGTGCCACCACCCGCCAGCCGTCGTCCGCCAGCGCGGGTCCCAGGTGCCGCCAGGTGTGTGCGGTGTCCGGGAAGCCGTGCAGTAGCACCGCCAGTCGGCCGGTTTCCGGCCCCCAGGCCAGAGCTCGCAGGCGTACCGCATCGAGGTCGAGGGTGATCTCACGCATGTTGATCATCCTCGCGGAAACCGAATCATCGAGAGAGCGATCCACGATTGCCGGTGCGGCGGCGCGGTCACACGACCAGCGCAGGTTCGGCGGGCTCGCGCGCCACGCGGAGCGCGTCGTACGCCGCTGCGACGCCGGCGACCGCGCGTCGCAGTTCGTCGACCGGTCGCGCGTAGGGCAGCCGCACGAAGCGTTCGAACGCGCCCTCGACACCGAAACGCGTTCCGGCCGCGAGGATCACACCATGACTCGGTGCGGTCGCGGCCAGCGCCGTGGAGACGGGTTCGGGCAGCCGCAGCCACAGCGACATCCCGCCGGTACCGACCGTCGGAACCCAGTCCGGCAGCCGGGCCGACAGCTCGTCGAGCAGTGCGGCCCGCTGCGTGCGCAGCTGTTCCCGGCGGACCTCGATGGGAGCGTCGCCCCGCTCGAGCAGGTGCAGAGCGGCCAGTTGGTCCATGACCGGAGTCCCGAGATCCAGCGCTGAGCGCGAACCCACGAGGCGCGTGATGAGCTCCGGATTGGCCCGGATCCAGCCGACGCGCAGTCCGCCCCAGTGTGATTTGGAGATGGAGCCGACCGTCACGACATCGGAGTCTCCGGTGCCGCGCGCGAACGCCGCAACCGGGGGTGGAGGCGGCGCATCCAGCCAGACATCGACCATCGTCTCGTCGACGACGAGCGTCATCCGCGTGTCGCGCGCGATCCGGGCGAGTTCGGCGCGGCCCCGCTCGTCGAGGCACAGCCCCGTGGGGTTGTGGAAGTCCGGCAGCAGGTACGCCATGCGGGCGGCGGTCTGCCTTGCGGCGCTCCGGATCCCGTCCAGGTCCCAGGCCCGGGCCGCACCACCCTCCGGTCGAACCGGAACTGGAACCGGGCGCGCTCCCACCCGCCGAAGCGCCTCCAGCGCATTGGGATACGTTGGATGGTCGACCAGCACCCGCTCCCCCGGAGCAGTCAGGACACCCAGCAGAAGACGCAGGGCGTGCTGGGCACCCGAGGTGATCATGATCTGGGAGACGTCGGTCTCGAGGCCACGGGCCCGGTAGCGGGCCGCGACAGCCTCCCTCAGTACCGTGATCCCCACCGGCTCCATCCCGTGCGTGTCGAGGAACGGCGGAAGTGTCTGCAGCGCAGCACTATACGCCTCACTGATCTCGTCCGCCGGTGCCACCATGGCGGCGTAGCTGAGATCCACGCCGGCCCCTTCCGGCCCCGGCAGATGAGTGTGGACCCTTCGCCGGTCCGAGTCGACGGCGGCCGGCAGGGTCACGGTGCTACGCGACCCCTGCCGACTCACCAGATAGCCCTCGTCGCGCAACACCGCGTACGCCGTGGTGATCGTCGTGCGGCTCACGTTCAACTCCGACGCGAACTCCCGTTCGCTCGGCAGCGCCGTCCCCAGCGGAACGCGACCATCGTGCACGAGCAGTCGGATACCGTCGGCCAGAGCTCGGTACGCGGGGCGCGCCGTGCGCCGCCCGGTCTCGTCCTGCCAGGCGCCGAGGTCGCGGGCCACCGCACGAGCACCGAGTGCATGCATCATCATGCGGTCCAGTATTCGCACACTGGCCGTTCATTTCAATGCCAGTTGTTCCCAGAATCGCTTTCATGAGCACTCTGATCACCTTCGCCTGCATCGCCGGACTGGCCGCCTTCGTCTACCACTACGCACCCAAGGAGAACGGAAAGGGCCTGTTCCGACTCGAACAGTTCCGTCCTGCAGCGCCTTTGGTGGGAGTTCTCGACAAGGACCCCGACCCGGCCGAATCGGACGAACTGCCGCCCGCCGAGGCGAAGCAGGCCAGTGCGGAACAACTGGACTGACGAGACTGGATGCACCGAGGTACGTCCGCGTGCCCAACGATGGCGATCCCGTGGCCATCGTCGACGGCGGGGCCGGATTCAGTAGCGGCGGGTGGGTCGACATCGACCCACCCGCCGTTCTCGTTTCTCCGGTGGCGACACGGACGCAACGTCGAGGCGGACCCGCCGAACGCCTGCGGTAGCCGGGTCGCCCACGCCAGATCCGATACGGGTTTTTCGTGAAACCAGCCCATGATCCACATGTCGATACTACATCGTATCGAAATCGCTAGATCCTTTATCGATCCGAGATATTGGTCTCGAGTTCCGAAGGCACGCAACGTATTCCAAACCAAAAACAACTGGACGACCGTTCAGTTTTCCGCTGAATCGATCAAGCGTCAATTTCCCTTATGCCCGCTTTCATACGCGTGTTAGGTGTAACGCGTTCCACTTCCAGTTGGAGATCGCCCGACGTTCACAGACCCAGGAGTCTCTCTATGACAAACCGATGGCGCCGCGTCGCCCTCACCACCGCTGCCACCACGGCAGGCACCATGCTGTTCTTCACCGGCACCGCGGCCGCGGAACCGGCGAGCACTCCGGCCGGCGGCGCTGGTGTCACCGCCGCTGACGAGCCCGCGCCCTCCGGCTTCGCGACCCGGGTCGAGACGCCTCACATTCCGAACCAGATGAAGACCGGGATCGAGGTGGAGTTGAGGTCGCAGGTCTTCGGTGTCGACGCGAACAAGGTCGTGAACGGTGGAACCGCGCAGTTCCTCGTCAATGACACTCCGGTCGGCGCGCCTGTCAATGTCAGCGGCAACGGCCTGGCCAACTACAAGCACACCTTCACCACGACCGGACCGAATGTCGTCACCGTTCAGTACCTGGGCGGCGGCAGGATCCACCCGTCCACCGAACTGGCGAGCCCCAGCGCTACGTCGGTAACCGTCGACGTGGTCGACCACGACGTAGCCACCGAGACCACGCTCACCGTGCCGGCCACCGCCGAGACGGGCGTGAAGGCCTCGTTCACCGTCCAGGTGGGGTTGCCGTCCGGCGTGATCCTTCCGGTGCGGACTGCGGCGAAGGTCCAACTCTTCGACAATGGTGTCCCGGTCGGTGCCGAGGCAACCGTCAGCTCCGACGGCAAGGCGCGTCTGGCGCACACGTTCCTCACGCCCGGCCCACACGACATCACGGCGAAGTTCCTGGGAAACAACGGTTTCGCCGCGTCGACTTCGGCCGTCACCGTGCTGGATGTCGCGCACAAGGACCTGGCCACCAGCACCATGCTCGTGGTACCCAACACCGCAGAGGCCGGGCAGCCCGTCACTCTGACCGCCACCGTCTCCAGCCAGGTGCCGCCGACCGGCACCGTGCAGTTCCTGTCCGGCGAGATCCCGCTGGGTGAGCCTGCGCCGGTCGTCGACGGGCTCGCGACCGCGCAGCACATCTTCACCGAGGCGGGCGATCACAGCATCACCGCCGTCTTCACCGGGTCCGGATTCGCCACCTCGACGTCCACCCCCGCGCCGCTGAACGTCTCGGCGCCCGAACCGGGCAACACGACGATCGCCGTCACCGCGCCCGCCGCCACCATCCCGGCCATCCCCGTGACCTTCACCGCAACGGTGGCTCCGGCGCCGCACGGCGGTACCGTCCAGTTCTACGTGGGTGACACCCCGATCGGCGACGCCGTGCCTGTCGTGAACGGATTCGCCTCCACCACCCATACGTTCGCTGCGGCAGGAACGTACCAGGTCAGCGCTCGCTACAGCGGCCACATCGCCGCCAACCCCTCGACCTCACCTGCCACCGCAGTGACCGTCGCCGGTCTCGGCGGTGACACCGGAAACGGCAGCCTCGGCTCGCTGCAGCTGCCCTTCGGGTCCTGACCAATTTTGCCTACTCGAACTTCGACCATCCAGGAAGGCAACATGACTGACAGATCTGTCAGGCGCTACCTGGCGCCTGTATGCGCCACCGCAGTCGCCGCGGGAATTGTTCTCTCCGGCGCCCCCGCTTCGGCTGCAACCACAGCCACCTCGTTCACCGCACAGTGCCGCGCTGCAGCACTCATCACGGTCAACAAGCCCGCTCAGCACCTGTTCACGGTCGACGCTCCCGCCCGCGTCGATCCGGGCGAGACGTTCACGTACCGCATCCAGCCGGCGCCATCGTCGTACCCGGACAAGGACTCCGGTGCCACCACGACCAGTGTTTCCCGGATGAAGCTGGACTACCAGCTGCCGGACAACGCCACATTCGTCGACGCGAAGGTCGTGCCGGGAACCGGAGTCGGGCTCTCCGGGACCCCGGCAAACGTGCTGCAGGTCAACGAGAACGGCGATGTGGACGCTACCGGCACGATCCTGCGGCTCTCGGGCAACAACGAGATCATCGGTAACAGCCCGACAGCCGACAAGAAGAGCGTCGCCGGCATCTTGGCCGAGAAGACGAAGAAGTACCTCGACGGCCAGCCCAGCGCCGACGGCTCGACGTGGTTCCAGCTTCCCGCGATCGACGTCACGCTCACCGCGGGCGCCGCCGGCGAGATCACGCCGAAGCTGCGCACCGCCGGCAACGCCTCGAATCTGGGCGACGAGGGCAACTACAACACCTTCCTCGCGCTCGCGGTCTTCGGTGGAAACCAGTGGGCGCCGACCCGCTGTGTCCCCAAGGACGCCATGGATGACACCGCACCGCTCAACCGCGGTGGCGGACCTCTCGCCACCATTGCCGTCGGCGACCAGTCCGGCAACATGACCAGCACCGCTGTGAGCGTCGCTCCGACAGCAGATGTCGCTGAGTCGGTGGAGCTTTCGGCCACTGTGACGCCCACGCCCAACGGCGGCAACGTCGCGTTCCTCGTCAACAGCGTCGTGGTCGGCGAAGCGCCAGTGGTCGACGGCAAGGCGACGTTGACGCACACCTTCGACCGGGCGAGTTCGTACACGGTCACCGCCCGGTACATCGGCGACGGGACGTTCCGTTCGTCGCTGTCGGACGATGCCACGATCGTGGTCGGCGGTGGCGGCAGCACCGGTAGCGCCGGCGGCTCGCTCGAGTTGCCGTCCTTCGGCTCGCTGCAGTTGCCCTTCGGTTCCTGATTCACGTGAGAACAGCGGCGGGTGGGCCACCTCGGCCTACCCGCCGTCCCGATATCGTGGCCTGGTGAGCGAGATCCGAACCGAAACCCTGCTGGACGGCCTGCGTGGGGTTCTGGTGGGCCGGCTGTCCGACATCGGACGCCGCTTCTCGACCTTCCTCGCCGACACCGTGCCACACACCGCGCTGGTGATCTTCACGCGCGAATGCACCGGCCGTCCACGCAAGGTCGCCGGCGACCAGGACATCGTCGACCGGGTCACGATCGCCGAATTGGAGACTCTCCGAGCGGATCTCGAGCACGGTCAGATCCTTCGGGGCCGCGCCACCGTCGCGGGGCACGCACGCGACGTGTACGCGATCCTCGACCACACCGACACCCTGCTCGTCATTGTTCCCCGCGGCCCGCTGTCCCGCACGGTGCCGCTCGAGCCCGTCCGATCCATGTTCGGCCTGGTCGCGACCGGCATCCAGTTGCAGGTCCAGGGCGCGAGCCCCGCCTATCTCGCCGAGTCCCGCGCCGCGTCCGCCGAGCGGGCCCGCACCATCGCCGAACTCACCGAGGTACACGCGACGACCCTCGAGACACTGCTGTCGACGCTGCGTTCCGGCGACCTCGACGACCCCCGTGCCCGCGCGGCAGCCCGCGAGACCGCGTCCGCGGCCCTGATCGGGCTGCGGACCGCCGTGGACACGCACCGCGAGTTCGCAGAGGAGTCCGTGGTCACCGCGTTCGCTCGACTCCGCGGTGAACTGCGCGGGCTGCTGCGTCACCGCGATCTCGAACTGGACCTGGTGGAGCCGCCGGTGGCCGGACGGGCCGTCCCCGGCGAGGTTGCGCACGCGGCCCGGGCTGTCGTCCGCGGCGCGGTGCTCGCGCTGTCCGGGCAGGGCGACGTCGCCCGGATCCGCGTCGCCTGGGCCTGCCCGGACACCGAACTGGTGGTGGACATCCGCGACGACGGCCACGGTCTGGCCGACACGGCAGACCTCGACCAGCAACTGCGTCCCCGCGTCGAAGCGCTGGGCGGGACGGTGCGGATCGAATCGACGTCGGGCTGGGGTTCGCGGGTGGTCGCGACGCTGCCGCTGCATGCACCCACGACTCCCACCGCGCACCACGCACTCACCGACCTCGGACCCCGCGAGCTCGAGGTGCTGGGGCATCTGGTGGCGGGACGCCGCAACCGGGCCATCGCCGAGCGACTCGGCGTCAGCGAGAGCACCGTGAAGTTCCACGTCGCGGGAGTCCTGCGCAAGCTCGACGTCGAGACCCGCGTAGAGGCCGCGGCCCTGGGCGGCGAGGCCGGCATCCGGCCCACCCCCTGACCGTTCGGCCAGGTCCACCTCGCCGCTCGACCAGTCCCCGGGCCGCCCACTGATGACTAGCCTCGTAGTGGGATGCGCACCCCACCATGTGCGCACCCGCGTTCACGTCGACCGAATGGAGTGGAGAAACCATGCCGCAGCAGGTACGGGGCGTCATCGCCCGCTCGAAGGACGCCCCCGTCGAACTGGTCACCATCAACGTCCCGGATCCCGGACCCGGCGAGGCCGTCGTCGCGATCGCGGCATGCGGCGTCTGCCACACCGACCTGACCTACCGTGACGGCGGCATCAACGACGAGTTCCCCTTCCTCCTGGGCCACGAGGCCGCGGGCATCGTCGAGGCCGTCGGCGAGGGTGTCGACACCGTCGAGGTCGGCGACTTCGTCGTCCTCAACTGGCGTGCGGTGTGCGGAAAGTGTCGCGCCTGCAAGCGCGGTCGCCCGCAGTACTGCTTCGACACCCACAACGCGAAGCAGAAGATGACCCTCGAGGACGGCACCGAACTGACCCCGGCCCTGGGCATCGGCGCGTTCGCCGACAAGACCCTCGTCGCCGCCGGGCAGTGCACCAAAGTCGATCCCACCGCCGATCCTGCCGTCGTCGGTCTGCTCGGCTGCGGCGTCATGGCCGGCATGGGTGCCGCGATGAACACCGGCAACGTCTCCCGCGGCGACTCCGTCGCCGTCATCGGCTGCGGCGGTGTCGGCGACGCCGCCATCATGGGCTCGCGCCTGGCCGGCGCCAACAAGATCATCGCGATCGACAAGGATCCCAAGAAGCTCGAGTGGGCCGTCGAACTCGGCGCCACCCACACGATCGACGCGTCGAAGGTCGACGACGTCGTCGAGGCCGTGCAGGAACTCACCGACGGCTTCGGTACCGACGTGGTGGTCGACGCCGTCGGCCGCCCGGAGACGTGGAAGCAGGCGTTCTACGCCCGCGACCTGGCCGGCACCGTCGTCCTCGTCGGCGTCCCGACCCCGGACATGACGCTCGAGATGCCGCTCGTCGACTTCTTCTCGCGCGGCGGGTCGCTCAAGTCGTCGTGGTACGGCGACTGCCTGCCCGAGCGCGACTTCCCGATGCTCGTCGACCTGTACCAGCAGGGTCGCCTGCCGCTCGAGAAGTTCGTGACCGAGCGGATCAAGCTCGAGGACGTCGAGCAGGCGTTCGAGACGATGCACCGCGGCGAGGTGCTGCGCTCGGTGGTGGTCCTGTAATGGCGAGCGAAGCGACGGGGAATCGACACAGCGGCGCCTTGCGCGTCGATCGGGTCGTCACGTCGGGCACGTTCGAACTCGACGGTGGCACCTGGGACGTCGACAACAACATCTGGCTCGTCGGTGACGACGACGAGGTGCTGGTGATCGACGCCGCGCACACCGCGCAGCCGATCATCGACGCCGTCGGCGGCCGCAAGGTGGTCGGGATCGTGTGCACGCACGGCCACAACGACCACGTCACCGTCGCACCGGAACTGTCCGAGAAGCTCGACGCCCCGATCTACCTGAACCCGGCCGACGACGTGCTGTGGCAGATGACCCACCCGGGCGTCCGCCACCTGGCGCTCGAGGACGGTCAGCGGATCGCGGTGGCCGGCACCGACATCCAGGCCATCCACACCCCGGGCCACTCCCCCGGTTCGACGTGCCTGTACCTGCCCGAGGCGGGTGAGCTGTTCTCCGGCGACACCCTGTTCTCCGGTGGGCCGGGCGCCACCGGCCGCTCGTTCTCGGACTTCCCGACGATCATCGGGTCGATCCGCGACAAGCTGTTCGCGCTGCCTGCCGAAACCCGCGTACACACCGGGCACGGCGACGGCACCACCCTCGGCACCGAGTCGCCGCACCTCGAGGAGTGGATCGCGCGGGGTAACTGACCGCCCCGCTTCTCAGCCGGATGTCACATACGTTCAGTTGGACCGAACGTATGTGACATTCGGCCATTCGGTCAGCGCACCGACGCGAAAACTCCTCGGCCACCGCCCCATTCGCCCTTCAGGACCGCTCCGTCCGGCTCGACGTCGACCGGGCGGTGGTGCACCACGACGGTGGCACCACCCGCGCTGATCACGGTGTCGGTGCCGTCCGCTCTGACGCTGACCCCGGCAACGGTGGGCGTCTCGGCCCCGGACACACCGCTGCCCGACGCGTAGGCGGTGTTGTCGATCAGCCTCGGCTCGCCGCCGTCGACATGGACGTACTGCTCGGCCTCACGGCCGCCGCCGAAGATCGCCGCGAGTAATTGCTGCACGTAGACGGGGTCGGTCGTCGCGTCGTAGACGTAGCGGTGCCCGAGAACCGAATGCTCCATCTCGCCCGCCAGTCGCGCCCCGGCGAGCGGCGTCGAGCGGTAGGTCAGCGGCACCTGGTAGGTCGTGCCGTCGGCGTCGCGCACCAGGTGCGTCTCGATGCCGACCTCGCCGGCGGGATCGTCGAACCGGTACGCCCCGACCGGCGTCAGCGCGGGCGACCCGCCCGAATAGTAGGGTGCCGCCGGCATCCATGTGGCGATCAGTTCCGGCTTGGACGGCGACAGTTCTGCGGCATACAGGATGGCCATGTGGCCGATCGTAGCCGCCGCCCCCGGTCGAAGGGTCCCTTCGAGCGCCCGCAGCACACGAAGAGACCCTTCAGCTGTCACGGCATCCTCACCGGTCCGTAACGCGACCGTCATGCACCCAGGGTTTCCTGTTAATCGACATCGATTCATGTGATGAAACATTCGTCGTCGAATCCCGAGGAGTCCACATGGCGCTCGACCCCGCCGATCTCACCGTGATGCGCCTGCCCGACACCGCGATGCCGGACGCCCCCGAGCACTCCGACCTCGCCGCTCTGGCCCGCGCCACCGACACACGCTTCGTCCTCGCGGTGTTCACCAATCTCGCCGGGAAGCCCTGCGCCAAGCTCGTCCCGGCCGAAGCGGCCGACGAACTCCAGCACGACGGCGTCGGATTCGCCGGCTACGCCGCCGGGGCGATGGGGCAGCAGCCACGGGATCCCGATCTGGTCGCGATCCCCGACCTCGCCTCCTTCACCCCGATCCCCTTCGTCCGGCCCGGTCTCGCGCTGGTGCACTGCGATCCGCATGTCGAGGGCGCCCCCTGGCCGTTCGCACCGCGGGTGATCCTGCGCCGGGTACTCGCACAGGCCGCCGAGCTGGGCCTGGACGTCAAGGTCGGCACCGAGGTCGAGTACTTCCTGGTCGACCGCGACGAGCACGGAACACTGCGCACCGCCGACGCCCTCGACACCTCCCGGCGCCCCTGCTACGACGCCCGCGACGTCACCCGGATGTACGAGCACCTCACCGCGATCTCGGCCGCGATGAACCAACTCGGCTGGGGCAACTACGCGAACGACCACGAGGACGGCAACGGCCAGTTCGAGCAGAACTTCCGGTACGCCGACGCCCTCACCACCGCCGACCGCGTCGTCACGCTGCGCTACCTCATCTCGGTACTGGCCGAGCAGCGCGGCATGACGGCGACGTTCATGCCCAAGCCGTTCGCCGACCGGACCGGTAGCGGCATGCACATGCACCTGTCGCTGTGGTGCGACGGCGCGCCCGTCTTCCCCGACCGCGCCGACCCGCGCGGGCTGGGCCTCTCGCCCACCGCGTACGCGTTCATCGGCGGCATCCTCGAACATGCCGGCGGTCTGCAGGGCGTACTCGCCCCGACGGTCAACTCCTACAAGCGAACCGGAGCGATCTCGACGAGCAGTGGGGCGACGTGGTCGCCGCGCCGGCCCACCTACGGCGGCAACGACCGCACCCACTACCTGCGGGTGCCGGACTCCAACCGCGTCGAACTGCGCGGCGGCGACGGCTCAGCCAACCCGTATCTCGCGGCCGCCGCCACGGTGGCCGCAGGCCTCGACGGTATCCGCCGCGGCGTCGACCCCGGCGAGCCGGGCAGTGGGACCGGCACCGACGTCCTGCCGATGACACTGCTGCACGCGATGGACGCGCTCGCGAAGGACGCCATCGTCACCGGCGCTCTCGACGCCGCGGGCCCGGGCGTGGCCGACTACTTCACCGCCCTGAAGCGGGACGAGTTCTTCGACTGGCACAACACGGTCACGCCGTGGGAGGTCGACAGCTACCTCACCGCCTTCTGAGTATCGACAGCAAGCAAGGGAGACAACACATGTGCGGAATCGTCGGGCTCCACCTGCGGGAGCCCTCCCTGTATCCGCGGCTCGGTGAACTGCTCACCGGGATGCTCGGCCAGATGGTGGACCGCGGACCGGACTCGGCCGGCATGGCCGTCTACGGCGACCCCACGTGGTCGCCTCCCGGACACGCGACGGTGACACTGCTGAACGCGAGCGTCGTCGCGGACACCCTCGCCGCCGCGGTGGGCGCCGCGCTCGGCACCACCGTCTCCGGACTCGACGTCGGGCCGAACACCGTTCTGCACGGACAGGTTCCGGCATCTGCGCTCGCCGACGCGGCACTGGGCGAGACACCCGGCGCCGTTCTCATCGGGTTCGGCGACGACGTCACCGTCCTCAAGGGCATGGGCGACCCGGTGGATCTCGCGCACCGGTTCGGGCTGCCCGGCGCGTCCGGCCGGCAGGGCGTCGCCCACACCCGCATGGCCACCGAATCCGCCGTCACCGCAGCGGGTTCGCACCCGTTCGCCGTCGGCCCCGACCAGTGCCTGGTGCACAACGGGTCGTTCTCCAACCACCTGAGCGTCAAGCGGGACCTCGAGGCCGAGGGCGTCGCGTTCGACAGCGAGAACGACACCGAGGTGGGCGCCCGTTTCGTCGCGAAGCAGCTCGCCGAGGGCGTCGACCTGGAGAAGGCCCTGCGCCTGCTCGGCGAGCGGTTCGACGGCTTCTACACGCTGCTCGTGTCCACGCAGGACTCGTTCGCCGTGGTGCGCGACCCGATCGCCTGCAAGCCCGCGATCATCGCCGAACACGCCGACTACGTCGCGATGGCATCCGAGTACCGCGCGCTCGCCGGACTGCCCGGCATCGAGGGCGCCCGCATCTTCGAACCCGAACCGGAAGAGGTTTACGTATGGCACCGCTGACCGCCACCCCGACCACCACGTACGACGTCTCCGACATCGGCACCCGCGCCCTCAACGCGGCACTGCAGTACACCGCGGCCCCGGCGGCGGTCACCGTCGTCGAACCGGCCGGCGCGCACGCGCTCGCGTGTGGCCTGGACGCATCGATCGACGTGCGCATCGAGGGGCACGTCGGCTACTACGCGGCCGGCATGAACCAGCACGCGAGCGTGACGATCGACGGCAACGCCGGTGTCGGCGTCGCCGAGAACATGATGTCGGGCAGCGTCCGCGTCACCGGCGACGCGTCCCAGTCCGCCGGCGCCACCGCGCACGGCGGCCTGCTCGTGATCGAAGGCAACGCCGCGGCCCGCTGCGGCATCTCGATGAAGGGCGTCGACATCGTCGTCGGCGGCAGCATCGGCCACATGAGCGCGTTCATGGGTCAGGCCGGACGCCTCGTCGTGCTCGGCGAGGCCGGTGAGGCCCTGGGCGATTCGCTGTACGAGGCCCGCATCTACGTGCGCGGCACCGTCGCCTCGCTCGGCGCCGACTGCATCAAGAAGGAGATGCGCGACGAACATCTGACCGAACTGCGGGAACTGCTGGACGCCGCCGGATTCGACGCCGACCCCACCGAGTTCACCCGCTACGGGTCGGCCCGCAGGCTCTACAACTTCCACGTCGACCACGCCTCGTCGTACTGACGCGCCACTTCCAGGAGGCCCCCATGACCACGCATTTCCCCGGTCTGCGCGAATCCGCGACGTTCGACCGCGACGTCATCCACGAGATCCAGCGTGCCGCCGAGACCGGCATCTACGACATCCGCGGCTGGGGCGCCAAGCGCAGGCTCCCCCACTTCGACGACCTGCTGTTCCTGGGCGCATCGATGTCCCGCTACCCGCTCGAGGGCTACCGCGAACGCTGCGACACCGACGTCGTCCTCGGTCACCGGCACGCGAAGTATCCACTGCACCTGGACATCCCGATCACGATCGCGGGTATGAGCTTCGGCGCGCTGTCCGGCCGGGCGAAGGAGGCCCTCGGCCGCGGCGCCGGCGAGGTCGGCACCTCCACCACCACCGGCGACGGCGGTATGACGCCCGAGGAACGCGGCCAGTCGAAGAACCTCGTCTACCAGTACCTGCCGTCGCGGTACGGCATGAACCCCGACGACCTCCGCAAGGCCGACGCCATCGAGATCGTGCTGGGTCAGGGCGCCAAGCCCGGTGGCGGCGGAATGCTGTTGGGCCAGAAGATCACCGATCGCGTCGCCGGCATGCGCACCCTGCCCGTCGGCGTCGACCAGCGCAGCGCGTGCCGCCACCCCGACTGGACCGGCCCCGACGACCTCGCCATCAAGATCATCGAACTGCGCGAGATCACGGGCTGGGAGAAGCCGATCTACGTCAAGGTCGGCGCCGCCCGCACGTACTACGACGTCAAGCTCGCAGTGAAGGCCGGCGCCGACGTGATCGTCGTCGACGGCATGCAGGGCGGCACCGCCGCGACGCAGGACGTGTTCATCGAGCACGTCGGCATCCCGACTCTCGCCGCGATCCCGCAGGCGGTGCAGGCGTTGCAGGAACTGGGCGTGCACCGCGGCGGGGCGAGCGGAGCGACGGGGGGATCCGGCGGGGTCCAGCTGATCGTGTCGGGCGGCATTCGCTCGGGCGCCGACGTCGCCAAGGCGATGGCCCTCGGTGCGGACGCCGTCGCGATCGGCACCGCCGCGCTGATCGCACTGGGCGACAATCACCCCCGCTTCCAGAAGCAGTACGAGGCCATCGGTTCGTCGGCGGGCTTCTACGACGACTTCCAGGCGGGCCTCGACCCCGCGGGCATCACGACGCAGGACCCGGAGCTGCAGAAGAACTTCGATCCGGTCGAGGGCGGACGTCGGCTCGCGAACTACCTGCGGGTGCTGACGATGGAAGCCCAGACCCTCGCCCGCGCGTGCGGCAAGTCGCACCTGCGCAACCTCGAACCGCAAGACCTCGTCGCGCTCACGATCGAGGCGTCGGCGATGGCGCGGGTACCCCTCGCCGGCACCGACTGGATCCCCGGCCGAATCTGACGTCGCACACCTTGTGCCGCAGTCGCACGGGCAGTCAGTGCTGACAGGATGTGCGACACCGACAGAACCCCTGCGACGCCCGTCTCCCCCGGCAGCGGCGCCCCGTCCACTGCGAGTGGACGGGGCGCTACTGTGAGGCAATGAGCCCGTCCGAGCGCCCCGTGCACCACGACACCGCGCAACGCGAGGTGCCGGCTGACACCCCCACCGGTGTCGACCTCGAGCGCGTCATCGCCGCCCAGGTCCGAAAGCTGCGACTGGCGAGCGGGCTGTCGGTGGGCGACATGGCCGCGCGGGTGGGAATCTCGAAGGCGATGCTGTCGAAGATCGAGAACGCGCAGACGTCGTGCAGCCTGTCGACGCTCGCGCGCCTGGCCGCCGGACTGGACGTGCCCGTCACGTCGCTGTTCCGCGGCGCCGACACCACCCGCGACGCGGTCTTCGTCGAGTCCGGCCACGGCGCGGTCATCGTCGGCCGGGGCACCCGCGTCGGGCATCACTACGAACTCCTGGGGGCACTGCGCGGACAGCACAAGCGCCTCGAACCGGTGCTCGTCACGCTGACGAACGCGAGCGAGGTGTTCCCGCTCTTCCAGCATCCCGGCACCGAACTGATCTACATGCTCGCGGGCGAGATGGTCTACGGGCACGGCGAGAGCGAGTACCGCCTACGCCCCGGCGACTCGCTGTTGCTCGACGGCGAGGGCCTGCACGGCCCGAACGAACTGGTGCAGTTGCCGATCCGGTTCCTCGCAGTCACCGCGTACCCGGACAACCACCAGGAGTGAGCGCGGGCGGCATCGGCCGGTCAGTCGGACATCCCGCTGTTCATTCCCGATACGTGCCCGTCCGCGCCGAGTCGCCAGTACCCCACCGCGTGGTGCCGGTCGCGTGCCAGTCCGCGGGACTCGCGCAGATGGCGCCTGATCGCACGGCTCGTGGAACTCTCGCACGCCACCCACGCATACATGTCGCCCGGCGGGAAGGTGAGCTCCTCGACCGCCTCCAGCAGAGCGCTCGGCGCGAGTCCGAGACCACTCCCGACGAGCCAGGTGTAGGTGACCTCCCCGCGGGTGCGGAACTCCTGACGGTCGGCCTCGCTGTGAACCTCGACGATCGCGTGCGCGACGTCACCGTCACCCAGTTCCTCGATGATTCGTCCCAGACCGGGCAGGCCGGTGGCGTCCGCGACGAGCAACTGCCATGACGCTTCGCCGGTCGGCTGGTAGTAGGCGCGCGCCGGACCCGACGAGAACACGCCGAGGACGTCGCCCGGCGCCGCGCGCAGCGCCCAGTCGGAGGCCAGACCACCCGGATGCACGACGAAATCGATGTCGATCCGTCGCCCGGCGTCGAGCACCCGCCGCACCGTGTAGTGCCGCCACGGCGGCTCGGTGCCGAGATCGGCTCTGCCGTAGTCGGGGTCGTTGAAGAACTCGACGTCGGCGACCGTCTCCCCGGGGCGCGGGAACGCGAGGTCGATGCGCTCGTCACCCCATCCGTCGGTTGTCCACCGCCAGTCGCCGTCGGCCTCGAGCCCGATGCGGATCATGTGGGGCGTGACCGGGGTGACGGACACGACCGTGGCGGGATGGCAGAAGGACATGCGGTACTCCAATTGGCTTGCTGTCGAGGTGGTTTGCGGACCGACCGCTACTCGGGTCGACACTATCGACGTCCGGTGTCGAAATTCAGCCGTCCTGTGTCGCCGAACGGCCACCCGCTCCGGTCGACGGCGTGAGCGGGCCACCTCCGACTCCGGAGCACGGCGACATGGCCGAATCGGATTAGCATCTGGCGTCTTTCGACATGCGCCCTGAGGCCCGTCCGCTCCTACCATCGACGGGTACCCGCATCGAAAGGTTCCCGGCCATGCTCACCACGACACACGCGAAGATCGACGATCGGACGTGGCACGAACTCGTCGACGCCCTGACTCGCCGGGAGTTCGGGATCGGAGCCGGGATGGTCGGCATCGCGGCGCTTCTGTCCGCGTGCGGATCCACCGGCCGGCGCGGCGCGAACGACGACGCGCCGATGCGTACCGTCACGACGCCCCTGGGCACGTACGAGATTCCGACGAAGCCGAAGCGCGTGCTCGCGGTGGATGCCCGAACCGACCTGGAACTGGCCATCGCGCTCGAACTGCCGGTGTTCGGGTACAACATCTCCCCGGCGACATCCTGGGTGCCGGTGGATCCGGATACGCACTATCTGAGCGACCGCCCCAATCTCGAGCAGATCCTCGGGTTCGCACCGGACCTCATCGTCTGCGTCAACGCCGACAACGACTACTGGCCGGCGAGGAAGCTGCAGGCCATCGCGCCGGTGTTGCCCACCGAGTCCAAGGACACCTGGCGGGTCAACCTCGACCGCCTGGCACAGTGGCTCGGACGAACCCCGACGATGGACCGTGTGGTTGCCGACTACGACGCGCTCATCGCCGACATACGCAGTCGCCACGCCGCCGCGATAGCCGGGCGGACGGTGGCCAGCCTGTCCTACCGGCCCGACAACGGCACGATCTACATCGACAGCCTGCCCGTCTCCGCGGAGACCGGGAAGAAGAACCGGCAGCCCACCGACATGACCCTGTCCGACATCGGTGGAACCACACTGCCCACGGCGGGGTTCGACGACCAGGGACGGCTCAGCGTCGAGGAGATCGACCGGCTCGCCGACTGTGACGGCTTCATGGTGTCGGTGGTCGACGCCGACGACACCACCTTCGACGAACTCTCCGCGAACAAGCTCTGGCAGCGTCTTCCGGCGGTGCGGGCCGGCAATGTGTCGGTCCTGGCCGGCAGCACCTACTACGGATCCGTCTACACGAACATGTACGTTGCCCGCGGGTGGGATGCGCTGTACTCCACGCTGCGGTAGCCGCCCGGCCGGAGTGCGTTGAGCAGCCCGATCCCGCACCGCGAACTTTCAATTGAGTTGAAATTTCGATAAAGGTAAGCCTATGCTCACCGTCGCATCGTCGACGCGTCGGAAGGCCCCTCCATGAGATTCGCTCGAACCCGGACCGCCCGTCGGTCTGCACTGTTGTCCGGCCTGGTGGCCGCGGCCGTCGCTCTCGTCGGCTGCAGTTCGAGCGAGCCGGAAAGCGCCTCCACGGGTACCGACTTCGAGACCGTCACGATCGAACACGCCCTCGGCGAGGCGGTCATCACCCAGGAACCCGAGCGAATCGTCACGCTCGGCATGGGCTCGGCCGAGACCGCCATCGCGCTCGGCACGGTGCCGGTCGGCATCGAGGAATACAAGTGGGGCAGCGACGAGGCCGGCTACCTGCCGTGGATCCACGACGCGATCACCGAGCGCGGCGCCGAGCTGCCGGTCCAGTTCACCGGCGGCAGCGAGATCGACATCGAGGCGATCGCCTGGCTCGACCCGGACCTGATCCTCGCGCCGTGGTCGGGCGTCACGCAGCAGCAGTACGACGCGCTGAGTGCCCTCGCCCCGACCGTCGCCTACGCCGAGAAGGCGTGGACGATCACGTGGGAGGACCAGATGAAGGTGATCGGCAAGGCCATGGGCAAGTCCGCCGAGGCCGATCAGGAGATCGCGAAGATCAAGTCCCAGTTCGCCGACGCCACCGCGGCGCACCCCGAGTACTCCGGCGTGTCGTTCTCGTTCATCTACAACACCGGCCCGGGTACCCTCGGCGTCTTCTTCCCGGACGAGCAGCGCGTCGCGATGGTGCGCGCCCTCGGCCTGCAGGTCGATCCGGTCGTGAACACGCTGCCGGAGACCGACGGCACCGATTCCTCGCTGATCGGGCTCGAGAACGCGCACCTATTGAAGGACTCCGACCTCCTGTTCACCTTCTACTCGGACCCGGCGAACCGCGCCGAGACCGAGGCGCAGCCGGTCTACGCCCAGATTCCGGCCGTCGCACGGGGTTCCGTCGTCGCCCCGACGAACCAGCCGTTCGTCACCGGATCGTCGATCATCACTCCGCTGACCGTGCCGTGGTCGCTCGAACGCTACGTGCCGATGATCGACGAGGCTGTCGCCAAGCTCGACCAGCCCGCTGCTCCGGCCAACTAGTCAGGCAGTTCCGGCATCGTTCCAACCGGATGCTCCGCCGTCGCGTTCCGCCTTGAAGCGGTTCCACTCGCTGCGGAGCATCCGGTTGTCGATGATCCACCCCATGTAGTCCCGCATGTTCAGCACCCGGATGTGCGCCGGCCCATTCGGGTCGGTGTGCGCGAGCGCCTCGGTCGCGAGGCGCCGCTGGTTCTCCAGGTACGCGTGCTCGTTCTCGAGGAATCCGCCCCACACGTCCGAATCCATTGCGTAGTAGTGGGTTCGGTCTCGTGGTTTGCGGATCAGTTTGACGAACCCGCGGTCGATCAACCGCCGCACGTACGTCGAGACCGATCCGCGGCTGGCGCCGAGTTCGGTGGCCAACTCCTCGGCCGTCACACCGGGCGACTCGTCGATGAGCAGGTACCCGGCGATGCGGCCCTCGATCCGCGATGCTCCCGCCGACTGCCAGTAGTCGGCGAAACTCTCGACGAACCAGTGCGAGAAGTCCTCTCCCTTCGCGGGACCTCCGCGTCCGGTGTTCCTGCCCTCGCTCATACCGCCTCGAAATCCCGATTCGCTCGAAGTACCTTGCCGTCGAACATTATGCCGACGTCCGGGCCGGGACTCGCGACACGGCAGGGCGACCGCTGCTCGTCTCGGCGAGACGGGCAGCGGTCGCCCCGTTCGTGCGACGCGCCGCTACGTGCGCTGTTCGGTGTTCGCCGCGCGGGTCACGAGCGCCTCGGCCGCGTCCGCGACGGCTGCCGGATCGACCGGACCCGACCCGGAGACCGTCACCGACACCGTCTCGGTGACGTACGCGGTCTCGCCGTGCTCGGTGACGTCGAGCCCCTCGTGTTCGTCCTCGGGTCGCACCCGCAGCCCCAGCGTGAGGTCGATGCCCTTCGCGATGATCCACGTCACCGCGAACGAGTACGCCAGCACCACGACTACGGCCAGCGCCTGCTTGCCCAGCAGCCCGAAGCCCCCGCCGTAGAACAGTCCGGCGACACCGTTGGGTGCGTCCTCGGTCGCGAGCAGACCGATGAGCAACGTGCCGAGGATGCCGCCGACCAGGTGGATGCCGACGACGTCGAGCGCGTCGTCGTAGCCCAGGCGGAACTTCAGCGACACCGCGAAGCAGCACAGCGCGCCGGCGGCCGCACCGATCAGCAGCGCACCGATCGGCG
The DNA here is from genome assembly GCF_058797375.1 of Prescottella sp. GW823-FHT02E09. NCBI lineage: Bacteria > Bacillati > Actinomycetota > Actinomycetes > Mycobacteriales > Nocardiaceae > Rhodococcus > Prescottella sp. GW823-FHT02E09. The sequence goes on from NZ_JBXAJP010000003.1 coordinate 586,787, forward strand.
ACACCGCACCGCAGGCCGGGGTGATCGCGACCAGCGCCGCGATCAGACCCGACGCGGCCCCGAGCGAGGTGGGCCGGCCCTCACGCAGTCGCTCGACGAGCAGCCAGCCACAGATGCCCGCACACGCCGCGGACACCGTGTTGAGGACGACGACGGACGCCGCATTGTCGGCGGCGAGCGCCGAGCCGCCGTTGAACCCGAACCACCCGAACAGCAGGATGCCCGCACCGAGCAGGGTCAGCGGAAGGTTGTGCGGGCGCGGCATGTTCGGGAATGCATATCGTTTGCCCAGCACCAGCACCATCGCGAGTGCCGCGATGCCGGCGTTGATGTGGACGGCGGTGCCGCCCGCGAAGTCGATCGCCCCGAGCTTGTTCGCGATCCAGCCTCCGATCACGCTGCCGTCATCGGAGTCGAACGCGAACACCCAGTGCGCCACCGGGAAGTACACGAGCGTCACCCACAACCCGGCGAACAGCATCCAGGAACCGAACTTGATCCGGTCGGCGAGCGCACCGGAGATCAGTGCGACCGTGATGGCCGCGAAGAGCATCTGGAATCCCGCCACCAGAGCCGCCGGCAGAGCGGGCTCCGCGGACGGTTCGAGCAACTGTCCCAGCCCGACGAACTCGAGCGGGTCGCCGAGAATGCCCAAGCCTCCCAGGGAATTACCGAGGACGGCCGAGTAGCCGAAGAGCACCCACAGCACACCGACGACGGCGAACGAGCCGAACGTCATCATCATCATGTTGAGCGAGTTGCGAATGCTCACCATGCCGCCGTAGAACAGCGCGAGCCCGGGGATCATCAACGCAACAGCAGTGAACGCCGCCAGTAACCATGCGGTATCGGCGGCCGCGAGAGCCTGCTCCATATCTGCCCACCTTGTGTCGGCCCGTTTTACACGGGGAATCGAGGTCATCCGAGAGTGAAGGTCCGCTGTAAGGGCTGCGAGTAGCCCTGGTGAACAGTGCGTTACAGGGTTCGCACAGCAACCCGGGATTGCGATCGTTTCTCTTCATGCAACACTGTCTATCATCAAGAAACACCGGTGACCGGAGGTCGAGATGGCAGAGAGCACGACGGAGCACGCACGCATCGTGATCGTGGGCGGCGGACTCGAGGGACTGGCGATCGCATGGTCGCTGGCCGAACGCGGCGAGACCGACGTCGTCGTCCTCGAACGCGACACCCTGTGCTCGGGCATGACAGGCAAGTCCAGCGGAATCATCCGGTGCCACTACGGAGTTCCGTCACTCGCGGCGATGGCGTGGCACGGTGTCGACGTCTTCTCCCGCGCCGACGACATCTTCGGCACCGACATCGGCTTCCGGCAGACCGGGTACGTCGTCGGCGTCGACGCGGTCAACCTCGCGCCCTTGCACGCCAACGTCGAGATACACCGCAGTCTCGGCATCCCGGTGGAGTTGATCGACGCCGACGCCGTGCACGCGATGTGGCCGGGACTCCGCCTCGACGACTTCGCCGGGTTCGCCTACGAACCGCTGGGCGGCCATGGCGACGCGTACATGACGGGCATGGCGTACGGCGCCCGTGCCCGTGCTCTCGGTGTCCGAATCCGGCAGTCCACCAGCGTTGTTCGACTGATCCAGGACGAGACCGACCGAGTGCTCGGCGTCGGGTGCGCCGACGGATCCGAGATCCTCTGCGACACCGTCGTACTGGCGACCGGGGTGTGGAGCCCCGCACTCGCGGCCACCGCGGGTGTACACGTGCCGATCCGCGCTCAGCGCGAGCAACTGGTACTGGTGGATCGGGGAGAGCCCACACCCGAAGTCCCGACGTTCTCGGATCTGGTGAACCTGCAATACATTCGACGCGAGCCGAACGGGCATCTACTGGTCGGCAACAGCGACCACTCCGTCCCCGAGTTCGCCGACCCCGACGCCTACCGCAACCGGGCCACGGACACCTTCGTCGAGACCGCGATCGGCAAGCTCGACCGGATCCTGCCCGACATGCACGACGCGCGCCTGGCGTCGTCGTACGCGGGCTGCTACGACATCACTCCCGACTACAACCCGATCATCGGGCCCTCCCCCGCCGAGGGCCTGTTCCTGGCGGTGGGTTTCAGCGGGCACGGCTACAAGATCTCCCCCGCTGTGGGCCGCCTGGCCGCGGATCTGCTGCTCGACGGCATCAGCAGCGACCCCGCCGTGGACGGGGACGACTTCCGGTACGGCCGCTTCGACGAGGGCAAGCCCCTGACAAGCCGGTACCCGTACGCCGGCGCGGGCGAGATGCGCTGATCCCGGGGACACCCCCGAAATGCCGAATGTCACATGCGTTCAGTCCAACTGAACGCATGTGACATTCGGTCACACGGGGAAGGTCAGGCCAGGATGTCCCGGCGGACGATGGTCTCGTCGCGGCCCGGTCCGACACCGATGCAGGACATGAACGCGCCGGACAGCTCCTCGAGCCGCAGCACGTAGTTCTGCGCCGCGACCGGCAACTCCTCGAAGGTGCGGGCGCCCGAGATGTCCTCGGACCAGCCCGGCATCTCCTCGTAGATCGGCTTCGCGTGATGGATGTCGGTCTGCGTCATCGGCATCTCGTCGACGCGCACACCGTCCACGTCGTACGCGACGCAGATCGGGATGGTCTCCAGGCTGGACAGCACGTCGAGCTTGGTGAGGAAGAAGTCGGTGATGCCGTTGACACGGGTCGCGTACCGGGCGATCACGGCGTCGAACCAGCCGGTGCGGCGGCCGCGACCGGTGGTGACACCGACCTCGCCGCCCTTGTCCGCCAGGTACTCACCGAACTCGTCGAACAGCTCGGTCGGGAACGGACCGGAGCCGACACGCGTGGTGTACGCCTTCAGGATGCCGAGCACCGTGGTGATCTTGGTGGGGCCGATGCCCGAGCCCACCGCGGCGCCGCCCGACGTCGGGTTCGACGACGTCACGTACGGGTACGTGCCGTGGTCCACGTCGAGCAGTGTGCCCTGCGAGCCCTCCAGAAGCACCGTCTCGCCTGCGTCGAGGGCCTGGTTGAGCTGCAGACGGGTGTCGGCGATGCGGTGCTTGAAGCCCGCGGCCTGCGTGAGGACCTCGTCGACCACCTGCTGCGGGTCGAGGGCCTTGCGGTTGTAGATCTTGACGAGCACCTGGTTCTTGAACTCCAGTGCCGCCTCGACCTTCTGGGTGAGGATCTTCTCGTCCAGGACGTCGGCCACGCGGACACCGACACGCGCGATCTTGTCCTGGTAGCAGGGGCCGATTCCGCGGCCCGTGGTGCCGATCTTCTTGGCGCCCAGGAAGCGTTCGGTGACCTTGTCGATGGCCACGTGGTACGGCATGATCAGGTGCGCATCGGCGCTGATCAGCAGGCCGCTGGTGTCGACGCCACGCTCCTCGAGCCCGGCGAGCTCCGCGAGCAGTACGCCCGGGTCCACCACCACACCGTTGCCGATCACGTTCGTGACGCCCGGCGTGAGGATGCCCGACGGGATCAGATGGAGCGCGAACTTCTCACCGTTGGGCAGGACCACGGTGTGTCCCGCGTTGTTGCCGCCCTGGTACCGCACGACCCACTGCAGGCTTCCGCCCAGTAGATCCGTAGCTTTGCCCTTACCTTCGTCGCCCCACTGGGCACCGATGAGGACGATTGCCGGCATTTCCCTGTCTCCTACGGTCGACGTGCAGACGTATCCGACTGCATGGTCCTGCCGTGGTGTAGGCAGTGGCCGGAGGCACAGTCTAGCCGAGACCGACCGTCATCCAGCCCACTAGCCCTCCGAACCCGCCCGAAACGGACAGCGAAGCGGCCCGGCCGTTTGCGACGCCCGCCCGCGTTCGGGTAGACATCGAAATGCCTTTGCGGGCGACGGATGCCTCCATCGCCACTGCCGTGGCGCGGCGACGAACGTGAGAAGGCGGGCGGTTCGTGGCTCCAGGCTCGAACTGCTCACCACACGCCCCATCCTCCGAATAGCCGGATCCGAACCGCAGCGTCGGGGCCAAGCAAGGAGTGTCATGACCCCGGTAGTGCTCAAGTGCGGCGACGGACCGCTACCACTGGCGCTGCGGTCGCTCGACGTGTTCACCGCGCCCGCGCTCCCCGCGAAGGGCGACTTCGACGAGGCGTTCGCCAAACTCGAGACGGTCGAGAAGCCTCGACTGGTCGTCGTCGGCGACGACGGGGCGTTCGCGGCCGCGCTCACTCGACTGATGCGTACCGAGCGGCTGGACATCGAGCTCGCCTACGTTCCGGAGGAGCGGACCGACGCCACCCACGCGTACGGGCTGAGGACCGGATCCAAGGCGGCGTCGATCGCCGTCTCGGGCGTTGCGCGACCGCTGCCGCTGATCCGCGACGACGCCGGCATCGCCCTCGTCGGTGAGGCCCGCATCTACGGATCCGAGCACGCCGGCGAGCTGACCGGGGAGGCGTACGTCGACGACACCCGCCTGTTCTCCGGCACCGTTCCCGGGATGCGCGTCGTCCCGATTCCCGAACTGCCCGGCCTGCGCGCCACCGTCGACAAGCGGCGCTGGTTCGGCGGCCACCGGTGGCTCACCGGTCGCGCCGTCCAACTCGGATCACCGGCGGCCGTCCTGACCCGCGACGGCGTCCGCACCCCGCGCGCGGTCAAACGTTCGACCTTCTACCGACACCACGAGGACTGGCTGCTCGTCTACGGCGCCTGAGACACAGCCGCCTGGATACTGGGGGCATGTATCCCGACGCACGCACCCGGTCCGCCGCCGTCCGTCCGAGCCCCGTGTTCCTCGGCATCGTGGCGGTGGCGGTGCTGGGCGGCGTCCTCGCGTGGCGGTCCACCGACTACGCGACCTCGGGCCGGATCGGCGTGTTCCTGCTGGTCGTGGCGGGCTGGGTGGTCACGCTGTGCCTGCACGAATTCGCCCATGCGTTCGTCGCGTGGCGAGCTGGCGACCACGACGTCGTCATGCGCGGGTACCTGACCCTCGATCCGCGCAAGTACACCCAGCCGCTGCTGTCGATCGGCCTGCCGGTGCTGTTCCTCGCGATCGGCGGCATCGGACTCCCCGGCGGCGCCGTCTACCTCAGGACCGGATCGATGCCGCCCCGCGTGCAGACGCGGATCTCCCTCGCCGGGCCCGCGGTGAACGCGGTGGCGGCAGTCGCGTTGCTCGTGGTGATCCGCCTGTTCGGGCTGGACGGGCACAACCAGATGTTCTGGAGCGGGCTGAGCTTCCTGGCGTTCCTGCAGGTGATGGCCACGGTGCTGAACCTGCTGCCGGTGCCCGGGCTCGACGGATACGGCGCCCTCGAGCCGCACCTGCGGCCGGGCACGCGCCGATCGCTCGACAAGATCAAACCGTACGGGCTGCTCCTGCTGATCGCGCTGCTGTTCGTGCCGCAGATCAATACCGCGTTCTTCGACGCCATCTACTGGCTGTTCGAACTGTCGGGCATCCCCGATTTCTACGCCGCCTTCGGCAGTTTCCTGATGCAGTTCTGGCGGAGCTGACCCGCCGCTGACCCGCCCACGTCATCGCACGTGACCGCGCCGACCCCGGTCGGTTCCTGACCGGGGTCGGCCGGTCACATGGCATGACCCAGACGCCCCCGTCCGAGCCGCAGCAGCAACAACGCGAGCGTGTGCCCCTCCGGCCCCAGGTCGTCGAAACGCGACAGAACACTCATTTCTCGGGTGTGCACGAGACGAGTACCGCCGCCGAGCATTCGCACCTCACCGATCAGACGGGAGATCTCGGTGCGCCGCTGGATCGCCGCGAGGATCTGTGCATCCAGACGGTCGATCTCGCCCCGGAGTTGCTCGATGTCGACGTCCGGCTGGCGGTCAGCCTCCCGATTCGCCGACATGTTCGTCACCTGTGCGCTGGTCATGCCAACAACGCTAGGTACGCGGTCCCGCGGGCACGTAGGTAGTTCACTACCCGATCTGGTCGGCGCCGGTGGTCAGCCGAGAACGGTGACCCACCCGTGGAGACCATCCGAGCGCAGGGCCGCGGTGTGCCGCTTCCGCAGCGCCTCGCAGATCGGGCCCGTCGCGCCGTCACCGACGGTGCGACCGTCCACCTCGGTCACCGGCGCCACCCCGGCCGAGGTGCCGGTGGCGAACACCTCGTCCGCGATGTACAGCTCGGTGAGATCGACCGTGCGTTCCACGACGGGGATACCGTCCTCGGCAGCGAGCGTGAGCAGCGTGCGCCGGTTGATGCCGTCGAGGATGTCGCACGAGACGTCGGGGGTGATCAGGGTCCCGCCGCGGACCAGGAAGATGTTCGCGGCGCTGAGCTCACACACGTGCCCGGCGCCGTCGAGGAAGATCGCGTCGTCGTAGCCGGCGTCGATCGCGTCCTGCTTGGCCAGCACCGAGTTCACGTACGCGCCGTTGACCTTGGCACGCGAGGGGATCGCGAAGTCCGGGATGCGCCGCCACGTGCTGGTCTTCAGCCGCATGCCGTCCTGCGGGACGATCGGCACCGCGTCGTACACGAACATCGACACGACGGTCCGGCACCCGCGCACCCGGGTGCCGGGGATCGACTCGTCGACGTGCACCGTGGCACGCACGAAGACGTCCGCGGTGGGCGCGTTGGCATCGACGAGTTCGGTTGCGGCCGAGACGAAACGGTCGAAACTCCACTCGTCGGCGAACCGGTCGATGCCGATGATCCTGCAGGACTCGACGAGACGTCGGTAGTGGTCGGCCAGCCGGAACGCCGTACGGACCCCACCGTCGGCATGCACCGGGAATACGGTGTAGACACTCAGGCCGTACAGGACGGCGGACGTGGCGACTCCCAGAGTGGCCTCGGAGGCGGGAACGAGTCGGTCGCCGTAGTACACGTGCGGATGCGGGACAGCCATGGCCGGGAATGCTATCGACGCCGCGCCCCGACGGAAAGCGAATTCACGCCCACCCGGCCGCCGCGGCATCCCACCATGCCCGTATCCCGCCCGGCACACTGTGCGCATGCTCCATCTGCGGATCCTCACGCCCAGCGATCTCACGGACGAGACCGTCCGCATCCTGGAGGACGAACCGGCCGTCAGCGGGCTCGCCGTGCTCCGCGGCGCCGCGGTGCGCCCGGTCGGCGACCTCGTCTACGCCGACATCGCCCGCGAGGTCGCCAACGACGTGGTCGAGAAGCTCCGCGCCACCGGTCTGCACCACCGCGGCAGCATCGAGATCGAACCGGTCCACACCTGGCTGTCCCGCAGCGGACTCGACGCCGAACTCGACAGCCCGGGCAGCAGTGCCGACACGGTCGTGTGGGCCGAGGTCGCCCAGCGGTCCTACGAGGACGTCGAACTGAACTGGACCTACCTGAGCTTCATGACTCTCGCGACCCTGCTGGCGGGAATCGCGATCATCACCGACTCGCAGATCCTCGTCATCGGCGCGATGGTCCTGGGCCCCGAGTTCGGGGCGATCGCGGCGCTCGGTGTCGCTCTGGTCAAGCGCCGGTTCGTGCTGCTCGCGACCGCCGTGCGCACCCTCCTGATCGGATTCGCGGTCGCGATCACGGTGACCGCGCTGGCCGCCCTGGGCGGACGGCTGCTCGGCTGGGTGACGATCGACGACGTCACCGGACCCCGACCGGACACCGCGTTCATCTACTCGCCCGACAAGTGGTCGTTCATCGTCGCTGTCATCGCGGCGGCCGCGGGGGTGCTGTCGCTCACCTCGTCGAAGCTCGGCGGGCTGTCGGGTGTGTTCATCTCGGTGACAACGGTTCCCGCGGCCGGCAACGTCGGGCTCGGACTCGCCTTCGGTGCCGGGCACGAGGTCTGGGGCAGCATCCAGCAGCTCGCGCTGAACCTGTCCGGGATGGCGCTGGCCGGGTGGGCGACGCTGGCGATCCAGCAGGCCGTGTGGTCGCGGGTGTCGGTGCGCCGCGCCCGCGCCCTGGACCGACGGCGGCGCATGCTGTGACCGTCGGCAGACGGATCACCGATTGCGGCGCGCCACCTCCTCGGCGACCGCCCGCAGCCCCGCGCGCAGCGATGCCGGCCCGAGCACCTCGACACCGGTACCGAGCCCGGTGAGCTGATCGAGCGCGACCTCCTCCGCCTCGAGCATCAGATCGACCGTCACCCAGCCCTGCTCGTCCGCCTCGGACGGTTCGACACGCGCCGCCCCCTCCCCCACGACGTCCGGCAGCCGCCGCCACGCGTACGGCGACAGCCGCACCCGGCACGGGTACCGCAGCAACGCCCGGTCGAACTCCGCCGTCGACGCCGCCCACCACGCGGCCAGGTCGAAGTCGTCCGGGCGCGCGGCCGGTGTGTCCAGCACCTGCGCGCCGTCGATCCTCGAGACCCGGTACGACAGCGTCCGATCCCGGTGCCGCGCCACGAGATACCAGACACCCGCCTTCGCGACCAGGCCGAGCGGGTCGAGGGTGCGAGTGGCCGCTCCACCCCGACGCCGGTACCGAATGCGGAGCCGTCGCCCCTCGAACACCGCGGACGCCACCGCCGGCAAGTGCTCCCCCGACGGTGTCGACTCGAACCAGCCCGGCGCGTCCACGTGCAGGCGCTCGCGCCACAGCAGGGCACCGGCCCGGAGCGGAAGCGGCAGCGCCCCCAGCAGTTTCGACTCGGCGCGGGCCGCGACATCGGCGAGCCCGAGATCCTGCGCGACGTCCGGGATGCCGAGCAGCATGAGTGCCGACGTCTCCGCCCCCGTCATGCCGCTGAGCTTGGACTGCCAGCCGTCGAGCAGACGGATCCCACCCCCGGGCCCGCTCTCGGTCCACACCGGAACCCCGGCGGCCTGCAGTGCAGCGATGTCCCGATACACCGTCCGGACCGAGACGTCGAGTTGCTGGGCCAGCCGGGCGGCAGTGCTGCCGGGGCCACCCTGCAAGCGCAGCATCAGATTGAGCAATCGGGAGGAGCGCACCCGGAAAGTCTACGAATAATCGCTGACACAAGATGTCAGTGATCGGCGCGCACACTGACCGCATGACAACCTGGCAGGAGTTCTCCGAGCAGGCCCCGGCGCTGGCCGAGGCAGTCCGTGCGCGACTGACCGCGCACAAGCACCACGTGATCGCGACGCTGCGCGCCGACGGCTCGCCGCGCGTGAGCGGCACCGAGGTCGAGATCTTCCGGGGGCTGCTCGTGCTCGGGTCGATGCCCGGCGCCCGCAAGGCCCGGGACCTGCAACGGGATCCGCGGTACTCGTTGCACTCGAATCCGGGCCATCACACGATGGAGGGCGGCGATGCCAAGATCTCCGGCCGCGCCCGCGAGCTCACCGGCGCTGAGAAGCAGTCCGTCCTCGACTCCTACCCCGAGAACCCCGGCGACGAGGCGCACATCTTCGAACTCGGCGTCGACGAGGTGGTGCTGACCACGGTCTCGGAGGACCGCCTGCACGTCGACCTCTGGCGGCCCGGCGTCGCCGTCACCAGGGTCAGCCGGTGAACGCGCCGGATCTGACCGGGAAGGTCGCCCTCGTCGCCGGTGCGACACGCGGCGCCGGTCGGGCGATCGCGGTCGAGTTGGCCCGCGCCGGAGCCACCGTCTACGCGACCGGCCGCAGCAGTCGGGTGGCCGGGCGGTCGGAGATCGACCGGCCCGAAACCATCGAGGAGACGGGCGAACTCATCGCGGCCGCCGGCGGCGACGGGGTGGCGCTGCGCGTCGACCACCTCGAACGGGATCAGGTGCGCGCCCTGACCGAGCGCATCGACGCCGAGCACGGCCGTCTCGACATCCTGGTCAACGACATCTTCGGCGGCGACCGCTACGCCCAGTTCGGGACCACGGTGTGGGAACACGACCTCGACGGCGGGCTGCGGATGCTGCGGATGGGGATCGACACCCACGCGATCACCAGCCACTTCGCGCTGCCCCTGCTGATCCGCCGACCGGGCGGGCTGGTCGTCGAGATGACCGACGGCACCGCCGACTACAACGTCGCCTACCGGCACCAGGTCGGCTTCTACTACGACCTCGTCAAGGCGGCGGTGCAGCGGATGACCACCGCGCAGGCGTACGAACTGGCCCCGCACGGCTGTGCTGCCGTCGCGGTGACCCCGGGGTGGCTGCGGTCGGAGACGATGCTGGAAGCCTTCGGCGTCACGGAGGACAACTGGCGCGACGCCCTCGATCACGTCCCACACTTCGCGATCTCGGAGTCCCCGACGTTCGTAGGCCGAGCGGTGGCTGCGTTGGCCGCGGCGCCGGACGCGGGCGGGTACAGCGGCCGGGTGGTCTCGAGCGGCGAGTTGGCGCAGCGGTACGGCTTCACCGACGTGGACGGGTCCCGGCCCGACTGCTGGCGGTACATCGTCGAGGTGCAGGACCGTGACCTGCCCGCGAACACCGACGGCTATCGCTGACGCGTCACCAGGTGAGGTCCTCCTGGCAGCGGGAGCCCTCGACACCGGATTCCACCTGAACGGTGGCGTGACTGAGGCCGTGCGTGTCCAGCACGGTCTTGGCCGCTGCCAGCACCCGCTGCGAGTCCGAATCGGTGGTCAGGTGCACGGTCGCCACGTCCATCCCGGTGGTGAGCGTCCACACGTGCAGATCGTGGACGTCCGAGACCCCGGGCACCGCACGTAGATCCGCGCGGACGGCGTCGACGTCGACGTTGGCGGGCGACGCCTGCGTGAGGATCCGCAGCGCCGATCCGGCGAGCTTGAGCGCACGCGGCACCACCCACAGGGAGATCAGCACACCGACGACGATGTCCGCGTAGGTCCAGTCGAACAACACCAGTGCAGCGCCGGCGATCAGGACACCGACACTGCCGACCGCGTCGGCGAGCACCTCGAGATACGCGCCGCGGACGGCGATGGAGTCCTTCGCGTCGCCGCGCAGCATCAGCATCACGACGATGTTGGCGGCCAGGCCGGCGGCGGCGGTGACCATCAGGGGCACGCCGGGGATGTCGGGGACGTCACCGATCCGGCCGATGGCCTCGTACATCACGAACGCGGCCACGCCCAGCAGCAGTACGGCGTTGGCCATCGCGGTGAGAACCTCGGCGCGATGCCAGCCGAACGTGCGGGCCGCAGCCTTGGATCCCTGCTTCGCGAGCAGCAGCGCCACGAGCCCCATCGACATGCCGACGACGTCGGTGAGCATGTGCCCGGCGTCGGCGAGCAGCGCCAGGGATCCGATCGCGAGGCCGACGACCACCTCGAGGATCAGGAACACGATCAGAATCCCGAGCGCGATCACCATCTTGCGGATCCGCGTATGCGACGGACCGGCGGCGCCGACGCCCGAAGTGTTGCCGTGGCTGTGCCCGTGACCGGCTCCCATGATCACCCTCCTCGTAAGTCCGGCCCATCATATGCATACATTCGCATATATGAAAAGAAGTCAGAGTTCGGGCTTGTAGGCGGGGTTGGGAACCGTCGGCGGCAGCGTCGCGATCGCCGAGATCCGCTCGAGTCCCGCAACCTGCAGAAGATCCACGATGAGCGACCGGATCTGCGCGAACACCACGGTCGCGGAGATGCCGGCCTTCTCGACGAGCTCGGGCTTCATTCCCGACGCGACGGTCCGCAGCACCCGGGCCGCCTCCGCCTGATCCGGCTGCTCCCCCGGTTCGGCGAGAATCATCCGGCGCAGCACATCGAGGGCGTGCGAGAGCTTCTCGATCTCGTCGACGAGACGTGGGTCGAGGATCTCGTCATCACGCACGAGCGAGAGCGACCGGCGCGACAGCACGCGGATGTTGCGCATCGCGTTGTCGATCGGATCGGCCGTCGCCGTGAGCCGGGCCAGGCGGGCGCGGCTGCCCCAGTACAGCGGGGAGATCCGGCTGATCTCCTTACCACCGGACAGATTGCTGCGCAGCGAATCGATTGCCGACTGCGTAGCCCGCGCGTCGCGCAGGGCCTTCTCGATCGGCTTGGGATCGTTCTCGATGAGCCCGTCGGCGACCAGCTGCAGCACCTCGGCCGCGGTCGCGAGGATCCCGGCGGCGTCCCGGCGGGCCCGGCGCACCGGATGTGTGGGCACGATCGCGACCACCGCGATACCCACCAGACCACCGACCAGGGCGTCGACCATCCGGTCGACTCCGGCGGCGTCGCCCGGCGGCAGCAACGTCGCGACCAGCACGGCAGACGTGCCGGCCTGCATCGAGAAGATGGGCCCGCTGCCGATCAGCACCGCCGTCGACATCGCCAATGCCACGACGAGCGTGATCTGCCACGCACCGGTGCCGATCAGCGAGATCAACAGGTCGCCGACACCGATGCCGACCGTCACACCGCAGACCAGTTCCACCGATCGGCGCAGGCGCGCGCCGAGCGACAGGCCCAGCGAGACGACCGCCGCGATCGGCGCGAAGAACGGCCGGGTGTGTCCGACGACCTCGGTGGCGAACCACCACGCGAGGCCGGCCGCCAGAGCACATTGCAGCACCGGCAGCGCCGACGCGCGCAGGCGACGGACCGACGCCTGCGCGCGCTCCCGGCCCGCTGCCGGGCGCGGAACGAAGCGGCTAGCCGAGACCAAGTGCTTCGGCGGCCCGGGGATCGCAGTCCTCGAGCAGGTCCAGGCAGCGTGCGTACTCGTCGTTCTCACCGATTGCCTGGGCGGCCTTCGCCAGCACGGCGACACAGCGCAGGAAGCCGCGGTTCGGCTCGTGACTGAACGGGACCGGACCGAAGCCCTTCCACCCGTTGCGGCGCAGCTGGTCGAGGCCACGGTGGTAGCCGGTGCGTGCGTACGCGTACGCGGTGATGGTCTGCCCCTGCTCGAGGGCCGCCTCCGCCAGGTACGCCCACGCGATCGAAGCAGTGGGATGCGCCGCGGCGACCTTCGCCGGGTCCTCGTGGTTGAGCAGGTCCGACTCCGCGTCCTCGTCACCGGGGAGCAGAGTGGGCTGCGGGCCGAGAAGATCACCGAAAGACGTCATGGCGTCCAGGTTACGTCCACCGTGCCCGCCCCGATACTCGGGCCGATAGGCTGCCCACCAGTCGATCCCACTCCCGGACCGAGAGGCGTCCCGTGCCCGACCCGAACGACAACCAGTCTCGTGCCACACCGGCCGGTCCCGGTCCGCAGCGCATCGACCCGGTCGCCCCGGCCGCGCAGCCCGGTGGGCGGCGCGGCGGCAGACGCGGCTGGATCATCGCCTCGACCGTCGCGGTCGTCGGCGTGCTCGCCGCGCTCGGCGTCACCGGCTTCGTCATCGCCCGCGGCGGCGCCCACGGAGCCGACGAGACCAAGGTGCGCGACGCCGTCGACACGTTCGTCGACGCGCTGGCGTCCGGAGACCTGTCGACCCTGCAGTCGTCGACGTGCGGCACGCTCGCCGACTTCTACCGCGGCATCCCGCCCACCGAGTTCGCCGACGTGCACCGCAACTCCGTCGCGCAGGGCAACGTCCCCGTCGTCACCGGCATCGACACGGTCCAGATCACCGGCGATGCCGCCATCGTCCAGGTCACCGCGCACACGCAAGCCAATCCGACCGACGCCTCCCCGCGCACGTTCGACCTCGAACGCGTCGACGGCGAGTGGAAGGTCTGCGACCCCGACTGAGGGCGCTCACGAGGAGAGACGTCCCCCGAAACGCGTTTTGCGCACTTGTCGCGGTTCCCGGCACGGGTTGACCAGCGACAAGTGCGCAAAACGTGGAGACGGACGAGGGGCCGAACCCCTCAGCGACCCCCGACTAGCCGGCGGAGACGGAACGTCCCGCGGACTTGAGGTCGTTGCAGGCCTCGATGACACGAGCGGTCATGCCGGCCTCGGCCTTCTTGAGGTAGCTGCGCGGGTCGTAGACCTTCTTGTTGCCGACCTCGCCGTCGATCTTCAGGACACCGTCGTAGTTCGAGAACATGTGGCCGGCGATGGGACGCGAGAACGCGTACTGGGTGTCGGTGTCGACGTTCATCTTCACGACGCCGTAGCGCAGCGAGTCCTCGATCTCCGACTTCAGCGAGCCCGAGCCGCCGTGGAAGACGAAGTCGAACGGCTTGGAGCCGTCCGCGAGGCCCAGCTTCGCGACAGCCGCAGCCTGGCCCTCGGCCAGCACCTCCGGCTTGAGGACGACATTGCCCGGCTTGTAGACACCGTGCACGTTGCCGAACGTCGCGGCCAGCAGGTACTTGCCGTTCTCGCCGACACCGAGCGCGTCGACGGTCTTCTCGAAGTCCTCGCGCGACGTGTACAGCTTGTCGTTGATCTCGGCCTCGACGCCGTCCTCTTCACCGCCGACGACGCCGATCTCGACCTCGAGGATGATGTTCGCGGCCTTCGACAGCTTCAGCAGTTCCTGGGCGATCTCCAGGTTCTCGTCGATGTGGATGGCCGAGCCGTCCCACATGTGCGACTGGAACAGCGGGTTCCGACCGCTGTTGACGCGCTCCTGCGAGATCGCGAGCAGCGGACGGACGAAGGTGTCCAGCTTGTCCTTGGGGCAGTGATCGGTGTGCAGCGCGATCGTCACGTCGTACTTGGCTGCGATGACGTGCGCGAACTCGGCGAGCGCGACCGCACCGGTCACCATGTCCTTGACGCCCAGGCCCGAACCGAACTCCGCGCCGCCGGTCGAGAACTGGATGATGCCGTCGCTGCCGGCGTCCGCGAAGCCCTTGATGGCCGCGTTGATGGTCTCGGACGAGGTGCAGTTGATGGCGGGGAAGGCGAAGGAGTGCTCCTTGGCCCGTCCGAGCATCTCGGCGTAGACCTCGGGAGTTGCGATAGGCACGGCGGCTGTCCTCCATGTGACGGTTCGGGGGCGCTGCCGACTGTGACGGCGCGCCGGTGGTCTATGCAGTATGGCAACCCGGGCGGGTGAATGCCTCCCCTGGTGTCGGCTCGCCCGGTGCGGTCGGCTCAGCGAGCTCTCAGTGGCCGCCGGTAGTCTGGTGCCCGTGAATGTGCTGGCAGCCTCGGAGTCCGTGACCACGAATCTGGCATTGCTGCCGGGATTCCTCGATCCAGTGAACCTGCTGAACTCGTTCGGCACGTGGATGCTGATCGGACTCCTGCTGGTCGTCTTCATCGAGTCGGGTCTGCTGTTCCCGCTGCTGCCGGGCGATTCCCTGCTGTTCACCGCGGGTCTGATCGCGGCCTCGAAGTCGGCGGAGGTGGAACCGTTCGCGCCGCTGTGGGTGCTCATGGTGACCATCCCGATCGCCGCGGTCCTCGGCGACCAGGTGGGCTACGTCATCGGCACCAAGGGCGGCTCGGCCCTGTTCAAGTCCGACGACGCGAAGATCTTCAAGAAGAGCTACATCGACGAGGCCCACGCCTTCTTCGAGAAGCACGGCCCGGCCACCATCTTCCTGGCCCGCTTCGTGCCGATCGTGCGCACCTATGCACCGCTGGTCGCGGGCGCGTCGAAGATGAAGTACTCGACGTTCATCACCTACAACGTCATCGGCGGCATCGTATGGGGCGCCGGCGTGACGCTGCTCGGCTTCTGGCTCGGACAGATCCAGTTCATCGCCGACAACATCGACTACATCTTCATCGGCATCGTCCTCGTGTCGGTCATCCCGATCATCGTCGAGGTCGGCAAGCGGTTCCTCGCCTCGCGTAAGTCCGGCTCCGCCGCGGCGCCCGCCGAGACCGAGTCGGTCAGCGCTCCCCACGACCCGACCGCCTGACGATGATCACCGCGGCCGGAACGTTCGGGCCGCTCGAGTCCGCCGGTCCGGCACTGGTGTGGATCGTCGTACTCACCTTCGTCTTCCTCGAGTGCGCTCTTCTCATCGGACTGTTCCTGCCCGGTGACTCCATGCTGGTCACCGCCGGCATCGTGCTGGCCACGCACGGGTCCGGCGCCCAGCACACGTGGGCGCTGTCCGTCGGCGCGATGGGCGCCGCGATCGCCGGTAACCAGGTGGGCTACGCGATCGGCAAGCGCAGCGGCCATCATCTCGTCGCCCGGCGCAACGGCAAGTACGTCAACGCGAAGAACCTGCACAAGGTCAACGTCCTGCTCGACCGGCACGGGTTCTGGGCGGTGCTGGTGGCGCGGTGGATCCCGTGGGTCCGCACACTGTGCCCGATGGTCGCCGGGGCGGCGAACATGGACCACCGCCGCTACACCGTCGCCAGCAGCATCGGCGCGATCCTCTGGGCACCGGTGCTGCTGCTCGTCGGCTTCTACTTCGGGTCCGTGCTCGAGCGGGTGCCGTGGCTGATGCCGGCCGTGCTCGGCACCATGGTGAGCCTGCTGGTGATCGGGACCGCCCTGGGTGTGTGGGGGTACCGGCGCGAGATGGCCAAGCCCGCCGAAGACGTCGTCGTCGACGAGGTGCACGACTGACGGCCGTCACCGCCGTTTCGGATACCCCGCCGCCGACACCAGGTAGGCCGACTCCATCAGCAGCCATCCGCTGAGCTGCACGGACAGGTCCCGTTCCGCGATGTCGGACGAATGCACCGATCCGCTCGACACGGTCGCGATTCCCGCCCCGAGGCCCGGCAGCAGCGCGGGCCGGCTCCAGTCCTTCCCGAACAGGGGCAGTTCCTCCACCTGCAGCCGGTTCTCCCACGCGGCCTCGGCCGAACCGAGCACGAGCTGCGCTGCGATCCGCCGCGCCCGCACGTCCTCCGGGGCGTCCCCCGGCAGCATCAGCGCGACGAGCGCCAGGTAGCGGGCGAGCAACCCGTTGAACAGTCCACCGTCCCCGCCGCCGCCACCACGGATGACGCCGCCCTTGGTGAGGCGCTCGTCGATCGCGTCGACCAATCGGTGCACCCGCAGCCGGTGCCGGGGCGCACCCATCCGGACCGCGAGCTCGGTCTCGAGGCTGAGCACCGTCCCCTGGCAGTACGAGTAGATGTTGCGCTCGATCTCGCCGTCGCTCCGGATCCCGTCGAAGATCAGGCCCGTCTCCGGATCCCTGAGCGTGTCGTCGATCCAATCGGCCATCGCCTGCGCCCGCCACAACCGCCCGCTGCGGGCGAGCATCAACCCGGCCGGGCCGTTCGCCGGAGTGTTGAAGAAATCCGAGTGCTTACGCCACGGGATGCCGCCGCCCTGATCGGGCGACCAGGCGTCGAACAGTTGCGATTCGAGCGTCGCGAGAGCCTTGCGGTTGTCGATCAGCTGCATCCGCTGGGCTCGCTCGAGCGCGATCCCCAGCCACGCCATGTCGTCGTAGTAGCTGTTGGTCCAGCCGGAGATGTTCCGGATCCGATGGCCGCGAATGAGTCTCGTCAACCGACGCCGACGGCGCGCGGTGGGATTGCGTTCGGCGGCGTCGACGGTGCAGTTGATGACGTGCGCCTGCCACCAGTAGTGCCAGTTCACGAACACCCGTTCCCGCCGCACCGCGGGCCACGCGACAACCGCGAGCGCAGTACCCGGCATCCCCCAGACGCGTCGAATGTGCCGAGTGATCACCGCGTTCTCGGCGGCGTCCGCACGAGCGGACCATTCGCGCTGCATGTTTACCGATCTTGCCTCGGCACGGACACTTCCGCTACCAGGCGCGGCCGAGATTCGCGTGCTGACGTATCCAGGTGTGCATCGCGATACCCGCGGCTACGCCGGCGTTGATGCTGCGGGTGGACCCGAACTGCGCAATCGACACCGTCATCGACGCCACGTCGTGCCCCTGCTCGGTGACGCCGGGGCCCTCCTGCCCGAACAGCAGCAGGCAGTCGCGCGGCAGCTCCACCGTCTCGATCGGGACCGACCCGGGAGTGTTGTCCACCGCGACGACCGTCAGCCCGTGCTCCCGTGCGAACGCGGCGAGGTCGTCGAGGTCGGCATGGTGCACCAGATGCTGGTAGCGGTCGGTGACCATGGCGCCGCGCCGGTTCCAGCGTCGTCGACCGACGATGTGCACGGCGGCCGCGGCGAACGCGTTCGCGGTCCGCACGACGGTGCCGATGTTGGCGTCGTGCCCGAAGTTCTCGATCGCGACATGCAGCGGGTGCCGGCGGCCGTCGATGTCGGCGACGATGGCCTCCCGCGTCCAGTAGCGGTAGGCATCGACGACGTTGCGCCGGTCCCCCTCGGCGAGCAGCTGCGGGTCGTACCGCGGATCGTCGGGCAGCGGCGCCCCATGCTCCTCGAGCCACGGGCCGACGCCGTACGGATGCTCACCCCATTCGGTGGGGCCGGGGGCGTCGGCCTCCTCGGTGGCGCCGGTCGGATTCGTATCGTCAGTGCTCAAAACGTCTCGTTCGAATCGGGGGCGACGGTGAATCCGTGGCCGGTCTCGTCATTGGCGCATGTCACCGATGTCGCCGTGGTCGTGCACGTGTAGCCGAGCTGGGCGAGTTCGACGCCCGGTGCCAGCACCGGATCGGCTCCGGTCCCGGACGTGTAGACCCGTCCACCCGAACACATGAACCCACCCCGTCCCGCGTTCTCGACGCGGATCCCGTTGCCCCAGCTGACGACGCAGTCGTCGGGCCTGGGCGGGATCGGGCTCGTCGACCCCTCGCAGCCCGCCTCGGTGCGACTCGGCAACCGCACGATGCCGCAGTTGAAAGTGCCGTCGGGTGAGGTGAAGTAGTACGACTCGTTGCGCTGGAACTGCACGTCGGTGAGCGTCGTGGTGGCCGCCGCCGAGGTCGTGGTGGTCTCGGTCGTCGTGGTGACCGGTGCGGTCGTCGTCGTGGTGGGCGCCGGGATCGTCGTCGTGGTCGGCGCCACGACGGTACCCGTCGGCACTGCCTCCGCCGGGGTGTCCGGCGATCCGCCGCACCCACTCAGCGTCAGTGCCGCGGCCACCGCGGCACAGGCCCTCACACCCAGCGGCGTTACCCGACGCACAGCAGCGACTCCTGACGAATTCCCGACCGATCGACCGACATCGAACTCTAGTCGCCGGCCGACCGATCTCAGCTGCGGGTGAGCAGCCTGTTCGTCATCCGGGTGAGCCACTGCGGGGAGAACTGCGCGGCCGCCGACATCACCTGCGCCTGCCGGCCGACGGGATAGTGCACCTTGGGCAGCGCTCGACGACGGCTCCGCGTGGCGTCGAAGATCGCGTCGGCGACCTCCTCCGCGTTGAGTCGGATGCCGAGCGAGCGGGTGCTGGCGATGGACATCCCGCGCACCATCCCCGTCCCGACGAACAACGGCCACATGTCGATCACCCGGATGTCGTGGGCACGCCATTCCAGATCGAGCGCCTCGGTGAGTCCTCGCACCGCGAACTTGGTGGCACTGTAGGTCGCCAGCTCGGGCTGACCGTAGATGGCCGACGCCGAACACAGGTTCACCACCTGGGCGCCCGGCGTCTCCTTCAGGTACTCGAACGCGGCGAGCGTCCCGTTCACGGTGCCGCCGACGTTGATGTCGATCATCCGGCGGTGTGCGTCGGCGGGGATGTCCTGGAACCGCCCCGACGTCAGCACTCCGGCGTTGTTGACGAGGATGTCGAGCCGTCTGTCGTCGGACGTGAACTCGGCCAGTCGATTCTTCCACTCGTCCGGAGCGGTGACGTCGAGGACGCCGACCCGTGCCCGTCCACCGCGGTCGACGATCTCCGTTCGGAGAGACTCGAGGCCGTCCTCGTCGATGTCGTAGGCACCGACGACGTAGCCGGAGTCGGCGAATTTCAGGGCCGTCGCTCGGCCGATCCCCGCGGCCGCCCCGGTGATGAACACGGTGCGTGGTGATGTGGGAGGCATGCCGACAGGCTAGGCGCTGGATGGATAGGCTGGAGGCGATCGGAGAGAGTTGCGTTCGCGCGGCCGGCTTCCGGTGCCGGCGCTCGGACGACGGAGACCATGAACCACCCACGCATCGTTCGCACCGTCTGTTTCATCAGCGTCAGCTACGTCATCGTCCTGTCGATCTGGCTGGGCTGGCTGATCGATCACACCGCGCCCGGGACCATCCCGTACCAGGTCGGCGGGCTGCTCGCGGCATACGGCTCGGCGCTGGGGCTGGGCATGATGTGGGCCGACCGCCCCACCCGATCCGAGCGCAGACTCGCCCGGCACGGGCTCGAGGGCTGGGCGAAGATCCAGCACGCCCAGCCCATCCGGCGCACCGTCGACAACGGCGAGCTCACCGAGCTCGATCTGGCGCTGACGGTGCCCGGATCGGACTCGTACACGGGCAAGGTCCTTTACGAGGTGCTCCCGGAGAACCGGGCGCGGTTCGTCGAGGGCGAGACCATCTCGATCCGCGTCGACCCCCGGAACCGCGACCGGATCATGATCTGCCCCTAGCGGATTCGCGCCT
Source organism: Prescottella sp. GW823-FHT02E09 (assembly GCF_058797375.1). Taxonomy (NCBI): domain Bacteria; kingdom Bacillati; phylum Actinomycetota; class Actinomycetes; order Mycobacteriales; family Nocardiaceae; genus Rhodococcus; species Prescottella sp. GW823-FHT02E09. The sequence goes on from NZ_JBXAJP010000003.1 coordinate 606,921, forward strand.
TCGCGCGCCGGCCGAGCTCGATCATCCCCTCGACGAGCAACAACTGCGCCGCCGCATACGACGCGAGGATGGCGCCCTCCGCGGCGGCCCGCGGCTTCTCGCCGCGCAGGAACAGCTTGCGCACCACGATCAGGCCGTCGGAGCCGGTGAACAGCAGCCCGCCGAGCCCGAGCCAGCTGCGGCGGTCCCGACCGTTCGGCACCGGAAGCCCCGCAACGTCGGAGGCACCGGGCGCGAGAGCCGGATCGGCGGCGAGTGTCGCGGTGGTGCCGAGCAGGAATCCGTAGCCGGTGAGCGTCTTCGCCACGGTCGGCGCCTTGGCGTGCAGCAGCCCCGACGCCCCCGCCCACGCCCCGAGCCGCGGGAGCGCGGCCGCGCGGCGCGGCCTGGCGCCCCGACGGACCAGCAGCGAGGAGTAACCGGTCTGCATCACACCGAACGACGTCGCACCGCGGCGCAGCCGGGCGTCGACATCCGGGTCGATCATGAACACGTCGCCGACGGTGGCCGCGGCGAGCCCGGCTACGAGCAGGGCGGTGTCGGCGGTGTCCAGGTCGCCGCGGCGACGCAGCACCCGCGTCGCGAGGGCCGGAGCCATCAGCGGCTTGGCGACCTGCTGGACCCGCTCGCGTCCGGTGACCGCACCGTAGACGGTCGCCGCCGTCGCACCGACGAACACCGCGTGTTCGAGTCCCCACTTCTTGCCGCTCGCGAATGCCATGCCCACTCCTCATGTCCGGATTTCGACTCGACCGTACCGCCGCATCCCCGTCCCGAGTGAGGAACCGGGGTTTACATAGATAGTTAGCTTATGTAATCTTTTTGAGTGAGTTCGCCCGATCCCCAACTTCGTGACCTGCTCGTCGATCTCGTCAGCAACGCACACCGCTTCACCCGCCTCGCGTCGGCCCTCGCGACCGACGACCACTCCCGGTCGTGGATGCGGGCGCTGTCGCTGCTCGAGGAGCAGGGTGCCGTTCGGATCAGCACGTTCGCGCGCCTGGACCGCTGCTCCCAACCGTCCGCGACCGCACTGCTCAAACGGCTCGGCGAGGAGGGACTGGTCTCGCGGGAAGCCGACCCCGACGACTGCCGCGCCGTCCTGGTCGGTATCACCGACCAGGGCCGGGACTGGCTCGCCACTGCGCGGCGCGACATGGCCGACGTGTTGACACCGCACTTTGCGCACCTCGCTCCCGAGCAACTCGCTCGGCTCTCCGAGGGCCTCGGCGAACTCCGGGCGATCATCCGGACCGCCGCCACCGACTACTGACACATCCTGAGGAGGGTCATGTGAGCACCGCGACCGCCACCGGAACCGAGAAGCCCGGCATCCTGCAACAACCGAAAGCGGTGTGGGCCGTGGCCTTCGCCAGCGTCATCGCCTTCATGGGCATCGGCCTCGTCGATCCCATTCTCAAGCCCATCGCCGAACAGCTCGACGCGACCCCGTCGCAGGTGTCGCTGCTGTTCACCAGCTACATGCTGGTCACGGGCGTCGCGATGCTGTTCACCGGCGTGATCTCCAGCCGGATCGGCGCCAAGAAGACCCTGCTGTGGGGCCTGGCGATCATCGTGGTGTTCGCGGCCGCCGCCGGCGCCTCGGACACCATCGACCAGATCGTCGGCTTCCGTGCCGGCTGGGGCCTGGGTAATGCGCTGTTCATCGCGACCGCACTGGCGGCGATCGTCGGCGCCGCGAGCGGCGGAGTCGCCCGGTCGATCATCCTGTACGAGGCCGCGCTCGGCATCGGCATCGCCGTCGGTCCGCTCGTGGGCGGCGTGCTGGGCAACATCAGCTGGCGCGCACCGTTCTTCGGCGTCGCGACGCTCATGGCCGTCGCGTTCATCCTCATCATGGTGATGCTGCCGAAGGCACCCGCGCCGCAGCATCGCACATCGCTCGCGGCACCGTTCCTCGCGCTGCGCCACCGGGGCCTGCTCACCGTCGCGATCACCGCACTGCTCTACAACTACGGATTCTTCACACTGCTCGCGTACACCCCGTTCCCGCTGGACATGGGCGCCTACTCGATCGGCTTCATCTTCTTCGGCTGGGGCGTGATGCTGGCGATCGCGTCGGTCTTCCTGGCCCCACGCCTGCAGCGCCGCTTCGGCACACTGCCGATGATGATGGCCTCGCTGGCCCTGTTCGCGGTCGACCTCGCGGCGATGGGCCTGTTCACCGACTCCAAGCCGGCGCTGATCGTGTGCGTCGTCCTCGCCGGACTGTTCCTGGGCGTCAACAACACCCTGATCACCGAGACCGTCATGATCTCCGCGCCCGTCGAACGTTCGACCGCCTCGGCCGCGTACAGCTTCGTCCGCTTCGTCGGCGGCGCCGCTGCCCCGTACGTCGCCGGCAAGCTAGGCGAGCACAACGTCCACGCTCCGTTCTGGCTGGGCGCCCTGCTCACCGTCGCTGCGATCGCCGTCCTCGCCACCGGACGAAAGGTGTTGGCGCACGTCGACGATCACGATCCGGAGCCGCACAGCATCGAGGAGGCCACGGCCGTCACCGTCGGCGACGCGGACTGAGGTCCTGACCGGGGAGTGCTCAGGTGGCCGGGGTGTGCACCAGATCGATGTACTCCTGCGGGAGCTCGTCGAACGACAGCTTGGTGACACGCGACGGCCCGGAGTGGTACGAGTCCTCGCCCTGGATCAGGCCGTGCTCGTCCACCGGCCACAGGATCAGCTGCCGGAACACGACGAGGTAGTCGGCCCCCTCGTCGTCGACCGGGATCCCGATCTGCGCCGCATACGACCCCGGGTAGATCTGCTTCAGGAAGCCCTCCGTGACCAGACAGTGGTCGTCGACGACGAGGCGGTCGAGCTCGTACTCGAGGATGTTGGTGCGGGTCGCGAGGAAGTCGATGTAGTACGTCCTCACGCCGTCGGTTCCCTTGGGTCCGACGTCCTTGCCGCCGTTCCAGAAGTGGTAGTCGGGAGCAGGATTCAGCGTGGCCATCAGCCGATCCAGGTCGGGAGCGGCCTCGGCTCTCATGTGCTCGATCACCGCGCCGAGGACGACGCGGTGTCGGGCGTCGGTGGTGACGGCGAGACGCTGCTCGAGCAGCTCCCAGGTGCGAGTGGGGTCCATGACAGCCATGTGTGCGAATTCCTTTCCGATGAAACGAACTTCGCCACGATCGTGACCCATCGGATGGGTGTGGGTCACCCGACGGATGTCGCCCGATCCGGCGGCCGGACCCGACAGATGTCGGGCTCAGAACCTCGATCCGAAGATCTCCGCTGCCGCAAGTTCGGTCGACGACAACGCCATCCGGCGAATCATCAGCACCAGTGTCGCCATGAACCGGTCCATCGAATCCTCCAGGTCCCAGCCCATCTCGGCCTCGAGATGCGCCAGGCGGGACGCGACGGTGCTGTGGTGGACGTGCAGTTCGGCCGCGGTCCGCCGGAGCGAGCCGAACACGCAGAACGCCTCGAGGGTGGCCACCTCCTGGGCGCCGGTAGCCGAGGCCGCGATCGCATTGATCCGCGCGACGTCCCGATCGTGAAGCAGGCGTTCGAGGGGCAATTCGACGAGTAGCTCGAGCGAGCTCAGTCGTCCGTACGCGACCGCGCGTCGCCCGTACCCGGTGGACGACGCGAACCGCAGCGCACGCAGCGCCTGCTTCCACGACGTCGGTGCCGCGTACACGCTCGTCGGCTCCCCGATCCCCACCCACGGACCGCGATCGGCACCCGACGTCGGGTGCGCGACGACGATCGCGGCGTGCAGCCCGTCCGCGAGGGTCCGGCTGTCGGCGTTGTCCTGCAGGAGCACGGCGGTCAGGTTACCGACATCGACGGAGCGGACCAGTCGGCCCGCACAGGTCCGTGAGATCAGTTCGACCGCAGCGGCACTCGCCGCCGCCGACACCGCCAGCACGCGGAGGTCCCGCGCCGGGTCCAGCCCGAGCAGCCCCACCGCACGCACCCGGTCCTCGCGGCGTTCCTTGTCCGACAGCACCACCTCGAGCAGCGCGGGATCACCCATCCGCAGGCCGTCCGTCGAGCCCGACCGGACGGCCGCGACGCGCAGGGTGTGGCGGAGTCGATCCAGGAGAACCGAATCGAGTGGACGCTCGGCACCGCCGCGTTCCAGCCACACCACGGGGTCCCGTGGCACCCGCTCCGCCGGACGCGCTACGTCGAGCAGGTCGCCGAGCGCGTCGTATCCGATCACGGTGCCGGACGCCCAGCACGCGCCGACCGGGCATTCCGCGAGCATGGCCGCCGCCCGCACGACGGTGTCGGCGTTGGCGGCAGATTCCCCGAGCTCGTCGAAGTAGGCGATGATCCGCAGCACCGAGACCGAATCCGATCCCAGCTCGGACATTCGCAGCTGCGCGTGGCTCACGGTGAACTCCGTTCGTCGTCGTGCCCCGAGCATGACGCGACGGTGCCGCCCGAAGGATCCGCTCGTCCCGATCCGCGGGAACCCACCCCGAGGTCAGTGCAGTCGGCGAGCCGGGGACGACGCGGCGACAGTCGCGAAGGCCGGCTCGGGCAGCTCACGCTCCCGCGCACGGCTCAGGATCGTCTCGACGGCGTCGTCCACCCCACCGGCCGGCATCAGTGCGATCGCCGATCCACCGAACCCGCCGCCGGTCATCCGCGCACCCAGCGCCCCGGCGATCATGGCGCCCTCGACGACGTTGTCGAGTTCCGGGCAGGAGACCTCGAAGTCCCGGGCCAGCGACATGTGCGACGCGCAGAGCAGGCGCCCGAACTCGGCGAAGTCCCCGGACTCCAACGCCCGCACGGCGAGCCGGACACGGGCGATCTCGCTGATGACGTGCCACGCCCGACGGCGCAGCACGTCGTCCTTCAGCCCCCGCACGACGTCCATGCCGTCACGACCGCGATCGGCAAGGTCACGCAACGGGACTCCGAGCCGTCGCGCCGCCCGCTCCACCGCGGCGCGACGTTTCGCGTACTGCCCGTCGACCAGCCGGTGCGGGGCGCGGGTGTCGATCACCAACAGCGACAGCTCCTCCGGGGCGAACGGCACGTGCGACACCGCGCCGGACGCCGAATCCAGCAACAGGGCATGACCTTCCGCCGATCGCAGCGACGCCGCCTGGTCCATACCGCCCGTCGGCGCCAGCGCGACGTCGTTCTCGGCGCGCACGCACACCGCGGCCAGGTCCGAGCGGTCCGCGGCGGGTGCCAGCGCGAGCGCCAGCGAGCATTCCAGTGCCGCCGAGCTCGACAGTCCCGCCCCGATCGGCACCGTCGACACGAACGCCGCGTCCACTCCGCCGAAATCGTCTGCGATCAGACCGCTCTCGTGCAGTGCCCACACCACGCCGGCCGGATACGACGCCCAGCCCTGCGGGCGGCCGGGTCCGATGTCGTCGAGTCGACCGTCCCACGCGGCACCGTCGGTGGAGCGCAGCCGGATCAGCCCGTCGGTTCGCGGCGACACCGCAGCAACCGTGCTGTGCGGCAGCGCGATCGGCAGGCACAGTCCGCCCGCGTAGTCGACGTGTTCGCCGATCAGGTTCACCCGCCCCGGGGCAGCCCAGGCGCCGGCCGGATCCGCTCCGAACTCGGCCCGGAAGAACGCGTCCGCCGCAGCGGCCAGAGTTTCGTCGGTCCCCGCGCGGAACCGTGCGGCGGTCACGGCGCGACCTCACGGAACCGTGCCGCGATCCGTTCGGGGGTGGTGTCGCTGATCCACGCGCCCATCCCCGACTCGGAGCCGGCGAGGAACTTCATCCGGTGCGGCGAGCGCATCAGCGAGAAGACCTGCAGGTACAGCCTTCCCAGCTCGCGGCCCTCACCGACCGGCGCCTGGTGCCACCCGGCGATGTACGGCAGCCGGTCGACACCGTCGAAGAACCGGTCGAGACGGCCGAGCAGGTCGAGATACAGATGCGAGAGTTCGTCGAGTTCGGCGTCGTCGAGTTCGGTGAGGTCCGCGACATCCCGATGCGGCGCCACGTGCAACTCCACCGGCCAGCGCGCGGCGGCCGGCACATACGCCGTCCAGTGCTCTCCCTCGACCACCACCCGGGCGCCGGCGCGACGCTCCGCGTCCAGGACGTCGCGCAGGAGCGAACGCCCGGTGCGGGTCCGGTGCTGCTCGGCCTGCCGGACCAGCGCGACGGTGCGCGGCGGCAGCGCCGGATAGGCGTAGATCTGGCCGTGCGGGTGCGCCAACGTCACCCCGATCTCCTCGCCCCGGTTCTCGAAGCAGTACACCTGCGCGACACCCGGCAGCGCCGACAGTTCCCGGGTCCGGTCGCGGAGGGCGTCCAGCACGGTGCGCACCCGGGAGTGCGGCAACTGGGCGAAGCTGCGGTCGTGGTCGCTCGTGAAGCACACCACCTCGCACCGCCCGTCGGCGGGCCGCTGTGTCCAGAGCGCCTCTCCGTCAACGCGATCGGAGTCGAGTACGGCTCCGGGCGACAGGGACGGGAAGCGGTTCTCGAACACCGCGACGTCGTAGCCGTCGTCGGGGATCTCGGTTGCCGGATGTCCGGACCGGCTGGGGCACAACGGACATTCGTCCGTCGACGGCAGGAAGGTTCGGTCCATCCGGTGCGCCGCGAACGTCACCCACTCCCCCGACAGCACGTCGTAGCGCATCGTCGACAGCGCAGTCACCGGCGCCAGGCCGCGACCGTCGTGCAATTCACGGGTCGCGTCCCCGCCGACGTACGGCTCGGTGTCGTCGAAGTAGATCAGTTCGCGCCCGTCGGACAGGGTCGTCCGCGTCTTCCGGATCGGCATCGGAACACGATATGCGACGCGTCGGATCATGAGCGGAAGGGACCGTTCATGCGCTGCGAGCACGTGAACGGTCCCTTCAGCTTCGAGCCTGGGCGACCCCGATCAGTTCAGACCCAGGTCCTCGAGACCCAGGAGCGAGCGGTATTCGAGTCCCTCGGCGGCGATGATCGCGTCGGCGCCGGTGGCCCGGTCGACGACGGTGGCGACACCGACGACGACGGCACCCGCGTCACGCAGCGCCTTGACGGCGGTGAGCGGCGAGTTGCCGGTGGTGGTGGTGTCCTCGACGACCAGGACACGCTTGCCGACGACGTCGGGGCCCTCGATCTGGCGCTGCATGCCGTGCGCCTTGGCGGCCTTGCGGACCACGAACGCGTCGATCGGGCGTCCCTCGGCGTGCATGACGGCCATCGCGACGGGGTCGGCGCCCATCGTCAGACCGCCGACGGACACGAAGTCCCAGTCGGCGACCAGTTCGCGCAGCAGCTTGCCGATCAGCGGGCCGGCCCGGTGGTGCAGCGTCGCGCGGCGCAGGTCCACGTAGTAGTCGGCTTCCTTACCCGAGGACAAGGTCACCTTTCCGTGCACCACCGCCAGCTCGCGCACCAGCGCAGCGAGCTCGTCGCGATCCGTCATCGGTCGCTCCCATCACCGTTCGAAGTCAGACACATTTCGTCGCGTCGAGCCTAGCGAGGGGGCCAGGTCACGGCGCCTGCGGCCCTCAGGCCGCGACGTCGGTGACGCCGTCGTCCCCGGTCCCCGAGTCCTCGGATCCGGACGCGGGCACTTCGAGAATCGTCGCCTCGAACGGCTGTACCCCCACGATCCCGATTCTGCGGGCGATCAGCCCTGTCGGGAAGGTGGCGAGCGCGCGGTCGAGGCGGCCGGCCATGTCGTTGTAGACCTGGATCGCGCCGGCCAGCCGCGCCTCGGTCTGCTCGATCTCGTGGCCGGGTCGGGTGAACGCCCAGTCGTTGCGCAACGACGGGTAGCTACGGGCGGTGGTGAGCAGGGATTGCAGGGCCTCGGACAGCGCGTTCTCGGCGCCGGCCTGCCGACGCGGATCGAGGCCCTCCTCCCGGATCCGCATGGCGAGGGTGCGGGCCCCCGACACGGTGTTCACGAGGTCCCGGCCCACCGTCTCGGCGGCGGCCAGTATCAGGCCGGGGATGTACTCGTACCGACGATCGAGCTCGACGTGAACGAGCCCGAGGGCTGCCCGGACGCTCGCGTCGGTCCGGCGGAGCTGCCGGACGGCGGCCGTCACCCAAACCACAGCGCTCACTGCAGCCACTACAAGAACAAGAACAACACCCGACACGACAACCACAGAAGCGGAATCTACTGGGAGGGGGCGGGTGCCGCTATTCGACGGGCTCGGGCGTGCCCGGGCGACCCGGATCGTGCGCGGCAGGCTCCATGGCCGGCGGTTCCGTGGCGGGCGGAAGCACCCGAAGCATGCCCGACAGTCGGGCGACGGCCTCGATCGCCGCATCCCAGTCCCGGCCGGAGCTGCCCACCGGCAACGAGCCCAGCGTCCACTGGCCCTCGCTCCACAGCATCTGCACCTGCGGCGGCACCGCCTCGGTGAACGCGACCATGCGCTGGTCGCACACCCGGCGCGCGATCTCGAGATCGGTCGCGAACACCACGCGCGGCCCGATCGCTCCCAGCAGATTCAGGTCGGTGTCGCGCGGCGGTGGCGTCGACTTCAGACGCAGGTCGATGTCGACATCCGAGCCCACCTCCCGGTGCACTGCGACGATCGTCGCCGTGTCCTCGAGGTCGAAGAGCACGAACTGCTCGCCCCGACGGACACCCCGCACGACGTCCACCGCACCGAGGTACTCCTGCTTCGAGAGAGCTGCACGATGCCACGCGGACGGCAGGTGCTCATCGGAGGAGTTGTACGTGTATCCCTGCGCCTTCGCCCAGATCTGCCGGACCCGACCCGTCTGGTCGCGTCGCGAGCGATCGACATAGAGCAGCGCGATAGCGCCCGCGAGCGCTATCACTGCCAATCCGAACCACATAGCCGTCATCGAGAGTCAGCCTAGCTACTCCCGGGCCTGATCCGGGCATCCGGTGCCGCGCGTCAGTTGCCGAAGTCGGGAAGCGTCGTGTCGATGATCAACTTCGCGGTGACCGCCCCGCCTTCGACCGTGTCGCCCTGCACCAGTACCGATGCGCCAGGCTTCAGATCGGCGACGGTGTCGGCGGTGAGGGAGATCAGCGTGGTGTCGGCGTCGGTGCGCACGGTGACCTTCGTCCCGCCGATCGAGTCGACGGTGAGCGTGCCGCCGTCGTTGGCGGTGATGGTGCCCATGGCGGTTCCCGCCTTGCCGATCAGTTCACCGACACCACCGGGAATGCTCTCGAGCGGGGATGTCGTGTCGGGCGCCGACGTGGGCGGCGGGGTGCTGCGCGGCTGCCCGGGCGCAACCGGGGCCGACGTGCGGGTCGACGGGGCCGCGGCTGTCGTCGAGTTGTCGGGGCCGCCGCTGTTCAACAGGAAGCCGACGCCCAGGCCGAGGGCCAGCAGCACCGCACCGGCCCCGACGGCCGCCCACAGCCCCACCCTGCGGCCAGGTTTGTGCTCGGGCGTGTTCTCGATGGACGGCGCCTCACCCGTCGGCGGCGGACCGGGCGGCGGGTACCCGCCCTGCGCGTAGTACGTCGGGTATGCCTGCGTCGGATTGGACGGCGGAGCCTGCGGATCGAAGCGGGGATCGTATGTGGGGTACGCCTGGGTCGCATTCGGCGGCGGCGAACCGTACGCCTGGTAAGGGTCGGCCGTGTAGTACTGCTCGGTGGGCTGGTCGGGCGCGGCAGCCGGACCGATCTGCCGGGTCGCGTCGTCGGCCGGGCGAGCCCACTCGACGGTTTCGTCGGACGCCTGCTCGGCGGGATCGTATGCGCGCTCCTGCGGGGTGCGGGGATCGCCGGGATTCGTCATCGTGGGGCCTCTCTCTTCCGTGCGGTCGCGTCGGGCCGACAGTTCAGGGTAGTGCGGGTTTCTGAGAGCCCTCTGAAGCGCCGGAGCCCCGCCGAGGGTGCGCGGCACGGCGAATGTCACGACATCGTGACATTCCGTGGCTTGCGCGGCGCGGCGGCGGGGCGGCGTCGTGACACGGCGAAGGCAGCCTCGTCGGCATGAACTTCCCCAGTCGTCGTATCCGCGTCCGCCCCGAACGGCTGCTGGCTGCGCTCGCGCTGGCCGTCGTCGGGGGCATGGTGTTCGGTCTCGCCGTTCATACTCCGACCGGCCAGGTTCTCGACCAGAACCTCATGGTCCGCGCATCCGCCTCACCGGCCACCGGCTTCTCCACCGTGTTCGTGGGGATGGTGATTCCACTCGTGCTCGTGGGCGGGACCCTGGTCGCGTTGCTGGTCGTGATGGGCGCGCAGCCCCTGCGACTCGCGGCGACGGTGGCGCTGGTGACCTTCGGGCCGATCGTGACCGCGTGGTGTCTCAAGCGCGTGCTCGATCGTCCGACGCTGGACGGTCTGGTCATGCACAACTCCTTCCCCAGCGGCACCCTCACGGCGGTCGCGGCAGTCGGATGTGCGGCGGTACTGATCGCGCCGCGGCGATGGCGGACCGCCGTCACGATCAATGCGGTACTGATGACGATCGGTACCGCTGTGACGGTGGTGGTGCTGCGTTGGCACCGCCCGAGCGACGCTCTCGGCGCACTGCTGATCGTCGGTTGTTTCACGCTGATCGCGTCGGCGTTCACGACCACCGACACGCACCGGTCGGCGCTCGCGCAGTTCTCGGATCCGCAGGCGGAACGGCTGGTGGAGCGGTGAGCGCGCCCCGGGACGTCGCGTGAGCGCGGGTACGATCCGAACCGGAGAACGCTCATTCGACGAAGGCGGCCGACACGTGGCAAGCATTCTCCTCATCGAGGATGACCCGGCTGTGGCCGAGGCGATGACCCTGGGGCTGAGCCGGCTGGGGCACCAGGTCCGGCACCGCGCGGACGGCAACACCGACGCGGCGACCGAACTGGACGGGATCGACCTGGTCCTCCTCGACCTCGGCCTGCCCGGCGACGACGGGTACGCGGTGTGCCGCCGGGTGCGGGCGGTGAGCACGGTGCCGATCATCATTCTCACCGCGCGATCCGACGACGTCGACACGGTCGCCGGGCTCGAGGCCGGGGCCGACGACTACGTCGTCAAACCGGTGACCCCACGGGTACTCGACGCCCGGATCAAGGCGGTGCTCCGGCGCACCGTCGCCGCCCCGGTGACGGTGCCGGCTCCCCCGTCCGCTCCCACCGGTTCGGGGCTCGACATCGATCGCCGCTCCCTGCGGGTGCACCGGGACGGGACACCGATCACGTTGACGCCGACGGAGCTGCGGCTGCTGCTGGTGCTGTCGGAGAATCCGGGGCACGTGCTGAGCCGGCAACAGTTGCTCACGGCCGCGTGGGACCAGGGCTATCTCGGCGACTCGCGACTGGTGGACGCCGCGATCCAGCGTCTGCGAGCGAAGATCGAGAACGATCCGTCCGAGCCGCGGATCATCGAGACCGTGCGCGGATTCGGCTACCGGTTCGTGGCGCCGTGAAACTGCGCCTCGGCGGGCTGCAGGCACGGTTCGTGCTGGTCTTCGTCACCACCGTCGCGGTTGTTGCGGGCACGACGGCGATCGCGATGGCGATCGCCGCGCGGTCCTGGGTCTACACCAACGCGCAGGATGCGGCCATTGCCGAATTCGAGGAGGAGATGTCGTTCGTGTTCGGCGAGGCCGTGGATCTCTCGGACCAGGTCGATCTGGCACGGAAGTTCCCGGGCAATGTCACGATCATGAAGGACGGTCACGTGTTGCGGGCGGGATCGGCCGACCCGGCGCAGATCCTGGAGTCGTTCCCCGGGGGGCTGGACTCGAACCGTCTGGTGCGGTTCAAACGCCTCGATTCCCAGCGGATCATGCTAGGCATCTCGTTCATGGTGCGCGACGCCACGTCCTGGGACACCGAGACGGAGGTCGAGACGTATGCGATCCGGCCGCTGGTCGGGGTGCAGGAGAAGTTCGACAGTCTCGTCGGTATCGTCGCCGTCACACTGACGGCGGGGATGGCGCTGTGCGGGCTGATCGGGTGGTGGATCGGTTCGACCCTGGTGCGCCCGCTGCGCCGACTGGACGACGCCGCCGCACAGGCCGCGGCCGGAGACCTCGACGTGCGGCTGCCCGAGGTCGGCGTCACCGAGCTCGCCCAGGTGACCGAGACTTTCAACGAGATGATGCGCCAACACGGTTCGGCGATCGCCCGGTTGACGGCGTCCGAGTCGCAGTCCCGACGATTCGTCGCCGACGTCTCCCACGAACTGCGGACACCCCTGGCGGCTCTGGTACCGATGGGCGAGATCCTGCGGGAGGATGCGGACCGTCTGCCCGCGGACACCGCGGCCGCGGCGCGCGTCGTGGGCTCCGAGATCACGAAACTGGCACGGCTGGTGGAGGATCTGATCGAGATGTCGCGGCACGATGTGGGCCGGGCCCGCCTCGACGCGAGCGCCGTGGACCTCGTGGCCCTGGTCCGCACGACCCTGACCGCACGAGGGTGGGGTGACCGCGTGCCGGTGTCGGCGTCGGGTCCGGTGTGGGTGCGTGCGGACGCCCGGCGCCTCGAGATCGTGATCGCGAACCTGGTGGGCAATGCGTTGCGGCACGGCGCCGATCCCGTCCTGGTTCGGGTGCGACTCGACACCGACACCGCCGCCGTGGTGGAGGTCCGCGATCACGGGCCGGGTGTCCCGGACGCGCTCCGGGAAGAGATCTTCGAGCGGTTCTTCAAGGTCGACACCGCGCGGGGACGGAGCGAGGGCAGCGGGCTGGGGCTGTCGCTCGCACTCGAGAATGCGCGCCTGCACGGCGGCAGCATCGTGATGATCCGCGACGCGGCCGTCACGGTGTTCACGCTCCGCCTGCCGACCATGTGAATCTCTGCAGTGCAGCGCTTTCCGTGATGACATAGTTGTTACGGTGCGTTGCTCGAATGTTGCGTTCCGCGGATACCGCGCGGACAGTGACGTCCCATGCTCGAACCGTGATCGAGACATTCGAGTCGACTACCGACCCCCTTCGCCGCCGGACGATCCCACGACGGCTCCGCTACTGCCTCGCGGTGACGCCCGTCCTCATCCTGGCGGCCTGTGCCGACGGGCCGACCGCGGATCCCGTCTCCGTGGTCGACGGCCCGCGCTCGTCGATGACCGGGGCCGACCGGACTCGCGGCGGAAGTTCCTCCGGGGCGATATCGTCCGACGACCGCGTCACCGTGTTCGACACCCACCTGTACGCGATCGGCGAGCTCGAGCCGGGTCTGCTTCGCGCCGTCCAGTCCGCCGCCCGGGACGCCGAGGCGGCCGGCATCTCGATGTTCGTCACTTCCGGGTGGCGCTCGGGTGAGTACCAGCAGCAACTGTTCGACGAGGCCGTAGTGAAGTACGCCGGCCGTGCGGAGGCCGAGAGATGGGTGCATCCGCCGACGCTGTCGAAGCACGTCAGTGGCGAGGCGATCGACATCGGCCCGACCGACGCGGACGACTGGTTGATCCGCAACGGCTCCGAGTACGGACTGTGCCAGATCTACGACAACGAGATGTGGCACTTCGAACTCGCCACGACCCCGGGTGGGCAATGTCCGCCGCTTCGGCCCGACGCGGCCTCGAGCTGAAACCTCAGGAGAGCGGCATACCGCGCTCGAGGAATTCGATCGCCCGCACGAACGTGGCCAGGTCCGGCGGGTCGTCACCGACCGCCCCGAGCGCCGCCCCGGCCACGACACCGGCGAACACCCGGACCTCGAAGTCGTCGGCGGGACGGTCGACGCGGACCGCGATCGCCTCCGCGAGGATGCGAACGGATCGGGTGAGCTCGCCGATCATCGCCGCCCGCAGTTCGGGCACGCCGAACAGCAACCGCTGCCGGGTGCGCTCGGCCGCCAGTTCGGCCGGCGACAGCGAGTCCAGCACCTCCTCGAACGCCTGCCGGCAGGCTGTCAGCGGCGGCACGTCCGACGGCTGGGCGGCGATCGCCGCGAGCATCGGCGCGTCCAGGTCGTCGACGAGGACCAACTGTTCCTTGCTGGGGAAGTAGCGGAAGAACGTGCTCGGTGAGACCTCCGCGGCGGCGGCGATCTGTTCGACGGTGGTCTCGGCATAGCCCTGCTCCGTGAACAGCCGCATCGCGTGCTCACGGATCAGGGCACGCGTGCGGAGCTTCTTCCGTTCGCGCAGACCCAGATGCTCAGTCGACGTGCTCATGCGCCCAGTGTTCCTCATCGACGGGCGCCGCGGCCTCGGGCTCGGGCTGCCTGCGCACCGGTAGCCCGACGATCGCGATCACCCCACCGACGACCGCAAGCGCGGCACTGATCCACAGTGACGAGACCATGCCGTGCACGAACGCCGCCTGCACCTGGTTCTCGAGCTCCGGGAGATTCGATGCCCGAGCGACTGCCACTCCGCTACTGATCGAATCCGACACCGCGGACTGTGCGGGTTCGGGCAGCGACGTGGACGGCAGACGAGCGTGATAGCCGGCGGCGAGGACGGTGCCCAGCACCGCGACTCCGATGGTGCCACCGGCCTGCCGAAGTGCCTGCACCAGAGCAGATCCCGACCCGGACCGCCCGGGTGACAGGGCGCCGATCGCGGCAGCCATCGCGGTGGGCATCGCCAGCCCCAGGCCCACCCCGGCCAGGGTCAGCCACGTCGCGGCCAGTCCGTAGCCAGATTCGATGGTCATGGTGGTGCCGAGCAGACACGCTCCCACCAGGGCCGCGAATCCGAGGGCGATGAGCGCGCCCGCGCCCAGGATCCGAGCCAGCAGATCGGTGAGGCGGGTGCCCACGACCAGTCCGGCGATCATCGGCAGTAGTCGCACCCCGATGCCGAGCGCGTCTGCACCCAGTACCGATCCCAGATACAGCGGCAGCGAGAACAGTAGACCGAACATGACGAAGTTCACGAGCGTCGAGAGCCCCGCACCGAGCGCGTAGTCGCGGTCGGCGAGCAGTGCGAGGTCGATGAGCGGGCTCCCGGATCGGCTCTGCCACAACAGGAACGCCGCCAGCAGCGCAGCGCCCACCCCGAGCGCCGCGAGGACGGGGGCGGCGCCCCAGCCATCGCTGCCGGCGGTGATGAAACCGTAGGTCAGCGCCAGCAGCCCGAGCGAGGACAGCAGTGCGCCGGCGACGTCGAAGCGTCCGGGTGCAGCGCTGCGAGACTCGGGCACCAGGAGCGCGACCGCGACGAGGCCTACGCACACCAGCGGAACGTTCACGAGAAACACCGAGCCCCACCAGAAGTGCCCGAGCAGCCACCCGCCGAGGATCGGACCGAGCGGCAGGCCGAGCGCGGTGGCGGTCACCCAGATCGTCATCGCCCGCTGCTGTTCGGTCTTGTCGGGGAACAGGATCGGCAGTACCGCCATCGACATCGGCATGATCGCCGCGGCGGCGAGCCCGAGGACCGCACGGGAACCGATCAACTGCGCACCGGTCTGCGAGTAGGCGCACGCGAGCGACGCGAGACCGAACAACACCATCGCGATCAGCAGCAACTTTCGCCGTCCGATGCGGTCCCCGAAACTACCGGCGGGCAGCAGCGCCGCGGCGAGCACCAGCGTGTACGACGTCGAGAACCACTGCAGCGACGACGTCGTCGCGTCGAGGTCCCGTGCAAGCGTGGGCAGCGCGACCGTGAGCACCATCATGTCGATCCCGATCGCGAAGACCGCGGTCGACAGCGCGGTCAGGGCCCACCAGCGGCGGCGGGACGTCGGTGTAACAGAACCTGAGGTCGAGTTCATGAGAGAACCTCCGAATTGACACCTCATTCCTTTTGAAAGTGTCTGCCACTTTCTCGGGGGTGTCAACGGTCCGGAGGTACCGATCGGATGGAGGCTCCGGCCTACAGCCCGCGGAGTTTCTCCATGTCGCGGCGCTCGCGCTTGGTAGGCCGACCGGTACCGCGGTCCCGCCGCGGAATCGACGCGAGCACCTCGGGAGCGGGCGGCGGCGGGCTGTTGTCCAGCATGCACGCGGCGGCGACCGGTGGGCCGACCCGCTTCGTGATGGGCCGCACCACGACGACGATCCGCTCGACGCCCGACACCCGCACCCGCACCTCGTCGCCGGGCTTGACCTGCACGGACGCTTTCGCCGGGGTCCCATTCACCCGGACGTGCCCGGACCGGCACGCGGCGGCCGCCTGGGACCGGGTCTTGAACAGCCGCACCGCCCAGGTCCAGCTGTCCACGCGGGCGCTCGTCGCGTCGGGGGTAGGGGTAGGCACGACGCCAGGCTACCCAGGCCCGGCACCACCCCGATTCCTCCCTCGTGGTGGGAACCCCCTCCGTCACCGACTCGGAGGTATCCGCCCTGCAAGACGGCGTTTTCGTCGGGCGACGAAGGTCCCTGTTCCGCCGAAACGACCCGCTGGGCGGGATGGTCCGCTGCCCAGGCCCGTCGCCCCGCCATAGCGTGGATTCAACGCAAGAACCGTGAGGTCTGGTCCGAGATTCCGGACGCGGGCACCTCGCGCTCAGGAGAGGACTCAGTCAATGAACGGACAGGATTCGGCTTCCCCCGCCGTCTCGTACGATGCCGTGGTGGTGGGCGCGGGCATCGCCGGCGTGTACGCGGTGCACCGGCTCCGTGAACAGGGCTTGACGGTGCGCGCGTTCGAGGCCGCGAGCGGTGTGGGCGGGGTGTGGTTCTGGAACCGCTACCCCGGTGCCCGCTGCGACGTCGAATCCGTCGACTACTCGTACTCGTTCTCCCCCGAACTCGAGCAGGAGTGGGACTGGAGCGAGAAGTACGCCACCCAGCCCGAGATCCTCGCGTACATCGATCACGTCGCCGATCGCTTCGACATCCGCCGCCACATCCAGTTCGAAACCCGGGTCACCTCAGCGGTTCTCGACGAGGACACCCTGCGGTGGACGGTGAGTACCGACCGCGGTGACGTGGTGTCGGCCCGCTTCTTCGTCGTCGCCGCCGGCCCGCTGTCGAACGCGAACACCCCGGCCTTCGCCGGTCTGGACACCTTCGCCGGCGACGTCTTCCACAC